>JAAYIH010000049.1 GCA_012523545.1 Bacillota bacterium
CGGCCAGGTCATCTGCATCCCCACGGCGCCTGCCCCGCCCCAGTGCCCCAACGGCTTCCTGTACACCATCCGGCCCGGGGACACCTTCTTCCTGCTGGCCCAGCGTTTCGGCACCACGGTGCAGGCCATTCAGCAGGCCAACCCCGGCGTCAACCCCGACAACCTGCAGGTCGGTCAGGTCATCTGTATTCCCAACTAAGCTCTCGGTACCATTGCACCCTCGGCGAGGGTGTATTTTTATTCGGGGATATTCCGTGTATCGGAAAATTAAAGCTTTCATTAGTTTTTACCGGCATTTGGGTTATTTCGCGGCTTTTTGGGTTGAGGCAGAGTTTGTCAGGCTGCCTGCCTTGTGGTAACATTTCTGTATGCATATATTGTTGGGGGCGAGACGATGAAATCGTTTTCACATTTGCGGGAATTCTTTCGGGACAATGCCTGGCGGTACGTGGTGGGCATTTTTTGGCTAATCGTTGTAAACATTATTAGCCTCCAATTTCCCCGTTTGCTGGGGGAAGTCACCGACCTGATCAACATGCGCCAAATTGGGACGGCGGATTTGCTGCGTTACGCCGGCTATATCGTCGCCATCGCCGTCGCCATGGCGGTGGGGCGTTTTATGTGGCGCATCTTCATCATGGGTTCTGCGCGCAAAGTGGAGTATTTCCTGCGCAATAAATTGTTTGCCCACTTTGAAACCCTTTCCGCCAACTTTTTCACCGAACACAAGACCGGCGACCTCATGGCCCACGCCACCAACGACGTGCGCGCCCTGCGCATGACCCTGGGGCCGGGGGTTCTGATGTTGCTGGATTCAATTTTCATGACGGTGGTCACCGTCTACCTCATGGCCAACACCATCGACTGGAAGCTGACCCTGCTCGCCCTCCTGCCCATGCCCTTCCTGGCCGGCCTGGCCGGCAGGCTGGGCAAGATGATCCACGGGCGTTTCCGGGCTGTGCAGCAGTCTTTTTCCGCCCTCACCGACCGGGTTCAGGAAAACCTCTCCGGAATCCGGGTGATCAAGTCCTTTGTTCAGGAAGAAGCGGAAATCCAACGGTTTGACCGGGCGGCCAGGGACTACGTAGTCAAGAATATGCAAATGATCAAGGTCTGGGGCCTGATGGGTCCCATGATTCAGCTTATCTCGGGAATCAGCTACCTCATCGTCCTGGGCTACGGCGGCATTATGGTCATCAGCGCTGCCATCACCCTGGGCGAACTGGTCGCCTTCAACACTTACCTGGGCATGCTGGTCTGGCCCATGATGGCACTGGGCCGGGTCATCAATGTCCTGCAACGGGGGATTGCTTCCATGGAGCGACTGGGTGCCCTGCTTTCGGCCAAGCCCGAGGTGTTCGACGGCCCCGATTGCGTCGAGGTAAGCGAATTGAAGGGGGAAATCGAATTCCGCAACCTGGATTTCACCTATCCCAACGGCACCGAGGCGCTCAAGGGCATCAATATCCGGTTGCCGCGGGGCAAGACCCTGGCCATCATCGGCCGTACCGGCAGCGGCAAGACCACCCTGGTCAACCTGTTGGTGCGCCTGTATAACCCCAAACCGGGGCAGCTCTTCATCGACGGAATTGACATCAACCGCATTCCCCTCAAGGTGTTGCGGGAAAATATCGGTTTTGTACCCCAGGACAATTTCCTCTTTTCCGATACCATCGCCAACAACATCGCTTTCGCCGGCGAGTTCAGCCAGGAGGAGATTGAAGAGGCGGCGCGCCTGGCCCAGGTTTACGACAACATCGTCGACTTTCCCAACAAGTTCGAGACCATGTCGGGCGAGCGGGGGCTAACCCTTTCCGGCGGGCAGAAACAGCGGATATCCATTGCCCGGGCCCTCATCAAGGATCCGGCCATTCTCATTCTCGACGACTGCCTGTCGGCGGTGGATACCCACACCGAAGAGGAAATTCTCAAGGGCCTGCGTAAAGTCATGCAGACCCGGACCAGCATCATCATTTCCCACCGCGTATCCACCGTCAAGGATGCCGACGAGATCATTGTTATGGACCAGGGCAGGATTGTTGAAAGGGGCACCCATCAGGAGCTGATCAGGCGGGGCGGCCTCTACCAGCACCTGTACCTGAAACAGCAATTGGAAAAGAAAGTGGCCGAGGCCTAAGGGGGGAGCAGTCATGGAAAATTACCACGAAGAACAAATTCTGGGCAAAGCCTATGACAGCAGGTTGATGAAAAGGCTGCTGGGCTATGCCAGGCCGTACTGGAAGGCTTTGCTGATTTCGGTGCTGCTCCTAGTGGTCATCACGGGAGTGGAGCTGGCAAAGCCCTGGCTGGTTCGCATTGCCATTGACGATTACATCGGGACCAAGACCTATATAGCTTTTGCTCCCGGGACCGAACCCGTGGCCGGGGTGGAGGTTCAGGGCCAAGTGCTGGTGCGGCAGGAACAGGTACAGGCGCCCGCCGGAGCTGTCCGGTACCAGGTGGCCGCCCATGCCGGCATTAATTACCTGGTGCCGACGGAACTCAAGGGCAAGGAATACCGGGTGGAGGAAGACAGCGGGACGGTCTATTTTGTCACCGAAGCCGGCCGGTTCCCCGGCACCCCCATTGACCCCGAAGAAAACCGGGCGTTGCGGGCCGCAGACATTTCAGCGTTGATCCGCCTGGCGGTAATCTACCTGGCGGTCATTGCAGTGGGCTTCGTCTTTCACTACGGGCAGTTTTACCTGCTGAACAAGACGGGACAGCAAATCATCTTTGACCTGCGCCATCACGTCTTTTCCCATCTCCAGCAGATGTCCCTGCGCTTTTTTGACACCAATCCCGTCGGCCGCCTCATTACCCGGGTGACCAACGACACCGAAGTCCTCAGCGAGCTGTTCACCGACGTCCTGGTCAACATGTTCAAGGATATTTTCACCCTGGCGGGCATCGTCCTGGTCATGCTGAGGATGAATGCCCGGCTGGCGTTGCTCTCCTTTGCCTTGCTGCCCCTGGTCATAGCGGCAACGTTTATTTATCGGACCATGGCCAGAAAGGCCTACCGCGAAGTGCGGGTGCGCCTGGCCAGAATCAACGCCTTCCTCCAGGAAAGCATTTCCGGCATGCGCATCATCCAGATCTTCCACCAGGAGAAGAGGAAGTTCGACGACTTTGAGAAGATCAACCGCGCCCACCTGCGCGCCAGTTTGGGGGAACTCAAGGTCTTTGCCATTTTCCGCCCCTTCCTCAACTCCCTGTACTACTTTGGCGTCGCCCTGCTCATCTGGATCGGCGGCGGCGATGTCCTGCGGGGCGCCATCGAATTTGGCGTGCTTTACGCTTTTGTCCAATATGTCAAGATGTTCTTTGAGCCCATTAACCACATGGCCGAACGCTACAATATCATGCAGGCGGCTATGGCTTCCTCGGAGCGCATTTTCCAGCTGCTGGACACCAAACCCGAGATCACCAATATCGACAACCCCGTCAAGCCCGATATCCAGGGCAAAATCGAGTTCCGCAACGTCTGGTTTGCCTACAATCCCGGCGAATGGGTGCTTAAGGATGTCAGCTTCACCGTCGAAAAAGGACAGACCGTGGCCATTGTCGGCGCCACCGGCGCCGGCAAGACGTCCATCATCAACCTCATCAGCCGCCTCTACGATATTCAAAAGGGACAGATCCTCATCGACGGCATCGACATCAAGACCATGGATGTCAGCGAGCTGCGGCGTAACATAGCCGTGGTCCTCCAGGATGTGTTCATGTTCAGCGGCACCATTGCCGACAACATCCGCCTCAACAATTACGACATCGACGATGAGCGCATCCACGACATCGCCGAGGCCGTGGATGCCGACAAGTTCATTTCTGCTTTGCCCCGGCAGTATCAGAGCGAGGTTAAGGAAAGGGGCGCCACCCTGTCGGCGGGACAGCGCCAGTTGGTGGCTTTTGCCCGGGCTCTGGCCTTTAATCCCAAGATTCTGGTCCTGGATGAGGCCACCGCCAACATCGATACCGAGACAGAGCAGATTATTCAGCGCGCTATGCGCACCATATCCAAGGACCGCACCACCATCGTGGTGGCCCACCGGCTGTCCACCATCCAAAACGCCGACAAGATCATCGTGCTGCACAAGGGTCAGGTGCGGGAGATGGGCAACCATCAGGAACTCCTGGCCAAGGGAGGCTATTACTACCACCTGTATCAGTTGCAGTACAAGGACCAGGAACTCACCGCCATCAGCTGATTTTTATCTGCGACACCGGGGACGCATGCGACTGTCTCCTTTCCCGTTCCGCTCTGCGGCCAGACCGGGGCGCGCTCAAGCCCATGGCCATGTCCCACGGCGGGAGTGAGACACGTAACGCGTCCCCGTCGCATTTGTCAGGGGAATTCCTCCTTTCTGTATCTTTGCTATATTATTTGCCTATGGATATTGCCGCGGTCAGGCGAATAAGATATAATTATCACGCGGAAAGGATGAAGGGGGTGTTGCCTTGAAGAAGATTGCCTTCGTCTACAATTGGGTACCGGACAGGATGCGCAAAGGGATGCTGGTGGAATGTGCTGCCAAGAGTACAATTACAGCCGTCGAACAGGCTTTGCTTCGGGGGGGCAACGAGATTATCCCCGTCAACCTTACTTCTGCGGATACATTGGCAGAGGTTTTTCAACAGAAGGGCAGGCCGGATTTCGCCTTTTGTATCGCCGAAGGTTTTTTGCACCAACCCCGCACTCTATACAACGGCAACGGCGCCGCTCTGGTGCGGCGAAGCCTGGCTGAACTGGGGGTGCCTTATTCCCATTCCTCCGTTGAAGCCATGGAGCGTTGCCGCCAAAAGAACCTGACCTACGAGATTCTCCGCGCCCGGGGCATACCGTGTCCCTGGTATGTGGCGGTGGAGGAGGACGCGCTTCCCGACATACCGCTGTCCCGCTTTCCCCTGTTTGTCAAGCCGGCGGGAGGCGGCAACAGCATTGGCATTGACAAGGGTTCCGTCGTCCGCAATCCCAGGCAACTGGCTCGCCGCATTAGCACCTTAACCCGGATGCTGGGGCCCGTCGGTTTTGTAGCGGAGCAATTTTTGCCCGGTCCTGAGTACACAGTGGCAGTGCTGGGAAATGCCGATCCGGTGGTTTTGCCGCCCATATTCCTGGGCACCCACATCCGTTCAGCCAACATAAAAAGGCGGCGTAAAGAGCGCAGGGCGCCGCAGATTATCGGGCTGCACGAGGACCTTTATTTCCGGTTGCGGGAGCTGGCATTGCAGTCTTTTATCGCCCTGGGGTGTGCCGATGTCGTCCGCGTAGACATCAAGGCAGATGCTGCAGGCAACTTGTATGTCATTGACGTCAATGGCACGCCGTCCCTGGCGCCGGCATCGTCGTTGCCCCAGATGGCTGTGGCCGCCGGCCTGGAGTATGCCGAACTGATAAATCTGTTGCTTTACTATGGCATGAAGCGCGCCGGGGTGGCTTTTGCCGCTTCGGAGCTTGTGGCGGCGGCCGAGGAAAAGCTCTCGGCCTTGTACGGCGACCAGCCCGTGGTGGCATGACAGAACAGGGGACAGACCTGGACGGGTCTGTCTTTTGTTTTGCCCGTTTTTTGTGGCTGATGTCCCTGCATATTCCTTTCCCCGCGTGAATAATACGTACCAATAATTATGCCGACGGAGGTCGACTATGAATTTGTTGGCTGCAGCCCCGGGCAAGCGGTACGTCATAGTCAGGATCAGGGATGAGGCTGTGCGCCGCCAGGCCGAGTGCCTGGGGATGGGGGAAGGAGAGGATGTGTATTGCGTGGCCAGACAGCGCAACGGCCCGGTAATTCTGGGCCGAAACGGGCAAATGGTGGCGGTGGGCGCCGAAACTGCCCGCAAAATTCAAATTACCCTTTGGCGCCCGCCAAGAGGATAGTCCTGGCCGGCAATCCCAATGTGGGCAAGTCGGTGGTTTTTCACTTTCTGACCAGGAAATACGCCGAAGTGTCCAACTATCCCGGCACTACTGTGGAAGTGAGCCGGGGCAGATGGCAATGCCATGAGGTCGCCGATACCCCGGGAGTCTACGGGCTGAACTGCGCCAACGACGAAGAACGCCTGGCCCGGGAAATTATAGACAAGGCGGAGATTATCGTCAACGTTGTGGATGCCACCCGGTTGCGCAGGGATTTGTTCCTGACCCTGCAGTTGCTGGATCTGGGCAAGCCCATGCTGGTTGTGGTCAACATGATGGACGAGGCCAGGAGGAGCGGGAGGGTGCCTGACCTGGCCCGTTTGGAAGCAGAGCTGGGGGTGCCGGTGCTGCCGGCTGCCGCAGTAAGGGGGGAGGGGATGTCGGAGCTGGCCCGGGAGTTGGCCCGGCTTTGCCGGAACCCCCCTCGCCGGAGCGGCGGTGCATCACCCGGCAGCCCGGGCCGGCGCCAACGGGCCAATGCCATCAGCGCCGCCGTCACCGGGCTGTCCGACGGCAATACTGAGCTCTCCGCCGCGGACAGGTGGCTGACGCGGCCGGTGACGGGGCTGATGACGGCGGCTGCAGTGCTGGCGGCAATCTGGTGGGTGCTGGGAGGACTGGTGGCCGGCAAGTTGGTGGGCTTCACCGAAGGCATTGTTATGAACCGGTGGGTGATTCCGCCCCTGACCCGCGCCCTTAACGTGCTGTTGCCGCGTGGGGGGCTGCTGGCCCACGTGCTGGCGGGAGAATTGGGCGTGCTGACCATGGCCCTTGCCTATGGCCTGGGCCTGCTCCTGCCCCTGGTCTTCAGTTTTTACCTGTTGCTGGCGGTGCTGGAAGACTCGGGTTACCTGCCGCGCCTGGCAGTACTTCTGGATAACACCTTCCGCCCCATGGGTCTCAACGGCAAGGCGGTGATTCCCCTCATCCTCGGCTTTGGCTGCGTCACCATGGCGGTGATATCCACGCGCATAATGTCCAGCCGCCGGGAGCGGATCATCCTTGCCTTTTTGCTGGGGTTGGCGGTGCCCTGCTCGGCTCAGACCGGCCTGATTGCGATGATGTTGGTACCCATGGGCCTGGGCTGGCTGGCGCTGTATGGGGGAATACTCCTGGGCATCTTCCTGGCGGCCGGGGTGCTTTTACACAGGATTATGCCCGGCGAGCCGGAGGGGTTGTTTTTGGAGCTGCCCCGCCTGCGCCTGCCCCGGCCCGGCAATGTGCTGCGCAAGTCCTGGGCCAAGGCCAGGGCCTTTGTCCAGGATGCATTGCCCCTCTTTGTCCTGGGAGCTGTGCTGGTATCGGTGCTGGACTACTTTCACGTGCTGGAGCAGCTGGAGCAGGTCATGGCCCCCATTACTGCCGGGTGGCTGAAACTGCCTCCTCAGGTGGTATGCGCTTTCATAATGGGAATTATCCGGAGGGATTTTGGCGCCGCCGGGCTGCTGGCTTTGGGTTTGGCCGGTTCCCAGCTCTTCGTGGCCCTGGTGACCATAACCCTGTTTGTTCCCTGCATTGCCACGCTGCTGGTCCTCGTCAAAGAGCACGGCGCGGCAATCGCAGCAGCGGTGTGGCTGGTTTCCATCATCACCGCAGTGGCGGTGGGGGGTATTCTGGCGGCAATTCTTTGAGTCTGCGCCACAGGGGACGTGTACAAGTGTCTCACGTCCATTGCCGGAATCCGTGCAGTGGATTTGCGCGGCGGCGGTTTGTTGCCAAGCCGGGCGAAAGTGAGACAGCGGTACGCGTCCCCTGTGTGTACCCGCGTCCCGCGCGTGCCCCAGCCGGCAGGAAATAGGGGAGAAATGGCAAATTATATGGTAGAACGAGCGAGGAGGGGAAGAGCAGTGAAAATTTCCATAATCGGCGGGGGCAGCGCTTATACCCCGGGTTTAATCGAAGGCTTGCTCAAGATTCGGGACGAGGTCCCTTTTACCGAGCTCTGTCTCATGGACATCGATGGGGAAAAGCTCGGCATAGTGGGGGAAATTGTCCGCAAAATGGCGGCCCGGGACCTGCCCCAGGTCCGGGTGAGCACCACTGTCGACAGAATTGAGGCCATTGCCGGCAGCGCATTTATCCTGTGCCAGATCCGGGTGGGGGGACTGGCCGGCCGCGTGCTGGACGAGAAGATTCCCCTCAAGTACGGGGTCATCGGCCAGGAGACAGTGGGACCCGGCGGTTTTGCCATGGCCCTGCGCACGTTGCCGGAAATGTATTCCATTGCCCGGGACATTAAAGAACACGCCCCCGAGGCCTGGCTCATCAACTATTCCAATCCGTCGGGCATGGTTGCCGCCATGCTGGCCAAGTACACCGACATCAAGGCGGTAAGCATCTGCGACGTGCCCATCGGCGTCCAGCACTTTATCGCCAACTTGCTCAAGGTGCCCCGGCACAAGGTCAAGCTGGACTATGTCGGCCTTAACCACCTGGGCTGGTTCCGCCGGATTTTTGTCGACGGCAGGGACATCATGCCGCAAATCCGGGAGATGGCCGGGACTGTTGACGTCATGGCCATGCTGCCCAGTGACGACGAGAAAACCGCTGAGGAGAGCGCCATGATTGTGCGCATCTTCAACAAGCTGGGGATTATTCCCTCGCCCTACCTGCAATACTACTACCTGGGCCGGGAGTGCCTGGAAAGGCAAATGCAGGCGGAGAAAACCCGGGGCGAAGTGGTTCAGGGCATTGAAAAAGAGTTGCTGGCCCACTTTGCCGAGGTGGCACGGGGCGACGACATCCGGCTGTGGAAGAGCAGGGGCGGCCAGTGGCATTCCGAGCTGATGGTCAGCGTGCTCAGCGCCATTTACAACGACAAAAGCGAGGAATTTGTCGTCAATGTCCTGAACAACGGTGCTGTGCCGGGCATGGCAGACGACGCCTGTGTGGAAATCCCCTGTCTCGTCGACAAGCGGGGGGTGCGCCCGCTGCAGGTCGAGCGGCCCGACACCGACATGCTGGGCCTGATGCAGCTGGTGGCGGCATATGAAAAGCTTACGGTGGAGGCGGCCATGGAGCAGAGCTATGCCAAGGCCCTGCTCGCCCTTAACCTCAACCCGCTGGTGCCATCGCTGGAGGTGGCCGAAAAAATCCTCGACGATTACCTGGAAGCCCACGGCGGGCTCATTGTCCTGAAGAAATGAGAGCTCTGATTATCAACGCCGACGATTTTGGTCTTACCGCCGGCATCAACCGGGCGGTACTAGAAGCCTACCAAACCGGGGTGCTGACTTCGGCCACCCTGATGGCGGTGGGGCTGGCCTGGCATGAGGCGGTGGAGCTGGCCCGGGCCAATCCCGGCCTGGGAGTGGGGGTGCACCTTACCCTCACTGCCTTGAGGCCGGTGTTGCCTCCCGAAGAGGTGCCGTCGCTGGTGGACAAAAGGGGGCGCTTCCGGCGCCTGGGGCGGGCGCCGCTGTGGAGGAAAGACGAGGTGGAGAAGGAGTGGCGGGCGCAGATTACCCGCCTGGTGGAGGCGGGCCTGAAACCCACCCATTTGGACAGCCATCACCACGTGCACCTCTGGCCCGGCCTGGTGGATGTGGCGGTGAAGCTGGCCCGGGAATTTGAGCTTCCGGCGCTGCGCCTCATCAGCCCCCAAAGCTTTGCGCTGATGGGAATCGGCGGCTGGCAGCGCAGGCTGGCCGGGATTTCCTGGCGCAGGGCCGGGAAACTGGCCTGCGCCAGTCCCGTCACCGTGGCGGGGCTCGAGGCCTTTCCCCCCGACCGGCAAGGGATGGGACGGTACGTGGCCCGGCTGGGGCCCGGGGTGCACGAGCTTTTCTGCCACCCCGGCAGCGAGGACGACGCCGAGCTGGCCGGCATCAGCTCGCTGACTGAGCGCCGGGCCCGGGAAAGGGAGCTGCTCACTGCCGGCTGGTTTAAAAAAATCCTGGCCGAGGCGGATATCGCCCTGGTTAATTATCGCTATTTTGAGGAGGAGAAACGCCTATGAAGTGGAGGGGAATAATGCAAAGGGTGGCCAAGGCCCTGATGGTGCCCATCGTCGTCATGCCGGTGGCGGCTTTGTTTATAGCTGTCGGGGAGTTTGGTCCGGAGTTTTTTAAGGCCGCAGGAAACGCCATTATTGTGGAGTACCTGCCCCTGCTGTTCGCCGTGGGGGTGGCCATCGGCTTTACCGACAACGACGGCATGGCGGCCTTTGCCGCTGCGGCCGGTCACGTCATTCTGGTCAAGGTGATGGCTGCCATCAATCCCGGCTTTGCTTTGGAAAGCGGCGAGTTCATACCCAACGAGATGAGCGTGTTGGGCGGGATTATCGTGGGGGCGTATACGGCGGCGCTGTACTGGCGTTTTCGCAACATCCGCTTTCCCGAGTTTTTGGGCTTTTTTTCCGGCAAGCGCTTTGTGCCCATCATCGTGTCCCTGGTCAGCGTTGGGGCCGGAGTGTTCTTCGGTTACCTGTGGCCCCCCATCAATAACGTCATTCTGGCCCTGGGCAACTGGGTGTTTGGTACCGGCCATTACGGTGCCTTTATCTACGGCTTGCTCAACCGCCTGCTGATACCCACCGGGCTGCACCATATTTTGCAGAGCCTGTTGCTCCACGTCTTTGGCAGTTTTGTCACTCCCGAAGGCAACCTGGTAACGGGCGAACTGGCCCGCTTTTTTGCCGGAGACCCCAGTGCCGGGGCGTTTTCGGGCGGGTTCTTTGTCACCATGATGTTCGCCCTGCCGGCGGCGGCCCTGGCCATGGTCCATGAAGCCCGGCCCGAAAACCGCAAAAAGGTGGCCGGCATTATGCTGACGGCCGCTCTCACTTCAATTATTACCGGCATTACCGAGCCGGTGGAATTTGTCTTTATCTTCGCGGCCCCCCTGCTCTTTGCCGTGCACAGCGTGCTGACGGGAGCCACCCTGATGGTGTCCTACCTGTTGGGCATAAGGCATTACGGTTACGCCCTGCCCCTGTTTTTCATGAATTTGCACAAGGCCGCCAACCCCTGGCTGATCTTTCCCCTGGGGGCTGTGATGGCGGTGATTTACTACCTTGTCTTCCGCCTGGTTATCCGCCGCTTCAACTACCCCACCCCCGGCCGGGGGGCGGAGGAGGAGACGGCTGGAGTTGCCGCCGCCACCGGCCTGGCCCCAAGGGCCCGGGATACCGTGGCTGCCCTGGGCGGCCTTACCAACCTCAGGGCGGTGGATGCCTGCCTGACCCGGCTGCGGGTGACGGTGCTCAACCCAGCCCGGGTGGATGAAGCGGCGCTGGAGAAGTTGCCGGCGGCAGGTGTAAGCAGGCCGGCTGCAGAAATTTTCCAGATTGTCTACGGCGGGGACAGCGACCTGATCCGGGACGAAATCCTGGCTTTGCGCCAACAGGCAGAAATCATTGAACTGCTGGCGCCCCTGGACGGGGACGTGCTGGATCTGGCAGATTTCCCCGACCCGGTCTTTGCCGACGGCCTGCTGGGCAAGGGCGTGGGTTTCATGCCCCGAGGCAATACCCTGGTTGCGCCGGCGGCGGGGGAAATCGTCAAGGTCTTCCCCGGCGGCCATGCCCTGGTCATGAAGACGTCTCACGGCCTGGAACTGCTGTTGCACATCGGCCTGGATACCGTCGATTTGAAGGGCGAGGGATTTGAACAGCTCTGCGGCGAAGGAGAGCAGGTCAAGCCCGGCCAGGCGCTGATTAAATTCGATGCCGATGTGATAAAAGCGGCCGGCAAGGAACTGCACTCCGCCCTGGTGGTGACTAACCAGGAAATTTTGGCGGAAGCCACCGGCGTCGCAGAGGGGAAGGTGACCCGGGGCAAAGACGTGGTCTGCGTGGTGCAAAAAAATCCTGCCGCATCATGAGCGGCGCCGGCATAAGGCAGGATAAAGGATGCCCGGCGGCGAATACCTCTGGAAAGATTTCTTTCCAGAGGTGGGCTTATGCGCATCAAGATTAACACTGCCGATCGGGTGGGCATGGTATTGGACGTGCTCCAGGTCTTCGCCGCCCGGGGCTGGGACATTCAGGCCATGGAAGTGGTGTCAGGGGCCATTTTCGTCCGCATTCGCGGTCAGGTCCAGTTTTCGGAAATCCGGGCGCGCCTCCTGGAGCTGTCCGGCGTGCACTCCGTCGCGGAAATTTCCAGCCTGCCCCAGGAGGAACGGCGCCGGGAAATTCAGGCCATCGTCGAGGCCGTCAGCGAAGGCCTCATGGCGGTGGATGCCCAGGGCAGAATTACGCTGCTGAACAAGACGGCAGAATCCATCCTCAATCTCCAGGGCCGCAAAGTGCTGGGCAAAAATGTTGCCCAGGTGCTGAGCCCCGATGTGCCCATGCTCAGGACCCTCAAGACGGGCCAGGGCTACGACAACCAGGAGATAGTCATCAGCCGGGGACCGGTGCGGACCAGGTACATGACCAGCGGGCGCCCCCTGATCAATGAAGAGGGCAAGGTCTGCGGCGTGGTGGCCAGCCTCAAAGACCCCGGCCAAATTCGCGCCCTGGTGCATTCGGTGACCCGGGCGCAGGAGATAACCTTTGCCAATATCCTGTACCGCAGCCGGGTCATGGGCGAGTTGCTGGAACTGGCCCGCCGGGTGGCGGAAACCAGTGCAACCATCCTCATCTACGGCGAGAGCGGTACCGGCAAGGAGTTGCTGGCCCGGGCCATTCACGCCGCCAGCCCGCGCCGGGACATGCCCTTTGTGCCCATCAACTGCGGAGCCCTGCCCGATGCCCTGCTGGAGAGCGAGCTCTTTGGCTACGAAGACGGCGCCTTTACCGGTTCGCGGCGGGGCGGTCGCATGGGCCTCTTTGAGTTTGCCCACGGCGGCACGGTGTTTTTGGACGAGATCGCCGAACTTCCCACCCACCTCCAGGCCAAACTGCTGCGGGCCCTGCAATCGGGCCATATTCGCCGGGTGGGGGGCAATGAAGAAATCCAGGTGGACGTGCGCATTATGGCCGCTACCAACCAGGATTTGGTGCAGCTGGTCCGGGAGCACAAGTTTCGCGAAGACCTTTTTTACCGCCTTAATGTCATTCCCCTGACCCTGCCCCCCTTGCGCCAGCGCCGGGAGGATATCGAACCTATTGTGCAAGCGTTGCTGGCCAGGCACCAGGCGGCGCTGACGCCCGAAGCCATGGCTGTTTTGCGGGACTATCACTGGCCCGGAAACGTCAGAGAGCTGGAAAACGTATTGGAGCGGGCCGCAGCCCTTGCTGGAGCTTCTGCCATCGAGCCCCGGCATTTGTTGCTGGACCAGGCGGAGGCGGCTGTCGCAGCCGGCCGGGGCACGCTGAAGGAGCAGGTGGCGGAACTGGAGCGGAAAGTTGTCGCCGCCGCTTTGCGCAAGTACGGGAGCACCCGCAGGGCCGGCGAGGCCCTGGGCCTGTCCCATACCAGCATTCGCAACAAGGTCAAGCGCTACGGGCTGGAAAGATATATTTCCAATCGGAAAGATTAGTTTCCAAAGGCGGGCCGGCGCCGGGGCGGCAACGGCGGTGCCAGCTTTGGTATATTTTTTGCATAAAGTTAGGGCAACGAAAATCCTGCACAGGAGGTAGATGGGAAATGGACGGAAAACTGGGCTTTTCGACCCGGGCCATCCACGCCGGGCAAAAGCCGGATCTCCTTTACGGCAGCCTCACCACGCCAATTTACCAAACCTCGACCTTTGTCTTTAAGAATGTGGCCCAGGGCGCCGCTCGCTTTGCCGGTGAAGAAGAGGGCTACATCTATACCCGCCTGGGCAACCCCACACAAACTGCCCTGGAGGAAAAAATCGCCAGCCTCGAGGGCGGGGAAGCGGCCTTTGCTGCCGGTTCCGGAATGGGGGCCATTACCGCGGTGCTCATGGCCCTGGTCAGCCAGGGCGACCACGTTGTGCACTCTTCGGCCCTGTACGGCTGCACCTTTGCCTTTTTGCACGACCTGCTCACCCGCTTTGGCGTCACCGCCACCGGCGTGGATACCGCTGACCTGGAGGCGGTAAAAAAGGCCCTTCGGCCCAACACCAAGGTGGTGTACATCGAAACGCCAGCCAACCCCACCATGCGCCTCACCGATATTCAGGCGGTGGCGGACATCGCCCATGAGCACGGGGCCAAAGTTGTGGTGGACAACACCTTTATGACTCCATATTTTCAGCGTCCCCTGGAACTGGGCGCCGACATCGTCGTCCACAGTGCCACCAAGTACATCAACGGCCACGGCGACGTGGTGGCCGGCCTGGCCATCGGACCCAAGAATTTAATTGACGAAATGCGGATGACTACCCTTAAAGACATCGGGGGCATTATCGGGCCCTTTGAAAGCTGGTTGCTGCTGCGGGGGCTGAAGACCCTGCCCGTGCGTATGGACAGGCATAACAGCAATGCCATGGCAGTGGCCAGGTTCCTGGAAAGCCATCCGGCGGTGGAGAAAGTATACTATCCCGGCCTGGAGTCCTTCCCACAGCATGAACTGGCCAAAAAACAGATGAGCGGTTTTGGCGGCGTCATGTCTTTCGAACTCAAAGGCGGGTACGAGGCCGGCGTCCGCCTGATGAACGGCGTCAAGCTCATGCATTTGGCTGTAAGTCTGGGCGATGTGGATACCCTCATTCAGCATCCCGCTTCCATGACCCATTCGGTGGTGCCGGAAGAGGAGCGCCTGGCCGTCAACATCACCCCCGGCCTGGTGCGGCTGTCGGTCGGCCTGGAAGATCCCGAAGACATCATTGCCGATTTGGAACAGGCACTGTAAAAACAATAAAGCCCCGGGCCAGGGCCCGGGGCTTTTTCTATTGGTCGAACCTTGTAATGGGAGTGGGAATTTTTTCCTTCGGTTCCTCCTCTTCTTTATCCGGCAGGACAATGTTGAGGAGGATTCCGGCCAGGGCGCCCAGTCCCATGCCCTGGACGAGGCCGCCGCCGATGGATATGCCGCTGATGGCCAGGATGAGGATGGTAGAGACTATGACCAGGTTGCGGGACTTGGTCAGGTCCACTTGCCTTTCCACCAAGGTGCGGATACCTATGCTGGCAATCATGCCAAAGAGCAGGATGACGATGCCGCCCATGACAGGATTGGGAATGGTAGCCAGGAGAGCGCCCAGTTTGGGACTGAAGCTGAAGATAAGGACGATGAGAGCCGCTGCCTGGACAACGATGGGATTGTAGACCTTGGTCATGGCCAACACGCCAACGTTTTCGCCATAGGTAGTGTTGGGGGGGCCGCCCAGCAAGCCGGCCCAGGCGGTGGCCAGGCCGTCGCCGATGAGGGTGCGATGGAGGCCGGGCTTATCCAGGAAGTTGTGATTGGTGGTCCGGCTGATGGCCAGCATGTCGCCCAGGTGTTCGACCATGGTGACAACTGCAATGGGCGCAATGAGGACTATGGCCGGGAGAGAAAAGCGGGGCAAGAGGAATTCGATGCCGCCGGAAGTGCCGTAATTTGCTTCGGAGACAAACCTGGGCAGCGCAAACCAGGGCGCATTGGCTACTTCGGCAAAGGAAATGAGTTTTTCGGGAAGCAGGTATTGGCGAACGAAACCAATGCTTTGTGCGGCGTCGGTTTGCAGAATCAGGGTGAGGATGTAACCGCTGGCCAGGCCGACGAGGATGGGAACCAATTTGAGGAAGCCTTTGGCAAATATGCTGCAGATGATGACTGCGGCCAGGGTAAAGAAAGCGATAAACAAGTTGCCCGAGGACATATCCCTGGCTGCGCCGGCCAGCCCCAGACCGATGGTCATGATCACCGGGCCGACCACAACCGGAGGAATATAGCGCTGGATTGCCTTAAGACCGATGATTTTCACCAGCATGGCAGTAGCCACATAGACCAGGCCGGCGATGACACAGGCTCCGGTAGCGGCGGCGTAACCAAGGCCCATGCCGGCGCTTTGATTTTCCAGCATTTCTTTGGCCACCACCGTAATCGGGACTATAAAGGCAAAGGAAGAGCCCAGATAAGCAGGGACTTTGCCGCCGGTGATAAGGTGGAAGAGCAAGGTGCCTGTGGCCGATGTAAAGAGGGCTGTAAGGGGGTTGAGTCCGGTCAGCAGCGGGACCAACACTGTGGCGCCAAACATGGCAAAGACGTGTTGAAAGGAAAGGGGCAACAGACGGGAAAGGGGCAGCGCTTTCTTTGTCATTGATAATCCTCCTTGTCGTTATATTTTGCTGCGGGCAAAAAAAATACCCACAGCGGGGCCAGGGCATTAAAAACTACTGCCCTTCACAGCCTCGCAGGACTGTATTAAAGGCCAGTAAACCGTATACAGTTTACTTTGCGCAATTTTATCACAGGCATGTCCTCAGGTCAAGACTTTTTTAATTGTTTTTTTGGACAGAATACAATTGGCGTGCCCCGGTCAAGCTAAAATGAGGAAACATCGGGAAGGGTGGGAGCTGTGGACTACAAGAAGCCGCACAAAAGGTACCGGACCCCCCGCAAGCCGACAGGTATTAAGGACAAGACCGGAGACCTGAAGCCTGCACAGGTCAGCGCCAACCTGGAAGATAATGTCCGGGCCATACAGAACACCTTTAAGGACAGCCTGGACTTTATTGTGCGCCGTATATCCTTTGGACCTGCGGGCAAGGTGCGAATGGCCCTGGTCTTCCTGGAAACCCTCACGGACAAACAAAGCTTCAGCGACTTTGTCCTGGAGCCCCTCAACAGGCTTAGCTTTTGCGAAGCAGAAGCGACCAAAATTCCCGGGCGGATTATCGATATCCTGCCTTCAGCCCTGAAAGTGGAAGAGGAAGCGGACTGGGAGCAACTGGAAAAAAAGATTGTTACCGGTCACGGCGTCCTGTTCATCGACCGCTACGACCGGGCGGTGGTGCTGGAGGCCCGCAAGTGGAGCGAACGGTCTATCAGTGAACCCCAGTCCGAGGCGGTGGTGGTGGGCCCCCGGGAGGGGTTTGTGGAAAGCCTCATCACCAACGTCAGCCTGATGCGCCGCCGCCTGCGCACCCCCAACCTGGTTATGGAAGCCATACCGGTGGGAACCACTTCCAACACCAATGTGGTGGTCTGCTACCTCAAGGGCGTTGCCGACGCACAGCTGGTAAAGCAGGTGCGGGAGCGCATCGCCAAAATTAATGTTGAGGCCATGCACGACATCAACCTCATCAATGAATTAATTTCCGATGTTAAATTTACGCCCTTCCGGCCCTTTTCCTCCACCGAACGGCCCGATAAACTGGCGGCGGCACTGGTGGAGGGCAGGGTGGGGCTGATTGCCGAAAACTCGCCCATGGCCCTGATTATTCCTACAGTGTTTTGGCAATTCTTCCAGTCCAGCGAAGATTACTACGAACACTATCCCCTCTCGGCGCTGAGCCGGACGTTGCGTATGCTGGCCTTTTTTCTGGTGGTGGGGCTTACAGCCCTCTATGTGGCCATCGTAACCTTTCACCAGGAGATGGTGCCCACCCAGCTGATACTGACCATGGCTGCCGTGCGGGAGCCGGTGCCGTTTCCCACGGTGGTGGAGGCCTTAATTCTGGAAATCATCCTGGAGGCCCTGCGGGAGGCGGGCCTGCGCCTGCCCAAACCAGCCGGCCAGGCTGTCAGCATTGTCGGCGCGCTGGTCATGGGGCAGGCGGCAGTGGAGGCCTCGCTGGTCTCTCCGCAATTGGTAATCGTCGTGGCCCTGGGCGGCATCGCTTCATTTATCATACCCGATTATTCCTTTGTCATCGCCCTGCGCATCCTGAAGTTCCTGTTCATCCTTCTGGCCGGCTCTTTCGGCATGTTTGGTCTCATCGTCGGCTACGTGGTGCTGGGGGTGCACCTCAGCTCGTTACAGAGCTTTGGCGTGCCGTACCTGTCGCCGGTAACTCCCTTTAAATGGAAAGATATGAAAGATATTTTCTTCCGGGCGCCCTGGTGGGCCATGGGCAAAAAGGGGCCGCAACGGGCGGGGGGCGGCGAAGGTGCGTAGGTGCATAGCCCTGTTGCTGGCAGTTGCTGTCCTTCTCTGTTCCGGCTGCTGGAGCCTGCGGGAGATGGAATCCCTGGCGTACATCCTGGTGCTGGGCATCGACCTCACCCCGGAGGGGGAGGTGGAACTCTATGCCCAGGTGGGTTTGCCCAGTGCCGAACCGACCCGCGGCGGCGGCGGCGAGGAACCGGTGGTAAAAACGGTAAAAGCCAAAGGCAAAAATGTTACCGACGCCCTGGACCAGATGTTCCTGGAAAACACCAAGCAGCCCTTCCTCAGCCACCTGCGCCTCGTTGTCGTCAGCGAAAGATTGGCCCGGGAAGGTCTGGAGCGGATCCTGGACTTTTTCCGAAGGGATGTCAATGTCCGTATGAACATACGCGTTGCCGTTACCCAGGACGACCTGGAAGAGTTGCTGTCGGTGCAAGAGCCGCTGAGCCGGCAGCCTTCCCTGGCCATAGCCAACCAGTTTTTCATTAACAGCCAGCGGGCCGGGGTGGTGGAAATAGAGCTGATGCAGCTGCTGACGGAGTTGCTGGAACCGGATCGCGAGGCGGTCCTGCCTCTCATCGAGACCAGCGAAGACAGGTTTGCCCTGGGCAAGACAGCCGTTTTCAGGGGCGACAAAATGGCGGCAACCCTGGACGAGATGGAAACCTTCGGACTTCTGCTGTGGCGCAATAAAGTGAAACGCGGAGTGGTGTCGGTAACTCCCAGCCCCGGGAGTGAGGCTTTCAGCTACCGCATCCTCAGCAGCGATACCAGGATTACGACCAGGTGGGACGGGAAAAAGCTGAAGGTGCGGGCAGAGGTAAGGACAGTGGCGGATATAATGGAGATGCACGGAAAAGTAAAGGGTGACCTGGGCCAGCTGGCGTCGAGATTCATTGTAACCCGCATGGAAGATGCGCTGGGGCAAGCCCAACGGAGCGGTTCGGATTTTTTGGGCATAGGCGTCGCCCTGCGCCGGCAAAACAACCGGGCCTGGCGGGAGTTGCGGGGGCGCTGGCCGGAGGTACTGCGGGAGGCCGAATTTGAAATCCTCAGCCATGTGCATATCCGCGGCCAGGGCCAGGTTCGCTAAAAGGGGTTGAAGGGATTGAACCAGGTTTCGCGAATGGAAGTGGCCTTTGTGGCAGTAGCAGTGGCCGTGGCGACGGCGGTGCTGTTTACGCCGTACCTGGCTGCGCAAACGGCCGGTCAGGATGCCTGGGTGTCGGTAATCATTGCCGGATTGCTGACTTTACTGCCTTCCCTGGCCGCCGCCGCGTTAATGCGCAAATTTCCCGGGCAAACCATTATCGGGGCTTTGCCCCGGCTGGTGGGCAAGGTGCCGGGCAAAGCTGTCGGCTTGGCCTATGCCGCCCTGTTTTTGTTTTCGGCGGCCCTGGCGGTTTGGCGCCTGGAGGTTTTTACCGCCCGGTTTCTGCTGACGGAAACCCCCCTTATTGTCATCCGGGCCATGTTTTTGGTGTGCGCCGGCTATGCTGCTATTAGCGGCACCATAGCCCTGATCAGAACCAGCGCCTACATCGTCCCGGCGGGTATGGTGGTAATTTTCCTGGTGGTGGGCTTGCCCCTGCAGCGCATGGACGTTTCGTTGCTGATTCCCCTGTTTGAAAACGGCTATCGGCCGGCGCTGGAGGCAGGGCTGATGCTTACCGGCTGGTTATCTCAAATACCGTTGGTGATATTGATGCTGCAGCGTCACGTCAGCGCCGACTCGGCGCGAAAACCGTGGTCCATAGCCCTGTGGGCGGTGCTCCTTTCCACAGTTGCCCTGGAACTGGGCGCTGCGGGAACCCTGGCGGCCTTTGGGCCCCGCCAGGCCGCTTCCATGTATTATTCCTCCTTCGAACTTACCCGCATCATTTCGTTGGGGAATTTCTGGGAGCATATTGAGGTCATCTTTGTGGCAGTATGGATTGCCGGCATTTTTGTGGCCGCCGCCTTTTACATCCAGGCGTTCAACACTGCGGTGGCGGAGGTGCTGCAGCTGTCGGGCAAAGCCGGCAAAGTCATCATCTGCGGCGTGACACTGTTGCTGCTGCTCATCTGGCCGTTCTTTTTCAAGGACCTCAGCTTTCTGATCCTGATTGTCGTCATCCGCAAATACGGTTCGCAGCTGGCAACGGTGATGGGAGGAATTCTGCCCCCGCTGTTGCTGGTTCTGTCCGCATTGGTTCCCGGCGGCAAAGGCAAAACCGAAGCGGAGGGCGCCCGGGCAGCGGGGGCGGCCGGCCAGGAAGACGGTAAAAAAGCTAGGTGACCATGGGCTCGATTTTGTGACTGACCATGGCCTTGGCCACAAAGGACAGAATGCGGATGAGGTTGACATTGCTCCGGGTCACCACGGTGCGGAAAAAAGGCGCCCTGATTACCCGCAAAGCCAAATCGAAGTCGTCATCGCTGAATTTGTCCACATACCGGCGCACGATGCGCAGGTCGTTGTTGCGCCGCAGCCAGTTGGTCACCAGCTGGTCGTAATCTGCCCCTTCGGCAATGGCTTTGGCCGCCGAAGCGCCGCTGTCCACCGCAGCGATTTGCCCGAAGGCAAAGAGGGGATCCACAAATCCCCCGGCCAGGCCGGCAAACAGGATATTTTTGTACCGCCGCTGGTAAACATGGCCGATATTGTGCGGCGTTTCAAAGACTTCCAGTATATCGATATCCCATTTTATATCCGCCAAAAATTTTTGCCAGCATTTTTGGGCCCCGTGACTGCCTATTTCCTGAACATTGATGACCAGGGAACCTTTGCGGTCGTTCCAGGGGACAAAGTAGGCGTAGCCCCTTTGGCACCACTGGGTGTTAAACCAAATTTTAATGGTTTGGGGGGAAAATTCGCCGGCGACGTTGGCGCCGTAGACATAGCCGGCGATGTCGGTACGCCAGTTGCCCAGCACCATGGGAATTTCGGGGGTTCCGGTAGCCACCACCACATAATCGTACTGGCGGGCCAGATCCCGCACATTGACGATTTGGCCGAATTGAACGGGCGTGCGAATGTGGGCGGCCAGCTGGTGGTTTATGGAACCCGGGGCCGGTCCCACCAGGAGAATGTAACCCAATTTGGGCCCGGTTATAGTCACCGTTTCGTTTTTGCTGTAAAAGTCCACCTGAGTCACCCGTTCCATAGGCTTAATGACGATGCCGAAGTCTTTCTTGAGGTATTCGACGGCGTCCTTGACGGGACGGTACATGATGTTCATCCAGCCGGCGGTGTGGTTAAAGCCGCGCCCGCCAAAGGTATCCTGGACTTCAAAAATATCCGGCCGGATTCCGTATTTTTCCAGTTCATAGGCACAGGACAGGCCGGCAATTCCGGCGCCGACGATGGCCACTTTCATTAATCATCTCTCCTTTAGCAGCCCTTTTCGTTTATTATGTTTGCAAATGTGCATTTTAATATAATTTGCTTTTGCCGGCCTTGACAAAGTAAAGGTTTTTGCGTAGAATAAGTGGTGTCATTGACGCTGACTTCTGGGGGCGTAGCTCAGTTGGGAGAGCGCTTGAATGGCATTCAAGAGGTCAGGGGTTCGACTCCCCTCGTCTCCACCATATGAATTTAAGAGCCTCAGGGCGAACCTGAGGCTTTTTTCGTGCCCGCTGCCTGCCGCAAATTCCCGGGCGATGCGGCAGGAAATACAGGGGATGAAGGCGAACAATGAGAAAGGAGTTAACCTGGGGAGGGAATTCATTGCAAAGGTTTAAAGTTTTGTTGCGGCCAAAATACATGCGCATGCTGGCCCTGGGTTTTGTGCTGTTAGCCAGCCTGTTGTTTTGGGTGCAAAGCCGGTACGGGCCCGTCCACAATGTGGTTGTGGGCAATATTCGCCGGGGTGAACAGGCCGGAATCGCAGTGGTCGATGTCATGGCCGCCTGGCAGGCGGGGCCGAAAGAGGTAGAAGTGAAGGCTTCGGGGCTATTGCTCGGCAGCATTGACAGGGCGGGTGAAAATGCCTGCTTCCTGGCGGTGATTGTCCGGCGGGGGGACGAACTGGTTTTCGAGCGCCTCCGCCTGGTGGCGCCGCCCCCGGCTGCCGACCTTCCCGGTCCGCGGCACATGTCGGGCATTTTAAGACTGGTGGTGGGCAAGCGGCCGGAATTGGTGGAAATGATTGGCCTGGACCGGTACGGTTACCGGGTCGTTCCGCCGGCGTGGGCCAAAGAAAAAATGCCCGGCGCCGATATGGTGTACCAGCAACAGGGCACATGGGATGCGGCCAAAGATGTTTTGGACGGTAACAGGGATTATTCTCCCGATTTATATGTTCTGGACAGCAAGGAGCGGGTGGTGGGCATGGGTACCCTGGGCCGCAGCCTGCTCACGTTGCCCGAGTTTCTGCGGCGTTGTGCCCTGGGCTTTGCGGCGGCGGCTGTATTGGCCGCGGCAGCTTCTCAGATCATTCACAACCGGGCGGCGCTGGCCAGACTGGGCAGGAGGATCCGGGACCAGGTTTCCATGCGCTGGCTCAGGCTCTTTAAGCGGGGATAACTGAGCCACCGGGCCGTCATCTTGTCGGTTTCCCGGATTTCGGGCTTGTGCTCTACGTGGAGGATGTAGTGCAAGCCCAGGTGAACGGAACCCACGCTTGTGGAGTCGTCGTTGATGAGCCCGGCCAGCCAGGGATTGCCCGGGTCAGACAGCCACAGCTCTTCCTGCAGCTCCCGGGTCAGGGCGTTGGCGATGGTGGTGCCCAGGTCCCGGCCCTGGTCTGTTGGGTTGATGTGGCCCCCGACACCCAGGGAGCCTTTGCCATGCAGTCTGGCCTCGCTTTGGGCGGAGGTGCGTTCCAGGTAGAGGATTTCCCGGCGGCAGATTACGGTGACGTAGGGAATGAGTTGCTTGTAAGCCGGGTTCACTTCGGCTTGTTTGCGCGGCATGAACCTGCAGTTTTTGCTGCAGATGTCCAAAATGGACTGGATTTGCCCCGCACCGGTGACATAACTGGTGGGGGGCAGGGGCAGCAAGTCCGCGCTGACGACCAGTACTTTTTCAGTGTCCATCTGTTCTCCCCCTTTGTCCACACTATATGCCAGCCGGCGACAGCGGTCAAGCCGGCTGGCATTTTTTTTGCGGCGGGGGAATAAGTTTTTACAGGATTGGGGGGAAGCAGGGTGAAGAAGTGGCTGTTTTGCCTGGTTTTCCTCGGCGCCGCGGTTGCCTGCGCCGCGCTGGTCCTGGAACATTTTCAGCCCGGAGAACACCAGTGCCGCTATAACCGTAAATTGTACCTGACGCATCCCCCCCTGGAGGGGGCGGATGTGGCGGAACTGCAGGAACGCCTGAAGGAACTGGGCTATTACCCGGGGGAAATTACCGGCATTTACGACGAGGCCACCGCCCGGGCGGTGCGGGAAGCCCAGACAGATCTGGAGCTGGAACCGACAGGGGAAGCTGAACTGTGGTTCTGGCCGTTGCTGTACCACGGCGAAGACATCACCCAGGGGGAAAAGACCGACCCGCCGCCGGGGGAGGTGCACATAGAGATTTACCTGGATCAGCTGAAACTTACCGTGTTTTCCGACGGGGAGGAATGGGCCAGTTTCCCCATTTCGCCGGGCAGGCCGGCTACGCCTTCGCCCATGGGGGAATGGCGCATTGTGGAAAAGAGCTACCGGCCCAACGACGCCTTCGGTACCCGCTGGATGCGCCTCAACGTGCCCTGGGGCGGGTACGGCGTCCACGGCACCAATGCCCCCTGGTCCATCGGGCGGGTGGCCAGTCTGGGCTGTATTCGCATGTACAACAAGGACGTGGAGCTCATCTACCCGTGGATTCCCATCGGAACCAGGGTCATTATTACCGGCAACTACCATGTCCAGTATAAATTGCCAATGCGGGAAGGACGGGTGGGGCAGGACGTGGTCATGGTGCAGTGGGCGTTGCGCAAGGCGGGCTTTGACCCCGGCGAGGCCGACGGCATCTTTGATGCCGACATGACGGCGGCGGTGAAAAATCTGCAGCGCACCATGGGACTTGAACCCACCGGGACGGTGGATGAGACGGTGTTTTGGCTGATAAATCTTCCGTAGGGGATGAGAGCATGCGCAAATTCCTCGCCGCCCTGCTGGCAATTGCCCTGATTTCCGGGTGCAGTCCCGGCAAGCGGCGGCCTCCGGCAGTAAATCCGCGGGTCAGTTTGGATTCCCAAAAGACCTATACCGTTGAGTATTGGGATGTGGAGTTGCCCCGGGTTTGGGATTCCCAGGGGCGGTACCGCCAGGCAGTGGAAGAACTGCTGGCGGAGTTCACCGCTCAACACCCCAACATTCGGGTGGAGTGCCGGTGGCTGGATTGGTCGCAGGCCGAAGCCGAGCTGAGCAAGGCGTTGCGGGACGGCGCCCCCCCGGACATTTGGGCCGACTGGCAGGGGCTGGCCCGGCGGGATCATGTGCTGCAAATACCGGCCCGGCTGTGGACCGACGCCGACCTGCTCAACGACGCAGGCCGCAAGGCCGTCGTCCATGACGGCGAGATGTGGGCCTGGCCGCGGTGGATATGGCCCCGGGGGCTGCTGGCGCTGGCCGGCAGCCTGGAGGAAGGAGCAGACTGGCCCGGTTTTGACTGGGAATGGCGCCAGCTGGGAGAGTGGCTGGAAGAGAGGGGGCTGGAATTGGTTGTCAACGACTGGCAGGGGGAATTTTCCCGCCAGGCCCTGGCTGCGGCCACCGGCACCGGCCGGGGAAACTGGGGCGGCCAGGAGCTCCAGGAAGTCTTCGCCGCCCTGGAGCTGCTGCGCAATAAAGGCTTGGTGCGCGGCGACGGCGCATACCGGGAAATCACCCAGGGCAAGATTATACTTGGAGGCTACGCCCCGGCTTTTGTTCCCTGGCTGGCGGAAAAGACCGGGGAGGACCTGGTGCTGCTGCCGCTGCCCGGCATGGACGGGGGCCGGGTCAGCGTTCCCTTCAGCGCCGCAAACTTAATTCAGTTCAGGCAAATACAGTATAAAGGCGACGACCATTCCCTGGCTGCGGCGCTTCTGGCAGAATTTTTGGCTATGCAGAGCAGTGCCTGCCTGGCTGCCCTGCTCTGGGCCGGCCCGGCCTGGGCAGGGGGCGCCTGGGACGGCAGCGCGTTGCCCCCGAGTTTCCGGGAGGCGGCAACGGCCGCCGTTGTGGCCGGGGCTCCCCTGGGCAGCATAGACAGCCAGGGGCGGGCCCGGGAAGAGCAGTTTTGCGCCAAACTCGGCGCCATACTGGAGGATTTTTGGGCGGGCAGGGCCAATTCCCAGGACGTCGCCGCCCGGATTGCCGAAATACAGTAGAGGTTAAGGGAAAAATATGGTAGTATGAAAATAAAATTTTGAGGCGATGACATGAGACAGGTATATCTGGACAATGCAGCAACTACACCATTGTATCCCCAGGTCATCGAGGCCATGAAAACTGCCCTGGAGCAGTACGGCAATCCCTCTTCCCTGCACCACCTGGGGGCGGGAGCGGAACAGATGCTGGCTGAGGCCAGGGGCGAAATTGCCAAACTGCTGAAGGTCAGTCCCGGCAACATTATTTTTACATCCGGTGGTACCGAGGCCAACAACCTGGCCATAAAGGGAACCCTGGCGGGTAAAAACCGGGGCATTTTGATTACCTCCAGCATTGAACACCCATCGGTGCTGGCAGTCTTCGCCCGGCTGGAACGGGAAGGGTGGAAGGTTTTGCGCCTGCCCGTCGACGGCCAGGGGGTGGTGCTGCTGGACAAGCTGGAGGCAGCCCTGCGCGAACCGACAGCCCTGGTCAGCATCATGGCTGTAAATAACGAAATTGGGACGGTGCAACCCCTGCAGGATATCGTCGCCCTGGTGCGGGCCCGCCAGCCCCGGGCCGTAATTCATGTCGATGCCGTACAAGCCCTGGGCAAGATTGAACTGGAGCCGGCCCGGCTGGGGGTAGACCTCATGTCCGTAAGCGCGCACAAAATCCACGGTCCCAAAGGCGTGGGGGCGCTGTACGCTGCCCGGCCGGACACCCTTACGCCGCTGCTGGACGGCGGGGGCCAGGAAGGTGGGCTGCGGTCGGGTACCGAAAACATTCCCGGCATTGTGGGTTTTGGCCGGGCGGTCATGCTGACCCGGCAGGAATTGGCCCGGCGGACGGCAAAGGTGGCGCGGCTGCGGGAGCGCTTTGTACAGGGTTTGCAGGAACTGCCGTGTATAGTGGTTTCTCCTGCCCGGGGAGTTCCCCACATTGTGGCGGTGAGTTTTCCCGGGTATCGGGGGGAAATATTGTTGCAGGCTCTGTCGGGCAAGGGAGTGTATGTCTCCACCGGTGCGGCCTGTTCGGGGAAGAAGGGAAACCTCAGCCACGTTGCCGAGGCTCTGGGACTGGATGACGAGACCGTCACCGGCATGCTTCGGTTCAGTTTTTCGGCCCTCAACACCGAGGAAGAAATAGATTATGCCCTGGCCATGATTCGGCAGGTGCTGGCCGAACTGGCCTTTATCCGGGGGAGGAGGAGACGGTGATGTACGACAAGGTCTTGGTGCGCTTTGGCGAAGTGGGTCTGAAGGGCAAAAACCGCGCGTTTTTCATCAACAGCCTGGCCCGGAACATCCGCCGCAGCTTAAAGCAGCTGGGTCCGGGTTACTCCGTTTCTGCCCCGTACGGCCGGTTGTTCGTCGACCTGCCCCCTGAGCACGACTTTAATGCCGTTTCTGCGGCGCTGCAAAAGGTGTTCGGCCTGGTGTCTTTCAGCCCCGTGGTGCGGCAGGAGCTGGACATGGAATTGATCAAGGAGGCGGCGTTGCAAGAGCTGCTGGCCGACGGCCGGCCGGCCACCTTTAAAGTGGCGGCTCGCCGCTCCTTCAAGAACTTTCCCCTGAATTCCATGGAAATCAACCGGGAAGTGGGGGGACACCTGTTACGCAATTGCCCGGGCCTGAAAGTGGATGTCCACTCACCGCAACGGGTTGTCAACATCGAAGTTCGGCCAGAAGGCGCCTTTGTGTTTTCCCGGGTAATACCCGGCCCCGGCGGACTGCCGGTGGGGGTAACGGGCAAGGGCGTGCTGCTGCTGTCGGGGGGCATTGACAGCCCTGTGGCGGGCTGGCTGGCCATGAAGCGGGGCATCGCCCTGGAGGCTGTATATTTTGACACGCCGCCCTTTACATCCCCGCGGGCGCTGAACAAAGTGGAGAGGCTCGCTGGCATCCTGTCCCGCTGGGCTCCGGTTAATCTGCATGTCGTCAACTTTACTCCTGTGCAGACGGAGATAATGAAGCATGTGCCTGAAGATTTGACCATAACTGTCATGCGTCGCTTTATGTTCCGGGTGGCAGAGGTCCTGGCCCGGCGCGTCGGCGCCCTGGCGCTGATTACCGGCGAAAGCGTGGGGCAGGTGGCCAGCCAGACCCTGGAGAGCATGGCGGTTATCAACAGCGTTGTGTCCATCCCCGTCCTGCGCCCGCTTGCGGGGCTGGATAAGGTGGAAATAATGGACCTGTCCCGGCGAATCGAAACCTACGATACTTCCATAGAACCCTATCAGGATTGCTGTACCTTATTTGTTTCTCCCCGTCCCAAAACGCGGCCGACCTTGGCTCAGGCCGAGGCCGCTGAAGCGAAGCTGGATGTCGGGAGCCTGGTGGATGCGGCCGTGGCCGGGATAGATTCCAGGACTATCTGGAGAGAGGAGGTGCAATCTTGACCAAGTGGCAGTGCACGGTATGCGGCTACATCTATGATCCCGCCCAGGGAGACGGGGACGAGATCCCTGCGGGTACCGCCTTTGAAGATCTCCCCGAGGATTGGGTCTGCCCCGAGTGCGGAGTTGGCAAGGAATTTTTTGAAGAAATGGAAGAATAAACAGACAGGGTGCTGAGCACCCTGTCTTTCTCTTCTTTAGCCCAGTTGTTGACGGATTCTGGCTATTTCCGTTGGGTCGGCAGCCTGGAAAGTATACAGTCCCCGCCGTTGCATGACCATGTCGATGTCATGGTGCAGTTGATGCACGTCCTTGAGGATGTCCAGCATATCCCGGCGGATTTTTTCGGATCGGGCTGCCAGGGCGGCGGCGTTGTAGAGGCAGGCTAAATGCTCCTCACATACTTTGGCTTCGGCCAGGATGTCTCCGGCTGTCCACTGCGTGTTCTTTTTCATAGGTCCCTCCCTAATGGATGCCGGTGTTTTCACTGCTCTGCAAATGCTTGAGCAGTGTGCTATAATGCTGTTGGTGCCGGTTGGCCAAGTGGGTACATATTTCCGTCACTTCCGGATCCCGGCTTTGGGCGCTCAGCATCCCAAACTTTTTTATAGCCAGTTTTTCTGCCCGCAGGCAATCGTGAAGGTTAAGCAATTCTCTTTGCGTCATTGAGGAACTGCCATGCAATATAACGCCTCCCAAAACCATTTTCTGTTATAGCCTTGCCGGGGCAGGAAAATTTTATTCTTTGTGGATAATGTTCACAGAGGCATATGGTATACTGAAGGGTATAGAGAGGGGAGTATTGGTGAAGGCAGAGAAATTGTCCAGAGAAGAGATTGGCGAACTGCGTGCCTTTCTGGCCCGGGAGCCGCTGGAAAACTACGAGTGGCTGTGGGTGCTGGAAAGCTGCCTGGAAACTCCCTCCAGTGCGGTGTACAGCCTGGGCGCCGGTCCATGGTCGGCGGGCTTGCTGATCCTGCATCGCCAGTGTGTGTGGCTAAGGGTGGAGAATGAAATGCTTTTGGAGGATTTATTGGCGCCGTTGCCCGGCGCCGAGGTATACCGGTTTTATACCACCAGTCCGGCCACCGTGGATATGCTGGAGCGCTGGTTCCCCCACGGCCAGCTCTCCCGCTCCCAATTATGCGTGCGCAAGCTGACGTCGTCATGGCGCAAGCGGTTTCCCGTCGAGGTTAGCTTTGCCTCGCACTCCGGTCCCGCGCAGGGTGAACTGGTGACGGTGCAGAACGGCGGCGGGGAAATAATCGCCGGCTTTAAGGTGGAGCAGGCGGTGGCGCCCTGGTACGAGGTGGTGGAGTGGAACCTCGCTGTTTCACAGGATGTGGCCTATTGGCGCCAGCAGGCCTTTGGGGCGGTGACTGCCGCCTTGCTGAACCGGGGCAACCCGGTGGTGGTCAGAGCGGAAGACCGCGAACTATACAACGACCTGGAAGGACTGGGCTACAGGGAGTTTTGCCAGCTGTATTATTATGTCGCAGCGGGCAATGAATGAGAATATTCGCGGCGACGTAATATTATGGATATACAGGAGGGTATTTGCAGGTGCAGTATGTCGCAGCAGCAGTCTACAGTTATCTCTTGGGAGCCATTCCCTCGGCATACATTGTCGGCAAATGGCGGGGTATTGACATTACCGGCGAAGGCAGCGGCAATATAGGGGGTACCAACGCATACCGGGTTTTGGGCCCCAAATTGGGATTGCTGGTGGCGGTGATGGATGTGGGCAAGGCGCTGTTGGCCCTGACGGTTACCAGGCTCTGGCTGGGCACGGTGCCGGCCATGTTTGTCGCTGTCCTGGCGGCGGTAATTGGCCACAACTGGTCGATATACGTTGGATTTCGCGGGGGCAAGGGCATAGCAGTGTCAATAGGAAGTTATTTTTACCTTTTCCCCGGTTTGGCCGGACCGGCCATTCTGGCGGCGATTTTCAACGTGCTGGTCACCAAGTACGTTTCCCTGGGTTCGCTGAACTTCTTGCTGGTCATGGCTGTGCTCCTGACCCTTGCCGAAACTGCGGTGTGGTACAAAGTGTTGGGCATCCTGCTCCTGCTTATCGGAATTTACCGCCATCGCTCCAACATCGCGGCCCTGCGTTCGGGAACTGAGCGGCGGTTTGGGCAATAATAATTTGGAGGTGTCGTGGTGGACATCAGGGATTATAAGGATAAGATTGTGGAGACGGCACAGGAGTTAATTAAAATACCCAGCGTCAAAGAAGCTGACCAGGGTCCCGGCAAGCCTTTTGGCGCGCCCATTGCTCAGGCCCTGGAATTCATGTTGGCCAAGGGGCGGGAGCTGGGCTTTAAGACGGAAAACTTTTCCGGTTATGCCGGGCACATCGAATACGGACAAGGGCCGGAGATATTGGGGATTCTTTGTCATCTCGACGTCGTTCCCGCCGGGGAAGGGTGGAGTGTGCCGCCTTTTTCAGGTGAGATCAGAGACGGCCGCATTTACGGGCGGGGCGCCATTGACAACAAAGGTCCTGCCGTGGCGGTGCTGTATGCCCTGGCAGCCCTCAGGGATTCGGGCTGGCAACCCAAGCGCCGCATTCGCCTGATACTGGGTACAGATGAGGAAAGCGGCTGGGGTTGCATGGAGCACTATATGCAGGCGGCGGAAAAGCCCCACCTGGGCTTTGCCCCCGACGCCGAGTTCCCGGTTATTTACAGTGAAAAGGGCATTCTGATGGTGGAACTGGCAGGGAAATTGGTTTCTCCCCAGGGAATCGTCCTGACAGCGCTCGACGGGGGCAACCGTCCCAACATGGTGCCCGACCGTTGCCGCGTGGGCCTGCAGGGGGTCCGGGAAGAGGAAATTGCCGCCGTTGCCGCCAAGATCGGCGCCAAAATAGAAATCGACAAAGACGAAACCGGCCAGGGGCTGCACCTGCTCTTTAAGGGCGTCTCGGCCCACGGCAGCATGCCGGAGACCGGTGAAAATGCCATCAGCTATGCCCTGGCCATGCTGTACAACCTGGGCTTTACCGAGGGCATCATCGGCTTTTTGTACCGGCAGATTGGGTTCAGCCACGACGGCCGGGGTTTGAACATTGAAGTGAAAGACGAAGTATCCGGCCCCCTCACCGCCAACATGGGCGTCATCAGCATGGAGGAAGATACCGTCAAAGTGTTGCTGGATATCCGCTATCCCGTCAGTTTCCGGGAGGAGCAGATTCTGGAGAAAATGGGGCAGGTCTTGCCTGCATCGGTGCAGCTGACCCCCCGGGGCGGCAAAGGGCCCCTCTTTGTCGATCCCGGTTCGCCGTTAATTCGCGTGCTGCAGCAGGTGTACCGCAAACACACCGGAGAAGAGCCCAGGCTCATTTCCATCGGCGGCGGCACTTACGCCCGGGCGCTGGACAATGGAGTGGCCTTTGGCCCCGTTTTCCCTGGCCAGGAGGAGCTGGCCCATCAAAAGGACGAATATATTTCCATCGAACATTTGCTCAAGCTGGCTGAGATATATGGCGATGCCATCAAAATATTGGGAGAAGAAGGGGGAGTCCTGGATGACTGAGTATTGGCCGCAGGCAGGCCGGGAAAACACCCAGGCTACTTGCGAGCTGGCCCTGGCCAGGGCCGGGGAACTGGGTATAAAGGATATTGTGGTCGCTTCCACCACCGGGTACACCGCCCGCTTTTTGGTGAACAAGGTCGACAACCTGGTGGTGGTTACCCACCACGTCGGCTTCCGTGAGCCCGGCGTCGATGAAATGGGGGCTGAAGAGCGGGAATACTTGCGCGCCCAGGGCGCCCGCCTGGTTACCGCCACCCACTTGTTTGGCGGCGTGGAAAGAGCCCTGTCCGGCAAGTACGGCGGAATTTACCCCGGGGGTATTATCGCGCAAACCCTGCGCACTTTTGGCCAGGGCATGAAGGTATGCCTGGAAATTGCTGCCATGGCCGCCGATGCCGGCGCCATTCCCTGGGGGCGCGACGTCATCGCCATAGCCGGGTCGGGGAGGGGCGCCGATACAGCGGTTGTATTGCGCCCTGCCCATGCCAAGCTCTTTTTCCAGACCCAAGTGCGGGAAATAATCTGTAAACCCTGGGAATGGGAGGTAAGATAATGCGGATTGGCATTGTCGGCAATGACGGAATGCAGGTAGCGGCCCTGTGCCAATACCTTGCCGATCAGGATGTGCGCTGGGTGGTGGGCGAAATTGAAGATGCGCAGTACCCGTGCTATCCCGATTATGGCCAAGCCATGCTGGAGGAGCCGGTGGATATCATCATCGACTGCACTGGCGACGTGGAAACCCGGGACGCCATGGTGGTGCCGGGCAACGCAGCTCTCTTTCTGCTGAGCTTTCGCGATGCGCAGGAGAAAGAGTTCCAGCACAAGACGGCGTTGAGCGCCACAGCGGCCCAGCTGACCAAGGGAATTGAAAAAATAGGCCAAAAAGCGCAGCTTCTGGACCATTACGCCCGGCAGCTGACCGATATCGGCGGCAAGCTGGATGAAGCCTCCCAGGAGATTGCAGGCGACCTGGAACGCACCGGCCGGTTGCTGGATGTAATTACCCGGATAGCCAAGCGCAGCAAGATCATCGGCCTTAACTCCGCCATTGAGGCGTCCAGGGTGGGTGAGCAGGGACGAGGCTTTGCGGTGGTGGCCGAAGAGATTAAGAGTTTGGCCGACGACAGTTCCCGGTCGGTTCAGGACATCGAGAAAATTTTGGAGGGCATCCAGCGCCGTTCCGCCGGCTTCACCCAGCGGACGGGAGTTGTCAAAGAAGTGGTGGACATGCAGCGACAAGCCCTTACCGAAATTTTTTCGCTGTTGCAGTCCTTGAAGGAGTTGGAGGACCATATCCGCAAACTCGCCCAGGAACAATGAAGATATCGCCGGGAAACTGAAGGACAAAGCCGCCCGTCTGGGGTTTTGCGCGCTGGGCATTGCTCCGGCCCGGGACGGAAAGAAGCTGGTGCAACGCCTCGCGACCCGGCCCCGGCCGCCTTTCGTGCGCTGGGAGCCCGGGTACTGCTGTGCCCCGGAACGCTGGCTGCCGGGGGCGCAGTCGGTCCTGGTGGGTGCCGTGTCCTACGGACACAGGTATGGAAAGGGCGTTCTCAGCCCGCGCCAGGGCTACTTTTCTCCCTTTGCCCACCGGCCCGATTACCACGTGCTGGTGCGGGAAAAGCTGGAGGCTTTGGGCCAATATCTCTGTGCATTAAAGCCCGGAACCCGCTGCCTGGTTCAGGTGGACAGCGGCCCGGGATGCGAGCGCATTTTTGCCCTTCTGGCGGGCATTGGCTGGCAGGGCAAGAATAATTTTATTATTGTCCCCGGCCATGGTTCTTTTGTGTGGCTGGGGATGCTCGTTACCGATTTGCCTTTGCCGGCAGATGAGCCGTTGCCCGATGCCTGCGGCGACTGCCGGCGCTGTCTGCAGGCCTGCCCTACCGGGGCGTATTCTGCTCCGTACCAATACGCTCACCAGCGCTGCCTGGCCTATTGGGCATCCCGCAAGGGGGGGCTGAGCGCTGAAGAAGCCAAATTACTGGGCAAGTACCGTATCATATACGGGTGCGATTTTTGTCAGCTGGCTTGTCCCCACAATGACGCCGGCAACCATGAAGGCGCTGCCGGCGTGGATTTGGCGGACGTGCTGACCATGTCGCCGGCCCGGTTCAGGGAGCTGTTCGGCGGCACGGCGGCGGAATGGAGAGGCCGCAGCGTCCTCAGGCGCAATGCCGTCCTGGCCAGTGCGGCGAACACTGAGTTGCGTCCTGCCCTGGCGCAGGTGGCCAGGGAGCAGGGGCCTGCGGCGGAGTGGGCGCGCCGGGTATTGGAGCATGCGGATGCAGACGATGTATAAAGTTGATGACTATCTCCAACGCTAAAAAAAAGCCAAGGAGGTAGTTTTTATTTTGAAAAGCAAAAAACAGCTGGAAGACCTGGAAAAGGCCAAAGCTCACCAGGAGCTGAGCCAAAACCAGGGTCAGACCGAGCAGCCTGTGCCGCAACCGGCGCCGCTGGACCAGTTGCAGCAACAGCTGGACGGCCTGGCGCAAACCCTGCGCCAGCAGAGGGCAGAAACGGAGGCCGGCCTGCAGGATGCTTTCAGCCAGGCGACGGCAGGGCTGGGAGACGCCCAGGCTCTGGCCCAACTGCAGCAGGTGGTGTCTTCTCTGACCGGTCTGGCCCGAAACCAGGGCTTACAGGGTTCCGCCGCCCAGTACCACCAGCTCCTGGGCCGGCTGGAGCAAGACTTGCAAAAACAGGTACAGTCAGGTTTGCAGCAGGCTGCCCGCAGTTTGCAGCAGGGAGTGTCGGCGCTGGCCCAGGCCACAGCTGCGTTAATGGACAATCAGATTTACTGCCAGCTCATCCACCAGGTCTGTCACAGCCGCCGGCTTCTTACCAACTGGGAGTTCACCGGGGATACCCGGATACATTGAGCTGCCCGCAGTGCCGGGCAGTTTTTTTCTTGACGGAAATACAAAATATGATATTCTTTTCATATAAGAGGATATTCGCCTGACGAAATATTGGAGGTGTGGCCATGGAAAATGCCAACTACGAACCCTACGTAGCGGAAATTGACAAGTTAATCCGCAGGGTCAGTTTCGTTATTAAGTGCCGGGGCAGGGATATTCTCAACGAGTTTGACATTACTACACCCCAGTTTAACGCCTTGCTGTTGCTGGCTGAACACGGCGACATGACCATCGGCGAACTGGGCAACAAAATGTACCTGGCCAGCAGCACAGCCACCGACTTGATTGACCGCATGGAGCGCAACGGGCTGGTTTGCCGAAAACGGGACGCCCAGGACCGCAGAGTGGTGCGGTTGCACATGCTGGATAAGGGCCACCAGATGATCAAAGAGGTTCTGGAGAACCGCAAGCGCTATCTCAGCAACATACTGAAACAGCTTGCAGACGATGAAATCGAGGCTTTGAAGAAATCCCTTCAGTCTTTATACGAGTTAATGAAACCCGAAATGAAAAGGGATTAACCCGGACTAAATACAATTTATGGAAAGGCTTCCGTAGCTGCAGGTCACCGACCAGGGCTGCGGTTTATTCTTGCAAAAAAGCGAGGGACTGATAATGGAGCTGGCAAGGACGCGCATACCTACCCGGGAGGGGCGGTTGCACAGAAAAGAATTGCGCAGGATGGTCCTGTTGCTGGCCTGGCCGGCCATTGTGGAGATGTTTTTGGCGACGCTGGTCCAGTTTGTGGACACCGCCATGGTGGGGAGCCTGGGGGCGGTGGCCATTGCCGCCACGGGGCTGTCCGGTTCACCCCTGAACTTGCTCAACGGGCTCTTCGCCGCCCTGGGAGTGGGTTCCACTGCGTTGGTGGCCCGCTTCACCGGAGCGGGGGACCGGGAGAGTGCAAACAAAACTGCGCAGCAATCCCTGTTGGTGGGCGTGACCTTGTCCTTGCTGGTTACCGGTCTCGTTATGGCTTTTGCTCCCCTGATTCCCATCGTCATGGGGGCCGAGCCCGAAGTCATTCCGGTGGCTTCCGCCTACCTGCGGATCCTCAGCGTGACTTTTGTCCTTGCCTTTTCCGCATTTATCCTCAACGGTGTGCTGCGGGGCGCCGGGGATACCAAGACGCCCATGCAGGTAAACATGCTGGCCAACATCCTCAATGTCGTCGGCAACTTCTTCCTGATTTACCCCACCCGGACGCTGGCCCTGTCCCTGCCGGGTCTGGGAGCGGCGTCGGTGACCGTTCCCGGGGCAGGACTGGGCGTGGCCGGCGCTGCCATTGCCACCGCCGCTTCCCGGGGAGTAGCCGGCATTATCGTGCTGTACATCCTGTTTTCCGGCCGGCACGGGGTGCGGCTCAGCCTCACTTTGAAACCCGATTGGGGCCTGATTCGGCGCATCATTAAAATCGGCCTGCCCGCCAGTGGCGAACGGATAATAATGTCCGGCGGACAGATGGTCTTTGCTGCCATCGTTCTGGGCCTGGGGACGGCGCAGTACGCCGCCCACCACCTGGCCATTGTTGCCGAATCCATATCCTATATGCCCGGCTTTGGCTTTTCCATGGCTGCCACCACCCTGGTGGGGCAGGGGCTGGGAGCACGAAATGTCCGGCTGGCGGAGCAAAGCGGGTATACTACCTGGAGAATGAGTCTGGCCGTCATGGGACTGATGGGAGTGGTGTTTCTCCTCTTTCCCGAATACCTGGTAATGATATTTAACCGGGATCCGGAAATTGTGGGTTACGGGGCCATGTGCCTGCGCATGGTTGCCCTGGGCCAGGTTCCCCTGGCCACTGCCATGGTCCTTACCGGGGCCTTGCGGGGCGCGGGCGATACCGTGCCGCCGCTGGTCATCGCTCTGACTGGGATGTGGGGCGTGCGTCTTACTTTGGCCTGGTTGTTGGTCAACCAGCTCCAACTGGGACTGGCGGGGGCGTGGACGGCCATGATTGTCGACCTGTGGGTGCGGGGAACGATTACTTTCCTGCGCTTCAGGAGCGGAAAATGGCAGACCGTCAAGGTCTGAAGGAGGCAAGAAAATGGTTGAAGCTGTACTTACAGGGATGCTGATATTTTTTGCCCGGGTTACCGACGTTTCCCTGGGTACCATGCGCATGCTGATGCTGGTGAAGGGGCGGAGGTTGCAGGCTGCCGCCTTTGGTTTTTTTGAGGCCATGATCTATGTAGTTGCCCTGAGCCGGGTGGTGACCCAGCTGAACAGGTGGGAATACGTGCTGGTCTATGCCCTGGGTTTTGCGTCCGGCAACTTCCTGGGCGTGTTTTTGGAGGAAAGGATGGCTTTGGGCTACGCCGGGGTGGAAATAATTGTCCGGTCGGAAAGCGATGCACTGGTTCAAAAGCTGCGGGAAGAGGGCTTTGGCGTCACCGTCGGCGAGGGCTGGGGCAAGGAGGGGCCCAAGGACATTCTCACGGTGATATTGCCCCGCCGGCAAATGCCGAAACTGATGGAGCTGGTGCGCAGCCATGACAACAAGGCCTTTACCATCGTCATGGATGCCCGCAAAACCCTGGGCGGGTTTTACCGCCGGCAAAAATCCAAGTAGGGTGCAATATGGCGCTGATGAGTCTCCGGACTCATTTTTTGTCTGCTGGCTGAATGCCGGCTGTAGCGAAAAGTGTGGAAATGTGATATATTGGCACTGTCCATTCCGCCAATGTTGGGAGGTCTCAGTGTGCTGGCAAGGGAAAAGGCCATTGGCCTGCTGGATTCCGGTGTGGGCGGCCTCACTCTGGTCAAAGAACTCAACCGCCTGTTGCCGGGCGAGAACATAGTTTATTTTGGCGATACGGCCCGAATGCCTTATGGGCCGCGGCCTCCGCATGAGGTCAGGGATTTTGCCGTAGAAATAATAGAATTTCTGGCCGCTACCCAGGATTTGAAGCTCTTTATCGTCGCCTGCAATACCGCCACCGCGGTGGGTCTGGCTCATTATCAGGCGCTTTTTCCCTTTCCCATTCTGGGGGTGCTGGAGCCCGGGGCCCGGGCGGCCTTGAAGGTAAGCAAGTCCCGGCGCATCGGCGTAATCGGCACCGAAGGCACCATCGCCAGCAAAGCTTACCCCCAGGTGTTGACGGCCCTGGACCCGGAGGTAAAGGTGTTTGACAAGGCGTGCCCGTTATTCGTGTTGTTGGTGGAAAACCAGCTGGTGGATACTCCCGAGGCCGACAAGGTGGCCCGGAGCTACCTCCGGCCCCTGCAGGAGCAGGGCATTGATACGCTGATTTTGGGCTGCACCCACTACCCGCTCATGGAGCACGTGCTGGCCCGGGTCATGGGCGACCAGGTGGCTCTGGTCAATTCTGCTACGGCCACAGCCCTTTCCGCCAGGGATATTTTGGCGCAAAGCGATTTGCTCAACCCGGGGCAACGGGGCTGGCAGCGGTTTTTTGTCAGCGGCGACCCGCAGAATTTTGCAGAAATCGGCAGCAAGCTGCTGGGGTATCCCCTCAGAGCGTACCGGGTGGTCTTTTAGCTGGCTGACCTGCGGCAGCCGGCAATAATATATCTGCTCCCCTTTGGCATATATATAAAAAAACAAAGGGGGGAACACAGATGCGCAAAGCCTTGTGTTTGCTGCTGGCAGTGACGTTGCTGGTTGCCGTCGGCGGCTGCGGAATAATGGATTGGATTTTTCCCGAGGACAAAGACAAGGACCCCGATGAACAGAACCACGAGCATCCCGGTCCGCAGGAGGAAGGAACGGCAGTCCGGGGCCGAACTCTGTATGTTGCCGACATGCACGGCCGCTGGTGTCTGCCCGTAACTTACGATGTGCCCTGGGAAGAAGGAATTGCCAAAGCTGTGCTCCGGCATTTGGTGGAGGGAGGGCCGGCGCAGCAGTTTTTGGAAACCAAAGGCCTCAAGGCGCCTATCCCGGCCGGCACTGTTATTCTGGGCATGTCCATTAAGGACGGGGCGTGCATCGTGGACTTCAGCTCAGAGCTGTTGCAGACGGCCGACGCCGTTCATGAACAACTTATTCTCGACGCCGTGACGTACACCCTGACCGAGTTTGCCACCATTGACACGGTGTCCATCAGGGTAAACGGCAAGGCCCTCACCAAAATGCCCCACGGCACCCCTGTCGATCCGGTTTTGTCCCGGGCACGGGGGATCAATGTCGCTGCTTCGCCCAAGGGGACTGGGGCGGCGGTAACGGTGTACATGCGCATGGACAGCCTGGCCGGGGGCACGCTGCTGGTGCCGGTGACGCGTCCGGTGTCCATGGCAGTTGAGCCCGCCAGGGCAGCACTGGAACAGCTCATCGGCGGTCCGGACCCTGGTGCGGGGCTTAAGCCGGTGTTGCCTGCCTCTGTCCGGGTGGAGGGCCTGACGCTGGAAGGGAATACGGCGGCGGTGGACTTTAGCCCGGAACTGGCCGGGCTGGATGATCTCGACGTGGTTGTGGCAGCCGTTGTGCTGTCCCTCACCGAATTGCCCGGCATTGAAAGGGTGCGGCTGACAGCCGGCGGCCGGGCGCTGGAACTGCCCGACGGCAGCATCCTGGCCGAACCGGTGGTTCGCCCTGCTTCCGCCAATCCCCTGGTCTTTTAGCCGGTATACGGCAAGGCCGGCCATGTATTTTGGCCAGCCTGTTCCCTTGTTCCGGCGGGGGACAAGCCCGGCGTGGGGCGGACGCCGGCAATCGGGAAATATTTCTAAAACCCCGCCAACAGGGTATACTTTAAGGAGAATCCAGGCGCCCCTTGTGAGGAAGGTGATTTGATTGAGAAGCGACGGACGCATGAACAACCAATTGCGGGCGGTGCATATTACCCCCGGTATAAACAAATACGCCGAAGGCTCGGTTCTTATCGAATGGGGCGATACCAAGGTTATCTGCACTGCCACGGTGGAAGAGAAGGTGCCCGCGTTCATCAAAGGGACCGGCCAGGGATGGGTTACCGCTGAATACGCCATGTTGCCCAGGGCCACCGAGACCAGAAATGTCCGGGACGCTGCCCGGGGCAGGATTGCCGGCAGGACCCACGAAATTCAGCGTTTAATCGGCCGGTCGCTGCGGGCGGTGGTGGACCTTAAACGGCTGGGGGAACGCACCCTGTGGCTGGACTGCGATGTCCTGCAGGCCGACGGCGGTACGCGCACCGCCTCTCTCACCGGCGCCTTTGTGGCCATGGTTTTGGCCATGGAAAACCTGGCGGCCCGGGAAATCCTGGAAGTTGTGCCGGTGACGGATTTTCTGGCGGCGGTAAGCGTCGGCATCGTCGACGGAAAGTGCCTGCTGGACCTGCAGTACCAAGAGGATTCCATGGCTCAGGTGGATATGAACATAGTAATGACTGGCCGGGGTGAATTTGTGGAGATTCAGGGCACCGCCGAAGGCAAGCCTTTTACCCCTGCTGAACTGGAAGAACTGCTGAATTTGGCCAGGACTGGCATCGGCATGCTGGTGGATAAGCAGGCTGCGGCGCTGCCCAATTTTACGCCGTGGATTCCTCCAGACGATGGGGAAGAAGCCGCAACGGAGGAAAGCGAAAGCGATGCGACCCGGGATGAAGAAACTGACTAGCCTGGTGGTGGCGACGCACAACGTGCACAAGCTGGAAGAGATTGCGGCGTGGTTCGGCCCGTACGGCGTGGAGATCGTGCCGCTGTCTCTGTTTTCCCAGGAAATGCCTGCCGAGACGGGCACAACCTTTGCTGAAAATGCGCTGATAAAAGCCCGGCACGGTTACCTGGCGTCGGGGTTGCCGACATTGGCCGATGACTCGGGCCTGGAAGTGGATTTTCTGGGCGGTGCGCCGGGAGTCTTCTCTTCCCGGTTTGCCGGCGAGGGGGCCAATGACGAGGAAAACAACCGCAAACTCCTGGCAGCCATGGGCGATACCCCGTTGCGCACTGCGCGCTTCCGCTGCGTCATGGTTTTGGTTTGGGGCGCTGCCGCCGTCCAGGCCGAGGGTGTATGTCCCGGCGTCATTTTGCATCGTCCCCGGGGTGAAGGCGGTTTCGGCTACGATCCCCTTTTCTGGCTGCCCGGCAAAAATTGCTCCATGGCCGAACTCAGCCGGGAGGAGAAAAATAAAATCAGTCACAGGGCCCGGGCCCTGGCGAACCTGGTCACAAAATTGGAGGCTGAGGGGTTGATTTAGCGTGTTGCTGGCTTTGGGCGACAGCCATCGCAATCGCATTGCCCTGGACAAGATTGCAGAACTCATTGGCACAGAGCGCCCCCAACTCTTTGTCCACACCGGTGACAATTTTTCCGATTACAAGTTGTTGCGCAAGAAGACCGGCATCCCCGGTTTTGGCGTGAGGGGCAACTGTGACATGGGCATTATTCCCGGGGCAAAAGAAGAATTGATTTTCTCCTATGCCGGGAAGCAAATTTTGCTGACCCACGGGCACTTGTACGGAGTAAAATATTCACTCAGAGATTTGCACCAGCGGGCCGAAGAACTGGGCGTGGATGCGGTGATCTTTGGACATAGTCACGTCGCCCTGCTGGAGCGGGCAGGCGGCATATGGCTGATTAATCCCGGCAGCCTCTCGCTGCCGCGGCGCGGCAGCCGGCCCGGTTTTGCCCGAATCTGGGTGGATGAAGGCGAAATCAAAGGCGAACTGGCGACATTATAATTGCAAATTTTTGGGGCAAAAACTTAAAAGCGGGTTTTGACAAAAAGGATTTTTTCGCTATAATATAAATTGCGATTGCGGATATGGGCGGGTATAGCTCAGTGGTAGAGCTCCAGCTTCCCAAGCTGGCTGCGTGGGTTCGATTCCCATTACCCGCTCCATTAATTATTTATTGACTTCAGGCGTTGCGGATGGTATAGTGATTGTTGGCCGCTTGCCTGAACGGACAGACGCCTGTAGCTCAGTGGACAGAGCAACGGACTTCTAATCCGTGGGTCGGGGGTTCGAATCCCTCCAGGCGTGCCACTTTTTTGAAGCAGGAAGCAAGAAGTCAGAAGTCGGAGAATCTATAAAAACAGAGCAAGGAATCAGAAGTCTGACTTCCGACTCTCGATTTCCGACCTCCGATTTCCGACTTCCAGTAACGTGGTGGGTGTAGCTCAGCTGGCTAGAGCACCAGATTGTGGCTCTGGGGGCCGGGGGTTCGAATCCCCTCACTCACCCCAATATTCGATGGGGCGTCGCCAAGTTGGTAAGGCACGGGACTTTTACTCCCGCATGCGTAGGTTCGAGTCCTGCCGCCCCAGCCATTTTTTATTTCCGGGCCATTAGCTCAGTTGGCAGAGCACCTGACTTTTAATCAGGGTGTCGGTGGTTCGAATCCACCATGGCTCACCATTTTTTTTGCGAGAATGGTGGAATTGGCAGACACGCTAGACTTAGGATCTAGTGCCGCAAGGTGTGAGGGTTCGAATCCCTCTTCTCGCACCACATCATCTCCTCCGGGAAACCCGGGTTTTTTTACTTTTCCGACCTCTGACATCCGGCTTCCGATTTCCGGTACGCCGGGCTTGACAATGGGGACGAAGATTACTATAATTGTGCATGTAGAAATGCGGAAGTGGCTCAGGGGTAGAGCATCGCCTTGCCAAGGCGAGGGTCGCGGGTTCAAATCCCGTCTTCCGCTCCATCGACCGATAAACGCCGTTGGGCGTTTTTTTAATAGGGGTTGCTCGCGCCGGTTCTTGTGTTATAATTAACTGGCATTCTGTGCAGCATAAGGAGGTTTTTTGTTTTGAAGATAGAATTGACCAACAAAGAAACCAACGTAGTCCAGTTAAAAGTTGAATTGCCCCCGGAACAGGTTGCCGAGGCAATTGACAGGGCATACCTTAAAATGCGCAAAGACTTCTCTCTTCCCGGTTTCAGAAAGGGCCGGGTTCCCCGCAATATTCTGGAGAAGCGCTTTGGCATAGAGATTTTTTACGAAGAAGCTGCCAATATCATGCTGCAGACGTCTTATCCCCAGGCGTTGGAAGAAAAAAATATAGAACCGGTTGCCCGCCCGGAAATAGAAATAGAACAAATGGTGAGCGAAAAGCCCTTCATATACACCGCCACGGTTACTGTCAAGCCGCAGGTAACCCTGGGGGAATATAAGGGTTTGAATATTTCTGTGCAAACAGAAGAAGTCAGCGCTGAGGACGTAGAGGGAGAACTGAAATATTTGCAAAACAGCAGGGCCAGACTCATTGCCTTGGAAGGGGAAGATGCTGTTGCGGCTGAGCAGGATCAAGTTATCATCGATTTTGTCGGCCGCGTCGACGGAAAGGAATTTAAAGGCGGCTCCGCCACTAATTTTCCCTTGGTTCTGGGGTCTGGTTCTTTTGTGCCAGGATTTGAGGAACAATTGCTGGGGGCCCGGCCCGGTGACCGCATAACAGTCAAAGTTTCCATGCCCGCTGAATATCATAATGAAGAGTTGGCAGGCAAAGAAGTGGAATTTGACGTAACTGTCAACGAGGTTAAACGCAAGGAGTTGCCTGCCCTGGATGACGATTTTGCCCGGGAAGTTGGCGATTTTGACACCCTGGAAGAATTAAGGGCCTCCATTCGGGAGAGACTGGAGGACAGGGCCAGGCTCGCTGCAGAGCAGCAGTTGCGGGAGAAGGTGCTCCAGGCAGTGCGGGACAATATCGTGGTTGACATTCCTGCCGTAATGGTTGACAATGAAGTTGAGGTCATGCTGAGACAGATGGAAAGCCGCTTTGCCCGGCAGGGTCTGAAACTGGAAGATTATCTCAGCTACTCCGGCAAGACTCTGGATGACATCAAGGAAGAAATGCGGCCGGAGGCCGAAAACAACATAAAGACCGAGCTAATGTTGGATACAGTGGCGGAAGTTGAGAATATTAGTGTTGAACCGCAGGAGCTGGATGCCGAACTGGACCGGCTGGCCCAGGCTTACGGGCAGCCCAAGGACAAAGTGCGCGCGGCCCTGGAAGAGGGCGGCCAGCTGCGCGGCATCGAGCAGGTCATTTTGCACCGCAAAACCATCGATTTTCTTGTAGAGGCCAACAAGGCCCAATAAAACAGCCAGAGAAAGGTGTGAGTTTTATGCCGCTTATTCCCATGGTTGTCGAGCAGTCCAACCGCGGAGAAAGGGCTTATGACATTTTTTCCCGGCTGCTCAAGGACAGGATTATATTCCTGGGCAGTCCCATCGACGACAATGTGGCCAACCTGGTCATTGCCCAGCTGTTGTTTTTGGAGGCAGAAGACCCCGACAAGGACATTTTTCTCTACATCAACAGCCCCGGGGGCTCTGTCACCGCCGGCATGGCAATCTACGACACTATCCAGTACATCCGTCCCGATGTTTCCACCATTTGTGTAGGGCTGGCCGCCAGCATGGGTGCATTTTTGCTGGCTGCCGGAACCAAGGGCAAGCGGTATTGCCTGCCCAACAGCGAAGTTATGATTCATCAGCCCTCAGCCGGGGCGCAGGGCCAGGCCACCGACATGCACATCCACGTCGAGCGCCTGCTTAGAATCAAGCGGCGCCTCAATGAGATCCTGGCCGAGCGCACGGGGCAGCCCCTGGAAGTCATCGAAGCAGATGTGGAGAGGGACAAATTCATGACTGCTGAAGAAGCTAAAGCATATGGAATTGTCGATGCCATTATGGAGCGGCATCCTTCAGGCAAGTAACGAGGTGAAACTATGAAATACAGTGATGACAGTGGACATCTCAAGTGTTCATTCTGCGGCAAGCCCCAGGAACAGGTGCGCAAGCTGGTTGCCGGTCCCGGGGTGTACATCTGCGATGAATGCATTGAATTGTGCACTGAAATCATAGACGAAGAGTTTAACGATACCGCCGATTTCAACCTGGAAGACATCCCCAAGCCAAAAGAGATTAACGAAGTCCTGGATCAGTATGTCATCGGGCAGGAACGGGCCAAGCGTTCGTTGGCCGTGGCCGTATACAATCATTACAAGCGGATTAGAGTGGCTTCCGGCAACGACGACGTTGAGCTGCAGAAGAGCAATATCCTGCTCATCGGCCCCACCGGCGTGGGCAAGACCCTGCTGGCCCAAACCCTGGCCAAAATCCTCAACGTGCCCTTTGCCATTGCCGACGCCACTTCTCTGACCGAGGCCGGCTATGTCGGCGAGGATGTGGAGAATATCCTGCTCAAATTGATCCAGGCCGCCGATTACGACGTGGAAAAGGCGGAAAAGGGGATTATCTACATCGATGAAATCGACAAGATAGCCCGCAAATCAGAGAATCCTTCCATTACCCGCGACGTGTCCGGGGAAGGCGTGCAGCAGGCCCTGCTCAAGATTCTCGAGGGAACCATAGCCAGCGTGCCTCCCCAGGGCGGGCGCAAACATCCCCATCAGGAGTTTATCCAGATAGACACCACCAACATCCTCTTTATTTGCGGAGGCGCCTTTGACGGTATCGACAAGATTATTCAAAAGCGCATCGGCAATAAAGCCATGGGGTTTGGCGCCGACGTGCGCAAGCGCAATGAGACCAACATAGGGGACATTCTCCAGCAAATTCAGCCCGTCGACCTGATCAAGTACGGGCTGATCCCGGAATTTGTCGGGCGCGTGCCGGTGATTGCCACTTTAAACGCGCTGGACGAAGAGACATTGATCCGCATCCTCACCGAGCCGCGCAACGCCCTGGTCAAGCAGTATAAAAAGATGTTCAGCATGGACAATGTCGTTCTGGAATTCCAGCCCGATGCCCTGGAACTCATTGCCAAGGAGGCCATCAAGAGAAATACCGGGGCTCGTGGCCTGCGCTCCATCATGGAAAACCTGATGCTGGACATCATGTTCGAAATCCCGTCCCGGGACGACATTGAGAAATGCATCATCACCCGGGAAGTGGTGGCCAACAACGAGGCCCCCATCATCGTGGCCAAGGAAAAACGCTCGGGCAAGAAACGCAACGTAACGGCATAAACGACATACAAAAAAGACGGCTACCGGCGGCGCCGGGAGCCGTCTTTGTTTTTGGACACCGGGGACGGTTCTTTTTGTCCAAAACTGGACAAAAAGAACCGTCCCCTTTGTCCGGTCGGCTTTGTCTGCGGGATATATTGCCCAGTCTTTGCCAATACTATTATGGATAAGCTGTCGAGGAGGTTTACCGTGGGCGAATTAATGGGCGTGCTTACGTTGCTGCAGCTTTTTTTTGCCATAGTGATTGGCATCTACTTTTGGAACCTGCTCCGCAGCCAGCAGAGTTCCAAAACTGCGGTGGACAGGGGGTCCAGGCGGGAGCTGGAGAAGCTGGAGAAAATGCGGCGCATTTCGCTGACCGAACCGCTGGCCGAAAAGACCCGGCCTTCCAGCTTTGCGGAAATTATCGGGCAGGAGGACGGGCTCAGGGCTCTGCGCGCATCGCTGTGCTGCGCCAATCCTCAGCACATTATAATCTACGGGCCGCCGGGGGTGGGCAAGACCGCCGCCGCCCGCCTGGTGCTGGAAGAGGCCAAGGCCAACCCGGCGTCTCCTTTTGGCCCCGAGGCCAAATTTGTGGAAATAGACGCCACCACGGCGCGCTTTGACGAACGGGGGATTGCCGACCCCCTCATCGGCTCCGTCCACGACCCCATCTACCAGGGCGCCGGGGCCATGGGGGCGGCGGGAATCCCCCAGCCCAAGCCCGGCGCCGTCACCAAAGCCCATGGCGGCATACTCTTTATCGATGAAATCGGCGAGTTGCATCCCGTCCAGATGAACAAGCTGCTCAAAGTGCTGGAGGACCGCAAGGTCTTTTTGGAGAGCGCGTACTACAGCCGTGAGGACAAGAACATTCCCCAGCATATCCACGATATTTTTTGCAACGGCCTGCCGGCGGATTTTCGCCTCATCGGCGCCACCACCCGCTCTCCCGAGCACATTCCTCCCGCCCTGCGCTCCCGTTGCGTCGAGGTGTATTTTCGCGCCCTGTTGCCTGCCGAGGTGGCCCGGATAGCCAGAAATGCCGGCCGCAAAATCGGGACGCCCCTGACTGAGGAAGCGGTGCAGGTCCTGGCCAAGTACGCCGCCAACGGGCGGGAAGCGGTGAACATTGTGCAGGTGGCCTCCGGTTTGGCCGTTAACGAAGGGCGCAGGGAGATCAGCGCCGAAGATGTGGAGTGGGTGGTGAACAGCAGCCAGATTCAGCCCCGCCCCCGGGTCGGCCCGCCCCCGCAGCCCCAGGTGGGCGTCGTAATGGGCATGGCAGTTTACGGTCCCAACATGGGCGCCCTGTTGGAAATCGAGGCCAGCGCAGTGCGGGCGGGCGCCGGCCGGGGCAAGCTCACTGTCACCGGGGCCGTGGATGAGGAAGAACTGGGCAGCGGCGGCGACCGCAAGCTCAAGCGCAAGAGCATGGCCAAGGGGTCGGTGGAGAATGTGCTGACAGCCCTGAGGAAATATGTCGCCTGTGATATCCGTGACTATGACATACACTTGAATTTTCCCGGCGGAACGCCCATCGATGGTCCCTCCGCCGGCGCAGCCATCGCCGTGGCCATATATTCGGCGCTCACCGGAAAAAAAGCTGGCAACTGCTGCGCCCTGACCGGGGAAATTTCCATTTTGGGCAAGGTCAAACCCGTTGGCGGCATAGTGCCGAAAGTAGAGGCCGCCCGCCAGGCGGGGATGAAGCGGGTAATCATTCCCCGGGAAAATTATCTCTCCAGCTTCGCCAAGTACTCCGACATCGAGATCGTGGCCGTGGATTCGCTGGACCAAGTGCTGGCCTGCGCCATTGCCGCCGAACCGGCTGTCTACGGCGATATCTCGGTGGCGGCAAGTGCGTCGGCACAAGGAATCCGCTGACTTGTAGAATTGGCAGGATTAGGATAAGATGTCAATGGAGGTGACTCAATGAGCAAGACAAAGACAACTCGAGTCATACCTTTGCTGGCGTTGCGCGGGATATTGGTTTTTCCCGATATGATTATGCACCTGGATGTGGGCAGGGAAAAATCGGTGGCCGCCCTGGAGAGGGCGATGGTGGACGACAACGAGATTCTGCTCGTCAGCCAGCGTCAGGCCAATCTGGATGACCCGCAGCCCGAAGACCTGTTCTCGGTGGGAACGGTGGCCAGCATTAAACAAGTCCTCAAGCTGCCCGGGGGCACGGTGCGGGTTTTGGTGGAAGGTCTGGCCCGGGCCCGGGTTGTCAGGTACCTGGAGCTGGAGCCCCTCTTCCTGGCGGAAGCCGAACTGCTGGCCGAGGATGAAGCGGACACTCCGGAGCACGAGGCCTATATGCGCGCCCTCTTGCACCAATTTGAGCGCTACATCAAGCTGAGCAAAAAAATACCCCCTGACACCCTTATTTCGATTTCGGAAATAGACGAACCCGGCCGGCTGGCCGATTTGATCACCGGCCACCTTTCCCTCAAGGTGGAGCAGAAACAGCAGATTCTGGAAGCTGCCGATTCTTTGCGGCGCCTGGAACTCCTGACGGAGATCCTGGCCCGGGAGAATGAAATGCTGGAAGTGGAACGGCGCCTGGGGGCCCGGGTGCGCAAGCAGATGGAAAAAAACCAGCGCGAGTATTATTTGCGGGAGCAGCTCAAGGCCATTCAAAAGGAGCTGGGGGAAAGGGACGGCGTTTCGGAGGAAGCCGATGCCTTCCGTCAGACCCTGGCTTCCCTCAAGCTTCCCGACAAAGTGCGGGAAAAGATTGCCAAGGAAATTGACCGCCTGGAGCGCACGCCCCCGGCCAGCCCCGAAAACGTCGTGTTGCGCAATTACCTGGAGTGGACCCTCTCCCTGCCCTGGGGCAAGGAAAGCAGGGACCGCCTGGATTTAAAAAAGGCGGCCAACATTCTCGACCAGGATCACTACGGCCTGGAAAAGGTAAAAGAAAGGATACTGGAGTTCCTGGCAGTGCGCAAATTGGCCAAGAAGCTCAAAAGCCCGATTATCTGCCTCATCGGTCCGCCGGGGGTGGGCAAGACTTCTCTGGCCAAATCGGTGGCCCGTTCGCTGCAACGGGAGTTTGTGCGCATTTCCCTGGGCGGAGTACGGGATGAAGCGGAAATCCGGGGCCATCGCCGCACCTATGTGGGCGCAATGCCGGGCAGGATCATCCAGGGGATGCGCCAGGCCGGAACTGCCAATCCCGTCTTTTTGATGGACGAAATAGACAAGATGAGCACCGATTTTCGCGGCGATCCTTCGGCGGCGCTGCTGGAGGTCCTGGACCCCGAACAAAACAACAGCTTCAGCGACCACTACATTGAAGTACCCTTCGACCTGTCCAAGGTTTTGTTCATCACCACAGCCAACGCCCAGCATCCCATACCGCAACCGCTGCAGGACAGGATGGAAATAATATATATTTCCGGCTACACCGAAGAGGAAAAGGTGGAAATTGTGCGCCGGCACCTCCTGCCCAAGCTCCTCAAGGAACACGGATTGAGCAGGGAACAGATGAAATTTTCCCAGCATGCCGTCCGGGCGATTATCCGGCATTACACCCGGGAAGCAGGCGTGCGGGATTTGGAGCGCCACCTGGCCCGGGTGTGCCGCAAGGTGGCCAGGGAAGTGGTCGACGGGCATGATGGCCTGATCAGAATCACCGTGCGCAACCTGCATCAGTACCTGGGCGCACCGCGCTACAAACACCGGGAGCATGAACTGGAGCCGGCGGTGGGCATCGCCACCGGCTTAGCCTGGACCCAGTTCGGCGGTGAAGTTCTCGACGTCGAGGCCACCGTGATGCCCGGAACGGGAAGCCTGACCCTGACGGGCAAGCTGGGCGACGTTATGAAGGAGTCCGCCCAGGCGGCCCTCAGCTTTGTCCGTTCCCGCAGCCGCCAGCTGGGCCTGGCCGAGGACTTTTTTCAAAAGCATGACATTCACATCCACGTTCCCGAAGGCGCCATACCCAAGGACGGTCCTTCGGCGGGGGTTACAATTGCCAGTGCACTCTATTCCGCCGTCAGCGGCAAAAGGCTGCGCCGGGACATTGCCATGACGGGGGAGATTACTTTGCAGGGCCGGGTGTTGCCGGTAGGGGGCATAAAGGAAAAGGTGCTGGCGGCGCACCGAAACGGCATCGATACCGTCATCCTGCCCCGCGCCAATGAAAAAGACAGCGAGGACATCCCCGCCAATATCCGGCGCAGGATAAAGCTCATTTGGGTGGATGAGGTGGACTCGGTGCTGAGCAGGGTAATAATCGGCCATGAAGATTAAAAGCGCTGTATTTGCCCATTGTGCAGGCTTTAAAGAGCAGTTGCCCCCCGAGACGGCGCCGGAGATTGCCTTTGCCGGCCGTTCCAATGTGGGGAAATCGTCGCTGATCAATTGCCTGGTACAGCGCAAGGCCCTGGCCAGGACCAGCGGCCAGCCCGGCAAGACCCAGACCGTGAATTTTTACCTGGTCAACGACGCCTTGTACCTGGTGGATCTGCCGGGTTACGGTTATGCCCGGGTCCCCCAGGCGGTGCGCAACCGGTGGAAGTCTTTGCTGGAGGGGTACCTCAGCCGGAGGGGTTCTTTAAAGGGCGTCGTCCTGGTGGTGGACAGCCGCCATCCGCCCATGGCTTCAGATGTGCAGATGTTCCAATGGTTGCTCCATTATCGCAAGCCGGTGCTGGTGGTTGCCACCAAAACGGACAAACTGTCCCGGCGCGAATACAATGCTGCCCTCCAGCGCCTGGAACAGGCCTATGCCGGCGTCCCGGTATTACCCTGTTCTGCTTTGCGGGGCAGCGGCAGAGATGCGGTGTGGAAGCATATTTGGGAATTGGCGACAAGCTGACGGGAGGCTGAGTGCTGATGAGGATTGTCATCGGGTTTTCCGGCGCCGGCTTTATCCTGGGACCGGCCGGGCGACCCGGCGGGGGGTGGAGCGATGCCTGAGACAACTGCCGCACAGCTGGTTGCGGCGCTAAAGCTTAATGTTTTGGTGGGCGAAGAGTGGCTGGACCGCAAAGTGGTTACCGCCGACATCCACCGGCCCGCTTTGGAAATGGCCGGCTTCTTTGCCCATTTTCCCGCCGAACGCGTTCAGGTAATGGGGATGACGGAGACGCACTTTTTTAACGAACTGGATCCTTCCACCCAGCTGGAGAGGGCCAAAAAGCTGTTGTCGCCCCAGACGCCCTGTCTGATTATCACCCGCAATTTGCAGCCTGCTGCGGCGCTGGTCAGGGCGGCCAGGGCCGCCCGGGTGCCAATCTTCGGCACCGCCCTGCCCACCACCCGCCTCATCAGCCGCATGGGCCATTGGCTGGACAATGCCCTGGCTCCCCGCAAAACGCTGCACGGTGTATTGGTCGACCTCTTCGGTACCGGCGTTCTCATTACCGGACCCAGCGGCATCGGCAAGAGCGAAACGGCGCTGGAACTCATCCAAAAAGGGCATCGCCTCATTGCCGACGATGCCGTGGAAATCCGCCGGCCTTCCGAAGATATCCTGGTGGGAACCTGTCCGCCGGTACTGGCCAATCTCCTGGAACTGCGCGGCGTCGGCATCATCGATGTGACCAAACTGTTTGGCGCCGGCGCGGTACGGCCCGACAAACGGGTGGAACTGATTATTCGCCTGCAGCCCTGGCAAGAGGGCGAGCCTTACGATCGCCTGGGCTTTGACAGCGAGTACCAGGAGGTTTTGGGCGTCAAGGTGCCGATGCTTACCGTCCCTGTGGCGCCGGGACGCAACCTGGCCATGCTGGTGGAAACTGCCGCCGCCAATTTCCGGGCCCGGACCATGGGCATGGCGGTTGACCAGGAACTGCTGCGAAGAATCGACGAAGCCATGTCCGGAAAATAACAGGCCGCTGCCGGCGGCTTTTTTTTGCTCCCGGCAGGATATTGGCCGGTCCGTCCAGAAATATTGCGGGAACGCTGAATTTGGGAGGCATGTGCATGGATTTTTCTGCATCTAATCAAGCCTTGTGGAACCTGATGCTTCAGTTTGGAATCATGGCCGGACTGATGCTCTTTGCCAATGTCCTGCGCCGCAAGATTCCGCTTTTCCGCAAGAGCTTGCTGCCAACAGCTGTGTTGGCCGGTTTTATCGCCCTTTTTGTGAGAATGAGCGGGGCATTGCCCATCGACGCCGGGCTGATGGAGATGGTCACTTATCATTCCATCGCCATTGGCTTCATTGCCCTCTCGTTGCAGATCCCGGACAAGAAGAAAAAAGCTGAAAGCGCCGGGCTCATTGCCGCCCGCAGCGGCGCCCTCATCGTCAGCACCTATTTGCTTCAGGGCTTGTTGGGGCTGGCTGTTTCCGTCGGGATGGCATATACCATTATGCCGAACTTGTTTAAGGCCGCGGGCATCCTGTTGCCCATGGGTTACGGGCAGGGTCCGGGGCAGGCCAATAATGTGGGCTCGACATACGAAGCCCTGGGGTTTGCCGGCGGCCAGTCCTTTGGTCTCTCCCTGGCGGCTGCAGGCTTTCTCTGCGCTTGCACAGTGGGGGTTATTTACATCAATATCATGAAAAGGCAGGGCAAAATCGACCCGTCTGTTCTGGAACCTGCGGCCAGGCCGGTGACCGTCGCCGATTTTCAAAGTCACAATGAGATCCCCATTTCCGAATCGGTGGACAGGCTGTCGGTGCAGTTTTCCCTGGTCATCATCGTTTATCTTGGCACCTACCTTGTTTCCCGGGGGATTACCGCTTTACTGGCGGCATACTTGCCCGGCCTGAGCGCGACACTGTCATCTTTGGTGTGGGGCTTTAACTTCATTATCGGCGCCCTGCTGGCCATTATCTGCCGCAATCTTTTTGCCTTTTTAACCCGGACCGGGCTAATGACCCGGCAGTACCCCAACAATTACCTGCTGAGCCGGATTGCCGGGGTGGCCTTTGATTTCATGGTGCTGGCCGGAATAGCCGCCATCGACATGAGAGACCTGGCAGGATTGTGGCTGCCCTTTGCGCTCATGGCCGTATTGGGCGGCGCCGTTACCCTGTGGTACTTGGCCTGGATTTGCAAGAAATTATATCCGGGGTACTACTACGAGGGTATGCTGTCCATGTTCGGCATGCTGACCGGCACCATCAGCTCCGGGGTCCTTTTGTTGCGGGAAATTGACCCTTCTTTCCGGACACCTGCCGCTGTCAACCTGCTGACGGGCAGCAGCTTTGCCATCCTCTTTGGGTTGCCCATGCTGGTTTTGATTGGACTGGCGCCGCAATCCGTCGCCATGCTGTTTACGGCGATAGCCATCATGGTCGTTTATTTTGCCTTGTTGCTTTACTTCATGCTGGCGCCAAAATTGCGCAAATCGTGAAGCAGGCAAATTGTGCCTGCTTCTTTATTTAGTATAAGAGCCGGGACTTGGGGGGGAAATTATATTTAGCAACGCCGACAGGAGATGGAAATATGCAGAAATTACCGGAATTGACTCCGGAACCCCAATCCTACTGGCTCGAGTCCAGCCCCGAGCCTGAATTCCCGCAACTGGACAAGGAAATCAGCGTCGACGTGGCCATCGTCGGCGGCGGGCTGACGGGCATTTCCACCGCCTGGCATTTGCAACGAGAGGGGCTGCGGGTGGCGGTCCTGGAAGCCGACAAGGTCGGGTATGGCACTACCGGACATTCCACCGCCAAGATTACCGCCCAGCATGACCTGATTTACTGGCAGCTCAAAAGCCAATGGGGCGCGGAACTGGCCCAACAATATGCCCAGGCCAACGCGGCTGCTATAGCCGCCATGGCCGATTTAGTAAATCAGTTGAGCATTGATTGCGATTTTCAGTGGCAGCCGGCCTATGTCTACACCCTTGAGGACAAGTACGTCACCAAGATAGAGCAGGAGGCCGAGGCGGCAGCCAGCCTGGGCATCGAAGCCGAATACCTGGATAACCTGGAATTGCCCTTTGCCGTCAAGGCGGCGGTGCGCTTTAACGGCCAGGCGCAATTCCATCCCGGCAAGTATACGGCCGCCCTGGCCGCACACTTTGTCCGGGAAGGCGGCGCCATTTACCAGGGGACGACGGCGGTGGGGCTTGAAGAAGGAGAGACGGTTGTCACTGTATTTACCCAAACCAGCCACAAAGTTCGGGCCGACAAGGTGGTTATAGCCAGCCATTTTCCCTTTTATGACGGTCTCGGCCTGTATTTTGCCCGCATGTACCCCGAGCGCTCCTATATCCTGGCCGTCAAGGGCGCAGACCGCCTGCCGCCGGGGATGTATGTGACAGCTGAGTCACCGGGGCGTTCGCTGCGCACCCACAAGGCCGGCGATGAGGAATTGCTGCTGGTGGCTGGTGAGCACCACAAAACAGCCCACGGCGAAGAAGAAACCGTCCATTACGAACGGTTGCGCGATTTTGCCGGCAAGTACTTCGGGGCCCAAGCCATTCCCTGGCGCTGGTCGGCCCAGGATTATACCACGGCGGACAACATCCCGTATATCGGGCATATCAGGCCGGGCTGCGGCAATATCTTTGTAGCCACGGGATTTCGCAAGTGGGGAATATCCACCGCCACCGTGGCGGCCATGTTAATCCGGGACTTGATTGTATGGGGGCACAGTCTCTGGCAGGATGTTTACAACCCGCAGCGGAGCCTTAAATTAAACGCGGTGGGCAAGCTGATCAGCCTCAACGCCGATGTGGCCAAAGAACTGGTTTGGGGCAAACTCAGTGCCGCCGAGTCCGGGGAGATCGGCAGGCAGGAGGCCAAAGTGGTGGAAGTCCACGGCCGCAAAGCGGGCGCCTACCGCGACGAAGAGGGCAGGCTGCATGTGGTGGACAACACCTGTACCCATCTCGGGTGTGAACTGAAGTGGAACCCTGCCGAAAAGACCTGGGACTGCCCCTGCCACGGTTCCCGTTTCTCCTATACAGGAGATATTGTGGAGGGGCCGGCGGTAAAACCCCTGCGCCGGCTGGGAGAAGGAGCCAGCGATATCGATCCGGATATCATATAGTTTTGCCAGGAGCCTACAGCGGCTCCTGGATTATTTTGGCAGAGATTGTGAAATAAATAACCTGTCGACGGCAGGAAAAGAGGGCTTCGAAATAGAATCTACTACAATGTGGTGTAAATCACAGTACTCGTATGTGGGAGGAGAATGGCTTGAGGAGAATCACAAAACACCCGATTTTGCAGTTTGAAGAAAAGCCGGTGATCACCTTTACCTTTGAAGGCCGAAAGCTGCAGGGGAGAGAAGGAGATACCATTGCTTCCGCCCTGCATGCCAACGGCATCAAAGTTCTCAGTCACAGCCGTCGTTACCATCGCCCCCGGGGATTTTTTTGCGCCATTGGCAAGTGCTCGGCCTGTCTCATGACTGTCAACGGCACGCCCAATGTGCGGGCCTGTGTGGAACCTTTGGTGGAAGGTATGGACGTCAGGCGTCAACCTGCCACAGGAGGTGAACTGAAGTGGTAAAAACTCAATTGCTGGTGGTGGGGGGAGGGCCGGCCGGCCTGGCTGCAGCGGATACAGCCGCATCCCTGGGCATTCAGGTATTGCTGGTGGATGAAGGACGCAGCCTGGGCGGTCAGCTGGTCAAGCAAACCCACAAATTTTTTGGTTCCGGCGAACATCATGCCGGCGTCCGCGGCATCGACATCCCCCAGCTCCTGCTCAAAGAAGGTCAGGACAAAATTACATTCAAACTGAACACCACTGTCATCGGTTGTTACCAAGACAGGGTGCTGACTGCCCTTACCGGCGAGGATGAATATTTTAAGATCAGTCCGCAGGCTGCAATCTTTGCCACCGGGGCCTCGGAAAAATTCCTGGCGTTTCCCGGCAATGACCTGCCCGGAGTGTACGGGGCGGGGGCAGTGCAAACCTTGATGAACCAGTACGGGGTTTTGCCCGGAAACAGAGTGCTCATGGTGGGCGCTGGAAATATCGGCATCATTGTCAGTTATCAGCTCCTGCAAGCCGGCGTCCAGGTGGCGGCAGTTGTTGAGGCTGCCCCCCAAATCGGCGGTTATCTCGTTCATGCTTCCAAACTGGCCAGGGCCGGCGTGCCAATCTTGACCAGGCACACCATCCTGGCGGCCCGGGGCAAGGAAGCGGTGGAATCTGCCGTCATCGCCCGCCTGGATGACAACTGGCAGGTCGTGCCCGGTTCCCAGCAGGAACTGGAAGTGGATGTAGTATGCCTGGCCGTCGGGCTGTCGCCGGTGGTGGACCTGTTGCGGCAGGCAGGTTGCCGGACCCGGTATGTGCCTGAACTGGGCGGAGATGTTCCCGTCCGCGATTCTCTGCTCAGGACCAGCCAGGAATGGATTTACGTGGCCGGCGACGTGGCTGGGGTAGAAGAGGCCAGCGCCGCCATGGTGGAAGGCCGCCTGGCCGGTGCTGCCGCCGCCAAGCAGCTGGGCGCCGATGTCGCTGCTGCTGATGAAATCATTGCCCGCAGCCAGGCCAGCCTCAAAGCGCTGCGCGGCGGGCCGGTGGGAGAAAAGATCCGTTCCGGCATTGCCAAACTGGAGGGAGGGATAGCCAATGCTTAAGACAACAGGTGTTGCGCAAAAAGAGGACTGGCAAGCCAAATTGCCTCCCGAGGAAAGGCGCAAGGCCGGTCCCTATGTGGTATACGAATGTTACCAGAAAATTCCCTGCAATCCCTGCGAGAAATCCTGTCCCTTTAAGGCCGTAACCATCGGCGAAGACATCAACAACATTCCCCGGGTGGATTACGACCTGTGCAACGGGTGCGGGGTCTGTATTGCCCGTTGTCCCGGCCTGGCAATTTTCGTGGTGGATGAAACGTACGCCCCCGGTTACGGCAAGGTCCTCATTCCCTGGGAATACTTGCCGGTGCCGGAAAAGGGCAGTGAAGTGACGGCAGTGGGCAGGGACGGCAAAGATGTGTGCCGGGCCGAGGTGGTGGAGGTGCGCACCGCCAGGAATCAGGACCGCACCGTCGTCATTGGCCTTAAAGTGCCCGTGGACCTGGTCAACGAGGTCAGGGGCATCAAGCTCGGGGGTGAAGATAATGGAAGATAGAGACACCATCATCTGCCGCTGTGAGGATTTGACCCGGGAAGACGTGCGCAAGCTCATTGAGGCGGGTTATACTACGGTGGAAGAAATCAAACGCATCAGCCGTTGCGGTATGGGCCCGTGTCAGGGCAGAACCTGTCACCAGTTGTTGGTCAGGGAAATTGCCTTGCTTACGGGGAAGGATCCCGCTGAAATCCCCCCGCACAAGGCGCGCCCGCCCATCAAGGGAATAAAACTGGGTACTCTGCTTGCGGGAGGGGAGAAACATGACTAAGATGAGTGCAGATGTGGTCATAGTCGGCGGCGGCATCATCGGCTGTGCCACCGCCTACTACCTGGCCAAACAGGGCGTCACCGACGTAGTGGTGGTGGAGCGCGACTTTTTGGCCAGCGGTTCCACCGGCCGTTGCGGCGCCGGCGTGCGTCAGCAGTGGGGCCTCAAAATGAATATCCTCCTGGCCAAGGAAAGCATCAAGGCCTTTGAAACCCTTAATGAAGAGCTGGATACCGGCCTCGACATCGAGTTCAAGCAACAGGGTTATCTCATGCTGGCCTACACCGAAAAAATGGTGGAACAGTACAAAAAGAACGTCGCCCTGCAGCAGTCGCTGGATGTGCCTGCCCGGCTGATTTCTCCTGCTGAAGCCCGGGAGATTGTGCCCTACCTCAATACCGACGGGCTGCTGGCGGCCACTTTCTGTCCCACCGACGGCCACATCAACCCCTTTACCACTACCAACTCCTATGCCATCGCCGCCCGCCGCCTCGGGGTCAGAATCATGACCGGCACCGAAGTAACTGGCATCGAGGTCAAGGACGGCCGCGTGGTGGCGGTGGAGACCAGCGCCGGCAAAATTCATACCAATGCAGTGCTCAATGCCAGCGGCGGATATTCCCGGGAGGTGGCGGCCATGGCGGGCGTTGACCTGCCCACCTACCCCGAACGCCATCAAATTCTCGTCACAGAGCCGGTGGCGCCCATTCAGGGTCCCATGGTCATCTCACTGCATCACGGGTTCTATTGCCAGCAGACGCCCCACGGCAGTTTTATCATGGGTTTTGGCGACCCCAATGAGCTCAAGGAACACGTGGTTTCGTCCACCTGGCATTTTATGGAGGAGATGGCGGCCAAAGTCCTGCCCGTGCTTCCCCCGCTGGCCCAACTCCGGGTGGTGCGGCAATGGGCGGGGTTGTACAACATGTCTCCCGATGCTCAGCCCATTTTGGGCGAAGCGCCTGCGTGCCGGGGATTCTACAATGCCGTCGGCTTCAGCGGCCACGGCTTCATGTTGGGTCCCGTCACAGGCATGCTGATGGCGGAATTGATTTCCGGCAAGGAGCCGCATATCGACATTTCGCCCCTCAGCCTGGAGCGCTTTGAAAAAGGCGAATTGCTGCGGGAACCTTCGGTGGTGTAGTATACCAAGTACCAATGGGCTGCATGTCCCGGCCGGGAAATGCAGCCCTTTCTTTGCCCAAATTGATGGCACAATCCTTGACTTGCGCCGCCAATTGCAGTATGATAAGGAAAATCCAAATTGCAAAGGCTGTGAAGGGGAGGAGTAGGGTGCCCGCGTCCGTTGCAGAGAGGAGAACCACAGGCTGCAAGTTCTCCCGGCCGCTCACCTGAAGGTCGCCCTGGAGCCAGCGCCTCTGTGCGCCGGGTCATTCCCGTTATCCGTTGAGCCGGCTGTGGCCGGGAAGTAAGGTGGTACCGCGAGCGCTTCGCCCTTATGGGCAAGCGCTTTTTTAGTTTTAGGAGGGATTTCTGTGCAAACGAAACTGAGCAAAGCGTACAACCCGCATGAAATCGAGCCCAGAATCAGCCAGTACTGGCAGGGCAAGTTTGTGGCGCCCCATAATCCCCAGGGCGACGTCTTTTCCGTTGTCATGCCGCCCCCTAATGTTACCGGCGCCCTGCACATGGGCCATGCCCTGGACAACACCCTCCAGGACGTGCTGACCCGCTGGAAGCGCATGCAGGGTTTTGCCGCCCTGTGGCTGCCGGGAACCGACCACGCAGGCATAGCCACGCAAATTAAGGTGGAGGAAAAACTGCGGGAGGAAGAGGGACTGAGCCGCCACGATCTGGGGCGGGAAAAATTCCTGGCCAGGGTGTGGCAGTGGAAGGAGATGTACCACCAGCGCATAGTGGGCCAGCTTAAAAAGCTGGGAATTTCCTGCGACTGGTCCCGGGAACGCTTCACACTGGATGAGGGATGTTCCCGGGCGGTGCGGGAAGTGTTTGTGCGCCTGTACGAGAAGGGCCTGATTTACAGGGGCGAGTACATTGTCAACTGGTGTCCCCGTTGCCAGACGGCCCTTTCCGATATCGAAGTGGAGCACGAAGAAAAAGATGCCCATCTCTGGCACATTAAATATCCCCTGGCCGACGGCAGCGGCCACGTCGTTACCGCCACCACCCGCCCCGAGACCATGCTGGGCGACACGGCAGTGGCGGTGCATCCCGGGGATGAAAGGTACCGGGAACTGGTGGGCAAGGAAATACTCCTGCCGGTGGCAGGCCGCCGTATCCCCATTATCGCTGACGAGAGCGTCGATCCGGAATTCGGCACCGGTGCCGTTAAGGTTACCCCGGCCCACGACCCCAATGATTTCGAGATGGGTCGGCGCCACAATTTGCCCCTGGTGACAATCATGGACACCCGGGGCAGGATGTCGGCGGCGGCGGGCAAGTATGCCGGGCTGGATCGCTATCAGTGCCGCCAGGCCCTGTTGCAGGAGCTGGAAGAGGCGGGCCTGTTGGTCAGGACGGTGGATCACCGCCATGCCCTTGGCCATTGCGACCGTTGCAATACAGTGGTCGAGCCCCTGGTTTCCAAACAGTGGTTTGTAAAAATGAAGCCCCTGGCCCGGCCGGCCATCGAGGCGGTGCGCCGGGGAGAAGTGGAATTTATCCCTGGCCGCTTTGCCAAAATCTATTTTAACTGGATGGAAAATGTGCGGGACTGGTGCATTTCGCGGCAACTCTGGTGGGGACACCGCATTCCGGCTTGGTATTGCAAATGCGGCGAAACGGTGGTGGCGGTGGAGGAACCCTCCGCCTGCCCCCGGTGCGGCGGCAGAGAATTGGTGCAGGATGAAGACGTGCTGGACACCTGGTTCAGTTCGGCCCTGTGGCCCTTTTCCACCATGGGCTGGCCCGAGGATACCTCCGATTTCCGCACCTACTTCCCCACCAGCGTGCTGGTTACCGGCTACGACATCATCTTTTTCTGGGTGGCCCGGATGATATTTACTTCTCTGGAATTCACCGGGCAAGTGCCCTTTAAGCACGTTTACATTCACGGTCTGGTGCGGGATGAGCTGGGCAGGAAGATGAGCAAGTCTCTCGGCAACGGCATCGATCCCCTGGACGTCATTGCAGAATACGGCGCCGACACCCTGCGCTTCGCCCTGCTCACCGGAGCTGCCCCGGGCAATGACATTCGCTTCCAGCAGGACAGGGTGGAAGCTGGCAGGACCTTTGCCAATAAGCTTTGGAACGCCGCCCGGTTTGTGCTCATGAATCTCGACGGCGACCCCGGCCCCGTTGCCGCTGCCCATGCCGACCTGCCCGGCCGCTGGATACTGCGGCGCTTTAACGAGACCGTCGCCGCTGTGACCGCCAACCTGGAAAAATACGAGCTGGGCGAGGCCGCCCGGGAGATATACGAATTCATTTGGAACGAGTATTGCGACTGGTACATCGAGGCAGCCAAATTGGGCCTCAAGGGAGACGATACCCAGCGCCGCGCCACCCAGGCCATACTGAAAAAAGTCCTGACCGGGGCCCTGCAGTTGCTCCACCCCATCATGCCTTTTATAACCGAGGAAATCTGGCAGCACCTGGAGCAGGGTTCCATTGCCTTTTCCCAATGGCCCCGGGCGGAGGAAGCAAGTGACGGCAGCGAATTTGAGCTGGTGATGGAACTGGTGCGGGCGGTGCGCAACATTCGCAGTGAACTGAATATCAATCCCGGCCAGCAAATCCCCGCCCTTTTGTACGTCAACGACGCCGCCGTTTACGCAGCTTTGGCGCCCTGGGTTTGCCACCTGGGCAAGGTTTCTGAGCTCCAGGTCATGACCCATGGCGAAAAACCCAGGGAAGCCGTGGGCAGGACTCTGAGCTTTGGGGAAGTGCTGGTGCCGTTGCGGGGCGTAATTGACGTCGGCCAGGAAATTGCGCGCCTGGAAAAGGAAAAGAAGGCCCTGGACTTTGAGGTGGAGCGCATCGAAAAGAAATTGGCCAATCCCGGCTTTGTTACCAAGGCTCCGCCGGCGGTGGTCCGGGAGGAAAGGGACAAACTGGACAGTTACCGCAGCAAGCGGGAACTAGTGTTGAAGAGGCTCGCAGATTTGAGGGGGGAATAACCCTTGTCCAGCGACTGCCAATGGCTGGAAAAGCTGCCCCGGTTCAGCAAGATCAACTTCAACCTGTACCGGACCTGGCTGCTTCTCAAGCAGGTGGTGCCGGATTACGCAGAAATGAACTTGTATTTTATCACCGGCAGCAAGGGCAAGGGCACGACGGCAGCTGCACTGGCAGCGATACTGACGGCTTCCGGCATCGATACCGGTTTGATTACTTCGCCCCACCTCATCAGCATCTGCGAACGCATTAAGGTTAACAACCGGGATATTCCCGAACAGGACCTTTGGGCTTGTGTTCGGCGGGTGCGGCAAAGCCTGCCCCCTCTGCCCGGCAAGTACGGTACATGGATTTTTTCCGAGGTGTTATTGGCCGCCGGTATCTTTTGGCTGCGCCAACAGGGGGTTAATACCCTGGTGCTGGAGTCGGGACTGGGGGGACGATTGGATCCCGGCAACGTCTTTCGCCGGCCCCGCGCCACATGTATTACCTCGGTTACTGCTGAGCACCAGGGCATTTTGGGGCACACCCTGCCGGAAATTGCCCGGGAAAAGGCGGGGATATTGAAGCCGTATACGCCGGTGGTAACCGCTGCCGGCGGCGAATCTCTGGAGTTGATTGAAGAGAGGGCGCATTTGTTTTCGGCGCCTGTGCTGGCCGCTGGCCGGGATTTTGCCTGGCGGCAAAAGGGTGCACGGGCGGAACTGCAGTTGCCGGGCCGCCATATTTCCTTTGTCCCCCACGGGTTTGAAACCCGGGCCAGCCGGGTCAACAAAGCAATGGCGGCCTGCCTGGCCGGCTTGTACCCCGGTATTTCCTCTGAGGCCATAGTGCGCGGACTGCAGGAACCTGGCCTGCCGGGGAGATTTGAAGTGTGGGGGACCAGTCCCGCAGTAGTCCTGGATGTGGCCCATACCCCGGAATCTGTCGCCAATCTCATCGAGGCGGTGGCGGCCAGGTTTGCCGGCAAGGACGTCGTTTATGTGGCAGGCTTTTTGGCGGACAAAAAGATTGACGAAATGCTCCGGCAGATGCTGGCCACCGGGGCCAGGGTGTATTGCGCCCCGGTCCGGGATGCCCGCAGTTTTGTGCCGGGACCAGTGCCCGCCGGCGCCGAAATATTTCCCGGCATTTCCGCCGCCGTGGAAGCTGCCGCCGCCCGGACCGAGGTGTTGTGTGTGACCGGTTCCTTTGCTGCCGTGGCCGAAGCCCGGTTGTTCTTGTCAAAACAGAGCGGCTTTGCTAGAATGAGTTGGATTGCAAAAGGGGGTGACGGCGGTAGGAACGCGGTTCATTGATTTTCGTCGCGGCGCAAAACTGTATTTTCAACGGGGCAGTTACTATTATTGCCGGAACAAACTGGAGCAGGCTCTGGCCTGCTACCGGCGGGCTGTGGCCGTTGATCCCGGCAACCCCGTCAACCATTTTAATTTGGCCTGTCTTCTTACGGAGATGGGCAAATATCAGGAATCGATTTCCTTGCTGCACTCAGTGACGCAGATGGACGGCGACCTTAACGAGAGCTGGTTTTGGCTGGCCCTCAACCACGGCCAGTTACGCCAATACCGGGAGGCCGGCCGGTGTTTGCGCGAGTATCTGGAGCGCGAACCATACGGCGATTACAGCTGGCAAGCGGAGGAAATACTGCACTTTCTGCGTTCGGAGCTGCCCATGCTGGATCCCGAGCAGAGAAGCATAATTGAAAACCTCTGTCTCCGGGGCATAGAGCTGGCAAGCCAGGGCCTGCTCGAGGAGGCGGCAAAGTTGTTCGCCGAGGCCAGCAGTTTGGAACCGGAGCTGTCTGCACCCAAAAACAATTTGGCCCTGACCCTGTTTTATCTGGGCGAGGTGGACAGGGCTCTGGCTGTGTGCCGGGAAATTTTGGAGATTCACCCCGAAAATGTATATGCCAACTGTAATTTGGCCCTGTTTTATCAAATCTTGGGCGACCAGCTGGCGGTGCGCCGGCAAATCGATGTCCTGGACGGCATCTGGGGGGATGACCCCGACGATATGATGAAACTGGGCACAACCTACGGGTTGCTGGGCCAGGACAGGAAGGCATATGCAGTTTTTAGCCATATGCGGAGCCTGGGCGTAAATTCCTTTGCATTGTTGTTGCTCCTGGGGGTATCGGCCTGCAATTGCGGGTACCGGGCCAAGGCGCTGCAAATTTTCGATGCCATCAATGCCGCTGAACCGGACAACCCTTACCGGGCTTACCGCGACTTTTGCGCCGAAGCAACCGGGTGCAAACTTCCTTATTCTATGGGCATTCCCAACCCGGTGCTGGCGTTGGCGCTGGAGGATGAGGGAATGGGCGCCGAGCAGGAATTGAAAAAAGCCCGCAACCTGTGGCCCCAACTGTTGTGGATTGTGCGCAACGGCGGGGCGGCTGTCCGGGGACGGGCGCTGAGAGTGATAAAGCATCTTAATCATCAGCCCCTTACCCGGCTGGTCAGCGCCTGTGTGTGGGATGACCAAATCGATTTCCGCTGTCGCAGTGATATTTTCGCCGTTCTGACGCAAATGGGCGTCCCGGTGTGGAAAGAACGGTACTGGAATCGCGGCCGGTTTTCCAAAAACCGCGCCGTCGTCCTCGAAACGGCCCTGGAGTATCTGTACAATCATGGTTGCGGCTTTGCGGCGTTGCACGGGACCTACATGGCCTGGCAATTCTTTTGCCGCAAGTCTAAGGCCCCTGTCCGCAACACAGCTCTGTGGAGCGCAGCACTCATTGCCCTGCAGCAAGGCAGGGAGAGCTGGCCGGCGCTTTCCGCCCGCTTTGGCCTGCGCGGCGAGGAGTTGCGGCAGGTGCTGAGCAGGCTTTCCTGCTATTCCATAATATAATTGTAACCCCTGTGCGGGGTTTTTCTTTTTGGCGTAAATTTTAAGGCGACAGAATATGTTTTAGTGAGTGGGGTGATGGCGGTGCAGCTCAATGGCACTTTTAAAGCCGGCAAGCCTTGCCTGGAGCCGCCCCGCCTGGCGGGGCGGCTTAAGTGGCGGGGCGGGAGGACAGCTGTGCAGGGCAATCCTGGGCGCGGCGTGCTGGTGGTGGCGGCAGCCGCGCTGGCGGTGCTGCAATACCAGAGGCCGGCGCTGTGCGCCCTGGCGGTGGCGACGGTGTGGAGCCTGCTGGAAAGCTTTTTGAAAAAATGGAAAAAGGAGTACCGGGAACAAAAGTTTCTCCGCTGTTTGCGCCGGGGCAGGATCGAAGAGGCCCTGGCCATTAATCCGCATATCCAGCCCCGCAGCGCGCTTTGGTGGAAACGCCTGGCGGTGCTCTTTGCGCATGAGCGCTGGCAAGAGGCCGCCGACGCAGCGGCACAGCTGGAAGACGGGGAGGAGCGAGATTTGTTGCGGGCGATGATTTGCCTGGGCGCAAAGCAGCCGCAACAGGCCCTGGACCTCTGCCCGCCTTTGCCGGCGGGGATGTGGCGAATGGTCAGGGCCCAGGCCCACTTCCAGCGGGGCGAATGGCAGCAGGTGCTGGCTGCGTTGCGCGGAACTGCCCGGGACAGGCAAATTCCCGCTGCAGAATGCGCCTGGCTCAAAGGGATGAGTTATTTTCACCTGGGGCAATATAAGCCTGCCGCCAATCTGTTGCGGCAGGCAGCGGAAAAGGGGGGAGCAGAATATGACCAGGCCAGAATTTGGCTGGAAGAAGCGCTGGCGCGTCTTGATTAAAGCTGCACTGGTCCCGCTGACGCTGGCCCTGGCGCTGACGGGGTGCAGTACCGCCACAGTGGCGCCGGCGTCGAAAAAACTTCCTATTTACTGCGTGGCCCGGGACGACAACAAGCTTGCCATTTCCTTTGACGCGGCGTGGGGAACGGAATATACCGGAGAGATCCTGGATATCCTCGATGAATACAACATCAAGACGACTTTTTTTGTCGTCCAATTCTGGGTGGAGAAGTATCCCGAAGTTGCCAGGGAAATTATCCGGCGCGGCCATGAACTGGGCAACCACTCTTCTACTCATCCGGAAATGGGCAATCTTTCCCCCGGCACCATACAAGAAGAAGTTATGGGCGCCCACCGCGCCATAAAAGAAGTCACCGGTTATGAGCCCATCCTGTTTCGGCCGCCCTTTGGCCACTATTCCCCGGCCATGCTGGAGGTAATCGAAGGCATGGGGTATTATGTCATTCAGTGGGACGTGGATTCCCTGGACTGGAAAGAGCGGGGGGTCGACGATGTGGTGGCCAGGGTCACTGCCCAGGCCGGACCGGGGTCCATAATACTGTTTCACAACAACGCCAAGTACATCACCCAAGCTTTGCCTCTGATTCTTGATGATTTTCGGCGCCGCAATCTGGAAGTGGTTCCCATTTCGCAGCTGATTTACACAGAAGATTATTACATCGACCACGAGGGCCGGCAACATAAGAAAAGTTCCGGCCCATAGGGCAAACGGGCCGGATGCAGCCTGGTGCCCCGTCGCCGGTTGAGGAGACAACTGGCGCGGGGCACCGCGTTTTTGTTGCCATAGCTTTGTGCTCATGTTAAAATTTTTACATACCGAACTGTGTGGAGGGATAGTTATTGACGGAAAAAAAGCATCGCATCCCTGATGTCGTTATTCGCAGGCTTCCGGTATATCTCCGGTATTTGCAACAACTGATGAGCTATGATGTGGACACAGTATCTTCCCAGCAGATGGGCCATGATTTAAATCTTAACCCGGCTCAAATACGCAAGGACTTGTCCATTTTTGGTGATTTTGGCGTTAAGGGAATGGGTTACCGGGTTTCCGAGCTGGCCGACAAACTTTCCAAAATCCTCGGGTTGGACAAGGAGATACCCATAGTTCTCGTGGGAGTAGGCAACCTGGGCGCCGCCCTGTGCAGGTACAACCGATATCAAAAATCTGCCACCAAAATCGTCGGCCTGTTTGACGGACATCCTGCCAAGATTGGTCAGGTGCACGGTTCCCTGGAAGTGCGGCCCATGGAAGAGTTGGTGGATTTCGTGCGCCAAAACAACATCAAGATGGCAATTATTACAGTTCCTGCCGCTGCCGCTCAATCGGTTTGCGATGCCCTGGTGGCTGCCGGCGTAAAAGCCATTTTAAATTTTGCCCCGGTACTGCTCAATGTTCCTGAGGGCGTGCGGGTTCAAAATTCAGATGTCACTGTAGAATTACAGGCGTTGGCATACTATTTATGAGACTTTATCTTTGTGCGCAAAGCAGGATTTCACTGCTCGGCAGAGAAGTTTTATTGTGTACCTTTTCAGGATCTAATTGAGGAGGATTGTGGTGGTACCTTACAGGCGTGAGCGGGACCTTCTCGGTGACCGGGAGGTTCCCCAAAATGTGTACTACGGCATTCAAACCGCCAGGGCGTTGGAGAATTTTCCCATAACCGGGTACAAGCCCCACAGGGAATTGATTATGGCCCTGGTTCAGGTGAAGAAGGCGGCAGCCCAGGCCAACATGAAGACCAAGCGGCTCAATCCCACTACCGGCAATGCCATCGTCGCCGCCTGTGACGAAATCCTGAGCGGCGAATTGCTTGACCAGTTCGTCGTCGATGTCATTCAGGGGGGCGCCGGCACTTCACTGAACATGAATGCCAACGAAGTCATTGCCAACCGCGCCATCGAGCTCTTGGGAGGCAACAAGGGCGATTATATTCTCGTTTCGCCCAACACCCACGTCAATATGGCTCAATCTACCAATGATGTCTTTCCCACTGCAATTAAAATTGCTTCCCTCAACCTGGCCAGCTCCTTGCTTGATGCCCTGCAGAAATTGGTACAAGCCCTGCGTGCAAAGGAACAGGAGTTTGACGGCATCATTAAGATGGGGCGCACCCATCTCCAGGATGCCGTTCCCATTCGCTTGGGCCAGGAATTTGGCGCCTGGGCGTGCGCCATTGAAAGGGACATCCAGCGCATCGAAGCCGCAGCCCAGGGCATGAGGGTCATCAGCATGGGGGCAACGGCGGTGGGAACCGGCCTCAACGCCGACGTGGAGTATATAAAACACGTTACTGAGATATTGGCCGCCAACACCGGATTGCCTTTGGAGCAGTCGAAAAACATGGTTGATTCCACGCAAAATGCCGACGTCTACGTAACTTTGTCGGGAGCATTGAAAATCTGCGCGGTTAACCTGTCCAAGATGGCCAATGACTTGCGCCTCATGGCTTCGGGACCAAGGTGCGGCCTGAACGAAATCAACCTGCCCGCCATGCAGCCCGGTTCTTCCATTATGCCGGGCAAGGTCAACCCGGTCATGGCCGAAGTGGTCAACCAGGTGGCCTTCCAGGTAGTCGGCAACGACATGACCATTACCATGGCGGCAGAAGCCGGCCAGCTGGAGCTCAACGTCATGGAACCGGTGATGACTTTCAACCTGCTGCAGTCCCTGGATATTGTGCGCAATGTCGTCACGGTATTCACCGAAAAATGTGTCAAGGGCATTACCGCCAATGTCCAGCGCTGCCGGCAAATGGTGGAACAGAGCGTCGGCATTATAACTGCCATCAATCCCCATGTGGGTTATGAAACTGCCACCCTCATTGCCAAGGAGGCCATTACCACCGGCCGTCCTGTGCGGGAGATCGTCCTGGAGCGGGGCATTCTCACCGAAGAGGAACTGGACATCATTCTCAATCCGCAGGAAATGACCAAACCCGGCATCGCCGGCGCCGAACTGCTTAACAAATAGATTTGCTGGAAATCTGCATCGTTTTCTTTTAAACTGGACAGTGTACGTAATAATTCCAAAGGGGTGATTTTCTTGAAGACAACCTTTCCTGGCGGCATTCATCCTCCATACAACAAAGAATTAACCGCCTCCAAAGCCATTGTGGAAATGCCCCTGCCCAAACGCGTGCGCCTTTTGTTACAGCAACACATTGGGGCGCCGTGCAAGCCCTTGGTGAAGAAGGGCGATGTGGTGACGGTGGGGCAAAAAATTGCCGACAGTGATGCATTTGTGTCGGCGCCGATTATCGCCAGCGTCGGCGGGGAAGTGGCCGCCGTGGATGCCGAGGGGATTGAAATCGTCACCGACCCCGAGCATTCCCGGTTTACCGGCCAGGCGCCTAAGTATGACACGCCCGAAGACATACGGCAAATCATCCGCGAAGCCGGAATCGTCGGGATGGGGGGAGCGGCTTTCCCTACCCATGTCAAGCTCAGCCCGCCTGAAGGCAAGGAAGTGCACACCCTGATTATTAATGGGGCTGAATGTGAACCTTATCTCAGCACCGACCACAGGGTTATGGTGGAACAGGGCGAAGAACTCATCGAAGGTATTAAGATTTTGCTCCGGGCCTGCGGGGCTCAAAAGGCCATTATCGGCATTGAAAAAAATAAGCCCGACGCCATTGAAAACCTGAGCCGCCTGTGCCGGGATGAGGAAAACATCCGGGTGGAGGCCGTCCCGGTGGTTTATCCCCAGGGCGGAGAGCGCCAGCTCATCAAGTCCTTGACGGGCAGAGAAGTGCCGGTGGGCGGGTTGCCCCTGGATTTGGGCATCGTGGTGCAAAACGTGGCTACGGCGGTGGCTGTCCATCAGGCTGTAAACCTGGGGCGTCCCCTCATCGACCGGGTGGTTACCGTTTCCGGCCGGGGCGTCGCCGAGCCTGCCAACGTGCGCGTGCGGCTGGGAACTCCCATCAGGGACCTTATCGAATTTTGCGGCGGCATGCGGGATGATGCCGTTAAAGTGGTCAACGGCGGCCCCATGATGGGCAAGGCGGTGGCCAGTCTGGATGATCCTGTGACCAAGGGCACATCGGGAATTTTGGTGCTTACTGAAGCGGAAGTGCGCATCTATGAAGAGCGGACATGCATACGCTGCGCCCGGTGCGTTGACGCCTGCCCCATGCGGCTGATGCCCAATTACCTGGCTCTGTATTCCCGCAAGTCGATGTACAATGATGCCGAACAGATTCATTTGTTCAACTGTATTGAATGCGGCTGTTGTTCATTTGTCTGTCCGGCCAGAATTCCCATTGTCCACTACATCCAAAAGGCGAAACATGAAATCAACAGTAAGCGGCGCAAGAAATAAAGCAGCGGGCTAAAAGGAGGGGTATGATATGACCGAAAAATTAAAAGTAGGACCTTCGCCGCACATTCTGGATTCCCGTTCGGTAAGCAGTATAATGTGGGACGTCGTGATCGCCCTGATTCCCGTTACCGCGGCGGCTATAATCTATTTCGGCCTCAATGCAGTTTTTATTTTGTTGGTCTCGACGTTGTCCGCCATGATCTTTGAATCCCTGGTGGTGCACAAAAGCCTTAAACCCAAAAAGGTGTTGGGAGACGGCAGCGCAGCTGTTACAGGACTTTTGCTGGGGTTGATTCTGCCGCCTTCGGCGCCGTTGTGGATGGCGGTGGTGGGCAGCGGTGTTGCCATCCTCCTGGCCAAGCAGGCCTTTGGGGGTATCGGCAACAACATCTTCAACCCCGCTTTGGTAGGCCGCGCCGTCTTGTTTATGTCCTGGCCGGTGTTGATGACCCGGTGGCACCAGCCCCTGGCCCTGGACAACTGGTTCGCCGACCTGGTCAGCGGCGCAACGCCCCTGGGCGCAGGGAGCGCAAGCCTTATTGACCTGGTGCTGGGCAATGTCGGTGGTTCCTTGGGCGAGACCTCGGTGGTTGCCATCCTGTTGGGCGGAATATACCTTTTGCTCAAGGGGCACATCGACTGGCGTATCCCCGGCGGTTACATCGGCACTGCAGCAATCATTGCTTTGCTAACCAATCAGTTTTCGCTGGAAGCCGTGGCATTTCATATCTGCGCCGGCGGGTTGCTCTTTGGCGCTGTCTTTATGGCCACCGATATGGTTACGTCTCCCACCACCAAAGTGGGCCGCCTGCTCTTCGGAATCGGCTGCGGGCTGGTCACCATGTATGTGCGCGTGTTTGCCAGCGCTCCCGAGGGCGTAACCTATGCCATTTTGTTTATGAACGCGCTGGTTCCCTTAATTGACCGCTATACAGTGCCCAAAACCTTTGGGGAGGTGAAAAAATAATGAACTCATCCCTCAAGATGGTGGTGGTCCTCGGGCTTATCGCTTTTATTTCGGCCGGATTGCTGGCCGGAGTAAACTATTGGACTGCACCCATTATTGAAGAAAATGCTCAGGCGCGCCTCAACGCAACCTTTTCCCGGGTAATTGACGCCGATGAGTTTGTCGAGCCCGAGGAAGAGACTGAATTCTTCCTGCGCATAGCCAAAAAGGGCGGCGCAGTGGTGGGGTACGTGGTCAGGCTCACCGGCCAGGGGTACAGTTCCGCCGGTATCGACATCCTGGTGGGTTTAAACACCGAAGCGGAAGTCCAGGGGGTATATATTTTCAGCCATTCCGAGACCCCGGGTTTGGGCGACCGCATTACCGACCCGGCCTGGCTGAGCCAGTTTAAGGGCAAGGGAATCGACGACCCCATTGCTTCCGGTACAGACGTGGACGCGATTTCGGGAGCGACTTCATCATCGACGGCAGTCATCGGCAGCGTGCGCCGCGCCGTTCAGTTCGTGGGCGGATATCTGGGCCTCATTGAAGAGACAGAAATCGATTTTGCCCAGATTCCCGACGGCACTTACACCGGCACCGGGCGCGGCTTTGGCGGCGACGTGACGGTAGAAGTCACCTTTGCCAACGGCGAGCTCACCAAGGTCGTCATCGTCAGCCACAACGAAACCGCCGGTGTCTCCGACCCGGCCATAGAGGCCATTCCCAAAGCCATGGTGGCGGAGCAGAAAATTCAGGTGGATACAGTTTCCGGCGCCACCATGACCTCTGAGGCGATTATCGCCGCTGTCAAGGATGCCCTCAAGGAATTTGGCGGCGCAGGTCCTGCTGAGCCCATTGACATCGGCTCCCTGCTGCCCGGCACGTACACCGGATCGGCCAAGGGCCTGAAAGACGACATCACTGTGGAAGTGACTGTTTCCGGCGGCAGGATTACCAAAATCGTGGTTCTCAGCCACGACGATACTCCCGAATATGCCGAACCGGCCTTTGCATTTATGATTGACCAAATCATCGAGACCCAGGATTTGGAGGAGGTAGACTTCTACAGCGGCGCTACTTTCTCCAGTGAAGGCCTGCTCAATGCCGTTAAGAACGCCCTCCGTTCCCAGGTCAAACTGGATATCTCCGGCTTGCCCGACGGCGTCTATGTGGGCGAGGGAGAAGGTTTTCACGGCATTACCCGGGTCAGCTTCAGAATGGTTTCCGGGGAATTGAAGGATTTGGAAGTTCTGGAACACAACGATACCCCCGAGTACGCCAACAAGGCCTTTGCAACTTTGATCCCCGCCATTACCGAGGCCCAGAGTCTGGAGGTCGACCTGGCCAGCGGAGCCACTTTCTCTTCCCAGGGCCTGCTGGACGCCATTATGGATGCCATTAAGAAGGGGCCTGTCCTGGATGTTTCCCAGGTTCCCGACGGAGTATACTCCGGCACCGGGGAAGGCCTTTTCGGCGGGCTCCAGGTGGAGGTCACCGTCAGCGGCGGCAAAATTACAGATATTGTCGTTGTCGACCACCAGGATACGCCGGAATACGCCAGCCTGGCTATCGACGGTATTACCAAGGCGATTCTGGACACCCAGTCCCTGGACGTCGACGTGGTATCCGGCGCAACAGGGACCAGCAGGGGCCTGTTGGAAGCCATTGAAGCAGCGCTCAAGAGCGCTGTGCAGTAGGAGGTGGCAGCAATGTCAATACTGCAAGAACTCAAACGCGGAATTTTTGCCGAAAACCCGACATTCAGGCTGATGTTGGGGATGTGCCCCACCCTGGCTGTGACCACCCTGGCCGTCAACGGCGTGGGCATGGGCCTGGCTACCACTGCAGTGCTGTTGGGCTCCAACCTGGTTGTCTCAGCCCTGAAAAACGTCATACCCAACCAGGTGCGCATTCCCAGTTTCATCGTAATCATCGCCACATTTGTCACCGTGGTTTCCCTGTTGCTGGAAGCTTTTGCCTATTCGCTCTATGAAGCTTTGGGCATTTTTCTGCCCCTCATCGTGGTCAACTGTATTATCCTGGGCCGGGCCGAAGCTTATGCCTCCAAGCACTCATTGGGCAAATCGGCACTGGACGCCCTGGGCATTGGCCTGGGCTTTACCCTCAGCCTTACCGTGCTGGGCGCCATCCGGGAATTCCTGGGTGCCGGCACCGTCTTTGGCCTGCAGGTGCTGAGCGAAAGTGCTGATATGGCGACAATTTTTTCCCTGCCTCCCGGCGCCTTTATAACCCTTGGGCTGATGATGGCTCTCATAAACGGCCTTACTGCCCGGCGCGGCAAGCGCTCTGTCGCCCGCAGGAACCCGGCAGTGGCCAAGAGGGAGGGTTAAGCAAGCGATGGAACTGTTTATGATCTTCTTTGGCGCAATTTTCTTCAACAACTTTGTCCTCAACAGGTTCCTGGGCATCTGCCCCTTCCTGGGCGTGTCCAAGCGCATTGAAACTTCGGTTGGCATGGGCATGGCTGTTGCCTTCGTCATGACCCTGGCATCGGTCATGACCTGGTTGCTCCAGGGCCTGCTCCTCAACCCGCTGGGACTGGGTTACCTGCAGACCATTGTTTTCATCCTGGTCATCGCGGCCCTGGTCCAGTTTGTGGAGATGTTCATGCAGAAGGTCAGCCCCACATTGCACAAAGCCCTGGGCGTGTATCTGCCCCTGATTACCACCAACTGCGCCATCCTGGGGATTGCCATCCTCAACATCGACTATAAGTACAACCTGGTGGAGACCATTGTGCATTCCCTGGGCGCCGCCATCGGCTTTACGCTGGCCCTGGTCATGCTGGCCGGAATCCGCGAAAAACTTGAAATCAACGATGTTCCAGATGCCTTTGCCGGTGTTCCCATCGCCCTCATCACCGCTGGGATCCTGGCCCTGGCTTTCTCTGGCTTCGTCCTTTAGGGGTGGATAAGATGGAATTTCTTGTGGAAATAATCAAACCGGTCCTGAGCTTGACGGTCCTGGCCGTGGTGTTTGGCGGCATCCTGGCCTGGGCGGACAAAGTTTTCGCCGTCAAGAAGGACCCCCGGGTCGATGAAATCATCGAGGTTCTGCCCGGGGCCAACTGCGGCGCCTGCGGGTATGCCGGCTGCGCCGCCTTCGCCGAAGCCGTTGCCAAAGGCGAGGCCCCAGTCAACGGTTGTCCCGTGGGCAGGCAGAAGGTTGCCGACGAAATCGCCAAAATCATGGGCGTTTCCGCCGCCTGCGACGACGAGTGTCTCAAAGCGCGCCTGGTTTGCCAGGGCAGCGACGATGTCGCCAAGACAAAGATGATCTACCACGGCATCGATGACTGCCGGGCGGCAGTGTTGCTGCACGGCGGCGACAAAACCTGTCCCTACGGTTGCCTGGGCCTCGGCACCTGCGTACGGGTATGTCCTTTTGACGCAATTTCCATGGGCGACAACGGCCTGCCCGTCATCGACGCCGGGTTGTGCACCGGGTGCAACAAATGCCGGGACGCCTGTCCCAAGGGAGTAATCCGGATGGTGCCTGAGGGTTCGGCCGTGCTGGTGGCGTGCAACTCCCACGACAAGGGAGCGGCAGTGGTTAAGGCGTGCAAGGTCGGTTGCATTGCCTGCGGCAAATGCGTTAAGGTTTGTCCCGAAGACGCCATCGCCCTGGTCGACAACCTGGCGGTTATAGACCCCGCCAAGTGCACCAATTGCGGTGCCTGCGTCGAAGCCTGTCCTACCAAGGCCATAATTCGTTTGTAAACGGGGCAGTGCCTGTCACACACAGGCACTACCCCGTCCTATATTCAAGCAAAGGAGAAGGCTTGAATGAACGTCCTGGCGCTGTTTGTCCTTATCCTTTCGGTTTTTTGGCTGGTCATTGCCGGTTTTTCGCTCCAGAGCGCAGCGGTGGGGCTAATGACAATACTGTTTGTGGTTTGGTGGAACCGGGACCTTTTGCGCACGCTGATCCGGGGCAAAGTGTCGCTGCCCGGCAAAAAGATGCTGATTTTGGCTGGCTATTTTTTCAGTCTCCTCTGGCAGATTGTGCTGGCCAACATCCAGGTGGCCAGGATCCTCCTCAGCCGGAAAATGCCCCTGCAACCTGTGGTTGTGACCTTTAACCCCGGTCTTTCCAGCGACCTGAGCAAGACGGTGCTGGCCAATTCCATTACCCTCACCCCCGGCACCCTGACTCTGGCTGTGGAGGGCGATGAATTCACCGTTCATACCCTGACCCTTTCCGCTGCCCAGGATGTGGTGGACTGGCCGCTGATCAACCTGTTGCGCCGCCTGGAGGGGGAAAGAGAATGATGACGGAATTTTTTTTGGGGGTTTGCGTTGCTCTCATCGCCCTGACCTTTGCCTGCATGGCCCGGGCGGCTGTGGGGCCGACGGCTATGGACCGGCTGATGGCCATAAATATCATCGGCACCAAGACAGTGGCAATTATATGCGTTATCTCTCTGGTCTTTAATGAGGATTTTTTTCTGGATGTGGCCATCGTCTACGCCCTGATCAGTTTTTTGACGACCATAGCTGTGGCAAAATACCTGCAGACCGGGTCTCTGTTTTAGGGGGTGAACCGGGTGAAGGATATCGTCGTCGTTATATTGATGGTTGCCGGCACCTTTTTCTTTGCCATGGGGACATTGGGCTTGTGGCGTTTCCCCGATGTGTTTTCCCGGGCCCACGCCTCCACCAAATGCGATACGTTGGGGTGCGGCCTGATCTTGCTGAGCATGGTTGTGCGGTCGGGATTTTCACTGGCCAGCCTTAAGATGCTGCTCATTATCGGTTTCATATGGCTGACCAATGCTACCGCCGCTCATGTCATCGGCAACACTGCCCTGAAGCAGGGCTATCCCATGCTCAAGGAAACCCGCACCTGGATATACCGGGGCAGGGGGGAATGAACAGTGTTACAGGCGCTGAATGCTTTGCTGTTGCTGTTTCTGATAGTCTGTGCCGTGGTGGTGGCCCGGACCAGGGATCTGCTCAGCGCTGCCGTAATCTTTGCCGCCTATTCATTGGTTATGGCCATTATTTGGCAACAATTGAAGGCGCCTGATCTGGCCATTACCGAGGCTGCCATTGGCGCGGGGGTTACCACTGTCCTGTTGCTGGTGGTAATCAGCAAGACCGGGAGGCATGAAGAATGAGGGTTGCCCTGACCACCGTTGTTCTGGTCGCCATTGGCGTCATATTGGTGATGATGGTTGCGGAAATGCCCGAATTTGGCGCCGGGAAACCGGCAAGCAATGAAGTATCCGCCCACTACGTGAAAAATGCCGTTAAAGAAACGGGCGCCAGCAATTTTATTGCGGCCATTATCCTGGATTACCGCGCGTACGATACATTGGGCGAAGTAATAGTTCTTTTTGCGGGTATTGCCGCGGTGTTGGTTGTTCTGGATGTGCACAAAGGCGGGAGAGGGCGATAAGATGCAGAGCGTCGTGCTGCAGACGGTGATAAAGCTGTTGTTGCCTTTTATCCAGGTTTATGGATTGTATATTATATTCCATGGCCACATTTCCCCCGGCGGCGGTTTTGCCGGCGGGGCGGTGATGGCCGCCAGCTTTGTGCTTTTTGCCATGAGTTATGGCGTCGGTGAAGGCTTTAAGCGCCTGCCGCGGCTGATCGCCCAGTGGCTGGAGTCCCTGGGCGGCCTGATTTACATCGCGCTGGGGCTGACGGGCATATTGCGCGGCGCTGCGTTCCTGACCAATGTGCCTGAATGGCTGGGACAAGCCGGTCAGTTGTTCAGCGCCGGGCTCATCCCTCTGCTGACCACGGCAATCGGCTTAAAGGTGTGCAGTACCATTGTCACCCTGCTCTATCATTTGCTGGAGGAAGGTCATTATGATAGCCAAACTGATTAGCAATATGCACTTTCTCACAGCCATGGTTCTCTTCCTCATCGGTTTCCATACCATGCTCACCCATTCCAATCTCATTAAGAAGGTTATGGGCATGAATATAATGGAAACGGGTATATTTTTGTTTTTCATCTCCGTGGGCTATGTCCGGGGCGGCAGTTCGCCCATTGCTGTTCCGGGGGCAGAAGGTTATATAAATCCTCTGCCTTCGGCGCTGATCCTTACCGGCATAGTGGTCAGTGTCAGTCTTACGGCCTTCGCTCTGGCGCTGATTGTCAAACTGTATAATTATTACGGAACCGTGGATGCCGATAAGATAATGCAGCTGAGGGGAGGAGAAGAATGAATCACCTTCCCGTTTTGCTGGTCGCTTTGTACCTGGCTGCGGCCCTGGGATTGCCCTTGTTGGGGCGCAACAAAAAATTCCCGGCCGGCTTGTTTGCCGTCGGAGTTGCCGGTTGCGGCCTTATCCTGGCGGCGGCGTCGGCCTGGCATGTGGCCGGGACGGGGACATACAGTTATTTCCCCGGCGGCCACCAGGCTCCGCTGGGCATTGAAATCACCATTGATTGGGTGACGGTATTCTTGCACCTCACCATCAATCTGCTGGCCGTGCTGGTGCTTATTTACAGTACCGCCGACCTCAGCCGCGAGCTTGGAGGCGGCCGGGCCAAGACCTGGTATTATTCCCTCTTTTTCCTGCTCCTGGCCGCTTTAAACGGTATAGTAATGGCCTTTGACCTCTTCAACATTTTCGTTTTTACCGAAATTGGCACCATTGCTGCCTGCGCCCTGGTGGCCATCAGGCCCAAACGCCTGTGCGTGGAGGCCGCCTTTAAGTACCTGGTTTTGAGTGCCCTGGGCTCAGGGATGGTGTTGCTGGGAATCGGCTTGCTTTATATGGTGACGGGTTATTTGAACATAGGCGCCATGGCACAGGCGTTGCCCAAAGCCTTTGCCATGTATCCCTGGAACGTACTCGTCGCCTTGTCCCTCTTTGTAATCGGCCTGGGCACCAAGGCGGCGCTGTTTCCGTTGCATGTGTGGCTGCCCGACGCCCACTCGTCGGCGCCCACGCCGTCCAGCGCCGCTCTCTCAGGGCTGGTCATCAAGGTCTACGCCGTGGCCATGGCCAGAATTATTTTCCAGGCTTACGGCGCCGAGCTGTTTTCCCGCATTCCCGTTCCCGATGTAATTCTCGTCTTTTCCACGGCGGGGATTTTCGCCGGTTCGGTGCTGGCCATAGGCCAAACGGACATTAAGCGAATGTTGGCTTATTCCAGCGTGGCGCAAATTGGATACATCTTTCTGGGCTTCGCCCTGGTCACCATGAACGGAATAGTGGGCGGAATCCTGCACATCTTTTGCCACGCTGTGATGAAATCCCTCTTGTTTCTTGCTGCAGGAGCAATTATATTTAAGACAGGCATCCGCAAAATCGAAGACCTGGCCGGCATGGGTTACCGCATGCCGCTGACTATGGCGGCGTTCAGCATCGGTGCTCTGTCCATGGTGGGGATACCGGGATTCAGCGGATTTATCAGCAAGTATTACCTGGCATTCGGCGCCCTGGCAGCTGACAGGCCAGTGTATGTAGCTGTGATACTGCTCAGCAGCCTGCTCAATGCCGTGTATTTCTTCCCCATTGTGGTGCGCGCCTTTTTTGGCCATAAGGAGAAGCAAATGACCTGGGACCGGTTGCCCTGGGCGATGACGGTTCCCATGGTGGTTTTGGCTGCACTCACTGTTATTTTGGGCATATTGCCCGGCGGCCTGGTGCGCATTGCGGAACTGGCGGCCGGCGCATGGCTGAATTGACTGGAGGCGAATGGATCATGAACAGCGTTTATAATTACCTTCCCCTGTGGGCTACGCTGTTTCCCGTACTGGCTACTGTGCCCCTCTTTTTTGTTGAGCGGCGTTCCGCCAAAATACGGGACGTGTTTGCCCAGGCAGTAACGGGCATAACTTTGCTGTTAGTGGCGTTGATGTACCCCTATGTCCGCGACCACGGGGTCATTGGCGTGTCCTACCCGGGCATACTGCCCCCTTTTGGCATATCTTTCCGGGCTGATATCCTTGGCTTTATGCTGGCCCTGATTGCTGCGGCGGTCTGGTTTTTGGCCACAGTCTATTCCAAGGTTTATATAGGGCACGAGGGGGGAGGAAACCGGTATTACCCCTTTTTGTTGCTGAGCCTGGGCGGCTGCCTGGGCGTGTTCCTCACCGGCGATTTCTTCAGCCTTTTTGTCTTTTTTGAGTTGATGTCCCTGGCCTCATACGTGCTGGTTGTCCATGAGGAGAGCGACGCCGCCATTGCGGCGGGGTACAAGTACCTGATTCTCACACTGATCGGCGGCCTCGCCCTGTTTTTTGGCATCGTCATTGCTTTCGAAGTGGCCGGCAACGTCGACATCGCGCCAGGGAATTTGTTGTTTGCCGAGCCCAATCGCCTGTCCTTTATTGCTTTTCTGGCCTTTCTGGTGGGCTTTGGGATGAAAATGGGCATATTTCCCATGCATGTCTGGCTGCCCGACGCCCACCCCGTGGCCCCGTCGCCGGCCAGCGCCCTGTTGTCGGGCGTAATGCTCAAAACCGGTGCGTACGGAATGATCCGGGTGGTATACAACGTATATGGTCCGGAATTGATTGCCGCTGCCGGCTGGGACACCATCCTGCTGGTCCTGGCCGGGATAACGATTTTCCTGGGCTCTGCGGTGGCTATTGCCCAGACCGACATCAAACGGCGCCTGGCCTATTCCAGCATCGGGCAAATGGGTTATGTGCTCCTGGGTATTGCCCTGCTCACTGAAAACGGCTTGACGGGCACTACTTTTCATATCTTTTCCCATGCCATGATGAAATCAACTTTGTTCCTGGCGGCGGGGGCAATCATATTCAAGACGGGTACGCGGAAAATCAAAGAGATGGCCGGCATCGGCTTCAAAATGCCCGTTACCCTTGGCTGCTTTACTCTGGCTGCCCTGGCCATGATTGGCATACCGCCCCTCAACGGCTTTATCAGCAAGCTGATTTTGTCCATGGGCGCGCTGGATGCCGGCAAGCCTGCCTTTGTTTTCCTGCTCATCCTGAGCAGCCTGATGAACGGGATATACTACCTGCCCATTATCATCAGCGCCTTTTTCGGCGTCAAAAAGGAAGAGCGCAAATGGAGCCGGGCTTTTTCGGAGCTCAAGCCTTCCATGTGGATTCCCATTGCGGTTCTGGCGGCATCGTGTCTGGTCTTTGGCCTGTTGCCCATAAATCTGCCTTTGAAATGGGCGCAAATTGCTGCCAAAGCTCTGCTGGGAGCTGGTAATTGATGAGCGCTGAAGCCCTGATTCTGGCCGCCATATTAACCGCCCTGGCCGGGGGGGTAATTACCTTCCTTTTTCCCGTCCACAGCCGCAGGCTGGCGGGAATAATTAACCTGGCGGTTACAGCTCTCAGTTTTTTGCTGGTGGCCGCAGCCTGGTTTGGCTTCAGACACAGTGTGGAATTTTCCTTGCCCGGGTTTTTGTACCTGGGTTTATCCTTTCAGCTCAATGCATTAACGGCGTTTTTTGCCCTGCTCTTTGCGGGCGCCTGGGTTGCGGCATCCATTTACAGTTTGCAGTACATGGAGCACGAGGATAACCAGCGCCGGTTCTATGCATTCTTGCAACTGACTTTGGCCGGCTGCCTTGGGGTGGTCCTGGCGGCAGATTTGCTGACCCTGTTCCTCTTTTTCGAAATGATGACCTTTTGTTCCTGGGTCCTGGTCCTCCACCAGGAAAACCGGGATGCCATGGAAGCCGGCAACCTCTATCTCTACTTGGGAGTTATCGGCGGCCTGGTTCTGCTGATGGGGGTGTTTTTGCTCTATCATGCCGCCGGTTCGGTGGCGTTTGCCGCCATTCCCGGCGCTGTGGCACAAAACCCTCGACTGATGATTGCCATGGGCATCTGCTTTTTGATTGGCTTTGGCATCAAGGCCGGGATGGTCCCGCTGCATATTTGGCTGCCCAAGGCCCACCCTGTGGCGCCTACGCCTGCCAGCGCCCTCTTGTCAGGCATCATGATTAAGACTGGGGCATACGGCCTGTTGCGGGTCTTTTATTCCATACTCGCTCCGGCCGCCAATAAAGGCCTTGCGGGAGCGGTGTTCGGCGTCGTGTTTTTGTGGCTGGGCCTGCTCACCATGTTGCTGGGTGCATTCCTGGCCCTGCAGCAGCGCCAGGCCAAGCGCACTTTGGCATACAGCAGCGTCAGCCAGATAGGCTACATCATCATGGGGCTGGGGGCGGCCCTGCTCCCGGCGGGCAAGGATTTGTACGGCATATCGGGCATGCTTTTCCACATTCTCAACCACGCCGTGTTCAAAACCACTTTGTTTATGTGCGTCGGGGCAATATATGTGTACACCCATACCCTTGAGTACGACCATTTGGGCGGTTTGGGCCGTAAGTACCCCGGGGTGCTGGTTCCCTTTGCCGTTGCCGCACTGGGCATTGCCGGCGCGCCCGGTTTTAACGGTTACGCCAGCAAGACTTTTCTCCACCATGCCTTGACCGACCTCTATCACTACCAGCCTTCGTGGTGGCTGTGGCTGGCCGAAAAGCTCTTTGTTGTGGCCAGCGCCCTGACCATATGTTACTTTATCAAGCTGTTTGTCAACCTTTTCCTCGGTGAGAAGGACTGGAGCCATCTTCCCGACCGCATGGCGCCTGCCTTGCAAATTCCCCTGTGGCTCGGCGCTGCAACTGTCGCCACCATCGGTCTCTTCCCGCACCGGGTTGTACGCGCCCTGATTATTCCCGCAATGGATGTCCTGGGCTTTGATGCCGGGGCCCTGGACTATGTTGCACATATTAACGTGTGGAACTGGCACGATGTCTGGGGAATGGCGATTACGGCGGCGGTGGCGGGGGTAATTTTGCTCCTGATTTATAAGTTTAAGATTGACTCCCTGGTTTTTCCGCGCTGGCTCAGCGTGGAAAAAATGGTCTACCGGCCGTTGGCAAGGGGCTTTATGTGGCTTTGTCTGAGGCCAGGGGTCAATGCGGACAGCATGGTCAACCGGCTTTACCACGGTGCGGGAGACTGGTCCATGGCTCTTTTCCGCCTTGTGACCAAGGTGGATGAGACCACCGACAAGGCCTATCGCAGCGCAGGGGACTTGTCCCTGGCCCTTTTTGGCCTGGTAACCAAAGTGGACCAATCTGCCGACATGGCCTACCGCACAATGGGCGAGTTCTTCGCCCTGGTCTGCCGTGCCGCCGGTTTTGTGGATAAAGGCACCAACAGCGCTTATGTGCTCCTGGGCAAAGGAACCAGACAGGCATGTATAAGTCTCGATCGCCTGGACCAGGACCTGGACGCATTATACAAGGGACTGGGGCTGGTATATACCCGTGCTGCCAGCAAACTGGATCTGGTGGAACGCAAAGCGTCCGGACCACTGCCCAAGAAGCGGCCGGCGCCGGACTGGCTGAAAAATTTGCAAACAGCCCTGGCCAAACCGGCCTGGAACATTTCCAACTTGAATGTCGAAGCTATTGTGGTTGCCGGTGCTTTGCTGGTGGTGGCAATAATCCTGATATTTTACAGCCGCTGACGGATATTTTCGGAAGACGGAGGAATTGGCATGGACTGTGCGGCAAGAAAATTATACGCGGCTGTTGCAATTTTGGCGCTGCTGCTGAGCCCGGGCTGTCTTGGGTTCCATTCCCGGCAGCAACAGCCGGCGGAGCTTAAAGAATTCAAAGAAACTGTCATTGCCATGGATACCCTGGTGACAATTGCGCTCTACGTTCCGTCGGAGGAAAAGGCGCACAAGGTGTTTTCCGAAGTAAGAAACGAATTGCAGCGGCTGGAGGGTATTCTCAGCGCCCACCAGCCCGGCAGCGACGTCATCGCAATTTCGGCAGCCGCCGGCAAGGAGCCGGTCAAGGTCAGCCCCGAAACCCTCCATGTGGTGCAGACTGCCCTGCAATACGCCCACATAACTCAAGGCGCCTTTGACATTACCGTGGCTCCAGTGTTGCGGTTGTACAATTTTGACACCAATAACCCTGTCCGGCCCTCAGTCCGGGAGTTGGAGCGCACGCTGCCCCTGGTGGACTGGCGCAAAGTGCATGTTGATGAGGCTCAAAGGACGGTGTTTCTGTCCGCTGAAGGAATGGAACTCGATTTGGGCGGAGTTGCCAAGGGTTATATCACCGACGCTGCAGCCGAAATCTTGCTAAAAAACGGCGTTGAATTTGGTTCCGTCAACGCCGGCGGCGACATCCGCCTGCTGGGTCCCAAGCCCGACGGCAACCCCTGGCGCGTGGGGATAAAAGATCCGGTCAACCCCGGTGCCAATAACTGGTTTGCCATTGTGGAAGTCAGGGGCGGCGCCCTGGTCACATCCGGGGATTACGAGCGAGCTTTTGTGGAGGACGGTGTACGCTGGCATCACATCATCGATCCAGCCAGCGGCCTGCCTGCCAGTGGGGCCAGCAGCGTCACCGTACTGGCGCCCACAGCCGAAATTGCGGATATATTATCCACCGCTCTCTTTGTTCTGGGGCCGGAAAAGGGGTTGGAGCTGGTGGAGTCTTTGCCTGAAACAGAGGCTCTCATTTGGGCCCGGGGCGAAGTTTTCTGGTCCTCCGGCCTGATTCCCCAAGAGGGGCGAGGAGATGTATTTTATTTTACCGTTAAGGACAAATAGCCTTACAGTTGGGAGTGCTGCCCGTGCGTCGGGGAGATAAGGTTATCGCGTTAATTTTGACTGCCGTTGTCCTGGCAGGGATATACATGTATTTTTTGCGCCCTCCCGCCACCGAAGCTTTGATCGTCATCAACGTCGACGGGGAGGATCTGTATACTTTTACCCTGTATCAAAAGGGCAGGGACGAAATTATCGAAGTGGAGGGCGTGCTGGGTATCACCAAAGTGCACCTGCAGGACGGGCGCGTACGGGTGATAGAGTCGGCCTGCCCGGATAAAATTTGCGTGCATACAGGCTGGACCAATAATCCGGCCAAACCCATTGCCTGCTTGCCCAACCGGGTGGTGGTGAAGGTGTTTGGCCAGCCTGAGGATGGAGTTGATCTGCAATAGAAAAGGTAAATTTCAAAGCATATTGGACAGGCAATTCTGTGCGTTTGCTGGTAATAACCGCCATGTTCATCACCATGGCCACCATTCTGCATATCATTGAAGGGCTGTTGCCGCCGATTCCCGTCACTGGCGCCAAACTGGGGCTGGCGAATATTATCACCGTTGCAGCCATTTTTTTGTTGGGGCCCAGGATGGCGCTGGCTGTCGCAGTGGGCAGGACGCTGCTGGGTTTCCTGTTCAGCGCATCGGCAGTGGGCTTTGCCATGAGCTTCTCCGGCGCCGTTCTCAGTTGGGCAGTGATGTCTTTGCTCTTCCAACTGGCCCGGCATTCCTTTAGCTTAATCGGCATCAGTTTGGCCGGCGCTGTGGCCCATAATATCGCCCAGCTTACCGTTGCCAGTTTCGTCCTGGAAAATATTTCTACTTTTACTTTGTTGCCGCTTTTAATGTTTTTTGCCGTTCCCACTGGTATAATGGTAGGAGCGGCGTCGGGGTTTTTGATTCGCGTTTTGGAACGTATTTCCAAAGGGGAAAAAAGGTGACGAAAATGACACTGGTTTTGGCTTCCGCTTCGCCGCGCAGGCAGGAGCTCATTCGCCGGGTGACGGAAGATTTTGTGGTCTGCCCTGCCGATGTGGATGAAGCCAATATACCGTACCAGACTCCGGCGGAATATACACTGAGCATGGCCGTTGGCAAGGCCCTGGCAGTTTCCGGCAAGACCCCGCACCCTGTTTTGGGCGCTGATACCGTGGTTTGCCTCGGTGCCCGCATTTTGGGCAAGCCGCGGGATGCCGAAGAAAACCGGGCCATGCTGCGAGCGTTGTCCGGACGCTGGCATACCGTGCTTACCGCCGTCGCTCTGTGCCGGCAGGGGCGAATCCTCGGCACCGAAATCGTCGCCACCCGGGTGCGATTCCTCCCATTGCGGGAACAGGACATTGAAGAATTAATTCAAACCGGGGACGGTCTGGACAAAGCCGGCGGTTACGGCATTCAGGGGCCGGCGGGGAAGTATATTGCCGGAATTGACGGATGTTATTATAATGTAATGGGATTGCCTGTTGCAGCAGTGGCTTCTTTGTTACGTGCCCACGTATAAAGGAGGTATTGCATGCGGTATACCATCAAGGATATACCCGCAGATATGCGACCTCGGGAGAAGCTGCTCCGTTACGGGCCCGGTGTTTTGACCGATCAGGAGCTGTTGGCCATCATTATCCGAACTGGTTCCCGGGAGGCCAATGCAATTCAGCTGGCCGAGTCCGTTTTATACCAGTTCAAAGATTTGCGGGGAATCAACAATGCCGGCATCGAGGAGATTTGCGCTGCGGCGCCGGGAATTGGCAATGCCAAGGCTGCCCAAATTAAAGCAGCTTTGGAATTGGGGCGCCGGTTGTCCCAGCAGGGCGCCGAAGTGGTGAAGATCAAATCGCCCAAGGATGTCGCTGCCTGGGTAATGGAAGACCTCCGTTACCTGCAGCATGAGCAGTTCCGGATTTTGCTGCTCAACACCAAGAATGTAATAATTTCATGCGAAGAAGTGTCCAGAGGAAGCCTCAACGCCTCCATCGTTCATCCCCGGGAGGTTTTTGCCAAGGCCATCAAACGCAGTGCCGCTGCGATTATTCTTGTGCACAACCATCCCAGCGGGGACCCGACTCCCAGCCAGGAGGACATCAATATCACCCGGCGCCTGGTGGAAGTGGGGAGGCTGGTGGGAATAGACGTATTGGATCACCTCATCATAGGCGATGGAATTTACTGCAGCCTCAGGGAAAAGGGCTATGTTTGACGGCTTCGCGGGCAGACTAATTAATGCACCATATGCAGTTTTGACACGAAAGGAGATATACGTTTGGGCTTGCTTGACTTTTTGTCTCAGGACATCGGAATTGATTTGGGGACTGCCAACACCTATGTCTATGTAAAAGGCAAGGGAATTTTGGTGCGGGAACCCTCAGTCGTCGCCATTCAGAAAACCAAGGACAAAGACGTCATTTTGGCAGTGGGGGAGGAAGCCAAACAGATGATTGGCAGGACCCCCGGCAACATTGTGGCGATTCGGCCTATGAAGGATGGAGTTATCGCCGACTTTGACATCACCCATGAAATGTTGCGCCATTTTATTGGCCAGGCTTACCGGCGCAGCTGGTTTAAACGCAAACCCAGGGTTGTAGTGTGCGTTCCTTCGGGGGTTACGGCAGTGGAGGAAAGGGCCGTCAAAGAAGCGACCATGGAAGCCGGCGCCCGGGAAGTGTACTTAATAGAAGAACCCATGGCAGCGGCCCTGGGCGCAGGCCTGCCGGTATCCGAACCCAACGGCAGCATGGTTGTCGACGTGGGGGGCGGAACCACCGACGTGGCCATTATTGCCCTGGGCGGCATTGTCACGCACCGCGCCATTCGCGTGGGCGGCGACGAAATGGATGAAAGCATCACCCATTATATTAAGCGCAAGTACAATGTGATGATCGGAGAACGCACTGCTGAAAACGTCAAGATTACCATCGGTTCGGCGATGCCGGAAAAGGAAGACAAAACGATGGATATCCGCGGCCGGGATATGGTTACCGGCTTGCCCAAAACGCTCAAACTGACTGCCAAAGAAATCAACGCCGCTATGCAGGACCCGATCAACAGTATTTTGGAAGCTATAAAAGTTACGCTGGAAAAAACGCCGCCTGAGCTGGCAGCGGATATCATGGATCGCGGTATCGTTATGTCCGGCGGCGGTTCGCTGCTGGACGGTTTCGACCGCCTTATCAGCAAAGAGACCGGCATGCCCGTGGTGGTCGCCGAAAATGCCCTGGATTGCGTGGCGTTGGGAACGGGCAAAGTGCTGGCGGAAATGAATTTGCTCAGACGCATTGCCCTGGGCAGCAAGTAGGCAACCTGGAGCAGGAAGGAGGGGAGCGCTGTGTCCGCTTTTCGCAAGAACAGGCAGAAAATTGTTCAGGGCGTTATTGTGGTTTTGCTCCTTACCGTAGTAATGAGCTGGAGCAGCAACAACCGCGACCGGTTCAGTTTTATCAGCAATATCGTTGCGGAAGCGCTCTATCCTTTCCAGCTTGCCTCCAGTGCGGTGAGCCAGTTCGTTCTCAACTCCTGGAAATTTGTTATGGATGTCCGCAATGTATATGCCGATAACCAAAAGTACCAGGAAATGCTGAAGGAATTTACCGGAATGGAGCTGGAGCTCAGGGAAGTCAGGGAGGAAAATAGACGGCTCAAAGAATTGCTGGGGTTCAAGGAGAAAGAGCCCTATGCAATGACGCCTGCGCAGGTCATCGGCCGCAACCCCTCTACCTGGTTTTCCGATTTGACTATCAATAAAGGCAGTAAAGACGGCATACAAGTGGACATGCCTGTGGTCACCCACCAGGGTTTGGTGGGTAAAATCATTGCCGTTTATCCTTCGTATTCCAAGGTACAGCTCATCATCAGTCCCAACAGCGGCATCAGCGCTATAGTCCAGAGAACCCGGGACAACGGTGTGCTCATCGGCTTGTCAACTCCCATAGGTTATACCAAGATTACCCGGCTGCACCAACATGCAGACATCCAGGAGGGCGACATCATAATCTCTTCACCCCTGACCGGCATTTATCCCAAAGGATTGGCCATCGGCCGCGTTGTGGAAGTATATGACGACCCGGTTTCATTGGAGCGCAGCGCGCTGGTCAAACCCCAGGTCGATTTCGACCGCCTCGAAGAAGTGCTTATTATTACCAACTTCACCTATGAACAGGACACTGACCAGCAACAGCCCGGTGAGGGGCAAGGAGACCAAGAGGGAGAAGCAGGTGAAAACCCGTGAAGTATCTGAGGGTGTTGGCTGTTTTGGCTTTCCTGGTCATTGTGCAAACCACGTTGCTTCCACGCCTCTTTCCCTGGTTGCCTCTGGCTCCGGCTTTTTTATATCTGGTTGTCCTGTCCTTTCGCCTGCCGCGAAACTTTTTGCTGACGGCGGGATTATGGTCAGGCCTGGTCCAGGATATTTTGGTGGGGGAGGTCTTTGGACTGACCATGTTCACCAATTACATCGCCATGGCCGTCGTTTGGGAATTTAAGGATGACCTGCTGGACAACGCAGTGGTTACCTGTGGAGTCCGCGTGGTTATTGCCACTCTGGTGCAGGAATTTCTGACCGCCTTTGTCTATTATATTTACAGTGCCGGTTCCGGCCACATCTCCAACACCCTGCAAATCAGCGCCGGGTTGAATCTGCTGTCCAACCTTTTGTTATATGCGCTGTTTATGCTGTGGCTAAGGCTGCGCGGATCCGAAAAGGTATCCGCTTTTTTGGAGGCGAGGTCATGAAGCAAATGCAATTGCGGATTTCCATTCTTCGACTGGTGGCAGCCCTCATCGTCGCCGTGCTGCTGTACAATCTATTTCAGATCCAGGTAATCGAGGGCGAGGAATGGGCTGACATTGCCGACAACAACCGTTTCCGCCATTTGGTGCAGAGGGCGCCGCGGGGGAGGATTTTTACCGCCGACGGCGTCGAGCTGGCCAGCAACATTCCCTGCTATGAAGTGGCCCTGGCTTTTGAGCAGGACCCGGCTAAGCGTCAGCAGGCCATTGATGTCCTTGCCGATTTGCTGGGTATGGAAGCGGAAGAAATACAGAACCGGCTTAAAAAGAACCACCGCCGGTTTGAGCCGACGGTGGTGGCCAGAAACGTCGACTTTGCAACGGTCGCGCTGTTGGAAGAAAACAAACACCGGATTCCGGGCCTGGTTGTACAAATTAACCCCCAGCGCGTTTATCCTCAGAAAACCCTTTTGGCCCACGTCCTGGGGCGCTTAATTGACGGGAAAGGCGTTGAAGGCCTGGAACGGCAGTGGGAGGACTATTTGCGGGGCGAAAACGGCTTCAGCGTCATTCAGGTCAACGCCGCCAACAGCCCGGTGGGCGAGCCCGTCAACAGCAAGCCGGCCGTTCCGGGGAAGGACTTGCACCTCACCGTCGACGCCGGGTTGCAACAAGTGGCTCAGGAGTCGTTGCATCGCGTTTTGCGCAAGCTTCGGGAAGAGCGTAAACTTGAAGATGCCTGGACCGGCGCCGTGGTCGTTATCGATCCCAATTCCGGCCGTATTTTGGCCATGGCTTCGGAACCGTCCTTTGACAACAATGTAAAGTACAATTACGCGTGGCCCGACGAATTGCCGCAAAAGGATACCGTCAGAACGTACCGGGACAGGGTGCTCAATTGGCGCAAGCCGGTGGGTTCCACCTTTAAAATGATTACCGGGCTGGCTGCGTTGGAGACGGGGCATGTTACTGCAACCGAAAAAATCAGGGATACCGGCAGTGCCAGGATCAGCGGTCAGATGGTGAGAAACTACGGTTCCGCCGCTTACGGATATATCGATCTGCCCCGGGCTCTGGAAGTGTCCAGCAATATTTACTTTGGGACCCTGGGCAGCCGCATGGGCCATGAACTGATTTACGAGTACATTGACAAATTCGGCATGTCGGGGACAGCCTCCGGAGAGTCCAGGGAAGGGGTTATGAAAAACGCCGGCTTCACCGATATTGCCCTGGATGAGCAAATGTACAGCCTGGATTATTATCGGCAGATGATGAAACATGGCGGCTCGTTTTACCCTGGCCATACCGTCCAAATGTCTTACGGGCAACTGAACGAGTTTACGGTAATGCAGATGGCCAACTACGTGTCCATGCTGGCCAATGGAGGCATTCATTACAAGCCATACCTGGTGGAGAAGATTACCGCCGCAGACGGAGAAGTGGTGGAATTTTTCGAGCCGGTTATACTGGCTCAACATGAGTTTGACCCCAAAGCTCTGGACGTCGTGCGCAAAGGCATGCGCCTTGCTGCCAGCGGCGGCCAGTTCCGCAACCTGCCCTTTGCCGTGGCAGGCAAGACGGGAACTTCTGAAGAGGCCGGCAAAGAAAACCACGCCTGGTGGGTGGGGTACGCCCCGTACGATAATCCGGAGATTGCCATAGTGGTATTTTTGGAGCACGGCGGACTGGGATTGCGCGCCACCGAAGTTGCACGGGACATTATCGACTATTACTTTGGCCTCAAATAAAAGGGGGTGACGGCGTTGGGGAAAAAGGTGCTGAAAAATTATGATTTCGTGCTTCTGGCAACCATCGTTGCCATAGCCCTGTTTGGCCTGCTTCTGGTGGGTTCGTCGACGGTTTCGGGCCAGGTTACCGTGCGGGGTTTGTTTAGCAGCAGCTTTTTCTTGCGCCAGCTCCTCTGGATCGTGAGCGGATTGGGGGGGATGTTTGTTATTTCCCTCATCGACTATAATGAATGGAAGCGATTCGCCCTTCCCATTTATTTGTTTAACCTGGCTTTGCTGGTCCTGGTGCTGTTTAAAGGGGCCAGCGCCGGCGGCGCCCAGCGCTGGTTGCCCATGGGCTTCTTTAACCTGCAGCCTTCGGAATTGGCCAAAGTATTTATTATAATCACCCTGTCCACAGTCCTGGCCAAGGAAGGACGCAGTCTCGACAGGTGGCAGGACTTGTTGCTCCCCTTTGCACACGTGGCCTTGCCCATGGTGATAATCTTCAAGCAACCCGATTTGGGCACCTCCCTCGTGTTTGCGGCGATTACAGTGTCCATCCTGTTTGTGGCCGGGATGCGTTGGTTGCACCTGGGCGTCTTGTCCCTGGGCGGTCTGTTTTTTAGTGTCATTGCCTACCTTTTTTTGCTGGAGGACTACCAAAAGAGCCGTCTGCTCATTTTTCGGGATCCATGGCAGGATCCCACCGGCAAGGGCTGGCAAATCATTCAGTCCAAAGTCGCCGTCGGTTCCGGCCAGTTGTGGGGCCGCGGCTTGTTTCAGGGGACCCAGAATCAACTGGATTTTCTCCCGGTAAAGCATACCGATTTCATCTTTTCTGTTTTGGGAGAGGAACTGGGGTTTGTGGGCGCGGCGATTTTTCTCCTCGTTTATCTCTTCATGATTTGGCAAATTCTCAAAGTGGCCATGGTGGCCAAGGACAATTTTGGCCGCTTCATCTGTGTCGGCGTAGCTGCCGTATTTTCCTTCCAGTTGCTGGTCAATGTGGGTATGACCATCAGCATTATGCCGGTAACAGGTATTCCCCTGCCTTTGGTGAGCTACGGCGGCAGCTCGTTTATGGCAACCATGCTCGCTTTGGGCCTTGTGCTCAGTGTCGCCGCCCATAAAGACACCTCGCTCTTTTGACCCGGCAGTTGCCGGGTTTTTGCATATCTCCTGCCCCGGGCAATATTATTGTACGGAGCGGGGGTATGGTCATGGCCAAAAGGATAAAGGTATCCTGGTTCTTTGTGTTTTTCTTTATGCTGATGGCGGCAATGGGGATGGCCAGCCAGGCTGCGGCGCTGGTTATTGCCCTGTTTGTTCATGAACTGGGGCACATTTTCAGTGCGCGCGTCATGGGCTGCCGCGTCGAAAAAATACAGTTGTTGCCCTGGGGCGGTTACATGTACTTGGATCAGCTCATTGATGTGCAACCGGTTGCAGAAATACGCATTGCCTTGGCCGGTCCGGTGGCCAATTTGCTGGCAGCGGCGGCGGTTATGGCGCTGGCGGAATATTCCCGACACAGCCCGATTATGGATTTTTTGCGCGCAAACCTGGTGCTGATGACCTTTAACCTCCTGCCGGCGCTGCCCCTGGACGGGGGCAGAGTGCTGAGGGCGCTCCTCACCGGGTGGCTGCCCTTTTACCGGGCAACCAAAATCGTAATTGGTACCGGCGCAGTGTGCGGGCTTTTCCTGTCGGCGCTGGGTATTTTTATGCTGGCCCAGGGACAACCCAATCCCTCAGCAATTGCCGCTGGGGTATTTTTGCTGTACAATGCCTATAAAGAAAAAAAACAAGTGCTCGTACCCCTGTTCAGGTATGCCCTGGGGCGGCAAAAGTCTTTGGCCGGAGCCAGGATCATGCCTGCCCACGACCTGGTGGCCGCTCCCGACACCAGGGTATATGAGGTTCTGAAACATATCAGGCCGCAAAAGTACTATCAGATTTTTGTCCTGGACGAACAACAGCGGATTTGCGGCATAATTACTGAGCATCAGCTGCTCAGAGAAATTTTGACCGGTGCCGGTCAACGGCCCCTGTACGAAATTGTGGACAGAAAGGAAGAATAGAATGCACTGGCATAAATTGGAAAGAATACTGCCCCATGTCCAGAAACCTGCCCGTTATATTGGCAATGAGTTAAATACCGTTATTAAACCTGCGGAACAGGTTGAGTTTCGCTTTGCCCTGGCCTTTCCCGATGTTTACGAAATCGGTACCAGTTACATGGGCTTTCATATCCTGTATGACCTGCTCAATAAAATGCCTGGGGTGCAGGCCGAAAGAGTCTTTGCGCCCTGGCCGGATATGGAGGCAAAAATGCGGGAATCGGCACTGCCGCTGTATGGGCTCGAGACCGGAACGCCCCTGGGCGACTTCGACATCATCGGCTTCACCCTGCAACACGAGCTGAGCTATACCAATATTCTAAACATGCTGGACCTGGCCGGTATTGACCCGCTGGCCGAGCGCAGGGAAGGGCTTCCCCTGGTTATTGCCGGCGGGCCTGGGGCGATGAATCCGGAACCCGTTGCGGATTTTATCGATGCCTTCGTCATTGGCGAAGGGGAAGAGGTTGTCTCCGAGATTGTTGAGGCCGTGCGCAACGGCAAGGTAACCGGACTGGACCGGTCCGGGATGCTGCGGGCGCTTGCTTCAATGACGGGCATTTACGTGCCCCGGTACTATGAGCGCCGCAACGATGCGGCTGGCCGCTTCATCGGAGTTTTTCCGGTTGAGCCGGAGCTGCCCCAGCGCATCAGGAAGCGCATTGTCCGTGACTTTGCCGACTTTCCGCTTCCGGAAAAGGTTGTCGTCCCCTTGGTGGAGTCTGTCCACGACCGGGTTAGCGTCGAGATTTGCCGCGGCTGTGCCCGGGGATGCAGATTCTGTCAGGCCGGCATGATATACCGTCCGGTTCGGGAACGTCCTTTGCCCGTTCTTGTCCAACAAGGTCTGACACTGTTGCGGTCTGCGGGCAGCCCCGAACTGGGGCTCAGTTCACTGAGCAGCGCCGATTACTCGGAAATTGAGGATCTCATCGCAGCGATTCAGCAAGAGGGCCACAATGTCTCACTGCCTTCCCTGCGCGTGGACAGTTATTCGGTACAACTGGCAGAGCTGACCCGGGCCGGGAAAAAAACGGGACTGACCTTGGCCCCGGAGGCCGGCAGCCAGCGGCTGCGGGATGTAATAAATAAAAATGTGCGGGAAGAGGACATTTTCACTGCAGCCCGGGCGGCCTTCGAAAACGGATGGCAGACCCTGAAACTGTATTTTATGATTGGCTTGCCAACCGAAACTGAGCAGGATGTGCAGGGGATTGCCGACCTGGCCGTTGCCCTGGAAGATTTGTACAGGGAAATTCACGGGCATACCAGGAGGCTGAAAATTAACCTGGGCATTTCCACCTTTGTGCCCAAACCCCATACGCCTTTTCAGTGGGCGGGCCAAATGAGCAAAGAGGAAATAGAAACCCGCCAGAACCTGTTGCGGGAGCGGTTGCGCAGCAAAAAATTCAAGGTCCAGACCGGCAATTGGCAGGAGAGCCGTTTGGAAGCAGTTCTGGCCAGAGGCGGGCGGGAACTGGGCCGGGCCATTTACCTGGCCTGGCGAAAGGGTTGCAAGTTTGATGCCTGGAGCGAGCATTTCCGCCCGGATTTATGGGCACAGGCGTTGGCTGAAGCCGGTGTTGACAGCGAGGCATATACCGGTCCCTGGCCCCTGGATGCCGTGTTGCCCTGGGAACATATCGATGTCGGCGTCAGCAAAGACTTTTTGCTCCGGGAGTACCGCCGGGCTTTGGCGGGGCGGACAACTCCTGATTGCACCTTTGCCGCTTGTTCAGCCTGCGGCGTATGCCCTGCATTTGCCGTCGCTCCCTGGCAGAGGAGGAAATCGAAATGAGGGTTGTGCTGCAATATACCAAGCAAGGGGCAATGAAATACGTCTCTCATTTGGATTTTCAGCGCCTGTGGCGCAGGCTGTTTCGCATGGCGGACATTGCCGTGGCGAATACCCAGGGCTTTAACCCGCTTCCCCGTATGCGCTTTGCGGCGCCGTTGCCCACCGGCTTTGCCAGTTGCAACGAGCTAATGGAAGTTTTTTTGGCCGCAGCAATGGATTTGGATGAATTGCTCGGACAGTTGAATCGCTTTACTCCCCAAGGCATGGATATTCTGGCCGCCACGCCGGTGCCGGACTCCTTTCCCAAACTGACGGCGCTGGTCGATGCTTTGGAATACAGTGTGGAACTGCCGGAGTGCCGTGTCTTGCCTTCCGCTGTTGAGGACTGCGTGCCGGACGGCAGTACGGCCTGGCAGCAGTTTGTGCTGGCTGCGGAACTCCACGGCCGGCGCTGGCGGCTGCTGCTGGCCAGCATCGAACAAAAAACGTTGCGTCCAGACGTGCTGGTCCGCCAGTTTTTTCCGGAATTTGATCATGTCGCGATTATCCGGACGGGAATTTTTACCAGGAACAGGAATATCAAACCGGTTCCCCAAGGGCTTTCCCTTTTAATTGACTGAATATGAGCTGTGTGGTATTATACAGGTTGGAGTTTTTACCGCTCGAAGCGGGTTGTAAATGCCATGGGCTACCTGGTTTCGGCGAGTACACTGCATTGGAGGTGTGGTAATGTACGCAATCCTGGAAAGCGGCGGCAAACAATACCGCGTCAAAGAAGGCGACGTCATCCGCCTGGAGAAGTTGCCGGTCAATCCCGGCGATACTGTAACCTTTTCTCAGGTATTGGCTGTCAGCGACGGCTCTGCTTTGCGGATAGGCACTCCATATGTGGAGAATGCCACTGTAACTGCCAAGGTACTCGGTCATGGCAAGGCCAAAAAAATCGTCGTCTTCAAGTACAAGCCCAAGAAAAATTACCGGCGCAAGCAAGGCCACCGGCAACCGTTCACCAAGGTTTCCATCGACAAAATCAGTCTTGAATAGCTCGTGATGATCACAGTAAAGGTTTTCCGGGACGGCAAGGCAATTTTGGGGCTGGATATTTCGGGGCATTCCGATTACCGGCCCAGGGGTTCAGATATTGTGTGTGCCGCTGTTTCTGCCCTGGGGCAAACTGCAGTTTTGGCCCTGAAGGAAGTGGCGGGCATAGATGCGGACTTTATATGCCGGGACGGGCATTTGCAGTGCCTGCTTCCCCACGAGCTGGACCCCGGGTCATTTGCGACAGCGCAATTGATCTTCCAGACCATTCTTTCCGGAATTGAAAATATTGCCCGGCACTATGCCCGGCATGTGAAGCTGACAGATGAGGAGGTGTAAATTATGTTTAAGATAGACTTGCAACTGTTTGCTTCCAAAAAAGGAGTCGGAAGTTCCAAGAACGGCAGGGATTCCATTTCCAAGCGCCTGGGAGTGAAGCGGCAATCGGGACAGTTTGTCACCGCCGGATCGATCCTGGTGAGACAGCGCGGAACCAAAATCCATCCGGGCCATAACGTCGGCATTGGCGGCGACGATACTTTGTTTGCCAAAATAGACGGCATCGTTGCTTTCGAAGGCAACGGCGCCAGGGGCCGCAAAAGAGTCAGTGTATATCCTGTTGCTGATGAAGCTGCAATTTAGACTCCGGATCTCCGGAGTTTTTTTATCAGGCAGGGACTATACTATGAAAAAACAGCAGGTGATGGTATGTTTATAGATTATGTCACCATCAATGTCCAGGCCGGCAAGGGCGGAAACGGCGCTGTTTCCTTTCGCCGTGAAAAATACGTGCCCCGGGGCGGGCCCGACGGGGGCGACGGCGGTCACGGCGGCAGCGTTTTTCTTGAGGCCAGCCCCGAGCTCAATACCTTGGTCAGCTTTCGATACAAAAAAGTTTTTCGCGCCGAACCGGGAGCCAACGGCGCCGGGGGAAACAGGCACGGTAAAAACGGCGCCCCGCTGGTCATAAAGGTCCCGGTGGGTACGGTTGTATACGATGACGAAACCGGCCGTATCCTGGCCGACCTCGACGTCCCCGGGCAGAGGTTTGAAGCGGCGCGGGGCGGTAAGGGAGGAAGGGGCAACGCGCGTTTTGCTACGCCAGTGGTGCGCGCCCCCAAAAATGCCGAGCTGGGTCTGCCGGGTCAGCAACGCAAAATCAGACTGGAACTGAAACTGATGGCCGATGTGGGAATCATAGGTTTTCCCAACGCGGGCAAGTCCACGTTGCTGGCGGCCATTTCCGCCGCCCGGCCCAAGATCGCCGATTTTCCCTTTACCACCACCGTTCCCAACCTGGGGGTGGTGTATCTCCGGGAAAACAACGAATCATTTGTGGTTGCCGATATACCTGGGCTTATTGAGGGCGCCCACGCGGGGTTGGGTCTGGGGCACCGTTTCCTGCGCCACATCGAGAGGACGCGGCTGTTGTTCCATGTCATCGACATAGCTGCAGTGGAAGGCCGGGACCCCGTCGAGGATTATCACAGCATAAACCGTGAACTGGTCAGGTTTAATCCGCGTTTGGCGGAGCTGCCCCAGATAATTGTTTTGAACAAGACGGACCTGTTGGACAACCCCGCCCCTGTTGAGAGGTTTAAGCAGCACGTTGATGGTGAAATTATGGAGATTTCCGCCGTCGCCGCCAAGGGAACTGAGCGGCTGGTCTACCGCGCGGCGGAGTTGCTCCGGGATCTGCCCAGGCGTTCTTTGTTTGCGGTCGATTTCGGACAACAAGTACTGAACATTGAGCCGGAGGAAGGCATTCGAGTATACAGGGATGGCGATGCGTTCCGGGTTGAGGGCCGCCGGGTGGAAATTTTGGCGGCCAAGACGGATTTCAATAACGATGAAAGCGTGGCCAATTTTTACCGCATGGCCAGAAAAATAGGCGTGATTGACTTGTTGCGCCAGCAGGGGATTAAATCCGGTGATACGGTAATTATCGGCGAAAGGGAGTTCATTTATGAATAAGCGGATTCTTTTGTTTGGCGGCAGCTTTGACCCCCCGCATATTGGTCATCTGCTCGTCGCACAGTGGGTGGCCGAGGAATTTGCCTGTCCGGTGCGTTTCCTGCCCAACGGCAATCCTCCGCACAAAAATTCGCTTAGTGCTCCCCGGCACAGGGCGGAAATGGTCAGGCTGGCCATAGCAGGCAATTCCGCCTTTTCTCTGGATACCTCGGAACTGGAGGCAGGCGCTGTATACTATACCGTGGACACATTGCGCAGGTATCAGCGGGAATACGGCTGTTCCCGGGAGCAATTATTGTTTGTTCTGGGCAGCGATGCCCTGGATGCTTTGGATACCTGGCGGGATCCCTGCGACATCGTCCGTCTGTGCACCCTGGTGGTATGCAGGCGCAGTTCGGCGGCCCGGCCCGACCTGTCCAGGCTGCAGGCGATGGGAGCCAGAGTCGTTATGTGCCATGCGCCAGTGGTGGAGATTTCTTCCACGGACATACGCAACCGCGTCCGGCAGGGGAGGAGCATAAGGTATTATGTGCCGGACGCGGTACTGGATTATATCGACAGGCATGGATTGTACCTGGAAGGAAAATGCTCCCCGGATGTTGAAAGATAATGACGACAGGGGGGATATAAGTTGAGTTATTATGTGCGCAGGCCTTACCGGTTTAAACGGAACAAGAGAAATGGCCTCAAAAAAGCCGGCTCATTGTTGCTTTTAACGGCATTTATCCTCCTGGTTTTTGTATCGGTAAGGTATTTTTCCCTTTTTAAAGCGTTACAGGGCTCGGCTGCGCCCTCGATTTGGCGCGAAGACGACAGGATGCAGTTTTTGTTGGCGGGAAAACTTGACAATACCTTGATAAGTTGTTCACTGCTGAGCATCCCCGCCGCCGAAGAGGACGGCGTACAAGTTATCATCATTCCGCCGGAAGTATTGCTGACAGGTCCGGAAAATGAAACCCTTACCTTTGCGGAGATTTTCACCCGGTACGGAAACGGGGAAGCAATTGCAAGCCTCAACCGCTTTTTTGCCAGCCGGCTGAACATAGATCACTATGTTATCTACGATGCATCCGGAATTGAGGCTATTCTCAACGAAGTGGAGGCAGTGGAGATTCACCTGCCCCTGGGTTTGCAGGTGCGTTACGAAAATACCGATTACGTTTTTGCCGAGGGAAAAAACATAATCACTGCTGATAATCTCATACCCCTGGTTTCCGCTGAGTTTTCCCGGGACGGCGCATGCTTCTGGGCGGAAAAATCCCTCCTGGTACAGTTGTTTAATCAGCTCTTCAGCATGAAACATGTCGGCTACTATTTGACCAACCTGAAACAAATTTCCAGGACCTATGAGACCAGTATGAATTCCCGCCAACTGGCCAGGTTCCGGGATACCCTGCAGGCTATGCAGTGGGACAGCACCAGCTTGCTGGGTTTGCCCGGTCGCTGGGTCAGCACCGGCGAGGCACGGGTGTGGAGCTGTGAGCCCGCTGCGGCGGCGTTGCTTGCACAGCAGATTGCTGAAAATGTTCCCGGTTATGAGCGCAACAAGTTGGTAGTTGACTTATTCAATGGCAACGGAGTCGACGGGTTTGCCGCCGCGACGGCGGCACAGCTTAAAAAAGCCGGGTACAATATTGGTTTGGTTACCAATGCCAAAGAAGTGAACATTACAGAGATTTATTACCAAGCCGAGTACAAATTGGCCGCACTGGAAATTGCAGTATTTCTGGAAACCGATGCCGTCCTCATCGAGGGGCATTTTCCGGCCAGCGACAACCCGGTGGCGGTTGTCCTCGGCAAAGATTTGATTGGAGGTAGTGAATGAAAAGCAAAAATGCCGCTGAGCTGGCTGCCCGGGCAGCCGAGGCCAAAAAAGCACAAGATGTTCTGATTCTGGATATTCGCGCCGCTTCTTCTTTTGCCGACTTCTTTGTTTTGGCTACAGGACTCAACAAAATACACGCCCAGGCGGTGGCGGACCATATTGAGGAAACCCTGGCTACAGCCGGTATTTTGCCGTACAGCAAACAAGGCTACCAGGAAGGAGACTGGGTCCTGCTGGATTACCTGGATTTTGTCGTGCACATCTTCATCGAACAGGCCAGGGAATACTACCAATTGGAGCGGTTATGGCGGCGGGATTGACGGGCTATGAGTCCCTGGCCCGGTATTACGATGTCTTGATGGCCGACGTGCCTTACCGGCGGTGGATAAAATTTATCGACAGTTTTGCGCGCCGTACCGGGAAGAGAAGGGCGCGCATTCTGGATGCCGGCTGCGGCACAGGCACTGTGGCCGTGGGGCTGGCCCGGAGGGGCCACCGGGTTACTGCCTTTGACCAGTCTGCGGAAATGCTGGCCCTGGCCGATGCCAAAGCGCGCCGGGCAAAGGTGGATTTGCTGTTGTTGCAGTGCGATTTCAACCTTTGGGCGGGGCAATATGACGTGATTATTTCAACTTGCGACGGCATTAATCACATCCTGTCGGTGCAGGAGCTGGTAAATTTTTTCCGCAAAGCCAGTTCCGGCTTGAGCAGGGGCGGGTTCCTGCTCTTTGACGTCAACAGCCCGTACAAATTTGCCAGGGTGCTGGCAGACAATGTCTTTTATTGGCAGGTTTCCGGTTTGCATGTGGTTTGGACCAACCGGTATCAATACCCCTATAATACGGCAATACTCAACATTTTTGCCCAAACTGAACCGGGCGTTTTTACGCATGCAAAAACTGAAGTAATTGAACGTTGCTATAAACCTGCAACGCTGGTAAACTATTTAAGGAAGAGCGGTTTTAAACGCGTCTGCTTGTTTGACAATTACAAGGGCCCGTTAAGGTCTGCCCGCACAGACAGGATTACCGTCGTAGCTCAAAAATGAAGGAGGGAAGAAAGAGTGAAATTTACCAAGGAGATGACTATTAAGGAAGCCCTGGAATTAAACCCCAAAAGCGCGGATATTTTTTTCAGCTTTGGGATGCACTGCATAGGTTGCCCCACCGCCTCCGGGGAATCCATCGAGGAAGCAGCCATGGCGCATGGTATTAACGTCGACTTGTTGCTGGAGAAACTCAACGCCCTGTAAAAAAGCGCATTTGCGCTTTTTTTATGCAGGAATAAGTCAAAATATGCAGAATATATTCCTGTATGAATGGGGAAAGGGTGAGTTTCGTGGGCGTCAAGGCCAGGGATTTTGTTTTCGTACTGACGCTGGCCCTGTTGATAGCTTGCCTGGGAATGTTCAGCTTTGTGCGCACCAGGTGCCAACCGCCCGAGCAAACAGTGCCTGAACCATACAGCATTTTGGTGCACGTTTCCGGCTGTGTCCGCAACCCCGGCGTATACCAGTTGCCGGCCAACAGCAGGGTAGCGGATGCCATTGCCGCCGCCGGCGGAGAACTTGCCGAAGCGGATATAAACAGGTTGAATTTGGCTGCCTTTGTTAGCGACGGGCAAAAAATAAATGTCCCGGCGCAGGCAAAACCGGGCGAATCGGGCCTGATAAACGGTCTGGTAAACATCAACACCGCCGACCAAAAGACTTTGGAAACGCTGCCCAACATCGGCCCAACCCGGGCCAGGAGAATCATCGAGTACCGGGAAGCCCACGGCGGCTTTGGTTCCTGCGAAGAAATTCTCAATGTCAGCGGCATCGGCCCCAAAATTTACGAAAGCATTAAGGAATTGATTACTTACTAAAAAAAGACTCCCGCAGGAGTCTCTTTAATCAGCGGGCGAAGACGTGCCGCCCGATGGATGTTATTATGGGCCGGCTCCTGATCCACTGATTGGTGGCAGTAACCGGATTGTAATAAAACAGCGCGCCGCCGCTGGGGTCGGAGCCGGCGAGAGCTTCATCCGCTGCGGCAAAAGCAGTTTGGTTCGGGGGCAACCAAAACTGACCGTCATGAACGGCGGTGATTGCCCAGGGCTCGAAAATTACGCCGCTGATTGTGTTGGGAAAATCCGGGTGCCTGACGCGGTTGAGGATTACAGCAGCAACTGCCACCTGGCCCAGAAACGGCTCGCCGCGTGCTTCGCTGTAAACTGCCCTGGCCAGCAGTTCCCGTTCGTATTCCGACACTGTTAGCCGTTGGACGCCGGAAGCCGGGGCAGGAGCGGGAACGGTCAGCTTCTGGCCGACAAAAATCAGGCTGCCGGTCAGGCCGTTGGCCTTCATGATGGCCTCAACGCTTGTCCCGTACTGCCGTGCCAGCAAATACAGGGTGTCTCCCCTTTTAACGGTGTGCAGGGCGGGAAGCTCCAAGTATTGTCCGGCCAGAATCAAGTCACTGCTCAGACCGTTGGTCAGTTGAATCCCAACAACGGTAACGCCATAACGCTGGGATATTTTCCAGAGGCTGTCGCCGGGCTGGACACGGTAAGCTTGTCCGTACGCCGGCGACCAGACAGCGAGGGCCAGACTGATACCCAGGGCCAGAGCCAGCACTGCAAGTATTTTCCGTAATCTGGAGAAAAGCATAGTGTCACCATCCCTGATTCAGTAAGTATTGTTTGCATAAGTATATATAATGTTGTCAATGCCGACAAACGATAAAATCAGGCGTGGCAGGGCGACAGCCTGTCCCGGCTTGTTTTATGTTAACTATACGGCATGTTGGCTTAAAATTTTGAGCCGATGGCAATGACAACCAAAGGGGGAAGGAAAATGAAGATTAAGAGCCGGATACTTGCCGAGGCGGATATAACGCGAATTATTCGGCGTATTTCGCACCAGATTATTGAGAAGAACAAAGGCGTCGACAACCTTGTGCTGTTGGGCATTCGTACCAGAGGGTGGCCACTGGCGCGCCGAATTGCCCAGTGCATAGAAAGTTTTGAAGGCCAGTCCGTTCCGGTGGGGGAGCTGGATGTAACGCTCTATCGGGATGATATTGAACACAAACCGCACCAGTTTGCTGACCAGCCTCTGCAACTGCCCTTTCCGGTGCAGGGAAAAGTGGTGGTTTTGGTGGACGATGTGCTCTATACCGGAAGGACGGTGCGGGCAGCCATGGATGCCGTCATCGATTTGGGCCGTCCCCGGGCAATTCAGCTGGCAGTGCTGGTGGACCGCGGACATCGCGAGCTGCCCATCCGTGCCGATTTTGTGGGCAAGAATGTCCCCACATCCACAAATGAAACTATTCAGGTTAAACTGACCGAAACAGACGGCAGCGATGAAGTGCTGATCGCAGAAAAGTAAAGCACTATGCTTGGCGGGCTGCTTTTTGGTTTGACGGCGGGAATCCTCTGTGCTGACCTGTTCCCCCGTGTCGCATTCACCGGCCTGGCACTGGCCGCTGGCATCTGTATGTTTCGGCGCGCTCCCCGGTTGCTCATCGTCTTTGCCTGTTTTTTTTGCCTGGGCTTTGCCCTGACCGTTTTGCGCTTTAATATGTTGCCCAAACCGGTCTATGGCGAAGAAATAACTGTGACTGTTGCCAGCCGCCGGCTGACGAAGCAAGGCGACGGGTATTGTGCGTGGCAGGGGACCATTATAGAGCCTCGTCAACTGGCCGGCGCAACGGTGCAGGTTTATGCCGATACCTACCGGCCGGGGACCTATACCTTGTCCGGGCCGCTGTTGCCGCCTGTCGAGTACAGAAACCCCGGGCAGGGCTGGCATTACAAGCGGAAAATATGCGCAAATGAAATCGGCATACTGCGCTGGCCCCGGGTAATTCATTTTGCCGGGCATGTCCCCGGAGTATTGAGCAGGGTGCGCGCATCTTTTCGGGACAATGTACAGGCCAACCTGGGAGACAGGGACAGTGCAGCTCTGGCTCTGGCCATTGTATTGGGAGATCGCAGCCTCTTGCCGGAATCGCTGGGCAGCGCATTGTATCGCACCGGGGTTGGCCATATTATGGCTTTGTCCGGTTTGCACGTCAGTATTTTGGCAGGTATAATTATGACATTATTAAGGATTGCAGGCCTGCCCCGCCCGTGGGCTGTTGCCCTGTGTGCGGTTCTGCTCATTTTGTTTGTTATTTTCGCAGGGCCTTCGCCCTCACTTCTCCGGGCGGTTTTGATGTATTTTTACGGCGCCATCGCCGTTTTTGCCGGGCGTGAGCGGCAAGGCCTGACCGCCTTGCTGTGGACGGCGGCGGCAATGTTGCTGTTCAATCCGCTTTGGCTGTTTGATTATGCCTTTGTCTATTCCTTTTGGGCTACCTTCATTTGTTTGACTTTGGGCGATCGCCTGGAGAAGCACCTGGGCTTTTTGCCTGAAAAGGTTGCAAAAATAGCCTCCCTGTCTGTGCTCATTCAGCTGACAGCTTTGCCCCTGAACGTTTACCTTTTTGGGCAGGTCGCGCTGTGGAGTCCCCTGGCCAACATTGTGATAATCCCTTTGCTGCCGGTATTGGCAGGCCTGGCCATGTTGGCGGGACTGCCTGGCCCGGTCGGCGCCGCAACTGCCTTGCCGGGCAAGCTGCTTTTTAAGGGTACTGCTGAGTTTTTTCTGTTGCTCAACCAATTCCCCCTGGTCCTCGAGGTCGGAGGATTGCACATGCTCTTGCTTGCCGGCTTGAGCGTTTCGGTTTTGGTTTGGCTGCGGACCGGAAACAGAAGGTACCTGGTGCTGTGCATGGCCGGTTTGCTGGCGGTATACTCGTTGCTTTGCGCCGTCGACAGCCAGGTTTGCCGTGCCTGGTTCCTGGATGTGGGCCAGGGCGATGCCATACTCATCCGTCAGCAGGGCAAATGGATACTGGTGGATTGCGGGGATGCCCGGGCCGGGGAAAGCGCTGTGGTGCCGACGCTAAAATTCCTCGGCGTAAGACAAATTGACGCCCTAATCATTTCCCACCCCCATGCCGACCACTGCGGAGGGTTGGAGGCATTAGCTGCCGCAATTCGGGTAGACAAGGTCTTCGTCAACAGTTGTTTTGTTGACTCACCCTGGCATGAACTGTTTCCCCGGGCGGAAGTGGTCAGGACTCCCCGGGTGGCTGGACCCGGAATCACAGTACTGCCTCCCGTTGCCGGAACTGCCGGCCTCAATGACAATTCGCTGCTGGTCTCGGTGCGCAGGAACGGCATTGGCATTTTGTGTACCGGAGACATCGAAGAGGTCGGCGAGCTGTTGCATTTGTCCCATCTGACGCCGCACAGCATTTTGAAAGTACCCCACCACGGCAGTGATTCCTCGACCTCTGCCCGTTTACTGGCTCAAACTCAGCCCCGGGCAGCCGTCGTCAGCTGCGGCCCGGCCAACAAATTCGGTTTTCCCAAACCGGCAGTGCTGGAGCGGCTGGAGGCCCATGGGATTGATATCTATCGAACCGATACAGCAGGTTGCGTGCAGGCAATTATTTGGCCCTGGTCCGAATTTACAATACATACTTTTGCGGGGAGATAATATGGCTTTGAACTACTTCATTATCGGCGAAGAAGAGTTGCTGGTCCGGGATGCCATCAGCGAAATCTGTTCCCAACACCAAAGCAACGGCGCCTGGGATCGGGAAAGAGTAAATTCGTGGTCGGAGCTGCGCAACAAACTGGCGACCCAGGCCATGTTTGCCGAGCGCAGAGTATTTATCGCCGACTATGCGGCGTTATGCGAATCTGACCCCAATCCCCGGGACATGGAAGATATTTTAGCCGGTCACCCCAATATCCTGATTGTATACGCCCTGGAGAAACCGGACCGGCGTGTAAAGGCGTACAAGTTGCTGGCGCAGGTTGCTGCCGTAAGGGAGATTTCCGCTCCCCGGGGTGGAGAACTGATCCGCTGGGTGATGGACAGGGCCAGCCAACTGGGCGCCGGCATCGACCGCAAGGCGGCGCAGGAATTGATCTATTTGGCCGGTACCAACCTGCTTGCCCTGGAAAACGAGCTGAAAAAGCTGCTGAACTACAGCACCGAGATAACTGTGCATAATGTTCGCCTGCTGGCGACCAGGGCCATGCATGCAACCATTTTTGACCTGGTGGATGCAGTGGTCCAAGGTCAAGGGGCCAGGGCTTTGTACTTGGTGGAGGACCTTTTTCGCAGCGGAGCCGCCGAACCGTATATTTTGCATATGCTGGCGCGGCAATACCGGCTGCTGTTCAGGCTGCAGATGTACAGGCAAAAGGGGTACTCCGATGCTGAAATCCAGAAAATGATGCCCATGCACCCCTACGCTTTTCAGAGATTGTGTCAACAGGCAGGACAGGCGGGCCTGGCGTACTGTGCCCGGTCAATCCATGCCCTTGCCGAAGCAGATTGGAATTATAAAACCGGTGCCCGGCAGGGGCTGAGCCTGTTGCAGCCGCTGATAGTTAAAATAGCAAAAAAATAAATCCCGTCAGGCGGGATTTTTTAATTTCGCAGCCAACCGGGATTTTCTGCGGGCCGCGTTGTTTTTATGGATGATACCTTTGTTGGCGGCTTTGTCCAGCAGAGAAGAAATCTTGGCATAGAGCAGGCGAGCGCTGTCGTTATCGCCTTGCGCAACAGCGTCTTTAAATTTGCGGATATATGTTTTTATGGCAGACTTGGCGCTTCTGTTCCGCGCGCGTCTGATGGCGCTGGTCCTGGCTCGCTTTAGCGCAGATTTGGTATTGGGCATTGAAACACCTCCTTATGCCAAACTAGCAACATTAGGATTTTACCATGGGTTTATTTTAATTGCAAGGTTGCTGCGGTATGATTTTGTCATTTTCGGTTAATCTATAGGCAAAAGGAGGTATATGATTATGCTCAGAACAGTAGTTCGTTTTATAGTTTCCGCTTTGGTGTTAATGTTCGTCGGCTTTCTGGTGCCGGGATTCGGGCCCATTGGCTTTGTCAATGCCCTTATTGCCGCTGTGGTGATAAGCGTGCTGGGCTATTTAATTGAATCCCTGCTCGGCAAGAACGTATCTCCTCAGGCCAGAGGCATAGTAGGGTTTATAACCGCAGCTGTGGTAATATACCTGGCGCAATTCATAGTGCCGGCTCTCAAGGTCACGGTCCTGGGCGCATTGATTGCATCGCTGGTAATCGGAATCATCGACCTTTTTGTGCCCACAGAATTGCGTTGAGGGGATCAATCCAAATTGGTCCGTACTGACTTAATTATTGAAGCCCACGAAGTACTGTTACAAACCAGCCGGCTTCAGGAAATTGAGGGAATTAAGAGCTTCCATGAGTCCAGCGACGGCATAGACGTGTCGTTAATTGAAATTGTGACTCCCGAAGCCGCCCAAAAAATTGGCAAGTCACCGGGCAAGTATATCACAATTGAAGCGCCCGGTTTGCGGGATAAAAACAGCGAGCTGGAAGAACGCCTGGCCGCTGTGGTGTGCAGGCAGTTGCAACGCCTCCTGCACCTGGCCGACGATGCCACCATCCTGGTTGTGGGGCTGGGCAATTGGAATGTAACTCCCGATTCCCTTGGTCCCAGCGTGGTGGAAGCCCTTTACGTAACCAGGCACATTAAAGCCATGCATCCTGACAAAATCGGCCCCGGGTTCAGAAACGTCTGTGCTATCGCGCCGGGAGTTTTGGGGCTGACCGGGATAGAAACCGGTGAAATTATCTTTGGCATAGTACAGCGCCTCAAGCCGGATTTGGTCATTGCCATCGATGCTTTGGCTGCCAGGAGCCTGCACCGCCTGAATACCACCATTCAAATATCTGACACCGGGATTTACCCCGGTTCAGGTGTCGGCAGCCGCGGTCAAGGCATAACACCGCAAACGCTGGGCATTCCTGTGTTGGCCATCGGCGTTCCCACCGTTGTCGACGCCGCCACTTTGGCCAACGATGTGCTGGAACTGGTAGTTAAAGCCGTTCACAAACAGGCGGGCGTTGGAAGCGATGTCAGTCAGTTGTTGTCGCTCTTTGAGGAATTGGAAAGTACCGATAAGAAACAATTGATCCGGGAAGTTCTCAATCCCGAAGTGGGGATGCTGATGGTGACTCCCAAAGAGGTCGACCGCCTGCTCAACGATATCTCGGGAGTTTTGGCCAATGGCTTGAATGCGGCCCTGCATCCGCGGGTTGCGGCCGAATTTTTCCATTGACGGAGATTGAGGCATTTTCACGCCCCCCTTGCACATAAGATGTAAGGGGGTGATTGTCTGTGCGCAAAGAAAAATTGCGTAAACTGGCCTGGAGCCTGGCAGCGGTACTGACTATGGCGGCGTTGCTCATTGTCAGTCACTGGCTTGCTCCCATAGTGGCCGGTGCAAACTCTCTCAACCCCTATTATTTTCTGAGCTGGGGAGCTCCGGCCCTGTTCCATGAGGATGTTGACAGCGCCGGGGCTTTGATAAAACTGGAACCCTGGCGGCTGTTGGGATTGCAGCTTCCGGTGTTTGCCGCCATTAAGCCCGGCGAATGGGAGGAACCCGTTGTCGTGCAGCCCCCGGGTGACGGCGATGAAAAGACCCGTCCCACCGGCGATGCGGTGGCAATTTACCACACCCATGCCAGCGAGGCGTTTGTGCCCACAAGCGGCCAGCCCCGGTCCGAGGATTTTAGCCAGACGGTGGTCACGTTGGGCAGAGTCATTAAAGAAAGACTGGAGAGCAGGGGGATAGCTGTCATACACAGCGAAGAGTACCACGACATTTCTTATGGACAATCCTATGCAAAATCCAGACAGACGGCTGAGGCAATGCTGTCCAGGGAGCCCTCCCTCAGGCTGTTGCTGGATTTGCACCGCGATGGAGTAGGAGCCACTTCGGCATCGGGACGCGCGGTAACCACCTGCACCATTGACGGCCGGCGCGCCGGTCAAATTATGTTTGTTGTAAGCACTGCCCATGCCAACTGGACAGAAAACTACCGGGTGGCCAACGACCTGCACAATATACTGGAAAATAAATATCCTGGGCTGTCCCGGGGTATACTGTCCCGCGAAAATTCCACATATAACCAGGACTTGCACCCCGGAGCGGTACTGGTCGAAATTGGCGGGCACTGGAACACCCTGGATGAAGCTGTGTACGGAGCAGAACTATTTGCAGCGGCTGTCGCCGAATATATGGAAGGAGGATACTGATGAGCGATGCCGAAAAAAACACACTGTTTTTGGGCGTGTTGCTGCTGGTCGTTTTGGTTTTAGTGGGTACAAACCTGACTGACCGGCAACTTAACCGCTTAATTCTGCCCGAGCAGCCCATATCTGTTCTGTCTGTTTCCTACGAGCACGGTGTGGTCATCCATGGCCCGCAGGCCAGGTTTGCAGTCCCCGCGTTAACAATAGGCGAACTGAGCGTCGACGGCGATGTTGCCCGTTGGCGCGTTGAGGGATTGAGCCTGGAGTTGCCGCTGGCCATAAATTGGGGCAACCTCGGTGCTCTGCGCAGCAAAGTCGGGCTGTTGACAAAATAAAGCCCAAGTGGTATTTTTTTTATGTGGAATTAGCACTCGACCCCTTAGAGTGCTAACAACCGGTGAAGGGGGGGCAAAAATGCTGGATGAAAGAAAACGTCTTATTCTCAATGCAGTAGTTCAGGATTATATTTGTTCTGCCGAGCCTGTCGGTTCCAGAACCCTGGTTAAACGGCATCGCATAGGCTTGAGCCCCGCCACCATTCGCAATGAAATGGCCGATCTCGAGGAAATGGGATTTTTGGAGCAGCCGCACACTTCTGCGGGCCGCATACCGTCTCACCTGGGGTATCGGTTCTATGTCAACTCGCTCATGGGAGATTTCCAGTTCGATCCCGCTGAGCTTCATGCTCTGGAGCAAAAGTTGTCAGATTTGGAAAGCCAGCCGGCCAACTTTACCCGGCAACTGGCCAAATTGTTGTCCTCGGTTACCAGTTATATTTCTTTGATTGCCGAACCTTGTGATACTGCCCAGGAAGTGCGGCACATTGACATAATTCCCCTGACGGCAGGCGTTGCCAGTCTCATTGTCGTGCTCAGCGACGGCGCCGTCAACCACACTACTATTAGCGTTCCTTCGGGTTTGAGCAGCAGACAAATCAAGTCCCTCACCGCTTTCATTAACCGCCGCTTGCAGGGAATCAGGCTGAGGGACATAAATCCAGCCATGCTTAACGAATTAAGGGATGAATTTTCCGGCAACATGAAGTTAATTGACGACATCATGTCTTTTGTGCAACACATGTTGCTTGCCCGGGATGACCAGCTGATTGTAGACGGCGCCAAAAACCTGCTCAGTCAGCCGGAGTTCAAGGATATCAATAAATTTCAGGATCTCCTGGCCGCCCTGGAGCAAAATGATGTAATCTTAAAGTTAATGCAGGTCAACGACAGCCCGGACGATTTGGATATTCGCATCGGTGCCGAAATCGGTTTGGAGAGCTTTTATGATTGCAGTCTGGTGGTGGCAACCTTTACTCACCGCGAGCGCAAAGTTTTTCTGGGGATCCTGGGTCCGGCCAGAATGCACTATGCCAAGACAATTGGTTTTCTCAGGCGGTTGAGAGATTATTTTGATTAGGGGAGGACGGAATGTTGGCCAACAAAGAAGAGCAAGTCTTGGAAGAGCAGGAAAAGGAAGTGCCTGAGAACGAGAATGCTGAAGAAGGCGGCGGCCAGGAGCAGGCGCAAAATTGCCAGTGTCATGAGCTCCTGGATGCCGAACGCAACCGTTATGCAGAACTGGAAGCCAGGTATCTGCGGCTGGCTGCCGATTTTGACAACTTCCGCAAGCGCACCGAAAGACAGCACAAGGAGCTGGTTGCGATGGCCAATGCCGATTTGATGTGCAGCCTGCTTCCGGTGTTGGATAATTTTAATCACGCTCTGGATTCTGTGCAGGATGAATCCATTCTCAAAGGCATGCAGATGATTTACCAGCAGCTCCTGGATGTCCTGGGTGCAAAGGGATTGGCGGAGATTGAGACTGTCGGCTGCCCCTTTGATCCCAATGTCCACGAAGCTGTTGCCCGGGAAGAACGCGCGGGCGCTGAAGACAATATTATATTGGCGGAAATTCGCAAGGGCTACCTGCTTAACGGCAAGGTATTGCGTCCGGCAATGGTCAAAGTAAATTCCAAGAAGGAGGAATAAGTTCGGTTATGGGCAAGGTTATTGGCATTGATCTTGGAACTACCAACTCGGTGGTTGCCGTTATGGAAGGCGGCAATCCTGAAGTAATAGTAAACTCCGAGGGGGGGCGTCTTACTCCCTCTGTTGTTGCTTTCAACAAGAACGGAGAACGCCTGGTGGGGCAGACTGCCAAGCGCCAGGCAGTGATCAATCCCGAAAGAACGATTCTGTCCATCAAGAGACATATGGGAACCGACCACACCGTCAACATCGACGGCAAGAAATATACGCCCCAGGAAGTTTCGGCAATGATTTTGCAAAAATTAAAGCGGGATGCCGAAGAATATCTGGGCGAGACTGTGACGGATGCCGTAATTACCGTACCGGCGTATTTCAGCGATTCCCAACGCCAGGCCACCAAGGATGCAGGCCGTATCGCGGGGCTCAATGTGTTGCGCATCATTAACGAGCCCACAGCTGCGGCGCTTGCCTTCGGCCTGGATAAGGAAGGCGACCAGACTATTCTGGTTTTTGACCTGGGCGGAGGTACCTTTGACGTTTCTATTCTGGAAATCGGAGACGGAGTCTTTGAAGTTAAAGCCACCAACGGCAATAACCGCCTGGGCGGCGACGATTTCGACCAGAGGATAATCGATTACTTAGTAGCAGAGTTCCGCAAAGATACGGGCATTGATCTCAGCAAAGACAAAACGGCCATGCAGCGTCTCAAAGAAGCTGCCGAGAAGGCCAAGATTGAATTGTCGTCCACCTTGCAAACCAACATAAGCTTGCCGTTCATCAGCGCTGATGAAAACGGGCCCCAGCACCTGGATATCAATTTAACCAGGGCCAAATTTGAGGAACTTACCGCCGACCTGGTGGAGGCTACCATGGGTCCGTTGCGCCAGGCACTAAAAGATGCCAAGCTCACTCCCGAGCAAGTGGATAAAATTATCCTGGTGGGAGGTTCTACCCGCATCCCTGCCGTTCAGGAGGCCATTAAGCGGGAAGTCGGCAAAGAACCCCACAAAGGCGTCAATCCCGATGAAGTAGTCGCTTTGGGCGCCGCCATCCAGGGCGCAGTACTGTCCGGCGAAGTAAAGGACGTCGTCCTGCTGGACGTTACGCCGCTTTCTCTGGGCATAGAAACCCTGGGCGGCGTGTTTACCAAACTAATCGAGCGCAACACCACCATACCCACTTCCAAAAGCCAAATCTTTTCCACCGCCACCGACAATCAGCCCAGTGTCGAAATCCATGTCCTCCAGGGCGAGAGGCCCATGGCGGCAGACAACAAAACCCTGGGCAGATTCATACTCGACGGCATTCCGCCGGCGCCCAGGGGCGTGCCTCAGATTGAAGTTACCTTCGACATAGACGCCAACGGCATCGTTAACGTATCCGCCAAGGACCTGGCCACCAAGAAGGAACAAAAAATTACCATTACGGCATCCAGCGGTCTAAGCGAAGAGGAGATAGAAAGAATGATCAGGGAAGCCAAAGAACACGCCGAGAGCGATGAAAAGCGCAGGGCGCTGGTGGATGCCAGGAACAACGCCGATTCATTGGCATACAGTACCCGCAAAGCCTTAAAGGATCTGGGCGGCAAAGTAGACGAGGCGAAAAAGAAAGAGATCGAACAGGCTTTGGAGCGCCTGGAGGAAGCCGCCAAGGGCGAGGATGTGGAGAAAATCAAGGCCGAGACCGAAGCGGTCACCCAGCTTTTGCACCAGCTTTCCGCTCAGGCATACCAGCAGGCCAGCGGCACGCAGGCCGGTCCGGGCAATGACGGGTCCACCGTGGATGCCGAAGCGGAAGACATTGACGGTGACAAAAAAGACTAGTTCGAAAGTCAAAGCCAGCTTTGGCTTTGACTTTTTCCATGGAGGTGACGGCCCTTGCCAGGATTCGACCCATATGAGGTATTAGGGGTTAGCAGAAATGCCACTGCTGAAGAAATAAAAAAGGCCTACCGCCGGCTGGCCCGCAAATACCATCCCGACCACAACCCCAATGACAGCACCGCTGAGGAAAAGTTCAAAGAGGTCAAAAAGGCGTACGACATCCTCAGCGATCCGGGCAAACGGCAGCAGTATGATAACTACGGTTTTACCGGCGACGAACAGCCTGGTGCGGGAGGGTTTGGCGGATTCGGCGGCTTTGGCTTTAACTTTGAAGATATTTTTGAATCCATGTTTGGCGAAGGCTTTGGCGCCAGGACCAGCTCCAGGCCCAGGGCCCAAAAAGGCGCCGACGCCGGTGTGGAAATTACCCTGTCCTTTGAGGAAGCGGCTTTTGGCGCCGAAAAAGAGATATCTGCCCGGGTGCTGCAAGTGTGTCAGGAATGCGAAGGGACGGGAGCCAAGCGCGGAACCGGGCGGCGAGAGTGTTCCCATTGCCGTGGCACAGGTGAAATCAGGGTAGTCCAGACCACGCTTCTGGGCAGAATGGTCCAGGTACGCACTTGTCCCCAGTGCAATGGCGTGGGGACTGTCATAACTCAGCCCTGTCCCAATTGCCGTGGGCAGGGTCGTGTGGAAGGAATTGTCCGCAAGAAAGTAAACATTCCCGCAGGAGTGGATACCGGCACGCGGTTGCGGATTGCCGGTGCGGGACATGCCGGCGTGTATGGCGGACCGCCGGGAGATTTGTATGTCACGGTAAATGTGCGCAAACACCAGTTCTTTGAACGCAAAGGTCAGGACATTCATCTTACCGTTCCCATTGGTTTGGCACAGGCTGCGCTGGGAGTCGAGCTGGAGGTGCCCACGCTCTATGGCTCCGAACGGCTGATTATACCTGCGGGCACAAAATCCGGAACTGCTTTCCGGCTTGCCGGCAAAGGGGTGCCGCGGATTCACCGTGGCGGCAGGGGCGACCAAATAGTGACCGTGGAGATAGATGTTCCCCGCAATCTCACTCCCCAACAGAGAGATGCCTTAAAACAGTATGCCGAACTGAGCAATGAGACGGTGGAAAACATCGACGACGGCCTGGTGAGCCGTTTAAAGCGAGTATTTGGCAGGAGGTAGCCGCATGGAATGGACCGAAATAGTGATTACTGTTAAAACCGATGCCGTTGAGGCAGTGGCCAATTTCATTCATGAAGCCGACGCCGGCGGAGTCGTCATAGAACACCAGGACAGCCAAACCAGTACTGTCACCGCCTATTTTCCCGCCGGGGAGAAGGCCGAATCCATTTTGGCCAGCCTGGAGACGTTGTGGTCAAACCTGGAGGAAGCGGACATCAATGCTGAACCCCAGATCCGCACCAACATCGTCCGGGATACTGACTGGGCGGAAGAGTGGAAAAAATACTACAAGCCGGTGCGGGTGGGCAATATATGCATAACGCCGTCCTGGCTGGAGCCCGATTGCCAGGCCGGGCAAACCGTCGTACACCTCGACCCTGGCATGGCTTTCGGCACAGGCACTCACCCCACTACGCAGATGTGTTTAGCCGAACTCAGCGCCATCGCCCCGGTTAACAAGACAGTATTGGATTTAGGTACCGGTTCGGGTATCCTCGCCATTGTCGCTGCCAAACTGGGCGCCGCCCGGGTGCAGGCAGTGGACAGTGACGAGACGGCGGTTAAGGTTGCAGAAGAAAATGCCCGGCGCAACAACTGCACAGTTGAGGTAGGCCTGGGCGATGCAGTGCAGGTCTTCGCGGCCAGTGCAGACGACCTGGCTGTAGCCAATATAGATTTTGCCACCTGCGCACAGCTGGCCAAAATATTTGTCGCAGAAAAGAAACGGTGCCGGCTTATCCTCAGCGGCTTTCCCCAGCAGCGCATACCTGAATTGAAGGAAATTATCGGTGATTGCCGGATGCGCATTCGCACCCAGGAGGGCTGGGGCTGTCTGGTGCTGGAAGATGCGTAGGCTGCTGGTGAATTTTCCGCTGCACGCGGGCGCAGTGCTGCAACTGGAAAGGAGCCAAGCCCATTATCTGTACAATGTGCTGAGATTGAGGGAAGGGCAAAAGATCGTCGTCATCGGTACCGACGGCATACCCTTTGTGGCAGAGCTTGGTCCACGGTCTCAGCGCACCTGCACAGTTCTCACCGAGGCGGGGGAGCTGGACCGGGAACCGCACCTGAAGGTCCGCCTGTATGTCCCGTTGCTCAAAGGGGACAAACTGGAACTGGCGGCGCAAAAAGCGGTGGAGCTTGGCGTCGGTGAAATTGTTTTGTACAGCGCCGAGCGCAGCATAGCCAAATGGAACAAAAACGCGGACCAGAAAATTGCCCGGTTGCAAAAAATAATGTTGGAAGCTGCCCGCCAATGCCGCCGCCAAAAGGCGCCGGAGCTGAGAGGAGTGCTCTCTTTTCCGGAAGTGCTGGAGGAGAAGGCACCCGGTATATTTGCCTGGGAGCAAGAGCGCAGCAGCAGCCTGAACCAATGCCTCCAACATTTTCAGTCTGCTGCAGAGCTGGCGCTGCTGACCGGCCCTGAGGGGGGATTGAGCCCCCGGGAAGTCAATACCCTTATCGACGCAGGCTGGCGCCCGGTTACTCTGGGTGCGCGCATATTGCGCGCCGAGACAGCGGCCATTACCTTACTGGCATGCACCATGTTTGCCATGGGTGAAATGGGGTGAGTGCGATGAAAGTAGCCTTTGCCACACTGGGATGCAAAGTAAATCAGGATGAAACCGTCGGCATCCGGCAACTTTTTGCCGATGCCGGCTATGAAATAGTGGACTTTAAAGATTTGGCTGATGTATATATCGTCAATACTTGCACCGTAACCAATTTGGGCAGTAAAAAATCCCGCCAGCTGTTGCGACAGGCGCGGCGCAGAAACCCCCGGGGGCTTGTGGTGGCGGCGGGGTGTTACCCGCAGGCAGCTGCCGGGGAATTGGCGGACATGGCAGAAGTGGACCTGATTGTGGGCAACAGCCACAAAGCGGAGCTGGTTGAACTGGTGCAGAGCGCTTTGGCCGATAAAGAGAGGCGCATTGTCGTGGGAGACCTTGACGCATTCCAGGATCTGCCTGTCGCTGCCGGCACCAGCCGGCACCGGGCAACGCTGAAAATTCAGGAAGGGTGCCAGCGCTATTGCACCTATTGCATAGTGCCCAAAGCCCGGGGCCCGTTACGCAGCATGCCCTTGGACACTGTTGTGGAGCGGGGCAAGGATTTGGTGCGGGCGGGGTTTCGCGAGATTGTACTCACCGGCATTAATTTGACTTCGTACGGAAAAGAAGACCCGGGTTTGCCCGACCTGGCCGACGTCATCAATGCTTTGGCTCCGGCGGTGGGGTCCGCGCGCATCAGAATCAGTTCGGTGGAACCCACCGATTTTTCTCCCCGGTTAATCGAGGCTTTCCGCCGTCATGCCAATGTCTGCAATGATTTTCACATCCCCCTGCAAAGCGGAAGCAACCCGGTATTGCAGCGCATGGGGCGTTGCTACAGCGCCGAGGATTTTCTCGCCCTTACCGACCAATTAAAGCAGCTTTTCCCTAACCCGTCCTTTTCCACCGACGTTATCGTGGGGTTTCCGGGGGAATCGGAAGCCGACTTCGAAGCCACGAAAGAGTTGATTAAGAGGGTGGGTTTTTCCAGGTTGCACGTGTTCCGCTACTCCCCGCGGCCAGGCACTCCCGCCGCCGGGTTTGAAGAGCAAATTCCCCCCGCCGTTAAAGCCATGCGCAGCAACGAACTGATTGCCTTGGGACAGCGTCTGGCAGAAAATTATGCCCGCACGTTGCTGGGCGGCACCGAAAGGCTGCTGGTGGAAGAGCCCAGCCCCCTGGTGAACGGTTATGCCGGTTATGGCGACCGCTATGTGCGCATTCATTGTACCGGCGAATTGGTACCCGGCCAGATTGTCGACGTCCGCATTACGGGTAATAAAGACGGTGAATTACTGGCCGTACAGGTCTAAGCTGCCGATGTCGGTCATATATATACACAGCCTCTAAAACAGGGGGGATTGGCGGTGACCAGACTGGTGGTGGTGGAAGCGCGGCGTCTGCTGCCCATAGCGGTGTTGTTCCTGATGTTGCTGGCGGTGTCCATATACGACAGTTTGACCGGGACAACAGTGCCTGTCTCTACGCAGCCAAATGCTGTCCCATACAAGACGTTGCTGGCAACTTCGCTGGACAACGGCATCAGGGCCCAAACGGTGACCTCGTTGGATATGTGGGTGACAATACACGATGTCCTGGGTTTGCCGCTGACTGACCACGATTTTGATCCCCAGCGGGAAGTTGCGGTATTTTTGCTTAATTGCCAGCTGCGTGCGACCCGCCAGTCCGATGACAGGGTGGAGTTGATAGTGTCTTCCAGCAAAGACACAGTACAATTGCTTATATTCGACAAAGCCCAGCTCAATGTTGATCCGCAGACGGTGCGCTTTACAGTTGCCGAAAAGGACAAAGGCTATTGACGCTCCCGGGGAGCGTTTTTAATTTAATTAAAGGATTTAAGAACAATATGTGGAAAATATACAGGGTAAAGGAGGTGACTGGGATGAGCCAATGTATCTTTTGTAAAATCGCCCGGGGAGAGTCGCCGGCGGATGTTCTTTATCGCGATGAGCAGTTGCTGGTTCTTAAGGACATAAATCCCCAGGCGCCTGTTCACCTGCTGGTAATTCCTGTAGAGCATTACCCCAATCTCCAACAAGCAAGTGCCAATTCCGCCCTGGTTTCTGCGTTGATTAAAAAATGCACTCAACTGGGCAGCGAACTGGGTTCGCAGGGCTATCGGATTGTTGTAAATACCGGCCCGGACGGCGGACAGACAGTAGATCATCTGCATATTCACGTTCTGGCTGGCAGGCCGCTGCAGTGGCCGCCTGGATAATTTATTGACACCGGAACGGCAGGCAGAGTATAATCTAGCTTGGCAGCGTCGTCGGCGTGAGGGGAGGGTAGAATTTTGTCCGAAGTCAGAGTTGGCAAGAACGAATCTCTCGACAGTGCTCTGCGTCGCTTTAAACGCCAGTGCCAAAAGGCTGGCGTTCTTTCTGAAGTGCGCAAACGGGAACATTACGAAAAACCCAGCGTCAGGCGCAAAAAAAAGTCTGAGGCGGCCAGGCGGAAGAGAAGAAGATATTAAAGGCGGAAATTTTTTTCCGGAATTGACCAAAAACCGGCCTTGAGGTCGGTTTCTTTGCTGAAGCAGGAGAATTTTGTTGACATGCAGAATAATTTACCGTAACTGGAGGTGAATGAATGAAATATATTTGGCGCGCTCTTGCTCTGGTGTGCTTATGCGTATCGTTGCTGAATTTTGCTTCTGTGTCGGCGCAGGAAGAGCTGGTATACGTAGTTCCCCTGGACGGCGAGATTACCCAGGCCCGGTTTCTGGCTTTGCGACACGCCTTCAAACAAGCCGAAAAAGAGGGAGCTGCTACAATCATCCTGGTCATCGATACCTTTGGCGGCACTGTGGATGCGTCGGATAAAATTAAGAATCTGATTTACGATACAGCAATTCCGGTTCACGCCTTTGTCAAAAAAGCCATTTCCGGCGGAGCTTATGTCGCACTGGCATGCGACAATATCTATATGCGCGCCGGCAGCACTCTGGGTGCCGTTGAGCCCGTGGCGGGAGGTGAACCGGTTACCGACGAAAAGACCCTGTCCGTCATCCAAAGCCAGATGGAGACCATGGCCGAACGACGGGGCCGGGACCCGGAGATTGCCGCCGCCATGGTGCGCAAGGAGATTGGCATCCCCGGCCTGGTTGAGCCGGGTAAGTTGCTGACATTGACGGCGGCCAGGGCTCTCGAGGTTGGCTATGCAGAGGGGATTGTCGATCGTTACACCGAAATACCGCCCTTGCTGGGCATGGAGTCTCCCCGTTTTACTGTATATGAGGCACCGTGGTCTGTTCGCTTTGCCATTTTTGTGCAACGCCCGGTGGTCAGCGCCATCATACTTGCCATCGCCCTGGCGGCATTGGTAATTGAGATATTAACCGCAGGTTTTGGCGTGGCCGGGATTATATCGATACTCGCCTTTTCCGCCTTTTTTGGCAGCGGCATGGTTGTCGGCCTGGCCCAGTGGGAATACGTCGCCCTCTTTATTCTTGGCATCATTCTGTTGCTGACAGAGGCCTTTATCCCTGGATTCGGCGTCGTGGGTATTGCCGGCTTAATTTGCATAGTCCTGGGTATAATCTTGTCAGCATCCACTTTTGCGCAGGGACTGGTGACTCTGGCCGGCGCCCTGTTGCTGGCAGCGCTCATGGTGATCGTGGCCTTCCGCCTGTTGCGCAAAAGCCCTGCCTGGAACCGCATAGTCCTCAGCACGGCGGAAACCAAGGAGAGGGGATACGTTGGCCCCAAAGATTTGAGTGCTCTGGTTGGCCAGCAGGGCGTTGCTGCCACTCCGCTGCGCCCCAGCGGTATTGTAGCCCTCAGCAACGGTGAGCGGGTAGATGCGATTACTGAAGGCCTTTACATTGCCGCCGGAACGGAAGTGGAAGTGACCGGGGTGTCCAGCGGCAGTGTTGTGGTATCTCCCAAAAACAGAAAGGAGTGATTATATGCCCACTATGATGATTGTCTTGATCTTAGTCAGTGTGGGAGTTCTGTTTATTTCGGTGCTTTTCAGCATGATCCCCGTTGGTTTGTGGATATCTGCCTGGGCTTCCGGTGTCAAAATCAGTCTCGCAGATCTGGTAGGCATGCGTCTGCGCCGCGTCGCACCCGCCCGGATTGTCAATCCGATGATTAAGGCGGTTAAGGCCGGTCTGGAATTAAACATCGACAAGCTGGAGAGCCACTATTTAGCCGGCGGCAATGTCGACCGGGTGGTCAATGCCCTGATTGCAGCGCAAAGGGCCAATATAAATCTTGGTTTTGAAAGGGCGGCGGCCATTGATCTTGCTGGCCGGGACGTTCTCACCGCCGTCCAGATGAGCGTCAACCCCAAGGTCATTGAAACTCCCGTCGTCGCCGCCGTGGCCAAGGATGGAATCGAGGTCAAGGCCATGGCGCGGGTAACGGTGCGGGCCAACATCGACCGCCTGGTGGGCGGGGCCGGGGAAGAGACCATCATTGCCCGCGTTGGCGAGGGCATCGTTACCACCATCGGCTCTTCGAATTCCCACAAGGAAGTGCTGGAAAACCCCGACAGGATATCCCAAACTGTATTGGACCGGTCGCTGGATGCCGGTACTGCTTTTCAGATCCTGTCCATTGACATCGCCGACGTGGACGTAGGCAAGAACATCGGCGCCCAGCTCCAGACCGATCAGGCCGAAGCCGACAAGCGTATTGCCCAGGCCAAGGCGGAGGAGCGCCGGGCGATGGCGGTGGCCAGGGAGCAGGAAATGAAAGCAGTGGTGCAGGAAATGCGGGCCAAGGTTGTCGAGGCTGAAGCCGAAGTGCCCAAAGCTTTGGCCGCCGCCCTGCGGGAAGGCAAGCTGGGTGTTATGGATTACTTTAACATGCAAAACTTGATCGCCGACACCCAGATGCGCGACTCCATCAGCAAGGGCACCGGCCTGGGCGGAAAAGATAAAGACGACAAATAGGGCAAACATGGAACTGATCTTCTTCGCCATTGCAGCTATCGTTTGGGCAGTAATAAAGGCTTTGGCTGAATCCGCGACCAGGCAACCGGTACCGCGCCCGCGCGTCCCGGGACCCCGGCCGACGGCAAAACCGGTTGCAGAAGTTGCCGGCCAGCCCCAACACAAACCCAAGCCTAAACAACCTTCGCAACCCTACTTTACCGAGCAACCGGAGACAGTTTTAACAGTGGAAGATCTGGATGCCCCGGGTACCGGCGACATCCAGATGTCCGCCGACACTTTGCTCCAGGGCATCATTATGTCTGAAGTTCTCGGCGCCCCGCGGTGCAAAAAGCCGCATCGACTGGCACGCAGATAAAAGCAGAAGGACCCCGGTCCTTCTGCTTTTTGTTATACCTGAAGCTCGCCCGGCATACTGTGTAAAGAGGTGAGCTGCTGTGGCCAAAGTTGAGAAGGTTAAAAAAAAGATTGCGGATATTTTTGATCTCCCCCATGATACTGTCCTGGGTCTGCCCCGGGTAACCCTGATCGGCAGCCATCAGCTGTATATCGAAAACCACACTGGCATTAACTTGTACGAAAAAAATCAAATCCGCGTCGGCGTGCACAAAGGTGAAATCCAAATTGACGGCGAGGATTTGCAACTGCGCACTGTCTACAGCGACGACATTTTTATAGAAGGGAAGATTTTTAACATCTTCCTGAAGGAGCAGGTATGAAAAACGGGAGCATGCTGGCGGTATTGGGCACTGTGGAAATTGAAGCCGGAGAGATTTCTCCCGAAGAATTTATTAACCGGGCGCGGGAGGCGGGCGCCAGATTATGGAATATCAGCGCTGTTGGCGGCAAAGTTCAATGCAAAACCGATATCTTCAGTTACAACAGGCTGGTGGCAGTCCAGAAGCAGACCGGCTGTACACTAACCGTTTTGAAAAAATCCGGCCTCTGTGTGCTTGCCCGGACGGTGTGGCTGCGCAAACTGCTGCTGGTTGGTTTTATGGGGTTTTGGCTGACCCTTTACTTCTTGTCCGGTCTGGTTTGGCATATCAGAGTGGAAGGCGCCAGGACTCTGGATGAGGCTGAAATACTTGAATACGTTCGGTCCCTTGGGTTGGAGCAATGGGCCAGCATCCGGGACATCGACCTTAATCGCATGGAGAGAGAATTGACGCTGCGTTTTCCCGAAATTGCCTGGGTGGCGGTGGAAAGGCAGGGCACGCAAATAACCATTCGCATAGTGGAAAGAGAAGCAGATCCGCTCCAATTTGGCGTTCCAGTTGACATAGTTGCGGAGAATGATGGTATAATAATTGAAATGAAGGTTATCCAGGGTATTCCCCTGGTTGAGCCGGGGATGACCGTAGCTAAAGGAGATGTGCTTATTTCCGGCTTTAAAGATGAAAAGGGCATTGTAAATGCTGCCGGCTTCGTCAGGGCGTTGGTTTATATTGAAGGCTATGGCGAAGCTGCTGTTGAAGAGCGGGTAAAGGTATTTACCGGCAATGAGTTTACAGCGCGATATTTAACTCTGGGAAACAAAAAAATTGCTTTGACCCGGCGCAATCACCGGTTCGCCCGCTTCGAGAAGGTTGAAACACGGCGTTTTTTCAGGGGTAATCCCCGCATTCCCATCGGCTTGCTGGAGCAGCGCTACAGAGAAGTGGAACTGCAAACTGTGCGCCATACGCCGGAAGAGGCAAGAGAACTGGCCAGGGAAAGGGCAATGCTGCGGGCGCACCAGCAGCTGGGGGAGCATGCAGACCTGCTGGAAACGAAAGTCTATGACATTACCGCCGACGATGTTTTTAGAGTCAAAGTGGTGCTTACTGCAGAGACCAGAATCGGCCGGCAGAAGGCTCAGGCCAAGGGGGAAAATTAATTGACCGATAGTTGCCTTATCACACTGAGCAACGGCGAGGCTGTAAAATTGCTGGGAGCCCAGGACAGACACCTCAATTTGTTTAATGACCTGGGGGTTAATCTGGTGCAAACCGACGACGGTTTGTTAATCACCGGCAATTCTCCTCACAAAGAACATGTCTATGCTGTAATCCGGCATCTTTTGTCTGTTATCAGGGCCGGTCATACGCCCAGCCAGGAAGAAATTCAGTACTTGCTGGCCAATTACAGCGAGAGCAGGCCTGAGTTCAAAACACTATACCGCGAGGAAATTTTAATTACCCCCCGCGGCAAAAAGATTTTTGCCAAGACGGCAGGTCAGCAACGCTACCTGCAGGCAATCAGGAACAACGATTTGGTGTTTGGCATCGGGCCAGCGGGAACCGGCAAGACTTATCTCGCCGTCGCCATGGCGGTTAGGGCGTTAAAGGACAAGCAGATCGCCAAAATAATCCTTACCAGGCCTGCCATTGAAGCCGGAGAACGCCTGGGCTTTTTGCCCGGGGACCTTCAGGACAAAGTGGATCCTTACTTGCGGCCACTGTACGATGCGCTTATGGAATTTTTGGGCGTCGACAGCTATCAAAAGTATATGGAAAAGGGCATCATTGAAGTGGCGCCCTTAGCATATATGCGGGGTCGAACTTTAAATGACGCCTTTATCATTTTGGACGAAGCGCAAAATACTACTCCCGAACAAATGAAAATGTTTCTTACCCGTTTTGGCTTTGGTTCCAAAGCCATCGTAACGGGGGACATAACCCAGATTGACCTGCCGCGGGAGACCGTTTCGGGACTGCGCCAGGTGTTGCAAATTTTGCGCGGCATCAAGGGAATCGAAGTTATTACGTTGGACGAGACAGATATTATCCGCCACAGGCTGGTGGCCGATATCGTCAGGGCCTATGCCGAGCATGCAAAACGGCGAAAGTGAGGTGAGATTTGTGCACAGGCTCCGGGACAAGGTTTTCAGCGCAGTTAATTTTAAACGACACTTCAACACACCATGGTTCAAAGTAACCCAGGCAGTGGTGCTTTTTTTGGCAGTATATGCCACTGTCGTCGTTGGCATTCTTCCCACTCAATACGCCCTAGAAGTTGGACAAATCTCCCCCGAAACCATATATGCTCCCCGCACTGTCATCGATCATGCCGCCACCAATGCCGCCCGCAACAGAGCGGCGGAACAGGTAGCGCCTGTCTATCTGCCCGATTCTTCGGTGGAGCCAAAGATTATCAGTTCAGTCACCGATGTGTTGCACTATTTAATAGAGTTGCCCCGGCCGCCCCAAGGAGACCAACAACAGGCGGATGAAACGGCTGAAAACGGAATTACCCTGGAGGACCTGGCCAGGGAGCTTCTGCAAAACCATCCCGATGTCGGTTCTCTGGATGTGGCCATGGCTTTGCTGGCTGTTCCGTTGGATACCCTGCAAGAGTGCGCTGAACTTACCGAGAATCTCATCAGGTCCAGCATGCAGGCCGGGGTCAAAGCTGATGAAGTAGACGAGCATGTGCAGGAGATCAGCAGCAACATTTATCAGGCTCAATTCCCTTCGGTTTTAGCGGAGCTCATCGTCGGCAGGCTGGAGGACAATTTTACCTTCAATCTGGTTTTTTCGCCCGAGGAAACTGAAAATGCGCGGCGCAGAGCCATGGATGCCGTGGAGGAGATCCGCATCCTCAAGGACGCCAAAATAATAGACAAGGGCGAACTGGTTACCGAAGAACACCTTTCCCAACTGTATGCCCTCGGCATGTTGCATACCAGCGTGCCATACGGTTATTACCTGGGCCTGGCAGGCCTGGTGCTTTGCATTTTTCTCAGCTGGAGCTACTACCTTTATAAATTCAGGCCGAATATTTTTAACCGCTCCGACCGCCTGTGGCTTTTGGCAATGATTGTCCTGCTGACGCTGTGGGCTGCCAAGCTGTTTGGCGGCATGCTCTTCGATACAGGCGCGCCTTACCTGACGCCGGCCAGTTTGGCAACCCTGTTGATTACCATCATTTTCGACGTCCACTTGTCCTTGTTCTTTGGTGCCACTCTGTCTGTCCTCATCGCCATTATGGCGGGCAACGAACTGAATATCCTTGTGGTTGCCCTTATTGGCAGTATTGTAGGTGCATACAGCGTAACCCATGTCAACCAAAGGTCGGACTTGACCCGAGCCGGGTTGCTGGTGGCCTGCGCCAATGCCTTTGCCATTCTGGGCATCATACTGATTGGGGACGGGTTTGCCTTTACCCAGGCCTCGTTGCAGAGAACTTTCGCCGATGTCGCCATGGGCGTGGGCGGCGGCATTTTGGCCTCGGTGTTTGCCATCGGTTTGTTGCCCTTTTTTGAGATGTCCTTTGGCATTACCACATCAGTGCGTCTGCTGGAACTGGCCAACCCCAACCAACCGCCTCTTAAACGGTTGTTGCTGGAAGCGCCGGGGACGTACCACCACAGCATTCTGGTGGGGAATTTGGCAGAAGCTGCTGCCGAAGTAGTCGGAGCCGATCCCGTCCTGGCCCGGGTAGGTGCCTATTACCACGATATCGGCAAGCTGGCACGTCCCTATTTCTTTATTGAAAATCAGTTCCAGGGGAACAATCCCCACGACAGAATTCCTCCCAGCCTCAGCAGCATGATTCTGACCGCCCACGTTCGGGGCGGCGTCGAGCTGGCTGAGCAATACAGACTGCCGCCGGTTATCAAAGATATCATCCAGCAACACCACGGCGATACCCTTATCGGATATTTTTACCACCGCGCCCTGTCGGAGCGCGGAGGCAAAGACAATCTCCTGGAGGAAAAATTCAGGTATGACGGGCCCAAGCCTCAGTTTAAAGAGGCGGGAATAATCATGCTGGCCGATTCGGTGGAGGCCGCGGTGCGTTCTCTGGCCCAGCCCAATCAATTCCGTATCAGGGGCATGATTAACCGGATTATTCAGGACAAACTGGCCGACGGCCAGTTGGATCACTGTGACCTGACCCTTAAAGACCTGAACATGATTGCAGAAGCTTTTGCGCGGGTTATGACCGGCATTTACCACAAACGTATCGCTTATCCCACCGAGCAGGATCTGGCTAACGCGGGATCGTAAGGGGGCCGTGCTGTGGAACTGTCCCTGTGGATTGAGTTGGACTGTATCTCCCGGGAACAAAGGTCGGCAATGAACGGTTTGACTGATAATATTCGCAGTGCCGTTGAGGTGACTTTTGGCCGGCTGGAGCAACATGTCGTCCATATCATCGTCGTCTCTGACGAGTACATGCGCCAATTAAACCGGGATTATCGGCATCGGGACTACGTTACCGATGTCCTCAGCTTTCCCATGGGAGAAGAGAGCGAAGTAACGGGGGAAATTTATCTGTGCTGGTCCAGGATTTTAAGCCAGGCTGAAGAGTACGGCCACTCCTGGCAGAGGGAATTTTCTTTTCTTGCCGTGCACGGTATTTTGCACCTGCTGGGGTATGATCATCATGAAGAACCCTGCCCCCGCATGCGCCAAATGGAAGAGCTGATCCTCAGGCGGGCAGGAATGGGGAGGTAACAGTTTGCGGGCCAAAACCCTGTGGGAAAGTTTTAAATATGCCGGTCAGGGCTTTGCATACAGTTTTAAAACGCAACGCAACTTCAGAATACACTGTGCTTTTACCATGCTTTTGGCGGTCGCGATTTCGGTCCTCAACTTGTCTCCAGGCGAAATTCTGTTTCTCCTTTCCGCCGCCTTTGCCGTTCTGGTCAGCGAGTTAATAAACACTGCCATTGAAAAGACCATTGATCTGCACACCACTGCGTACCACCCTTTGGCAAAAACGGCCAAAAACTGCGCAGCAGCGGCGGTGTTGCTGGCGGCGGTGTATGCTGTTATTGTCGCCCTGATCATTTTCCTGCCCGTATTTTTAGAAATGGTGAGGGGGTAGATCCGTGCGCCCGGGAATGAAATTGCTGTATGGGTTAATGGCGTTGGCGCTGTTGCTCAGCGTTGTTCTGATCCTCAATGCTCTGGGATTAATTCGCTTTGAGGCGGAAGAATTCCAAATGGCCAAAAACTATGCCCTCAACCTGTTGGAATATAACCTGGAATTGGCTTCCGAATTCAAAGTTCCGAAAACCGATCTCCGGGTTAATCTGAATTACAGAAGGCTGAAGGACCAAATCAACAACGCCGGTACGCCCGAAGAACTGTACCATATTATCCTGACTGAAATGAAGCGCTTTGAACAAATTATCCGTGAACAGGCCGATATCAATTTAGCCAACTCTCTTTCCCAGGCTATCCTCAATGATCCTCGCCTGGGCTACCTGACAGAATCAGCCGAGGTGACTATCAATTTCCTCGCCGACAGCACAACTATAGTGGGCGGAGAATTTTTGCACCAAATGACAGTAGACAGGATACTGTCATACAAAGTGCCCAGCGGCCTGAGCCTGCAAACGCTGACAATTGTCGTCGATGTTTCCGGCAACCGTCCGACCACCAGAATCAAGGAACCCCTGATGGCACAGGATCCGCTGCAGCATATGCAAAATCAATACATGTTTCTGGAACAGGAATTCAATAACCTGCGGTCCTTGTCCGGGTATGGGGAGATGCTTGGTCCCGGTCTCATCATTTCGCTTATGGATGCCGATGGCGAAATATATGATCAGAACCAAATTATTCACGACGTTGATGTGCAACAGGTCGTGCATTATTTGTATGCCGGCGGAGCCCGGGGGATCTCGGTAGGGGAACGCAGGCTGACGGCTACCAGTTCCATCCGTTGTGTAGGCGGCCCAATATTAATCAATTACCAGCCCGTCCCTGTCAAGCCGCTTGTCATAAAAGCTGTAGGTGATCCTGAAGCTATGCTGGAGGTTGTCCAGCCCCTGTTGGACAGCTATGTGCGAGAGCGCAGCCTGAGGGTGCAAGTGGAAACTGTTTCCGAACTGCGCTTGCCCGGCCAGCCCTTGCGTTAGGAGGTGGAAGGTATGGCTCGCCAGCTCAGGATTGTGCAAATTTATGCGGCCGTCGTCCTTGCCGTCAACATTTTTTTGGCAGCTACCCAGATTCCCTGGAAAGAGCTGGGCAATCAGCCCAACCTGGATTTTTCCAAGGAATTTGCCAGTAATATAGTTATGAGCTTGCAGGAGTTGGCCCAGGAGTTGGGAATCGCTGAGCGTTCCAACGTCAAGCAGGCGTTGGCAAAATTGCACTACGATGCTTACCTGGCAGAAAGCAGGGCCGATTTGGCCAACATCATTCAGAACGCAGCCGCTGATACCAGAGAGTTAATTATCTCGGAATATATTAATGCCAGCGGTGAACAGGTACTGATTACCCTGAACAACGCCACCGAGGTGCAGAATTTTTCCGGCAAAACAACGCTCAGTCTCAAACCTCATGCCCAAGGAGGTTATTACGCCGAGGAGCCGCATATTTTGCGGCAAGACACCCTTGAGCAGCTCAGCGCTGTACCTTCCCTGTTCAGTTTTGCTTCTTTCCAGCGCTACTACGAGACATACCGTGACCAGGCCACCTTGCACGTTGAAATTGAAAACGGCAAGGCTCAGCTGATTGTTCCGCACAGCGAGCAGGATACCCTGCGCTACTGGGAGCGGGAGTTGCAGAATTTGCGCAGCGATTATGCCCGCTATTCCAGGATGGCCGGATTTTCCGAGGTCTCAGGACCCGGGATTACCATTACCATATCCGAAATATTCTTTCCCCTGGAAGCCCAGGAATTGCGGCAAATAGTCAGCGAGCTGTACTCGGCTGGGGCCATTGCCATAGCCATAAACGGATACCGCCTGGCAGTTAACAGTTATATAATCGAATCTGAAGGTGGAATCAGCGTAGACGGGTTTTCCATCGACCCCAGTCTGGTAACAATAGAGGCTGTGGGAGATCAACAAACCCTGATTACAGGCATTGACCTGCTTTTCAACGTCGGCCTGGGCATGTATGATGCTTTCCATGTGGATATTGACACCTACGATAAACTGGTCCTCCCCGGCAAAATTCAGTGAGGGGTGAAGCAATGTGGATGCGGCTTTAAAGATGCGCCTGGTACAATCGGCCCTGGAAGCCAGGAAAAATGCTTATGTGCCATATTCCGGTTACAGAGTCGGGGCGGCGGTGGCCACCAAAGAGGGCTCTATTTACTCGGGATGCAACATAGAAAATGCGTCCTACGGCCTGACCAACTGCGCCGAGCGCACAGCTATATTTAAGGCTGTTTCCCAGGGTGAAAGGGATTTTATTGGCCTGGCGGTGGCTGTGGACGGCAGCCGGCCCGCCTCACCTTGCGGAGCCTGTCGTCAGGTCATCAGGGAGTTTTTTGATGATGAAACCGAAATATTCCTGGTAAACGAAAACGGCCAAGGCATCTGTACCACTATCGCCAGACTCTTGCCGGACGGGTTTACCAAGGAAAATATGGGGGGTTATGGCAATAGTTAAGAGCGGCTTTGCAGCTGTTACCGGCCTTGCCAACGCTGGTAAGTCGACCCTTATCAACGGCCTGATGCAGGAGCGCTTGCTCATCACTTCGGAGAAAAAGCAGACTACCCGTAATCAGATTCGGTGCATATTGACAGGAGAGGATTACCAGATTATCCTGGTGGATACCCCCGGCATCCACCAGCCCAAAAACAAGCTGGGGGAATACATGCTCAGGGAGGTTGCCTCCGCCATAAAAAACAGCGACGTTGTCCTGTACATCGTCGATGCAACCAACCCGGATGTGGATTTGTTTTCTAACTTCACAATTGCCAAGCCGGTAATTTTAGCCCTCAATAAAGTGGATTTGCTCTCTCCGGCCGACACCGAAGCGCTGGTTGCTCAATTCAGCGCCGACCCGCGCTTTGCGGCGGTGGTGCCGGTGGCCGCCCTGCATGGCCAGAATCTGGACCGTTTAATTGCGGTCATCAAAGATTTTTTGCCTGCCGGCGATTTCTTGTACCCGCCTGACCAGGTAATGGACGCCAATTTCCGCTTTATTGCTGCTGAACTGATCAGGGAGCAGGCCCTGCTGCACCTCGACGATGAAGTGCCCCACGGCATCGCAGTGGAAATCGATGAATTCAAAGAAGATGAACGTGAAGCCAGAATTTCGGCGACAATCAATGTTGAAAAAGAATCCCATAAAGGCATAGTCATCGGACGGGGAGGCAGCATGCTCAAAAAAATCGGCAGCTCTGCGCGCCTGAAAATCCAGGAGGCAATGGATAAGACCGTGCATCTTAAGCTGTGGGTGTCGGTTAAAAAGAACTGGCGCAAAGATCCCAATCAACTGAAATGGCTGGGGTATAAATGAGGCTGGAAAAACACACCGGTTTTGTGGTCTACGGTTTTCCGTTGGGTGAAGCGGACCAGATTGTCTCCTGTTTCACCAGCGAGGGGAATCTGGTAAAGTTCATCGCCAAGGGCAGCCGCAAAATTAAAAGCCGCTTCGCCGCTTCGGTCCAGCTCTTTAACCTGGCGGAGTTTGTGCTATATAAATCCAAAGGCCTGCCCTATCTCCGGCAGGCCGCAATTATTGACAGCTTTGCGCCTGTGCGCCGTGATTGGCAAAAAAGCGGCGCTGCTTTTGCTGTCGCCGAGCTCTGCCGGTTGCTGATTGGGGAGGAGGCGGGCGAACAGGCAGTTTTCAGACATGTGCTGGCATACATGCTCCACCTTCGGGACCGGGATTATGTGCCGCTGACCTTTGATGCCTTTCGCTGGCAGTTGGCGGCAGCGTTGGGTTATGGCATGCAGACCGAACGCTGTGCGATTTGCCGGCAGGCCGCGCGCAGCGGCTGCATGGATTGGAGCCAGGGGGGCCTGGTCTGCCCGCGTTGCCGTTCCCGCACAGGTGGGGTTGGCGTTGATGTCCGTCATTTGGCCTTGCTCCGCACCCTGAGCCGGTGTTCTTTTGCCGAAAGCGATAAGCTGGCGGTGAATGGCAACCTGCAACGCCACTGCGCCCGGCTGGTCGACGATCTAATATTTTGGCTTACAGAGGGAAAGACTAAAGCACAGGCTTTCCGCAAGCTGTTTGAAGAACTGAGGTGCAGGAGCGAGTAAATTGGATTTTTTAATGGAATTTTACTTCCGGGGCCTGACCGGCAAACAAACGCAAAAAGCGTACGACTTTGCCACAAAAGAATTTAAAGCAGAAATAAACGCGATGCATGTTGAGCAGTACAAGCTGGAAGTGTTTTTCAGCAAGTACAGGCTTGTGATGTGGTTGCGGCTGGGGGAAGCGGGTTCCGCCGGGCTGAGAAAGAAATTGGCCGGCGCTGTCGGCGTACTGCTGCGCAAGTTTGCGGAGAGTCTTCCCGAGGTCTGGGCCCGCGTTAACGGCATGGCGACCTTAACTGATAATGGCTTTTTGCCGGTGCAATTTGGGACAATGCAGTCCAAACCGGTAACCCGGGTCGGAACTGCGCACATACCTTTGCGCAATGCGCATCATTATTGGCGAGAGATGGGAAAACGTAAAGTTCTGGTCGACAACGGGCAGAGGGAAAAAGAAATCCGCGCCATGCTGTCCCAGGCAGCTGCACAGGCTGGCGGGGAAGTGGTCTCGTCTCCCATTATGAATGACGTTGTCATGACTGCGGAACGTCCTGTGCTCAACGTCATTACCGTAGATGAAAAATACATAAACCTGCCGGAAACACTCCTCACTATTATTTTGGACCGTAATCTGTGTTTTGCCATACGGTCTCCGGAAGGCCGTCTGCTCAGCACGGTACTGTATATCAGCAACGCAGCCAGCCGGCGCCCGCGCCTGGCTGCAGATTTGGCCAGAGCGGAAGAAAAATTCGCTGCTGATTTGGGCATCCCCATCTCACTGCGTCAGCAATGGCTCAGGGATATGCTCTGCCCGAGCGGGCTGGGCAGTATGTGGGAAAAGCAAATGCGCCTGCAAAAAATTGCCCTGGCCATTGCAGAGCACGCTGAAGCGGGGGAAAATGTTTGCGCTGTGGCCCGGGAGGCTGCGGAATTGGCCAAGCTGGACCTGACCACCGAAATTTGTCAGCTCTACCCCGAGTTTAGCGGTTATATGGGCGCCCTTATTGCAAGGCACAACGGAGTTGAGGATATGGTCGCCAGTGCCATCGTTGAGCATTGGGGTCCGGGTCGGTATTCCCGGGGCTTGCCCCACACCCTGGTGGGGGCTCTGCTGGCCATTGCCGACCGCCTGGACGATATCTGCGGCCACTACTACCAGAGTGAATTCCGGTTATCCCACTACCGCGCAGTCAAAACCTGGTTTGACGAAATTATTGCCATTTTGGACAGCGTCGCCCTGGATGTTTCCCTGACCAGGCTGTTGCGCTTTTCCCTGTCCCTCTATGAATCCCAGGGACTGGTGCCATGGCAGGAAAAAGATCTGGCCAATCTGCTCAAGGTCTTCGTTGACAGGCTTTATTGGCACCTGGTGGACCGGGACTTTGCCGAAGGTGTGGCCTCGGCTCTGACAGCGATTAACCCGGATAATGTATATTCAACTATGCAAAAAGCCATTGTGCTGAAGGACGAAAACAACTGCGCCATGGTGGAGAACTGTAAAGAAGCCTGCCGGTTGCTGGACAGGATTTGCGCCAGGGAATACAGCTATCAGGAGGCTGCCCGGGAATATTTTGAACAGCCTGAGGAAAAAGAGCTCTTCGAGGCATACTTAACGGTTCGGCAAGACGCCGAGGAGCTTATCAAGGCCAGGGATTTTGCCGGCGCCTTGGCGAGACTGGCCCGGCTAAAAACGCCGCTGTTGCGTTTTGTCAATTCAGTGGACCTGGATACCGAGGACAAACCGGTGCGCTACAACAGACTAAGCTTGCTGGCAGAAATTCGCCGCCTCTACCATGCTTTTGCCGATTTTAGCATGTTGTGAGGCGTTAGCCTAAAAAATACCGAGGGAGCATTGGCTTTGAACCGACTGGACAAGATTGAGATCCTGTTAATCAAGATTTTGATGGCGCTGGCCTGCGGCCTGGCCTTTTTTCAGTATGCTGCTGCCCACCCCCGCTGGTCGCAAATCCTGGTCTTGCTCAACCACATTGAGGGGGCAATATACCAAGGCGGCGGCTGGCCATAGACGGTGCACTATTAAGGCCAGAAAGCGGACGGCGGGATGGGCGCGGTCAATGGACATGCTTTCACGGCCGGGGAATATTTGTCTGCCGACGGGGTCCGGGCAGAAAAATTGCTTTCGTTACATAGGATTGCAGGGTTTTCTTTGTTCTGTGTCGAATTTCTATAGTCGAAGCAAAGGGGGAAACCGATGAAAAACAATACAATTTCCATCGCCTTGGACGGACCGGCTGGGGTGGGGAAAAGCACTATTGCCAAAGCCCTTGCCCTTGAGCTGGGCTATTCTTATGTGGATACAGGTGCCATGTACCGCGCGGTTACCCTGTTTGCTTTGGAAAACAATATTCCCATTGATGCCGATCATCAGCAGACCATGCTGGAACTGGCCATGCGCAAAGAATTCCGCTTTATTTTTTCCGACGGTTTATTTCAGGTGTACTTTGGCGACAGGGACATAACCGATGAAATTCGCAGCCTGGAAGTTACCAGAAACGTCTCTTATGTTGCGGCGCTGCCTGCGGTGCGCGCAGGTATGTGCGCTCTGCAGAGGAACATGGCTGCCGATGCCAATGTAGTCATGGAAGGACGGGATATTGGCACCGTGGTGCTGCCCGATGCCACATACAAGTTTTTTCTCACCGCCTCGGTGGAAATCCGGGCACGGCGCCGTTATCTGGAGCTCAGCGCGCGGGGCATTTCAGTAAGTTTCGAGGACCTTTGTCGGGAAATTGCCGCCAGGGACAATCTGGACTCTTCTCGATCCCACGCTCCTCTGCGCAAAGCACCCGACGCTGTCGAAATCGATACCACTGACATGAACATAGAAGAAGTGGTAGCGCGGATTTTATCCTACATGGAATAATTTTTTTGTTAAATCGCCAAAAATGATATATAATGAATTAGTTAAGGACAGGCGGGAAGACAGTGCAAGTCAGAGTTTCAAAATTTGCCGGGTTTTGTCCCGGCGTCAAGAGGGCGGCCGAAATGGCCCTTAAAGGTGCCGCAGACACAGGCGGCAGCATAGCCACCTACGGTCCGCTGGTGCACAACAGGGATATGCTGGATTACTTGGCCCAGAGGGGTATCGGCGTTGTAGAGGATATTAAGGCTGCACACCAGGATACTATTGTGGTGCGCGCCCACGGTATCACTCCTGCGGAAATGGAAGCACTGGAAAGCGCAGGCAAAAAAATTATCGATGCCACCTGCCCCTTTGTCAGCCGCATTCATAAAATTGCCAGTTCCCTGGAAGACAGGTATCTGTTCATCGTAGGCGACCCGCATCATCCCGAGGTAAAGGGAATTGCCGGCTGGGCGCGCTACGGTTGCGCTGTCGTTCCCGATGAACAAACGGCCCAAACTGTCGAGGCAGAGCTGCCGGTGGCAGTGGTGGTCCAGACAACTTTTGCAGTGGACAGATTTCAGCGCATCCTGGAGATACTAAAGCAAAGGTTTGCCGACATCTTAGTATTTGATACAATTTGCCCGGCAACCCTGGAACGCCAACGGGAAGTGGCTGAAATCAGCAGGCAATCTGATTTAATGCTGGTCATTGGCGGCAAATCCAGTGCCAATACCCGCAAATTGGTGGAAATATGTTTGCAATCCGGTGTCGAGACACATCACATACAGTCAGCTGCAGACATAAACCCTGGGTGGTTTCACAGCAAAAAAGCCGTGGGAATTGCCGCAGGTGCTTCGACTCCGGAATGGATTATAAGGGAGGTTGTTGAAATGGTTATGGAAACTAACAATGAGGGCATCGAAGAGGTAAAGGAGGACACCAACGCAAACGCAATCTTGGAGCAGGACAGCAAACCCTTGGCGGTTGGCGATATAGTCGTTGGCAAAGTCGTTCAGGTTAACCCCGATGAAGTACTTGTCGATGTCGGCCATAAGATGGAGGGACTGATTCGCAAGGAAGAGCTCTCCTTCCGCACTGTGGAGCATTGCGAAGAGCTGGTAAACGTTGGCGACGAGCTGGAAGCCGAAGTTATTCGGCTCACCGATGACCTGCTTGAACTCTCGGTGCGCAAGGTTACCCAGGCCAAGGCCTGGAACATGGTAAAAGAGGCCTTTGAAAACCAGACCCCGGTAACCGGCAAGGTTGTCGAAGTGGTCAAGGGCGGCCTCATCGTCGACCTGGGTTTGCGGGGATTCATGCCCGCCTCACTGGTGGATCTGCGCTTTGTCGAAGACCTTTCGCAATTTGTCGGCCAGGAAGTAACTGTAATGGTTATTGAACTGGAACGCCGGCGCAACAAGGTCATAGTGTCGAGAAAGGCGTACTTGATGCGGGAGGCCGAGGAAAAGAAGGCCCGGACCCTGGCCAATCTGAAAGAAGGGACAGTGGTCCCGGGCATCGTCAGACGCCTGACCAATTTTGGCGCCTTTGTCGATATCGGCGGCATCGACGGCTTGATCCACATCTCTGAACTGGCCCACTATCGCGTTGAACATCCCAGTGAAGTGTTGCAAGAGAATCAGGAGATTGAAGTATATGTCCTTAAAGTGGATAAGGAAGCCGAGCGGGTTTCCCTCAGCCTCAAGCAAACGCTGCCCGATCCCTGGTCAGAAGTGGCCAGCAAATTCAAGCCCGGCGCAATAGTGGAGGGCAAGGTTGTCCGCCTGGCTGACTTCGGGGCATTTGTGGAATTGATTCCCGGTGTCGACGGCCTTGTTCACGTCTCGCAAATTTCCGACGAGCACGTGGAAAAACCCGAAGATGTACTCAGCGTCGGCCAGGCAGTTAAGGTCAAGATTCTGGACATGGATATCGAGGCCAAGCGTATCAGCCTCAGCATGCGGGAAGCCACGAGAACTGCCGCCAAGCCAATGAGGGAAGAACCTTTTGAAACTACCATAGGCGCAACCATTGGCGAACGCCTGGGCAACATCTTCGAAAGCAATGAAGGTGAATAAGCTTAGACAACAAAGAAAAAAAGAACATCTGCTCCTCGCCCGCCGAGGAGCCAGATGTTCTTTTGCTAGTTTGTTCTCCGACATCCGGTTGCCCCACAATTGCCTCACCGAGGTCAACCCTCATGATGTGGATTTGCGCGCCACTCTGTGCGGTTATTCCGTGGCAGCCCCCCTGTACCTCAATGCCATGACCGGCGGCACTTTGGCGGCAGAGCATGTCAACCGGCAATTGGCCCGGGCAGCGGCAAAGTTCAATCTGCCCATTGCGGTGGGTTCTCAAAGTTCCGGCCTCCGGAGCCGGGGGTTACGCTTTACGTATCAAGTGGTACGCAAGTACAATCCCCACGGTCTGATTATGGCCAACTTAAGCGCCCACGCCTCACTGCGGGAAGCCCGGGCGGCTGTGGAAATGCTGGAGGCCCAAATTCTGCAGTTGCACCTCAACCCCGTTCAGGAATTTATTATGCCGGAAGGGGAATGCATCCCTCCGGGACTGGTGGACAATATTGCCGACATCTGTGCCGGTCTGTCCGTTCCAGTACTGGTCAAAGAGGTGGGCTTTGGAATTGGCTCAGCCCAGGCAAAAATCCTCGCCGCGGCCGGCGTCAAAGCCATTGATGTAAGCGGCAGCGGGGGCACCAATTTTGCCCGGATTGAAGGGCGGCGCAATGCAAGTACGTGGTGGAAGCCCCTGGCCGACTGGGGTCTGCCTACGCCATTGTGCCTGATTGACCTGGCCGTCAACGCATCCGACCTGGAGTACCTCGCTTCCGGAGGAGTCGACGACGGCATCAGGGCGTTAAAATGCCTGGCGTTGGGCGCCGGGGCCGTAGGCATTGCCGGAGCGGTGCTCAGAGCCCTGCCTGCCGGCGTTGAGGATTTTTTGTCCGCTTACCTGCGCCAGTTGCGTGTGGGCATGGCTCTTCTGGGCGCAGCGGCAGTTGCCGATTTAAGAACGATTCCCCTTTATATTACAGGCACTTTACGGGACCTGGCACTGGCCAGGGGCATTGACCCTGCATTTTTTGGCACGCGAGGCGGTTAGCCTCTTTTTTTATGGGAATACCAGGAGCAGCAGCGGGAAAAATAGTGAGGAGACTTCAGCTCGAGGTGGTGTGCAGGTGACTCCTTTTTTGCTCACGGGCCTGGCGGTTGTTATCTATCTTGGCTTGCTGCAGCGAACTCTGGACCGAATGCGCCTCAGCGACAGAGCTGCCCTGGTAATCATTGCGTTGATGTTGGCGGGAACATGGCTGCCCGACGTCAAGATTGGCCTGCTCAGCATAAATCTGGGCAGCACCCTGGTGCCTCTGGGTTTGGCGGTATATTTAATCGGCACCGCCGACAGGTTGCAGGAGCAGGTGCGGGCATTGGCCGCCATTGCAGCCAGCACCATTGCGGTGCTGTTGTTGGACTGGGTGTTGCCCCAGGAACCGGGCGCAATGTTTATCGAGCCCATGTATGCCTATGGCCTGGCTGCGGGGATTATTGGCTACCTGGCCGGCCGGTCGCGGCGTTCTGCCTTTCTGGCGGGAATGCTGGGCATCCTGCTGGCAGATACCATCATCGTTTTGCGGCAATTACCCCTGCAAAGCGCCTACCGGATTGGAGGCGGTATTTTTGACTCAGCTCTGATTGCGGGGATAATTGCCGTGGGCATTGCCGAACTGGTGGGGGAAACCCGGGAATTTGTCGCTCCTGACAAAGGTAAAAGCAAAATCGCTTGGCTGGATGAGAAGCGCCGGGAAAAGTACAGGAAAAAGAACGGGCGGTAACCATGGCAGACAATTTCAGCTCTATTGTCCTGGCCGCTATATTGGGTGGCGCACTTCGTTTCCTGCTTCTGCGCTCCGATTACCGCCAATACCCCACATATCCCCATGGCTATGTCTCACATCTGGCCCTGGGCTTTATTGCTGCCGCCCTGGGAGCGGTGGCTCTACCGGCGTTGCTGGAGCAGGAATACGTGGCGGTTACATTCCTGTCTTTGGCAGCGCAACAATTTAGGGATATTCGCAGCATGGAGAGGGAAACCCTGACCAAACTTGATGCCAGGGAACTGGTGCCCCGGGGCGAACATTACATTGAGGGAATTGCCAGGACTTTTGAAGCCCGCAATTACCTGGTCATGGGTTGCACGCTGATTATCAGCGCCACAGACCTTTGGTTGCTGCGGGAGTGCTCACCCTGGCTGCGGGGTTGCGGTCTCCTGTTGACCGCTCTGTTGCTGTACATGGCGGTGCGCAATGTCATGGAAGGGAAAAGGGTGGAACACCTGGCGACCATAAGGCCGGGAAAAATCATCTTTAAAGGGGCAAATGTATTTGTTGATGATATTCACTTTATGAACCTGGGTCTGGATGAAGCCAAGGCCGAATTCCTAAAAAAGGGGATGGGAGTGGTCCTGGAACCCAAAGACATCGATGCTTCAGCGACACTGGCCAACATCGGCCAACGGCAGGCCATAGCGCACATATGCGCCAAGTTGCTGGGCATCTATAAAGATGTGGATACGCCTGAATTTACCCCTTTAGTGCGCCGGGATGTAAAAACGGGCAGACTGGGCCTGCTCATCATTCCCGCCACCAGGGATTGGGATGCCCTGTTGGATGCGGTGAAAAGAGTTCCGGTACTGGAGGGGTCCATTTCCCGTCCCAGCAGATCCAAAGCCGGAAGAAAGCGGGGAGATTATGAGCACCAGTCTCAATAAAGTAGTGTTGGCCACCATTGTGTTGCCGCACTCCAAAGATCTTGTATTGTCGGGCGGAGCGGGCCCTGTTTTTGTGGCGGCCAATAAAGAAGAGCAGCAGCGGCTGGCCTTGTACATGTCCCGGATAACCGAAGGAGTAGTTCATGACTTGGAAAACGGCGTCCTGGTCGTTGTCAAACATTGACCGGGTAATCATAAAATTTGACATAATTCCCGAAAAAACTCGCTAAGTCGGTGATACTATCGGCAAAGTCTATATATATCACTGTTATGGCGGTTCCCATTCGTCGGTCGTGGCGGCCGCTGTCCACGTTGGCCTGTTGGCCCCCCACCCATGTCCATCCCGGCAGGTTCTAATGAGCTTGCCTTATTTTGATACGCAAAAATCCGCTGATCACGGAATTTTACAATTCGTCGGCACCGACCAGGCGGGGAATGTGGTTTGTTCGGTGGGTTTACAAACGGCGGCCGATACCGTAATAAAGGCCCTGGCCAACCTGATGGCCATTGCCGGGGCCGGCGGCAGGGAGATTGTGTTTATCGACACTTTGCCTGCCGTAAACCTGTGGATGAAGATAGGGGGAATATGCTCCCGGGTATTTGGCTTGAAGGCAATTGGCCGTCCCCTGGTTGTCTTTGGGGTAAAGAGGGCATTCCCCAGCCTGGTGAGTCTGGTGAACCGGGCGCTGATGGCTGAGCAGAAGGAGGTTTAAATGGTATACTTTTATCACTGCTACCGGGGGGCGCATTTGTCCATAACCGCTGCTGCTCTGCATCTGGGCAAAATAACTGTCCGCTCCGGTGTAAAAGAGCTGTTGGCATTGCAGTACTTTGACATCCTGCAACCCGAAGATATGGGAACGCCGGTGTTGGCCGGGTATGACCGGGATAACAACCCGGTATATTTTGTCGGCCTGGGCCGGGGAAGCAAAATATTTGCCCGTTTTGCCGACAGTTTAGTCCGGCAGCTGGGCCTGGACATACAGTATAAATCCGTTGATTGTCTGCCTTGCCTGAACATCTTTACGCGTGTGGGCGGTTTTCTTGCGCGATTTAGGGGCATTGGCGTGCTGGGCAGGCGCCTGGCAGCCTGGGGCGTGGCTAAAAATCTGGACAGACTGCATTCCCTGGTTTTGCAAGCACAGGGAAGATAAAGTATAATTCACATATGCGGAGCATTTGCGGTAATGAGGTGTTGTAATGCTGAAGATTAAAAGTGTGGTTCCGGGGGGCATCGGGGCGGAATTGGGCCTGGTGCCGGGAGATATCATTCTGTCTTTTAACGAAAAACCTGCCCGGGACATATTGGATTACTGCTTTCATGCCACTGACGAAAAGCTGTGTATCCGGGTGAAGAAGAACCGGGAGATCATCGATTACGAAATAGAGAAGGATTACCAGGACGACCTGGGGCTGGAGTTTGAATTGCGGCCCAGACAATGCCGAAACAAATGCATTTTTTGTTTTGTAGACCAGATGCCGCCGCATCTGCGCAGGACACTGTATATCAAAGATGATGACTATCGCCTTTCCTTTCTGCACGGGAATTATATCACCCTGACCAATCTCGATAACCGGGATATACAGCGTATTATTGACGAGCGGCTTTCGCCGCTGTACATTTCTGTCCATGCCTCCAACCCCCGGGTCCGCGCCCGCCTCCTGGGCAAAAACTCAAGCATAGACATCATGGAGCTGCTCAATAGGTTTGCACGGGCTAAAATTGCTTTTCACGGACAAATAGTCCTTTGCCCGGGTTACAATGACGGTCCTGTCTTGCAACAGACCCTGACCGACCTGGCGGAATTGGGAGATTCTGTGCTTTCGCTGGCGGTGGTCCCGGTGGGGTTGACCAGGCATCGCAATCACCTGACGCCCCTGGCGCCGGTGACCAGGGAAATCGCCCGGGAAGTGATTGCTGTCATTGCCGGGTATCAGCAAAAATTCCTGAAGGAGCTGGGCCGCCGGACCGTGTATGCCGCCGATGAATTCTTTATCGTGGCGGAGCAACCGGTTCCCGGTCCGGAATACTACGAAGATTTTGCCCAACTGGAAAACGGCATAGGCCTTATTCGCAAAGCCCTGATGCAGGCCGAATCCCTCAGGGCTTTGCCGCCCAGGAGAACCAAGCCCGGGAAAGTGCTGCTGGTTACCGGCCTGGCCGCTCGTGACACACTTGACACCGCAGTCCCTGATTTGCAACGCGTGCTGCCCGACCTTACGTTTTCTGTCCTGGCAGTGGAAAATCATCTGTTGGGCCCTCAGATTACTGTTGCCGGGTTACTGGCCGGCGCAGATATTTTGGCGGCATTGCGCAGGACCGATGCCGATTGGGATATCCTGGTGGTTCCGGAAACGGCAGTGCGGGCAGGCTGTTTTATCGATGATTGCACAACCGCTGACTTGGCCCGGGAATTGGACAAACCTGTCTGTGCAGCCGCCGATTTCCTCGACTTGACTGAAATACTGATTCGGGAGGTGAAATGATGCTTCCGATTGTTTCCATAGTCGGCCGCCCCAACGTGGGCAAATCAACTTTATTTAACAAGATTATGCAACAGAGGCTGGCCATCGTTGAGGACACTCCGGGAGTGACCAGAGACCGCCTGTACGGAAGGACGGACTGGAATGGAGTTCCCTTTATGCTGGTGGATACCGGCGGATTGGTTTGGGACGATGATCCTCTGGCCCAGGCAGTTGCAAGGCAAGCGGAAATTGCCATCGACGAAAGCGACGTCACCATTTTCCTTACAGATGCCAAAACCGGTCTTACCGGGGAAGACCATGACGTGGCGGCAATGTTGCGCCGCAGTCAAAAACAGGTTGTGCTGGCGGTTAACAAAGTAGATGATTTTTCGTGCAGCCACCAGCTGTTGGCAGAGTTCTATGAACTGGGACTGGGTGAGCCGATACCCATCTCTGCTGCCAATGGCCTCAATATCGGCGATCTCCTGGATGCCGTCGTCGCGCACCTGCCGGCCTTAACAGAACACGAAGAAGACGATTCCATTTCCGTCGCCATTATAGGACGGCCCAATGTGGGCAAATCGTCCTTGTTCAATCGCCTTGTGGGGCAGGAGCGCTCGGTGGTCAGCGACATTCCCGGCACGACCAGGGATGCCATTGACACCAGGATCGTTCATGCCGGCGTACTATATACCTTCATAGATACCGCCGGGTTGCGCAAAAAGAGCAGGATAGGTTCGGGCATTGAATACTACAGTATGTTGCGCAGCATCCGGGCGGTAGAACGCAGCGACATAGCCATCATTGTCCTTGACGGGCGGGAAGGGCTGACGGAACAGGACAAGCGCATAGCCGGAATTGCCCATGAAGCGGGCAAAGCATCGATACTCCTGGTCAACAAGTGGGATATTGTGGAAAAAGATTCCGACACGATGGCCAAATATCAAAAGGAATTGCGGCAGGGACTGCAATTTATGGATTACGCCAACATCGAATTTGTCTCTGCCTTGACGGGAGCCCGGTGCGCACGCCTGTTCCCGTTAATTCTGGCCACCATGGAGGAATATCAGCGCCGCATTGGCACCGGGTTGCTCAACGACCTGTTAAACGATGCGGTCCTGGCCAACCCGCCCTCGGCCAAGGGCCGCAAGGTTAAAATATACTACATTACCCAGGCAGCGATTAAGCCGCCGCGCTTTGTCCTTTTTGTCAATGCACCGGAACTCCTCCATTTTTCCTGGCTGCGCTATTTGGAAAACCGCCTCCGGGAAGCCTTTGGCTTCGCCGGGACGCCGATAAATTTTATCATCAGAAAGAGAGGAAAATGAGATGAAACCGTGCAGGATTGCCGTCATCGGTGCGGGAGGCTGGGGGACAGCGATGGCACTGGTCCTGGCCAAAAAAGGTCACGATGTTCTGATTTGGGCCAGGAGAGAGGAGTTCTGCCGCCAACTGCGCGAAACCAGAGAAAACTCCGCTTATTTGCCCGGAGTTTTGCTTCCTGCCCGGGTCGAAATAACCAACTCCATTACCGAAGCAGCAAAATACGGGGAAGTGGTGGTCATCGCTACTCCTACCAAAGCAGTCCGGGAAACGGCTGTTGCCCTGGCTAATCATCTCAGGCCTCAGGCGGTGCTGGTCAGCCTCAGCAAAGGCCTGGAGCGTAATACATACCTGCGTTGTTCCGAGGTTATAGCCGAAGTCGTCGGCAATGCCGACAACGTGACAGCGCTCAGCGGCCCCAACCATGCCGAAGAAGTAGCCAGAGGCATACCCTCTGCAACGGTTGTGGCAGGCTATAATCTGAAAACTGCCCAAATGATTCAGGACATTTTCATGACCCCTAAATTTCGCGTCTATACCAACCAGGACATCATCGGAGTGGAAATAGCCGGGGCGTTAAAAAACATTATTGCTCTGGCAGCTGGGATCTGCGATGGACTGGGGTATGGCGACAACACCAAAGCAGCTTTGATGGCCAGAGGTTTGGCAGAAATTGCCCGGCTGGGAATCAGGATGGGGGCGCAACCCATGACCTTTGCCGGCCTGGCCGGCATCGGCGACCTCATTGTTACATGTACCAGCAAGCACAGCCGCAACTGGCGCACAGGCTATGCCCTGGGCAAGGGCGAAAAGCTGGAGGATATCCTGGCCAGGACCGGGATGGTGGTGGAAGGCGTGGCTACAACGGAAACGGCCATCCAGCTGGCCGAAAAGTACGAGGTCGACATGCCCATTGCGACAGCATTGGGAGAAGTGCTTTTTGCCGGCAAAGAGCCCAAAGATGCCGTCAACGACTTAATGTTGCGGGACAAGGCCCAGGAATCCGATGGATCAAACAGCGACTAGGAGCTTCCGGTAAAATTTGTCCTCCTCCGAGCATACAACCATTTTTTGCACATATATATATTGTGAACAAATCCGGATTTTTGTGAGGGGGAGGAGAAAATTGGCCGCGCAAAGCATATATCATGATATAGCCAAACGAACTGGCGGAGATATCTATCTTGGCGTAGTTGGACCTGTTCGGACCGGAAAATCGACATTTATAAAAAAGTTCATGGAACTCATGGTAATACCTAATATTATCGATGAACAAGACCGACTCCGGGCAGTGGATGAGCTTCCGCAGAGCAGCGGCGGCAAAACGATAACTACCACCGAACCCAAATTTATTCCCGACGAAGCTGTGGAAGTTCAGTTTGACGATGATTTTACCATGCGGGTGCGATTGGTGGATTGCGTCGGATATACAGTGGCCGGCGCCTTAGGTTATTCCGATGAGCGGGGCGAACGCCTGGTTATGTCGCCCTGGGCCGACGAAGAGATTCCCTTTCAGCAAGCTGCTGAAATAGGGACCAGGAAAGTAATTAAAGACCATTCCACCCTGGGCCTGGTGGTGACCACCGACGGCTCTTTCACCGACATTCCCCGGAAGGATTTTCAGGAACCGGAAGCGCGCATCGTTGCAGAGCTGAAACAAATCGGCAAACCCTTTGTAATTCTGCTTAACACCAAGCAGCCCGAAGCCGGCTCAGCCTTGGAGCTGCGGGACCAGTTAAGCGAAAAGTACCAGGCGCCGGTTATCCTGTGCAACTGCCTGCGCCTGGATAAAAAAACCGTTGATGTAATCCTTAAAGAAGCTTTATATGAGTTCCCCGTCAGTCAAATCAACTTTATCCTGCCGGATTGGGTAGAAGCATTGGATGAAGACCACTGGCTGAAGGCAAGTTACCGCGACATCATTACCGGGATTATGGAAAGCACCGGCAAGGTCCGGGAACTGCGCAAGGTTTTGGAGCCCATCAGCACTGAATTCGAATATGTTTCCCGGGTGGCGCTGACGCATTTGGATCTGGGCAGCGGCGAAGCAGAAATTCGCTTTGAATGCCCGCCCGAGCTGTTCTATTCGGTGCTGTCCGAGACCACTGGGTTCAATATCGGCAATGCCGGCGATCTTTTCAGGCAAATGAAGGACTTGGTTCGGGCCAAGCGAGAATACGACAAAATCGAGGACGCCTTTATTTCTGCCCAGTCAACCGGCTACGGCATAGTCCCGCCGTCCTTGGATGAAATGGTTTTGGAGGAGCCGGAAATCATTCGCCAGGGGACGCGTTTTGGTGTCCGCCTGCGGGCTACGGCGCCGTCCTATCACTTAATCCGGGTGGATGTGGAATCGGAGTTCGCGCCCATTGTCGGCTCTGAAAAACAGAGTGAGGACCTGGTCAATTACCTGTTGGAGGAATTTGAAGATAATCCCGATAAAATTTGGGAGTCCAATATATTCGGCAAATCGTTGCACTCGCTGGTCCAGGGAGGAATTCAGACCAAGCTGGGCAATTTGCCGCCCAGTGCCCAGGCCAAATTGCAGGAGACACTGGAAAAGATTGTCAACGAAGGCAGCGGCGGTTTAATCGCCATAATTCTATAGCGGCGCGCCAACAAGTGTGCGCCATTTTTTTGCTCGAAAAGAAAAAACCCCGGAGGCCCAAAACCTCCGGGGTATATCTTGCAATAAAAATGGTCGGGCTGACTGGATTTGAACCAGCGACCCCTTGACCCCCAGTCAAGTGCGCTACCAAGCTGCGCTACAGCCCGAACCGACATATATTATTTTACTCATTTAACTGCGGCATGTCAACCATGCGGTTGACGATGCGGTCCGGTCGAAACTATGGGCAGAATATTATCCCGTTAACATGCAGTGTTTATATGGAAATACTTTCTAGTGAATGCAAAGATTACAAATCAATAACATGGAGGATTTTCCCTCCCGCTGGAAGAATAATGCAACTACAAAAAGAATTGCAGCCCTGAATACAATGGTAAGGTGAAAGCAATGATTGAGTACAAAAGGGTCGACGAAACTTACTTACCCCAATATGACCAAATCCCCATGACAGTCCAGGTGAATTCATATTATTACATAAAAAAGAGCAATCGGGGCCTGGGCGGCTTTGCCTTTATCGAAACCCCTGTCGAGCCTTATATAAAAGACTTCCGTGCCGACGGCGACGCCAACATGGCGGAATTGCCGCAACGGTGGGACCTGGCCAATTGGGCATTCTTTATGGCCTTTGCCGGAGAAGCGCCTGTGGGCGGTGCTATTGTAGCTAGCAGGACCGAGGGAGTGAAGATGCTTGGGGGAAGAGACGACCTGGCCGTGCTTTGGGATATCCGAGTCGCCGATAGATGCAAGCGGCAAGGCATTGGCCAGGCTTTGTTTGACATGGCTGCAGCCTGGTCACGCCGGCAGGGACTCGTCCAGATGAAAATCGAATGCCAGAACAACAATATACCGGCGATTAAATTTTATCACAAACAGGGCGCGGTTCTGACTGCCATAGATGAGTACGCCTATTACAATGACCCAAAATACAGGCACGAAGTCCAGCTGATCTGGCATCTTGATTTGTAACATCTGCCGGACAAAGGGGATGCTGTCTCCCACCGCTCTGGGGAGTTTTGTCTATTTTTTGCGTTTAACCCGCAGTCTTTATTGACATTTAGAAGATATCTGCTAAAATTTATTTGAGTTTTTGCGCCAATACTATTAAGGGAGGTTGAAAGATGGCAAAATCCTTGGGCAGGCATGTCCTTGCCGAAATCTATGAGTGCGATTCAGAGATTCTCAATGACATCCATCAGGTGGAGAAAATTATGGTGAAAGCTGCCCTGGAAGCCGGAGCAGAGATCCGCGAGGTTGCTTTCCATAAATTCTCTCCCCAGGGAGTCAGCGGCGTCGTAGTGATTTCCGAATCTCATTTGGCTATCCATACATGGCCGGAGCTGGGCTATGCAGCAGTTGACGTTTTTACCTGCGGCGACAGCGTCGACCCCTGGGTTTCGTGTAACTATATAAAACAACAGTTTGCCGCGCAGAGAATGGAGGCCAAAGAAGTAAAAAGAGGCGTTTTCAGCCAAGACTTGACCCATAAACCAGCGGTCAATTTATAAAGGGGTGTTAGTTTGTTACTTTATTGCGCACAAGGTTAGTGATTTACCCTACGACGGTAACAACGGGCGTAGGGATTATTTATTTTAAAGGATATTAGCCGGCCTCTGTCAAATACTATAGTGTAAAACCTTGATGAGGTGTGCGGTATGGAAAAAACTTTGGTACTGATTAAGCCTGACGGGGTCCGCCGCAAACTCGTTGGCGAGATAATCGGGCGCCTGGAGAAAAAGGGGCTGGATTTGGAAAAAGCCAGGATGCTGGTGTTGTCACGGGCCAAGGCCGAAGAGCACTATCGGGATCACAGGGGAAAAGATTTTTATGAAGAGCTCATACAATACATAACTTCCGGGCCGGTCTTGGCCATGGTGTGGAGCGGCCGTAATGCCATTGCGCTGACCAGGAGGCTGGTAGGCGACACCAATCCCCATGAAGCACTGCCCGGGACCATAAGAGGGGATTTTGCCCTGACCACAACGGAAAACCTGGTGCACGCTTCCGACAGTCCCCAGGCTGCTCAACGTGAAATCGCGCTGTTCTTTTCAGGGGAAGAAGATGACAGATTTTAAGCAGTTTACCGAGCGCTTTAAAATGCTAACCGGCATTGACCTGGAACATTATAATAAAAACCAAATCCAGAGGCGGCTCAACGTATTCCGCCAGAAATACCAGTTTCATACCCTGCCGGATTTGCTTGCGGGTATAGAAAAAAATGCGGCGTTGCGCCAGGAGTGCATCCGCCGTTTGACCATTAATGTCACTGGGTTTTTTCGTGATCCCGAGCACTGGCAAGTTTTAAAAAACTACCTGCGCGAAATGGGCAAGTACCAAGTGCCTGTGCGGTTGTGGAGTGCCGGTTGTGCCACCGGCGAGGAGGCGTATTCCCTGGCGTGGCTGGCCATGACCACGTTGCCCAAAAATACCTGGGAGCTGTTGGCCTCGGATCTGGATGCAGATGTCCTGAACACTGCCCGGGCCGGAGTGTATACCGCAAAGGCCGTCAAGGGCGTGGATGCAAAAACCCTGCCGCTGATGTTTCAAAGAACAGGGAGCGATTTATATTCCGTCAAGCCCCATATCCGGGAGCGGGTGCGCTTTTTCAGGCACGACCTGTTGCGCGATCAGTATCCTTTCCATGTAGATGTTATTCTTTGCCGAAACGTCCTGATATATTTTATAGAAAAGACCAAGAAAAAAGTAATCTCCAACCTGGTCCAGGCCCTAAACCCGGGCGGAATCCTTTTTCTCGGCAGTTCGGAGCAAATCATCGGGCCGGACAAGTATGGCCTGGTCAATGAAAACGTCTTCTTCTACCGCAAAAAATAAAGGCCGGAAACCGGCCTTTATTGCATTTTGGTGCGAGAGGCGGGATTCGAACCCGCACACCGGTGAGGGCACTAGATCCTGAATCTAGCGTGTCTGCCAGTTCCACCACTCTCGCGAATACAAATACTTTATAGCACAGAATCGCGATGATGTCAATTGGCGGGCCATCAGGGATTCGAACCCCGGACACCCTGATTAAGAGCTGTC
>JAAYIH010000005.1 GCA_012523545.1 Bacillota bacterium
GTGCCCATACCGGCTCTAATCCGGGATGGCTTCGGGCGAAAACAGATAATCCGGAATTAGGTCCATGTTTCAAATTTAGCAAATATGATATAATTTTTGCCAGGTAACCAACTTGACTGTTTTAAGGGGGAGTTGCTGATTGGACGGCTCACTGAGGACTGCAGTCAAAGTTATAAGAGTGCGGTTAAGAATTTCCAGTAAGGTCGAGAGGAGGAAAAGCAATGTCAGACTTCTATATAAACAGCGTTAAAAAAACTTTCCCCAAGGCAGATATTATTGATTACGTTATTACGCTGAAAGAGACAGAGGGATTAGGCAGATTTATACCTTTCTACAATATTCCGGAACAGCTGATTATCTTTTTGACGAGTGCCAATGAAATTCTGGTCATGAAAGTTAAGAAGTCGGGGAAACTATTACCTCCTGAAATCTTGCAGAATGCAAGAATTCAACAGTTGCCATCTCTTTTATGGCCGAAAATCCAAATTTCCGATTCCCCCGGTTATGAAGGCAGCTACAGCGTAATTAGAAAATACAGAAAAGGCAAGTGCCGCAACAAAGGCGAATTTATCGAGCTGTTAGTACGAGGTGGAGGCGAATGCTGGTAATATCCAACTTAAGCTTTGCATACACCGATAAAATAGTGTTGCATTCAATCAGTTTCTCAGTCAATAAAGGAGATTTCTTTGCGGTGTTAGGACCCAATGCTGCCGGGAAGACGACACTGCTAAAGATTTTGACCGGTCAGCTGGATATTCAAGCAGGAGAAGTAATTATTGAAGGCTGTCCAATGGGGCCGGTAGTTCCCGTGGCAATGAAAAAGAAAATGGGCATAATGGCTCTGGCATCCGGTTGCGCTCATCATCTTTATCCCTGTGTACTGCTATGCGGCCACTGGTTTGCAGCTGGCCTTGATGATGAACAAGCTGGACACCGGAAATCCTGTTCAGGAGCTTCAGTAGAGCAACGAAAATTTCCCAGTGCATATCCAGGGGGCCGACAGGGCCCCCTGTCCCTTTTAGTGCGAGCCTGTTTCCGGTGGCGCAGCACTGGGAGGGGCTGAATATATTTGACTGCTGTGATACAATGTCAAAAGGACCTTTGCCTTGCGGCAGGAGCAACAGCACAGAAAAAGGAGAAGTCGCATGCAGATTTATAATCATAAGATATCTCTAATTGCCTTTGATTTGGACGATACGCTGTTAACCAGTTCCGGAAACATCAGTAAGACCACCCTGGAGAAAATTGATCAGGTGCGCAGCAGGGGCGTGAAAATTACGATCTGTTCCGGGCGCATTTCCTATATGCAACAGCTGTATGTCCTTGAACTGGGTATCCAGGGGCCGTATGTTGGCTGCAACGGAGCGTTGGTGGTCAACAGCGTCGACGGCAGCATCGTATTCAGCAAGACCATAGACCCCGGTGCGCTAAAAAGGCTGGCTGCCTTTACCCGTAACATTGACTTGCACCTCTGCGTGCAGGCTGCCAATGCTTTTTATATAACCCCGGGCAGTTTTCGGTCCCCGGTCTTCCTGAGCTACCAAAAAAAGATTGCCGAACGGGGCCTGCCTGTAGTGCCTGTTCTGGACTTGGACAAGGACTTCGGCAATTACGACGGGAGCCCGGTCTACAAGTTGGTGTACTATATCACCAGCACCAGGGACCGGGAGCAACTGGCTTTGCTCAAGGAGTTTCTGGATGGAGAACCGGAGCTGGCCTACACTATAAGCGGAGAAAACATGTTTGAAGTAATTCCCCCGGGGGTAGACAAGGGCACTGGAATTGAGCGGGTGGCGGAATTCTACGGTATCCCCCTTGAGGAAGTCTGTGCCTTCGGGGATTACGACAACGACATCCCGCTCTTCCAAAAAGCAGGATTCTCTGTGGCCATGGGCAACGCCAGCGACAACCTCAAGGCCTGGGCGAATTACATCACCGATACCAACGATAATGACGGCATCGCCAAGGCCCTTGAAGCGCTGGATAATTGTTTCGGCTAAAACGCAA
>JAAYIH010000050.1 GCA_012523545.1 Bacillota bacterium
CTGGCCAAAAAGGTGCAGCGCTGAAGGCTATGTTCATGGATCGCATATGCAAAACCCCGCACTGCGGGGTTTAATTCTTTGGTTGACTGGCGCCAGGCAGGAAAGGTATACTACACTATAATGCCGGGACTTACCAGTAGGCGGGTGCATAGTAATGAAAGTCAGCGATTTTGATTTCCAGTTGCCGGAGGACCTCATCGCCCAGCAACCCTGCCAAAAAAGGGACTGCTCGCGCTTGCTGATCCTGTCACGGCGAACCGGAGCCATTGAACACAAGTATTTTTACCACTTGCCGGAGTTGCTGCGGGCGGGAGACCTCCTGGTGCTCAACGATACCAAGGTCCTGCCCGCCCGGCTCTTTGCCGCCAAGGACAGCGGCGGCCGCCTGGAACTGCTCCTCCTCACCCCCGGTGCCGAGGAAACCTGGCATTGCCTGGTCAAGCCGGCCAGGCGGGCCCGGGTGGGGACCCGCCTGACTTTTGCCGGCGGTTTGCAGGGGGAAATCGTCGCCGCAGGCGAGCAAGGGCAGCGCACCGTTCGCTTTTCCCTTGCCGGCGCCGAGTTGCAGAAGAAAATTGAAGAAATCGGCCAGTTGCCTTTGCCGCCATACATCCGCCGGCCCCTGGCGGAACCCGACCGCTATCAGACGGTATACGCTGCCCGGCCGGGTGCCGTGGCTGCTCCCACTGCCGGTCTGCATTTTACCGATCAGGTCTTTGCCCGCCTTAAAGCCAGGGGCATCGACCGGGTCTTTCTGACTTTGCACGTCGGCCTGGGCACTTTTCGCCCCGTAACGGCGGAGACGGTCGAGGAACACAGGATGCACAGCGAATACTACCAAATTGATGCCCAGGCCGCCGCCGCCGTCAACCGGGCACGGGCGGAAGGGCGCCGGGTTGTGGCGGTGGGGACCACTGCGGTGCGGGTCCTGGAAACGGCGGCCGGGGACGACGGCCTTGTCCGGCCCGGCAGCGGCTGGACCGATATCTTTATCTATCCCGGGTATAGCTTTAAGGCTGTGGACGCCCTGCTCACCAATTTTCACCTGCCCCGTTCCACCCTGCTTATGCTGGTGTCGGCTTTTGCCGGCCGGGAGCTGGTTTTGCAGGCTTATCAAGAGGCGATAGCCCGGAAGTACCGGTTTTTCAGTTTCGGCGACGCCATGCTCATTGTCTGACGGAGGTTTGGCCATGGCTATTTCCTTTACGGTGGTGGCCCAATGCCCGGTAACCAAAGCCCGGGCGGGAGTGCTCACCACTCCTCACGGTCAAATAAATACCCCGGTTTTTATGCCCGTCGGCACCCTGGGCACCGTCAAGGCCATGACGCCGGAGGAGCTGGCGGAGATTAACGCCCAGATTGTGCTGGCCAATACATACCACCTGTACTTGCGGCCGGGCCATGAGCTGGTGGCCGAGGCGGGGGGGCTGCACAGGTTCATGAACTGGCAGCGCCCCATCCTCACCGACAGCGGCGGGTTCCAGGTTTTCAGCCTGGGGGACATGACCAAAATCGACGCCGACGGGGTGGTGTTCCGTTCCCACCTGGACGGTTCCAGCCATTACTTTACCCCCGAAAAGGTCATGGAGATTGAGGCCGCCCTGGGGGCGGATATTATCATGGCCTTTGACCAGTGTCCGCCCTGGCCCAGTTCCCGCGAGTTTGTGGAGCAGGCGGTGGAGCGCACCACCCGCTGGGCCCGGCGCTGCAAAGAAGCGCAATTAAATCCCAGCCGCCAGGCATTATTTGGTATAATGCAGGGTGGGAGTTTCCCCGACCTCAGACGCAGGAGCGCCGAAGCGCTGGTGGAAATGGATTTTCCCGGCTACGCCATTGGCGGTCTCAGCGTCGGCGAGCCCAAAGAAGTGATGTACGCGGTGCTTTCCCAGTGCGTGGATTTCTTGCCCGCCGACAAACCCCGTTACCTCATGGGAGTGGGCTCGGAGGACTACTTGCTGACGGGAGTCTGGTTTGGCGTGGACATGTTCGACTGCGTCCTCCCCACCCGCATTGCCCGCAACGGGACGGCCATGACCTCCCAGGGCAGGGTGACGGTGCGCAACAGCGCCTATGCCCGGGATTTCGGGCCGCTGGATCCCAACTGCTCATGTTCTGTGTGCGCCAATTATTCCCGCGCCTATATCCGGCACCTGGTGAAAAGCAATGAAATATTAGGACACCGGCTGCTGACCTATCATAACCTGTACTACCTCCTCAAGCTTATGGAGGGCGCCAGGCAGGCGATTATCGAGGGCAATTTTGTCCAATACTATCGCCGACATCTTCCGCTGGAAGAAGTTGATAAATATTTTAACAGGGAGGAGTGAATTCAGTGACCGACATTCTTGCGCAATACGGCACGCTGATCTACCTGCTGGTGATTGTCGCCTTTTTCTACCTCTTTCTCATCAGGCCCCAGCAAAAGCAGCATAAGCAGCGCCTGGCCATGCTGAACAACCTCAAGAAGGGCGACAAAATCGTCAATCACGGCGGCGTCATCGGCACCATCGTCGACGTCAGGGACGACAAGATTACTGTCCGCATTGCCGACAAGGTAGAAGTCAACATGCTCAAGGAAGGCGTAGCCAAAGTCTTAGGCAAATAGGGCCCAACAGGCCCTTTTTGTTATATTTCAATCCTCCCGGTAATAAATTGTGATAGCAGAGAATAAGGGAGGGGTTTTGGTGGCCAGGCGCAAGCGGAAACAGGCGGAACCCGTCGATGCAGCTCCCTGGGCGCATCTGCGCGGATTGGGCATGGCAATGTTGCTGACAGCTGTCTTTTTGGTGGCGATTACCGTATTGGTGTCCATTACGCCTTTGACCGAGGCCGCCGCCCGGTGGCTTATGGCCGGCTGTTGCGCCGTTGCCCTGTTTGTCGGCAGTTCCCATACCGGCAAACGCCTGGGGCGCAGCGGTTGGCTCAACGGTGCGGTGACGGGCTTGGTTTATGTGGCGCTTTTGCTCCTTTTGGCGGTGCTGCTGGACCTGGGCCTGACAGCCGGCAGCCTGATTACCCTGGCGATGGGCTTTGCCGTGGGCGCCGCCGGCGGAGTGGCGGGCGTAAACCGGCGCTGAAAACAATGCAATAAAAAGGTATGTATGCCTGCCTGAGTCGGTGAAAAACTAAGACTGCAGGCTTTTTTTGCCTGCGGGGGAGGTGAATTTGTTGGCAAGACGCCGTAAGCTGTTGGCTCCCGAAGCCGAACAGGTTATGGACCAGTTCAAGCATGAAGTAGCAGCTGAACTGGGGCTTGCCGACAAAATTGCCCGGCGCGGGTGGGGCGAGATGACCACCCGCGAGTGCGGCATGGTCGGCGGCACCATGGTCAAAAAAATGATTGCCATGATGCAGGACCGGTTGGGCCGCTGACAACAAGGGGCTGTCGCCCGGTGGCGACAGCCCCTTGTCTTGGCCGAAGAAGGCGCTGTATGCGCCCCTTCAATCATCTCGGTTCGGGGGATTACAGCACCAGCCCGTAGAGAACAACCCCTGCCAAACCTGCTCCCAGGATGATGACTATGGGGCTGAGTTTGGTGGTAATGGCAAGGGTGAGGGCGGCGACGGCAATGGCCAGGTCGGCAAAATTGGTGATGGCCGGTTTAATAAGGCCGAATACGGCGGCGGCAATCATGGCCGCCACGCCGACGCCGACGCCCTTGAGAGCGATGCTGTACTTGCTGGCTTTGAGCCTGGCCAGCAGGTGGGAGAAAATGACCATGATGATTATGGACGGGGCGACGACACCGAAGGTGGCCGCGGCGGCGCCCAGGATGCCCCCGTGCTGGTAGCCTATGAAAGTTGCTGAATTGATGGCAATGGGACCGGGAGTCATCTCGGCGATGGCCACGATGTCGAGGAATTGGGCCTGGGTCAGCCAGCCCTGGGCGACAATTTCCTTTTCCATCAGTGGAATCATGGCGTAACCGCCGCCAAAGGTGAGGGCGCCGATTTTGAAAAAGGTGATAAACAGCTCAAGCATTATTCTCCCTCCTCCGCCGCCTGCCTGTGCGAGGCGGTCCAAAATACGGTGGCCATGCCGCTGCTCAGAATAATCCAGACGGGGTGGAGGCCGGGTACGAGAATGATAATGGCCAGGGCCGCAAAAAACAAAGCCAGGTAAAAGCGGCCGGTGATGAGTTTACGTCCCATTTTCCATGCCACATGGGCTATGAGGGCGACTACGGCTGGGCGCACACCGGCGAAAAAGTGGATGGCCGGTTGCCAGTCCAGGAAATTTTGAAAGAAAATGGCTATGCCCAGAATAATGATAAACGAGGGCAGCACCACGCCCAGGGCGCCCGCCGCAACCCCGGGCAGGCCCGCCATGCGTTTGCCGATGAGAATTGCCGTATTTACGGCGATTGCCCCCGGCGCCGACTGGGTGACGGCAATGGTTTCCAAAAATTCCTGCTCATCCAGCCAGCCCAGGCGGTCCACCAGGTCCCGCTGCATTACCGGCAACATGGCGTATCCGCCGCCGATGGTAAAGGCTCCGATCTTGAAAAAACTGGTGAATATTTGCCATAACACCTGCAACGCTTTTTGCCTCCTCTCAACTCCACCCATTATACCACAATGGCGGGGCTGTGTTTATATTGTCACCCCGGGGCAAACGTGGTAAGATAATCTATATTTGAAGGAGGTCTGGATCATGAAGCATGTGCTGACCATTTACAGCGGACAGAAAAATACCGCAACCGCTGCTTGCGGCCAGTGCGCCACCTCTTGCCAGTCTGCCTGCAAGACATCCTGCACCGTCGGCAACCAGGTGTGTGTCAACAAAGGATGACCGATACCGGCAAGTACCATTTTTTCCGGTACGGCGGGCTCAACATCCTTCTGGATGTGCCCACCGGCGCCGTACACCTCCTGGATGACACGGCTGCCAAGGTGCTGCCCGCATTTGTGCAGGACAGGGACAGGGATAGCCTGGCGGAGCTGGTGCCGGCGCAGGAGTTGCCGGCGGCCCAGAGGGCCTGGGACCAGCTCCAGGATTTGGTGGACAGGGGCCTGTTTTTGGGGCCGGAACCCGTCTTTGCCCGGCGCCCCGGCGGCGGAGAACTGAAGGCCATGTGCCTGCACGTGGCCCATGACTGCGATTTGCGCTGCCGGTACTGCTTTGCCTCTGCCGGCAGTTTTGGCGGGAGCCGTTCTCTCATGGATGCAGAAACTGCCCGGGCAGCGGTGGACTTCCTCTTGTCATCCGCCGCCGCGGTATATGAACTGGATTTCTTCGGCGGCGAACCCCTCCTCAACCTGGATGTGGTTGAGGCCACGGCGGCTTATGCCCGGGAACGCGCGGCTGCCCTGGGCAAGAGAATCAACCTCACCCTGACCACCAATGCCTATTCCCTGGCTGAGGACGCCCGCAGACGCCTGCTGGACCTGGACCTGGACATCGTCCTCAGTCATGACGGCCGGGAAGCGGTGCACAATGCGATGCGCCCGACCGCCGGCGGCGGGGAGAGCTACAGTCAGGTGACCCGGAACATACTGGCCATGGCGCCGCTGCTGGAGGAGAGATACTATGTGCGCGGGACCTATACCGCCCACAACCTGGATTTTGTCGAGGACATTCGCCACTGGCTGGACCTGGGCCTCAAGCGTATGTCCATGGAACCGGTGGTGGCCCCTCCTTGGGCAGCCATGGCCTTAAAGGAAGAGGATCTGCCCCGCCTGCGCAGCCAGTACTGGCAGCTGGCCGAGCTGTGCCTGCAACAGCCCTTTACCTTCTTTCACTTCATAATTGACTGGGAACGGGGCCAGTGCGGCGCCCGCCGGGCTGCCGGGTGCGGCGCGGGAGTGGAATACGTTGCGGTGGCGCCCGGGGGAGACATCTATCCCTGTCACCAGTTTGTCGGCCAGCGGCGCTGGCGGATGGGTACCGTCTTTGTTGGCATAACGGAACCGGCCCTGCGGGAAGAGTTTCTGCATGTGGGCATTGCCGACAAAAGCCGGTGCCGGCAGTGCTGGGCCCGCTACCACTGCGGCGGCGGCTGCCATGCCAACGCCTGGTGGGCCAATTCCGATCTCAGGCAACCCTATGCGCTGGGATGTGAATTGCTGAAAATCCGCACCGAGGCGGCTTTATACGTCAAGGTCAGGCAGGCCTTGAATCAATACAGTTGTGAGGGAGATGTACATGGCCAAGCATAATTCCCGCAAGCGCCGGGATAATATGGAATCGGTGAAAATCATAGCCCTGGTAGTCTTCATCCTCATCGGTCTGGGCGTCATTGCAGGCTCCATCTGGTATTACCTGTCCTTCAAGCCCCGGGCCGCTGCGGACATCTCTGCAGTTGCCAAAAGCTTTACTCTGGATTACTTCAACGTTTCGTACGAAGATATTACCGGGACCGAAGGCAAGCCGTGGATGACCGAGGCCTTTGCCCAAAGAGCGGCTTCGGGCCAGCGGGTTGCGGCGTGGCAGGAAAGCGAGCTGGTTTCCCGCGTCAAAGGAGATGTGGAAATCACCATCCACAGGCAGGGGCTACGCGCCGCCACTGTTCAGGCTACTTTCTGGCAATATGAAGAGACCAAGGATGAGGAAGGCAAGGAATACCTGGTCTACTATTATTACGACCTGGTTCGCGTCGACGGCGTTTGGCTCATCGACAATCTCCGCACTCCTACCAGCCAGGGGCTGGAAGAGCTGCGGCGTCGGCGCGGCGTCTACGACCAGCACTACAATCCCCCGGCCGGCAATGAGAATGAAGAAGATGAGGACGGGGAAGAACCCGAAGAAGAAGAAGAATAATAAAAGAGCAGGAATTACTCCTGCTCTTTTTCCATGGCCCTTTGCGCCAGCTCCCAATAGTGCCTGGGCCCCTGCTTTTGTTTTTCAATTTCCTCCGGGGTGAGGCTGCGGATGATGCGGCCGGGGGCGCCCATGACCAGAGAGTTGGGCGGTATTTTTTTGCCCGGAGAGATCAGGCTGCCGGCGGCAATGAGGCAGTTGTCCCCCACTTCGGCGCCGTCCAGGACAATGGCCCCGATGCCGATAAGGCTGTTGTCGCCCACGGTACAGCTGTGCAGCACTGCCCGGTGGCCGATGGTTACGTTGTTGCCGATAATCAGGGGGCGACCGGTATCCACATGGAGGACGCACCCGTCCTGGACATTGGTCCAGTCGCCAATCCGGATGGCTGCCATGTCGCCGCGCACAACCGCTGCCGGCCAAATGCTTACATATTTGCCCAGGGTTACGTCGCCCATGACCACGGCCGCGGGGTGGATATATTGCTCTTTTGTCATACATACATCTCCTTGTCTTTTCTCTGCCTAGATTATACCAACAATTGCCCGCCGGGGAAAGCTTTGACATTGGTGGACAATTGGCTTAATAATAGTAGCAAAGAACGGAACAAAGGGGTGGTCCCTTGAAATATGTCTGCTCCATAGTGAAGACGTCCAAGTATGCCGTCAGCATCGGCGGCGACAGTGCAGAAATAGTCGAGCGTCCCCTGGGGGGGCTGTCGGCCCTGGTGGTGGACGGGCAGGGGAGCGGCAAGGCTGCCAAGACCCTGAGCGCCGCTCTGGCCGGCAAAGCTTCGGGTCTCATCACCGACGGCATCCGCGACGGCGCCGTGGCCAGGGCGGTGCACGACTGGCTCTTTGCGCAAAAACACGGCCGGGTCAGCGCTTCCATTTCCATCATTTCTGCCGCCGCCGACACCGGGACCATGGTCATCACCCGCTGCGGCAATTGCCCCGTCTTTGTGCTGACGCCCGGCGGCGTGCTGGATTTCTCCGCCCCCGTCGCTCCCCTGGGCTTTTACCGCTTCACCCGGCCCCAGGTGGATCAGGTGGCCCTGGAAGAGGGGGTGCTGGCTGTCACCTTCAGCGACGGCGTCCTGGGGGCGGGACGCGGGGCCAGGAATATGGAGCCTGAGGCGTGGATGGAGGAGATTGCCCGCTGGTACAAAGAGGGCATGGGGGTGCAGGCCCTGGCGGAAAAGATTCTGGGCCGCGCCCTGGCTTTGGACGATAATCGGCCCCGGGACGATATGACGGTGCTGGTCCTGGGCATGGTCAGGGAGCCCACCGACGGCATCCGCCGCCTGCAGGTGGAGTACCCCGCCCGGTGACGACCATGCCAGGCAAGGATTTCCTCATTGCCGTGGTGGGCAACTGCGCTTCAGGCAAGACAACCCTGGTGGAAAATTTGCGGCGGCGGGGCTACAAAGCTGTCAGCGTGCCCCAGGAACATTCCGAGGTCCGCCGCCTGTGGCGTTTTAAACAGCCCGACCTGCTGGTCATGCTCAGCTGTACCCATGCCACTGCCAAAAAGCGGCGCCCCGACATGCCGTGGACGGAAAAGCAATTTGCCGTGCAACGCCGGCGCCTGCGTTACGCCGAGGAAGAATGCGACCTTTTTCTCCCCACCGACGGGCTGAGCAGGGAAGAAGTGGCGGCCAGGGTGGTTGAACTGGCAGAAAACAAAGCGAAGGAGAGTCGCCCTTGAAAGAAAAGGTCACCGTAGATGTCATTAAAAAACTGCCCATGGTCAGGAGTTTCATCGAGTTCGGCAACGAGCACCTCGGGGCCTTGGGCTATACCGAACACAGCTTTCGCCATGCCGGGCTGGTGGCCAGCATCTCGGCCAACATCCTGGAAAGGTTGGGCTATCCCAGGCGGGACAGCGAACTGGTGGCCATTGCCGGCTATCTCCACGACATTGGCAACGTCATTGCCCGGCACAATCACGGCCAGGCCGGCGCCCTGCTCGCCCTTCAGATCCTCAGGGAGCTGGAGATGCCCTGGCACGAGATTGCCATGATCATCGCTGCCATCGGCAACCACGAAGAGGAATACGGCCAGCCGGTGAACCACATTGCTGCCGCCCTGATCCTGGCCGACAAATCTGATGTCCACCGGTCCCGGGTGCGCAATCCCGAAGTGGTCGATTTTGACATCCACGACCGCGTAAACTATGCCGTCAAACACTCCTTTTTGCGGGTGGACGCCGGCCGGCGCATTATAACCCTGGAGCTGGAAATCGACAGTGCAATCAGCGGGGTTATGGAGTATTTTGAGATATTCCTGACCCGGATGGTCATGTGCCGGCGGGCTGCGGCAGCTTTGGACTGCGCCTTTTCCCTGGTCATCAACGGTACCAAGCTGCTGTAGTTCAATTGACACCTTCGGCGGGGCGGGGGTATAATGACATATGTATTGCCTTGAGGAAGGAGAGAACCTCAATGATTCAGTGGACCAAGCTGCTGACGACGATATTGGTCATGACCGTCATTCTGGCCGTGGCCGCGTTGTCAGTGCCGGCAATCATCGATAAGATCAATCTCGGCATTGACCTCAGAGGCGGGGTTTACGTGTTGCTGGAGGCCCAGCCCCGGGAAGGCGGCGCCGGGGCCGGGGAACCCGAAGAAGAGCCCGCCGGCTGGTGGCAACGGGTTCGGGACTGGTTTGACGGGCTCTTTGGCCGGCGCAGCGAAGGCGGCGGCGCCATCAGCGCCGAAGACATGGAAGCCACCATCGCCGTGCTCAACAAGCGGGTCAACAACCTGGGCCTGACCGAGCCCATCATCCAGCGGGAAGGGGAACGCCGCATCCGCATCGAGCTTGCCTCCGACCCCAACAACCCCGACCAGAACGAGCGCAGCATTCTCGAGCTCATCGGCAAGACGGCGTTGCTGGAATTCCGCAACTCTGAAGGCAAAACGGTACTCACCGGCGCCAATCTCAAGAATGCCCAGGCTGCCTACCAGCCCGACGAACTGGGGCGCAACGCCCCGGTGGTCGCCCTGGAATTTGACAAGGAAGGGGCGGAAATCTTTGCCGAACTGACGGCTTCCCACCTCGGCAAGGCGATTCCCATCTACCTGGACGGCGAGCAGATCTCGGCGCCGCAGGTACGCAACATAATAACCGACGGCAAAGCAGTGATCACCGGCGTCGGCACCATCCAGGAAGCCGCCGAGCTGGCGGGCCTGTTGCGCTCCGGCGCTTTGCCCCTGGAACTTAGGCAGCTGGAGGTGCGCAGCGTAGGGCCCACCCTGGGTACTGACTCCCTTACCCGCAGCCTCCGGGCGGGTCTCATTGGCCTTGGCCTTGTTATGCTGTTCATGATTGGCTTTTACCGCCTGCCCGGCCTGGTGGCCAGCTTTGCTCTGGTGGCATATGTGGTTATGGTGCTGGGCGCCATGGTCGGCCTCAACGCCGTCCTCACCCTGCCCGGCATCGCCGGCTTTATCCTCACCATCGGCATGGCCGTGGACGCCAACGTCATCATCTTTGAGCGCATGAAGGAAGAGCTGATGCTGGGCAAGACGCCCAGGGCCAGCGTTATTTCCGGTTTTCACAAGAGCTTCAGCAGCATCTTCGACTCCAACATCACCACCCTGATTGCGGCGGGCATCCTCTTCCGCTTCGGCACCGGGCCGGTGCGGGGCTTTGCCGTAACCCTGTCCATCGGCATCATCGTCAGCATGTTCACCGCCCTGGTGGTTACCCGGATAATGCTGTTCAACCTGGTCAATTCCAATGTCATAAAACGCAATTGGCTGCTGGGGGTGAATAAGCGATGACTTTCGATTTCACAGGCCGGGCCAGACTCTGGCTGTTTATCGCCCTGGGTATAGTGGCAGTGGGCATAGTGTCCCTGGCGGTGCGCGGTCTCAACTTCGGCATCGACTTTACCGGCGGGACCAAGCTGTTGCTCAACCTCCCCGGGGGATACAGCGTCGCCCAGGTCAGGGCGGTCCTCGGCCGGGTGGAGGCCGAAGACGCCTCGGGACGCAAGGTAACCCTGGAAAACAGCTACATCCAGGAAGTTGTCGGGGAAGGCAATGAAGTGGTCATTCGCACCATTCCCCTCAGCGAAGACGAGCGGGAAGCTCTCCTCAAGGCCATTGCAGCAGAGTGGCCGGAGTTTTCCGAAGCAGACGTCCTCAACGTCGAGAATGTCGGCCCCGTGGTGGGCGGCGAGCTTATTCGCAACGCCCTGCTGGCCTTGCTGCTGGCTTCGGTGGCTCTCATCATCTATGTCAGCTTCCGCTTCCAGTTCAAGTTTGCCGTCACCGCCTTGCTTGTCCTGCTCTTTGACACCTTTGTCGTCGTAACGGTCTGTTCCCTCTTCCAGATTGAGATCAACAGCCCCTTTGTGGCCGTCATCCTCACCGTTGTGGGTTATTCCATCAACGACACCATCGTCATCTTCGACCGCATCCGGGAAAATTTGAAATACAACCCCAGCGTCAAGGTGCTGGACCAGACGGTCAACCAGAGCATCAACCAGAGCCTGGGGCGCACCATAAATACCTCGTTAACTACTCTCCTGGTCATCGCCACCCTGCTCTTCTTTGGCGGCGAGACCATTACGCCCTTTGTCCTGCCCCTGTTTGTCGGGGTAATCTGCGGGACTTTCTCTTCCATCTTTATGGCCGGCCCGCTGTGGTATCTGTGGAGTAGCCATGGGGGCAGAGTTCATACCTAGCCGGTCCGGGGCCTTGGGCCCCGTTTCTTTTTCATTGCGGCGGCGCCGGGAAGTCGGCCCATTTGGCACCGCCTTCCTGACAAGTTGCGGAAAAAAGTGTATAATTTAGTGGTTAACAGTTTTAACCTGCATATCCTGTTGTCTGCGCGTTGCCGCTGCAGATACGCAAAGGAGGTTTCGCAATGAATCTGAAAGAAAAATTAAGGGTGATTCCGGACTTCCCCAAGCCAGGCATTAACTTTATCGACATCACCACCTTGCTCAAGGACGGCGCCGCCATGAAGGCTGCCCTGGACCAAATGGCGGAGATGCTCAGCGGCGTGGAGGCCGACGTCCTGGTGGGGCCTGAAGCCCGGGGCTTTTTGGTGGGCGCGCCGCTGGCCTATAAACTTGGGGCGGGCTTTGTGCCGGTGCGCAAGGCGGGCAAATTGCCGGGCGCCGTGCTGCAGGCCACTTATGAGCTGGAATACGGTCAGGACACCCTGGAAATCCATAAAGACGCCATAACGCCGGGCACCAGGGTGCTGGTGGTGGACGACCTTCTGGCCACCGGCGGAACGGTGTGGTCCAGCGCCGACCTGGTGCGGCAGCTGGGCGGCGACATCGTCGGTTTCGCCTTTCTCATTGAACTGGAGTTTCTCCGCGGCCGGGAGAAGCTGGCGGGCTATCCCGTTTACTCCCTGATCCGCTACCAATCGGAATGAAACGGAGGGTTGCGGCGTGAGTCTGGAGCGGATTTATGCCAATATAGCCAAGTATGCTCCTAATTTTGACAGGGGCCTTATTGAGCGTGCTTGGAAAATGGCAGCGTCCGCCCACGCCGGCCAGGTGCGGGAATCGGGCGAACCCTTTATCACCCATCCCCTGGCTGTAGCCGAAACCCTGACGGAACTGGAACAGGACCTGGAGACGGTGGCGGCGGGCATCCTCCACGACGTGGTGGAAGATACCGACGTCACCCTGGAGGATATAGAAAGAGAATTCGGCGCCGAGATTGCCCTGCTGGTGGACGGAGTTACCAAACTCATGCGTTTGCGTTTCCAGTCCAAGGCCCACCAGCAGGCCGAGAACCTGCGCAAGATGTTTATGGCCATGGCCACCGATTTTCGCGTCATCATCATCAAGTTTGCCGACCGCCTGCACAACATGCGCACTTTGGGGCATCTGCCGGCCGCCCGGCAGAAGGAAATGGCCCGGGAGACCATGGAGATCTACGCTCCTTTGGCCCACCGCCTGGGGATTTTCCGCTTTAAATGGGAGCTGGAGGATTTGGCTTTCCGCTACCTGCACCCCCGGGAATACTACGCCCTGGTGGCGGAACTGCGCCAGCGCCGGGCCGAAAGGGAGAAGATCATCGCCCGCATCATCGATTTTCTGGCCAGCAACTTTGAAGAGGCCGGCATCCGGGCAGAAATTACCGGCAGGCCCAAGCACTTGTACAGCATTTGGCGCAAGATGGTGCAGCAGAACAAGGAGCTCAGCGAGATATATGACCTCACCGCCATCCGCGTGGTGGTGGATACCGTCAAGGATTGCTATACCGTGCTGGGGCAGGTGCACAGCCTGTGCAAGCCCATTCCCGGCCGCTTTAAGGATTACATCGCCATGCCCAAGGGCAACGGCTATCAGTCGCTCCACACCACTGTAATGGCCCTGGACGGCCATCCCGTGGAAGTGCAGATCCGCACCTGGGAAATGCACAGGATGGCTGAGTACGGCCTGGCCGCCCACTGGCGCTACAAAGAAGGCAGGGCGGGGGACCGCCAGTTTGAAGAGAAGTTGTCCTGGCTGCGCCAGTTCATGGAGTGGCAGAGCGAGACCAGGGATTCCGCTGAATACATGGAGGCCCTCAAGGTGGACCTTTTCGACGACGAGGTCCTGGTCTTTACGCCCAAAGGAGATGTCATCGACCTGCCTGTGGGGGCGGTGCCCCTGGATTTCGCCTATCGCATCCACACCGACATCGGCAATTCCACCGTCGGGGCCAGGGTCAACGGCCGCCTGGTGCCCCTGGACCACGAACTGCGCACCGGGGATATCGTGGAGATAATTACCCAGAAGGGAGCTGCGCCCAGCCTGGACTGGCTCAAGATTGTCAAGTCTTCTCAGGCCCGGACCAAGATCCGCCAGTGGTTTAAGCGGGCCGGCCGGGAAGAAAACATCGAAAAGGGCCGCGAGCTCCTGGTACGCGAACTGAAGCGGTTTGGCCTCAGCCTGGCCGAGATTGAAAAGCCGGTGCTGACCAGCGTCCTCAAACGCTATAACTACCGGCCGGAGCAACAGGACGACTTCTTCGCCGCATTGGGCTACGGGGGCCTCAACGCCATAGCCGTGGCGCGGCGCTTTTACGATTACGTAGTGCGCCGGCGCGAGAAGGAACTGACCCTGGCCGACCTGGGAGAAACGGCCAGGAAAAGGCCGGCCCGGGATGCTGCTGGCGTGGCCATTAAGGGCGCCGACAACCTGCTCATCCGCTTTTCCCGGTGCTGCAAGCCGCTGCCCGGCGATGCCATAGTGGGTTATGTTACCCGGGGGCGCGGCGTTTCGGTGCACAGGGCCGATTGCCCCAACCTCAAGAATGCGCCGCCGGAACGCCTGCTGGAAGTGGAGTGGAGCAATGTCGCCGATCAGACCTTCCCCGTAAGCTTGTTTATCAGGGCCTGGGACCGCAAGGGCCTGTTGCAGGAGCTGATGAACGCCCTGGCCGAGACCCGGGCCAACATCCTGGCCATCAACGGCAGCGGGAACAGGGACGGCCTGGCCCAAATCAACCTGACCATAGAAGTCAGCGACCTGGAGCACCTCAACCGGGCCTGCGACAAACTGCGGGCCGTCAAATCGGTGCAGGAGGTGTCCCGCCGGGGGCCGTAACCGGGCACTGCGCCTTTTTCCCCGCGGGCAGGAGGAGGGACGACATGCGTATTGTAGTGCAAAGGGTATCCCGGGCGGCGGTCCGGGTGGAGGGCAAAATTGTCGGCCAAATCGGCTCCGGCCTCATGGTGCTGGTGGGGGTGGGCCGGGAGGACACCGAAGAAGACGCCCGCTACCTGGCCGACAAGACAGCCGATTTGCGCATCTTTCCCGATGCAGAGGGCAAGATGAACCGCTCGGTTCTGGATATTCAGGGTTCCGTGCTGGCCGTCAGCCAGTTTACCCTGTACGGCGACTGCCGCAAGGGGCGGCGGCCGTCCTGGCACCTGGCGGCGCCGCCGGAGCTGGGGCAGCAACTCTATGAGGAATACTGCCGCCATCTGGCCCGGCGCGGCCTCAAGGTGGAGACCGGGATTTTCGGGGCCATGATGGACGTGGAGATACACAATGACGGTCCGGTGACCTTGCTTTTGGACAGCAAAAGGGAGTTTTGAGGTGAAAATATGGAGGTAAAACGGTTACAGGTTGGCGATATGGCCACCAACTGCTACCTGGCCTGGTGCCCCCGGTCCCGGGAAGCGGCGGTTATCGACCCCGGCGGTTCGGCCCGGCAGATTCTCGAGGCCATTGCCGAACTGCAGCTTAATGTCAAGTACATCGTCAACACCCACGGGCACCTGGACCACATAGGGGCCAATGCCGAGGTCAAAGAAGCGCTGAAATGCCCCCTGGCCGTGGGCAGGGAAGACAGCGCAATGCTCACCGACCCCCGGCGCAACCTCTCTTACCAGCTGGGGCGCCCCGTTGTCAGCCCGCCGCCGGACATCCTGCTGGAGCAGGGCGATGTCCTGGAACTGGGCGACTGCCGCCTGGAGGTGCTGGCCACCCCCGGACACACGCCGGGAGGGGTCAGCCTGTACGGCTGCGGCCTGGTTTTCGTCGGCGACACGTTGTTCCAGCGCTCCATTGGCCGCTCCGATTTGCCCGGCGGCCAGCACGGGCAGCTGCTGGAAAGCATCCGGGAGAAGTTGCTGGTTTTGCCTCCGGAAACCCGGGTGTTGCCCGGTCACGGGCCCGGGACCACCATCGGCGCAGAGAAGGCGCACAACCCGTGGCTGCAGGGATAATCGACTCCTTTTCAGGAATACTATCCGTTAAGGATTGTGCCAAGGAGGGGTCGGGTTGGAAGAGCAGAGCGTTCGGGCAGCTTTGGAAAAACTGCGCGCACAGAAACTGCGCCGGGTCGATCTGCACAAAATGCTGGACAGCATCGACAGCGGTTTGGCGGACGCCGAGATTGCCGAGGAATTCAATGTGGGAGTTGAAGATGTCCGCTTAATTCGCCGCGTTTTGCGGGAGTGAGGCCCCAGGGCCTTTCTTTTTTGGCAAAGGAGGGCTGGAAATGCTGGTACGTTACCGGGCGCCGGAGCCCTGGCGGGAGCGGGGCGTGCACCTGCTTCGCCTGCTGCCGGGCGCGGAAATACGCGCCGACGCCGATGCCTGCGCGCTGGATGTTACAGTGGAGGAGCGCGGGGGAGAGCTGCATGTTTCCGTCGCCGGCCGGGGCCGGGCGGAGCGGGCAGTGGTCGCCGCAGACAAAAAGGAATATTTGCGCTGTCTCTTCCAAATGCTGAGCAGCATCCAGGGCGAACCTCTCAGCCCCTGGGGCGTGCTAACCGGTGTGCGGCCCGGCAAGGTGGCGGCCATGCTCATTGCCGCCCACGGCCGCAGGGAGGCAGAAGCCCGGCTGTGCCGGGAGTGGCTGCTCAGCCCCGAAAAGGCCAGGCTGCTCGTCGCCGCCGTGGCCAACGGCTATCCCCTGCTCCGGACAGGGGGCGTCAGCGTCTATGTCTCGGTTCCCTTTTGCCCCAGCCGCTGCCATTACTGTTCCTTTGCCTCCCTGCCCCTGGAGCGGTGGCGCAGCAACTTGCCGGCTTATATCCGGCAGGCGGCCTGGGAACTGCAGGAGCTGCTGGCGGCGTGCAGCCGGCACGGCATTGCCGTCAACAGCATTTATGTGGGCGGGGGTACCCCCACGGCTTTGCCCCCGGACTTGCTGGCCCAGCTGCTTGCACCCGCCGCCCGGCCGGGGTGCGAATTTACCGTCGAGGCGGGCCGGCCCGACACCCTGACTCCGGAGCACCTGGAAGTCCTGGAACGGCTGGGGGTGACGCGGATCAGCGTCAACGCCCAGTACCCCAGGGACGAGACCTTACAGGCCATCGGCCGGCAACACAGCGCCGGGGAGTTTTGGGCCGCCCTGGCCCTGGCGCAGCGTTCTCATATTAACATCATCAATTCCGACCTCATCATCGGCCTGCCCGGCCAGCAGCCCCAGGAGTTCGCCGGGGTCATCGCCGACCTGGCCCAAAGGGGCGTGGCCAACATCACCCTCCATGCCCTGGCCCTCAAGCGGGGCGCCGCGACCCGGCGTCAGTACATGGCTGCCGCGGCGGTGCAGGCCATTGCCCGGGCGGCCTATGCCCGGCTGGAGGAGCTGGGATACGTGCCCTACTACCTTTACCGCCAGAAAAACATCGCTTCCAACCTGGAAAACGTGTGCTTCTCCCGCCCCGGCGCCTTCTGTTATTACAACATCGCCAGCATTGCCGAAACCGAGCCGGTGTTGGGGGCGGGGGCCGGCGCCATCAGCAAACTGGTGCGCGCCGGAACCATCGCCACCCTCAACAATCCCCGGGACCCCAACCAGTACATGGAGCGCAGCGCCGCCCTGGTCCGGCGCAAACTGGAGTGGTTGCGGGACGCTGTTGACAAGCCCGGGCGGGCTTGGTAAAATACAGCCAAAATCCAGGCAAGCGATGACGGGAAAGAGTATGCCGATGCTGTCCTCCAGGGAGGGGGGCCGCGACTGGAAGTCCCCCGGACAAGGCGGCAGAAAGACAGCCCGGAGCTTTCGGCCACGCCGACGGTTGACCCCGTTACCGGTCCAACGGAGAGGCCGCACAGGCGGCAACCAGGGTGGCACCGCGGGCAAGTTGGACCCGTCCCTGACAGGGGGACCGGGTTCTTTATTTATAAGGAGGTAATGCCATGTTCAGAGTTCCCAGGGGAACCAGAGACTTTCTTCCCGAACAGGCGGAGCGGTTCCGCAGCCTGGAAAACCTGGCGGCGGATTTGGCCAGGCGCTACGGCTACGGCGAATTGCGCACTCCCATTTTCGAATACACCGAGCTGTTTGAACGGGGAGTGGGTGAGAGCACCGATATAGTGGAGAAGGAGATGTACACCTTTACCGACAGGGGAGAGCGCAGCCTCACCTTGCGCCCCGAAGGCACCGCTCCGGTGGTGCGCGCCTTTGTGGAACACAAGCTCTACACCGGGCCCATGCCGGCCAAGTACTACTATTTCGGCCCCATGTTCAGATACGAAAAGCCTCAGGCCGGCCGCTTCCGCCAGCTGTGGCAGTTTGGCGTCGAGCTCTTCGGCGCTCCCGGCCCCCGGGCCGACGTGGAGGTCATTGCCCTGGGCTGGCACTACTTCCGGGAGCTGGGCGTCGAAAGCCGGCTGGTGCTCAACAGTATAGGCTGCGTCCAGTGCCGGATCGGCTACAAAGAGGCGCTGGTCTCCTTCCTGACCGGCCGGGACATGTGCCGGGATTGCTGCAGCCGCCTGGAGCGCAATCCCCTGCGCGTCCTGGATTGCAAAAATGACGGTTGCCGGGCGGCGCTGGAATCCGCTCCCGTCATCACCGATTACCTCTGTCCGCCGTGCCGGGAGCACTTTGACCAGGTCAAGGCCGGCCTCGCCGGGCTGAACATACCCTTTACCGTGGATCCTCTCCTGGTGCGCGGTCTGGACTACTACAACCGCACAACTTTTGAGTACAAGACCGACGCCCTGGGCAGCCAGGACGCCCTGGGCGGCGGCGGGCGCTACGACGGTTTGGTGGAGCTGCTGGGCGGGCCCGGCACCCCGGCGGTGGGCCTGGCTTTGGGCATCGACCGCATCGAGATGCTGAACCCCCCTGCCCTTGATACGGGCGGCGGCCGCCGGGGCGTCTGGCTGGTGACCATGGAACCGGCGGCAGCTGAGGCCATTGCCCTGGCCCATGAGTTGCGGCGCAAAGGCGTGCCGGTGCAGTACGATCTTTTGGCCCGGGGCGTAAAGGCCCAGTTTAAGCAGGCCGACCGCCACCGCTGCCGGTGGGCCCTGGTCATCGGCCCCGACGAGCTGGAAAGCGGCCGGGCCGTGCTGCGGGACATGGAAAGCGGGGACCAGCAGCAGCTTAACCTGGCAACAGTGGCGGACGAACTCGCTGCATTGGAAGGAGTGAAGTGAATGGAGCGAACTCATAAATGCGGACAGCTCAGGCCCGAGCACATCGGCCAGCAGGTGGCGCTGTGCGGCTGGGTGGCCAGGCGCCGGGACCTGGGCGGCATGATTTTCCTGGACCTCCGGGACCGCTGGGGCACCGTGCAGGTTGTCTTTTACCCCGACAGCCCCGGCTATGCGGCGGCCGATGCCGTGCGTTCGGAATACGTGGTGGCTGTCCGGGGCACCGTCAAGGCCCGGGAAGAGGGCAATGTCAATCCCCGCCTGGCCACCGGCGCCGTGGAGGTGGCCGGCGCCGAAATGGAAGTTCTCAACACCGCCACCTTGCCGCCTTTTTATATCACCGACGACGTCAGAGTGGATGAAAACCTGCGCCTGCGCTACCGCTACCTGGACCTGCGCCGTCCCGTTATGCAGGCCAACCTGATGCTGCGCAGCCGGGTGGCGGCCATCATTCGCAACTTTTTGCTGGAACGCGAATTTATCGAAGTGGAAACTCCCATTCTGACCAGGAGCACGCCGGAGGGGGCCCGGGACTTCCTCGTTCCCAGCCGGCTCAGTCCCGGCCAGTTTTACGCCCTGCCCCAGTCGCCCCAGTTGCTGAAACAGCTCCTGATGGTGGCCGGCCTGGAACGCTACTTCCAGCTGGCCCGCTGTTTCCGGGACGAGGACCTGCGCTCCGACCGCCAGCCCGAGTTCACCCAGGTGGATATTGAAGTCTCCTTCATGGGCGCCGGGGAATTCCTGGCCATGATGGAGGACATGGTGCGCCGCATCTTTGCCGAGGTCAAAGGCGCAGCGCTGCCCAAACCCTTCCCCCGCCTGAGCTGGAAGGCGGCCATGGAAAAGTACGGCACCGACAAGCCGGATTTGCGCTTTGCCATGGAGATAACGGACATTTCCTCCCTGGCAGCCGGCAGCCAGTTTAAGGTGTTCGCCGACGCCGTGGCGGCGGGCGGGTCGGTGCAGGGCCTCAGGGCGACGGCGGCCTTCAGCCGCAAGGAGCTGGACCAGCTGGCCCAGGTGGTTGCCCCCCACGGCGCCAAGGGTCTGGCCTGGATGGCGGTGGAGGAGGAGGGCGTGCGTTCGCCCATCGCCAAGTTCTTTGCCCCCGAACAAATCGACGCCATCGTCCAGGCCTTTGCCGCCCGGCCCGGCGACGTGCTCCTCTTCGTCGCCGACGCCGATACCTTCGGCGTCGCGCTGCCGGCGCTGGGCGCCCTTCGGGAACACCTGGGGCGGAGGCTGGGGCTGTACAGCGAGGACCAGTTCTGTCCCTGCTGGGTCGTGGACTTTCCCCTGCTGGAGTTCGACCAGGAGGAGGGGCGGTACGTCGCTGCTCACCACCCCTTTACCGCTCCCGTCCCGGAGGATGTGGAGCGGCTGGCCGCTGATCCCGCCAGCGTCCGGGCCCAGGCCTACGACCTGGTCATCAACGGGTGGGAGGTGGCCGGGGGCAGCGCCAGGATTCACACAGGTGAAGTGCAACAGGCCGTTTTCCAGGCTATCGGCATCGATGCCGAAACCGCCCGCAGCCAGTTCGGCTTCTTCCTGGAGGCCCTGGCGGCCGGCGCACCCCCGCACCGGGGCATCGCCTTCGGCTTTGACCGCCTGGTGGCATTGCTGGCCGGCGAAAGCAGCATCCGCAATGTAATCGCCTTCCCCAAGACCACCAGCGGCGCCGACCTCATGACCGCCGCCCCGTCCCTGGTCGACCCCGCCCAGTTGAAAGAATTGAAAATCAGGCCGGAATAAAAAGAGGGACGGCGCCGCCGTCCCTAATTTATTTTCAATTTGCCGAGCAGGTCATGGAAAAAATTGGAACCCCGGGAGATGACGAGACCGGTCAGGAAAAAGTCAATCCAGGGCGCCGACAGGTGAATCCCCAGGGTATGGAGCAGGCCGGTGGCCGTAGCCGTGGCCAGCAACACGCCGACGACAATGGAGGACAACTGGCTTTTCCAGCCGTGAATGAACGGGATTGCCGACTTGAGAATGTCCACGCAGACCTCTACCAGAATGGCCAGCACTGCTATGGTGGCAAAGGCGTTGCCCAATGTTTCCATCCTCCTTTTCGCTGTTAATCATTAAATAATACTGTTAAAAATGCCCATTTAGCACTGCTGACAGCGGTTTTCCAGTTGCATTGCCCGGCACTGATGTGCTAAACTAAAGACAACAAGGATTCCCTGCTGTGTGCGAAGTAGGCTGTATTTTTTGAGCCAACACCAATACAAAGGGAGCACAGGCTCCGGCGGCGTAGAATATGCCCTTGTAAATTTGGAGGGACATTTGAAACCGTTGGGCTGGCACCCACCTGCGAGAGCAGGTTCAAAAAATACGGTTGGAGACGGCACGGCGGGGGCTTGGAAGTAAAAATTGCCGAGGATGGTTAAGCTAAAAGCAAGCCATCCTTTTTAAATTGACAGGGTCTTTCTGTATATGTTAAAATTTGTCAAATTACCGGGGGAGGGTATTTTATGGATGCAGACAAGACAAGGATCATCAACCGCCTGCGCCGGATCCAGGGCCAGGTCAGGGGCATTGAAAAAATGCTGGAAACGGACCAGTGCTGTACCGACATCCTGATTCAAATCGCGGCGGTGCGGTCGGCCGTCAACAAGGTCGGCAGCCTGATTTTTGAACGCTATGCCGCCAACTGCCTGGGCCAGGCCCGGACCCCGGAAGAAATGCAGGCGGCAGCGAGTGAACTCCTCAGGACTATGAACAACTTCCTGAAAGGAGGGGGAGGTTGATGGACCAGATCGGCAGAGTCGTCGCCCTCCAGGGCGATTACGCCGTGGTGGAAGTGGAGAGAAACAGGGCCTGTGCAAAGTGCGGCATCTGTCACATGGGGCGGACCGACAAAATGTTTCTGGAAGTGAAAAACGTCCTGGGCGCCGACGTGGGCAAGCGGGTGTTGATTGAGATGGGGAAGTCCAGCGTGCTCATGGCCGGGTCCATCGTCTATCTGTTGCCCCTGCTGGGTCTCATCGCGGGGGTCGGGCTGGCGTACTTGGTCAACGCCTTTTACCCCCTGCCGGGCAGCCCCGACTGGTGGGGCATAGGGGCGGGCTTTGCCCTCTTTGTCCTCACTTTGGCCGGCATTCGCCTGAGCGAACCGGCTTTCCGCCGCAATCCCAGGTTCTACCCCGCCATGGTGCGGATTGTCGAGGACTTTGAGGAAATCACCGACTACTGCGGCCGTGAAGAACATGAGTGACCTGTTCAGTTACGGTTACCAACAGCAGGTCGCCGACAATGTTCCCCTGGCGGCCCGTATGCGCCCCCGCACCCTGGACGAGTTTGTGGGGCAAAAGCACATCGTGGGTCCCGGCAGTTTGCTGCGGCGGGCCATCAGTGCAGACAGGCTGACGTCCATGATCTTTTACGGCCCGCCCGGAACGGGCAAGACCACTCTGGCTGCCATCATTGCCAACCAGACCAGGGCCAGCTTTCAAAAACTCAACGCCGTCACCGCCGGCGTCGCCCAGGTCCGGGAAGTGGCCGAGGAAGCCCGCCGGCGCCTGGAAATGTACCGCCAGGCCACCGTCCTGTTCATCGACGAGATCCACCGCTTTAACAAGGGCCAGCAGGATGCCCTGCTGCCCGCCGTGGAAGACGGGACGGTGCTGCTCATCGGCGCCACCACCGAGAATCCCTTTTTCAGCATAAATTCCGCCCTGCTGTCCCGCTGCCGGCTCTTTGAGTTGTATCCCCTGACCCGGGAGGAAGTCAGTTCCATCCTGGATACCGCGCTGAAGGATGGGGAGCGCGGCCTGGGCAGGCTCAAAATCGACCTCCTGCCCGCCGCCCGGGAACATATCCTGGCCACCGCCGACGGCGACGCCCGGGTCGCCCTCAACGCCCTGGAGCTGGCCGCCCTGACCACGCCTCCCAACGCCGAGGGGGTAATCGTCATCGATGAACAGGCGGCGGAGCAGTCGGTGCAGCGCCGGGTGGTGCGCTATGACCGGGACGGGGACAACCATTACGATGTCATTTCGGCCTTTATCAAGTCCATCCGCGGTTCCGATCCCGACGCGGCTGTGTTTTGGCTGGCCAAAATGCTGGATGCCGGGGAAGATCCCCGGTTTGTGGCCCGCCGCCTGTATATCGCCGCCAGCGAGGATGTGGGCAATGCCGATCCTATGGCCCTGCTGGTGGCCCAGGCCGCTTTCAACGCCGTGGAGGTGCTGGGCATGCCCGAGGCCAGGATTGTCCTGGCCCAGGCCGTAACCTACCTGGCCTGCGCGCCCAAGAGCAACGCCGCCTATGTGGCCCTGGAACAGGCCGTCGCCGATGCCCGCCGGACCGACGACACCGGCGTGCCCAATCACCTGCGGGACAGCCACTATCCCGGGGCGCGGCAACTGGGCCGCGGCAAGGGGTACCAGTACCCCCATGATTTCCCCGGCAATTACGTGGCCCAGCAGTACCTGCCCGATTCCCTGGCCCACAAGCGCTACTACCGCCCCGGAACCAACGGATATGAGCGGCGGTTGCGCCGCTGGCTGGAAAAGACCAAGGGATTGCCGTAAACGGCAGTCCCTTTTTTCATAGCGGCGTCTCCGGACACTGGCTGAAATTGTCAGGCCAGGCAAGCAGGCTTCGACGGGTTTACAGTTGAATGTTATTATGTTAATCCATATGCTCAGGAAGGATGATGCCCTTGTTTACACCCTTTGCCAACGAACCCTTTACCGACTTTGCCGATCCGGCCAACAGGGAGCTGATGCAACAGGCCATCGCTGCGGCGGAAGCCGAGTTTGGCAGGGAATACCCCCTGTACATCGGCGCCGAGACCATAATGACGGCGGATAAAATCAAATCCGTCAATCCTTCCCGCATCGACCAGGTGGTAGGTTACTGTGCCAAAGCCGACAAGGCCCTGGCCGAAAAGGCCATGCAGGCTGCCCAGGAGGTCTTTGCCCGCTGGTCCCGCGTGCCTGTCATCGAAAGGGCCCGGTACCTGGTCAAAGCCGCCGCCATCCTGCGCCGGCGCAAGTTTGAGTTCAGCGCTGTCCTGGTGCTGGAAATCGGGAAAAACTGGGCCGAAGCCGACGCCGACGTGGCGGAAGCCATCGACTTTCTGGAGTACTATGCCCGGGAAATGGCGGCGCTGGACAAACCCGTGGAACTCGTGCCTTTTCCCGGCGAGGAAAACGAAGCCCGCTACATTCCCCTGGGCGTCGGCGCCGTAATCCCGCCCTGGAATTTCCCCCTGGCCATCCTGGTGGGCATGACCATGGGCCCCGTGGTGGCGGGCAACACCGTTGTCCTAAAACCCGCCAGCAATACGCCCGTCGTCGCCGCCAGGTTTATGGAAGTGCTCCGGGAAGCCGGACTGCCCCCCGGAGTGGTCAATTGCATCCCCGGCAGCGGCAGCGAAATTGGGGACTACATCGTCGACCATCCCAGGACCAGGTTCATCAACTTTACCGGTTCCAGGGCAGTGGGCCTGCGCATCGTGGAACGGGCGGCCAAAATCCAGCCGGGACAAATCTGGATTAAGCGGGTCCACGCCGAGATGGGCGGCAAGGACGCCATCATCGTGGACAAGGATGCCGATATCGCCGCTGCTGTGCAGGGTACCGTTGCCTCTGCCTTTGGTTTCCAGGGTCAGAAGTGTTCCGCCTGCTCCAGGGTTATCGTCCACAAGGATATTTACGACGAGTTTGTGGACCGGCTTGCCGCAGCGGTGAAAGTGATCCGGTGCGGTTCCGTCCGGGACGGGGACTGGCTGGGTCCGGTGTGCGACGCCAACGCCCACCGGTCAATTCTCAACTACATTGAAATCGGCAAAAAGGAAGGGAAGCTGCTGACCGGCGGCGGTCCCGGGCCTGCGCACGGCTGGTTCATCGAGCCCACCGTCTTTGTCGACGTATCCCCCACAGCCGTCATTGCCCAGGAAGAAATTTTCGGCCCGGTGCTGGCGGTAATCAAGGCTGGCAGCTTCGCGGAGGCCTTGCAAATTGCCAACGCTACCCAGTACGGCCTGACGGGAGGCGTCTACTCCAGAAACCGCGAGCACCTGGAGCTGGCCCGGCGCCAATTCCACGTGGGCAACCTGTACTTCAACCGCAAAATCACCGGGGCGCTGGTGGGCGTCCAGCCCTTCGGCGGCTACAATATGTCGGGCACATGCGCCAAAGCCGGCAGCCGGGATTACCTGCTCCTCTTTACGCAAATGAAAGTAATCACCGAGCGGTTCTGACCGCGGTGCCAGGGCGCTGCTGCCGGCGCCCTTTTTTGCCTGCGCGGGGTGTTGTCCCCGCGCATTTTTATCATTTTCTGGGGAATACTGCAAGGTGACGGGGGGGAAAGCCTATGCGCAGGGCCAGCGATTTGCTGGGGATGCCGGTAATTGATGCCGAAAAATGCCAGGTGGGCACAGTGCACGAAGTCCTGGCCAGCATCGGGCGGAGCAGGATTGAGGGTTTGCTGGTGTCCGGCAAGCCGCTGGCCGAACAGGGCGTAATCGCCGCTGCCGGCGGCGTGCACCTGGGTGCGGAATCGGTGCAGCTGGGACGGGGCCAGGCCGTCCTGGACAAAGAAGCAGCCGCCCGCTTGCGCCGGGACAACCTCACCCTGGAAGCGGTGCGGAAACTGACGGTGCGCACCAGCGCCGGCACCCGCCTGGGCAATGTGGAGGACTTGATTCTGGACGGCTGGCGCATAGCCGCCCTGGAGCTGTCCGACGGCCTGCTCCAGGACATATTTCAGGGCAGGCAAACACTGTCCCTGTCCCGGCAGTTCCGGCTGGAGGGGGAGGAGATCATCGTGCCCCCGGACACCGTGCCCCGGGAACCTGCGCCCAAGGGCGAGTGGCTGCACGAGCAGGGGTATTGAAACAGGTTTGGAGGTTGAGAGCAGTGGAGTGTCCCAATTGCAGTTCCAGGGACACCGGCAGGGTAGGCAACAATCAGTACTATTGCTGGAACTGTTTTGTCCTTTTCAGCTTTGACAGCAAAAGGCGCCCGCGCCTGTACGAAGTGGATACAGAGGGCACGCTGACGGCATTAGAACACTAAGAGGAGGTGCGGACAGATGCGCCGCGGATACTGGACGGGATTTATCATGGGCGGCATTTTGGGCATGATGGCGGCCAAGGTATACGGCGACGGCTTGCTGGGGAAATTGTTTCCGGCCCTGAGCGGCGAAGATGAGGAAAGGGCGGAACTGCGCCCGGGCCGCATCAGGGCCAACGGGTACCGGCCCCGGCGCCGCCGGCTGAGGCGGGAGGTATAAATTTACAGCACCTCACCTGGGCAGCTGTCTGCTGCCCAGTAATTTTTTGCGGCGGCAGTGGATAAGCTGTACAGAGGTGAGATAGCGTGTGGAAGCGAATTGGCCGCAGCCCGGCGCTGAAAACCGGCCTGTATATCGCCGGCGCCCTGGTCCTGGCGCTGGCAGCCTGGCTGTTGCGGCGGCGGCTGCTGGCGATATTCACTCCCTTTGCCGTCGCCCTGGCCATCGCCTACGTCCTCAATCCGGTGGTCCTTTGGCTGCAACAGCGGCGCCTGCCGCGGACGCTGGCGGTGGCGGCGATATACCTGGCCTTTTTTGGCCTGGTCTTTGCCCTTTCCGCCCGCCTGGTTCCCCTGGTTGTCCGGGAAGCCGACCGCCTGGCCGAGGGGATTCCTCAATATACCCAGCAGGCCCAGCAACTGCTCAACACTTTCTACAGCGCCGCCCGGCGTCTCAACCTGCCCCTTTCGGTGCAAAAGGCCCTGGAAGCGGGGTTGCGGGACGCCGAAGCGTCGCTGGTGGCCCGCCTGTCCCGCATTCCGGAAATGACGGTGGACGTCGCCCGGGGCATATTCAACCTGGTGCTGGTCCTCATCCTCACCTTTTACTTCCTCAAGGACTTTGAAATGGTTAAGGACAGCCTCTACCTGGTCATTCCCCGCAAAAACCGGGCCCGGGCCCGCAAAATACTGCACGAGATCGATACCAGCCTGGGCAGGTACGTCCGGGGACAATTGCTGGTTTCCCTCCTCGTCGCCGCGGCCACGTACCTGAGCCTGTTGCTGTTGGGGGTGGACTTCGCCCTGATTCTGGCCCTGGTAGCGGGCGTCACCAACGTCATCCCCTACTTCGGCCCCTTCCTGGGCGCCATTCCCGCCGTGCTGACGGCCCTGCTGCAGGCACCGGCACTGGCGCTGAAAACGGCACTGGTTTATACCATAATCCAGCAGGCCGAAAGCCATTTCATCGCCCCTCAGGTGCTGGGCAAGAGCCTGGGCCTGCATCCCCTGGTGGTCATTCTGGCCCTGCTGGCGGGGGGCCAGTTCCTGGGCCTGCCGGGCCTGATGGTGGCGGTGCCGGCGACGGCGGTGGCCCGGATCGTCATCCGCAACCTGGTGGTGCCCCCGGTGGACGGCCGCTGAAGGGCGGCAAAAGTTGACAGCACCCGGCAAGGCGGATATAATTTGGGTATTAACGGCAAAGTGCCTGGGAAGGGGTCAGCTGATACCTGTGCCTTGCAGAGAGGGGCCGGCCGGTGCGAGGTCCCGGCGCAGTTTCGGCAGCCGCCCCGGAGGCGGAGGCGATGAGTCTCACGGTTGATCCCGTTATCGATCGGCTGAGTTGACCGGTTTCTCCGGTAAGCAAGGTGGTACCGCGGCCAGCCCGTCCTTGTAGGGATGGGTTTATCTTTTTATAAGGAAGGTGACGGTTATGAAAGGGCATGAAATTCGCACCAAATTTCTCCGGTTCTTTGCCGGCAAAGGCCACACCGTGGTGGAGAGCTACAGCCTGGTTCCCGAAAACGACCCCAGCCTGTTGCTCATCGGCGCCGGCATGGCGCCGCTGAAGGCATATTTCACCGGGGCCAAGACCCCGCCCAACCGGCGCATGGCCAGCTGCCAGAAGTGCGTGCGCACCGGCGACATAGACGAGGTGGGCAAGACCGCCCGCCACCACACCTTTTTTGAGATGCTGGGCAATTTCTCCTTCGGGGATTACTTTAAAAAAGAGGCCATTGCCTGGGCCTGGGAATTCTTGCTGCAGGAGCTGAAACTGGATCCCGACAGGCTGTGGGCCTCGGTGTATGAAGAGGACCAGGAGGCCTGGGATATTTGGCACAAGGAAATTGGCCTGGCGCCGGAGCGCATTGTGCGCCTGGGCAAAGAGCACAATTTCTGGGAGATCGGCGTCGGACCCTGCGGTCCCTGTTCCGAAATCTACGTCGATCTGGGCCCCGACAAGGGTTGCGGCCGGCCCGACTGCAAGCCCGGTTGCGACTGCGACCGCTACCTGGAAATCTGGAACCTGGTCTTCACCCAGTTTGACAAGGACGAAGACGGCAACTACCACCCCCTGTCGGCGCCCAACATCGATACCGGCATGGGTCTGGAACGGATCGCCGCCGTCATGCAGGGTGTGGAAACCAATTACGATTGCGACCTGGTCTACCCCCTCATCGACCATTTTGCCCGCCTGGCCGGCGTCCAGTACGCCGATCCGGCTTACACCCGCTCGCTGCGGGTCATTGTCGACCATTTCCGGGCGGTGGCCTTTATGTTCAGCGACGGCATCCTGCCTGCCAATGAAGGCCGGGGTTACGTGTTGCGCCGCCTGTTGCGGCGGGCCGTCCGGTACGGCTTGCTCTGCGGCCTGGACGGCAGCTTTTTGCACACCGGCGTCGAGCCGCTGGTGGGCATCTTCGGGGAGGTCTATCCCCAACTGGCGGCCAACCGCCAGTACCTGGTGTCCGCCATCAAAGCCGAGGAAGAACGGTTTTTGACCACCATTCGCGAGGGCATGGAGTTGCTTAAGGATGAGCTGGCCCGGGTGGGGGCCGGCGGCGTCCTGGCCGGCGAAGCTGCCTTCCGGCTCTACGATACCTTCGGCTTCCCCCTGGAACTGACGGTGGAAATAGCCGGAGAACACCAGGTGCAGGTGGACGAGGACGGTTTCCGCAAAGCCCTGGAACACCAGCGCAGCCAGGCCCGGGCCGCCCGGGAGCAGGTGGACGCCATGAAGGTACAGGACACCGCCGCCCTGCTCCGGGACGTGCCTGCCACTGAGTTCAGCGGCTATTCCGCCCTGTCCGCTGCCGGCAAGGTCCTGGCCCTGTTGGGGCCCAAGGGCCGCCTGGAGGAGACGGGACCGGGCGAGCCGGTGCTGGTCGTCCTGGACAAAACGCCTTTCTACGCCGAGGGCGGCGGCCAGGTGGGCGACAGCGGCGTCATTTACAGCGGCCGGGCCCGGGTGGAAGTGGAGACGGTGACCCGGCAGGACGGCGTCTTCCTCCACCACGGCCGGGTGGTGCAGGGGACCATTGGCGTCGGCGACGACGTCACCGCCGAGGTCTCGGCGCGGCGCCGGGACATCCAGGCCAACCACACTGCCACCCACCTGCTGCACCATGCCCTGCGCAAGGTGCTGGGCGAGCACGTCGTGCAGGCCGGTTCGCTGGTGGAGGGCGAAAGGCTGCGCTTTGACTTTACCCATCCCCGGGGGCTGACGGCCGACGAGCTGGCCCGGGTTGAAAGGGAAGTCAATGCCCTCATCGGCGCCGACTTGCCTGTTGACGCCCGGGAAATGAGCATGGAGGAAGCCCGGCGCATGGGCGCCATAGCCCTCTTTGGAGAAAAGTACGGAGAAAGGGTGCGCGTGGTGTCGGTGGGCGATGTCAGCCGGGAACTGTGCGGCGGTACCCACGTCGCCAGCACCGCTTTGATCCGGGGCTTTAAAATACTTTCGGAAACCGGAATCGGGGCCGGGGTCAGGCGCGTTGAAGCCGTTACCGGCGACGCCATGTTGCGCCACTTCTTCCGGACGGAAGAGCTGCTGGCCAAAGCCGCCGCCGTCGCCAAAACCCAGCCCGAGCTGCTGGCGGCCCGCATCGAGGAATTGCAGCAACAGCTCAAGGAGCAGAAGAGCAGGGCCGAAAAATTGGAAAGCAAATTGTTCAAACTGGAGTCCGGGGCGCTGGTCGGCGCCGCCGTGGAGGTCGACGGCATCAAGGTGCTGGCCCGCCGGGTGGACGCCGCCGACATGGCCGCCCTGCGCACCCGGGCTGAACAGGTGCTGGCCCAAATGGGCGGCGGAGTGGTCATTCTGGGCGCGGTACAGGACGGAAAGGTCAACCTGGCGGCGACGGCCGGCAAGGATGCGCTGGCCCGGGGCGTGCACTGCGGCAAGCTTATCGGCGCCGTGGCCCGGGAAGTGGGCGGGGGCGGCGGCGGCCGGCCCGACATGGCCCAGGCGGGGGGCAAGGATCCTTCCCGGCTGGAGCAGGCCCTGGCTCTCGCTCCCCGGGTGCTGCAGGAGCAAATTGCGCAGCAATGAATACATTGGCCCCGGAGGGGAATAAAATAGTTTGCAGGATTTAACAGACTAAAGGCGAATATAATCCTGTAGGTATATAGGGGGGTGGCGAAATGAGCAAACATACCCAGGATACCGTAAGTTTCCAAATGAGCTCTGAAGAAACCAGCGAGACCAGGAGAATACTGGTGGAAGTCTTCCGGGCCCTGGAGGAAAAGGGCTACAATCCCATCAACCAAATTGTGGGCTACCTGATTTCCGCCGATCCGGCATATATCACCAGCCACAACAACGCGCGCAACCTGATTCGCAAACTGGAGCGGGATGACATTCTGGAAGAGCTGGTGTCGGCGTACCTGGCCGAGGTCAAGTAAATGTCCAGTGAGACAAAGCTGGGCCCGCTGACGGTGAGTCGGCTGGGGTTCGGCACCCTGTCCCTCAGCCCCCTTCAATCTTTCCACGAGGTTGACCAGGGGGCTGAACTCTTGTGTTACGCCTGGCACAAGGGCATCACCTTCTGGGATACCGCCCAGATCTACGCCAATTACCCCCTGTTGCGCACGGCCATAAAGAAACTGCCCCGCCTTCCCGTGGTGGCCACCAAGACCTATGCGTACAGCGCCAGGGGCGCCGAGGCGGCGGTGGATGAGGCCCGGCGCCAGCTGGATATGGACGTGCTGGATATAATGTTGCTCCACGAGCAGGAGGCGCTGACCCTGCCCGGGCACCGTCCGGCCCTGGACTGGCTGGCCGGGGCCCGGGAACGGGGTCTGATTCGGGCGGTGGGCGTCTCCACCCATTCCGTCGCCTGCGTCCTGGCGGCGGCGGAGCTGGATGAAATTGACGTCATCCATCCCCTGTACAACAAATGGGGGCTGGGCATTTGCGACGGCAGCGCCCGGGACATGGCTGCCGCCATTGCCCGCGCCCGCCGGCGGGGCAAGGGGATTTACGCCATGAAGGTACTGGGCGGCGGCGCCATGTACCGCCGCGCCGGGGAAGCCATCCGCCATGTGTTGCAGCAGCCCTGGCTGGACAGCATGGTCATCGGCATGTCCACTGCCGCCGAAGTGGATTTTAACCTGGCGGTGCTGGAGGGGCGCACTCCGCCTCCCGGGCTGGCCCGCCGGGTGCGCGGGCGCAGCCGGCGCCTCCACGTGGCCGAGTGGTGCCAGGGGTGCGGACAATGCCTCCCGGCCTGCTCCCAGGGCGCCCTGCAACTGGCCGGGGACAAAGTTACTGTGCAGGCGGAGCGCTGCGTGCTCTGCGGCTACTGTTGCCGCGCCTGTCCGCACGTGTGCCTGAAGATCATTTGAGGGGGGTTAACGTGGAGAGAATCCTGGCCCTGGACGCCGGCGAAAAGCGGATTGGGGTGGCCATTTCCGATCCCCTGGGCATCACCGCCCAGGGCTTGACGGTGCTGGAAAATTCGCCCCGGGTCTTTGACGAAATAAAGGAAATTTGCCAAAAATACGCAGTGGGCAGGATTGTGGTGGGGTTGCCCAGGAACATGGACAACACCCTGGGGCCGCGGGCGCAGTGGAGCAGGCAGTTTGCCGAGAAAGTGGCCCGGGCCACCGGATTGCCCGTGGATATGGAGGATGAGCGCCTGACCACAGCCGCTGCCGCCCGGGTGCTGCTGGATGCCGACCTCAGCCGCAAAAAGCGGCGCCGGGTCGTGGACAAAACGGCAGCAGTGCTGATCCTGCAAAGCTATCTCGCAAAGGATGTGAAAAAATGAAAGATGACAAGCGGCTTGTCCAATTGTATAATGAAGAAGATAAAGGAATCCTTAACTTCATAGAGCACAAGCGCCTGCTCGTTCAGGGCAGGGTCTACGCCTTGCTCCAGCCGGAAGACGACATGGATTACCTGGTTCCCTTTAGGGTGGAAGCGGCGGAGGACGGCGAAGAAGGCGAAGAGATTTACATTTACATCGTCGACGAGGACGAGATTCAAGCTGTGGAGGAGGCTTGGCACAAGCTTCACTCTTAAGGGGGTAAACCATGGTTTCCAATCAGCCCAAAATAAACAAAAAAAAGACGGCGGTCAGGACAGTCCTGACTGCGTTGCTCATTCTGGCCGTGGCGGCCGGCGGGGCGCTGTGGTTTGCCTGGACCCGTATCCAGGTCATGCTGGGACCTGTCAGCGATTCCCAAGAGCAAATCCTGGTTACCGTGCCCAGGGGTGCCACCAGCGCCCAGGTGGGCAAAATTCTCCAGGACGCGGGTCTCATTCACAACAGCACCCTCTTCCGCTTTTGGGTGCGCTACCATGACCTGGATGCCAAAATCCAGGCCGGGGATTATGTCCTCACCCCGTCCATGCGCCTTGAGGAAATAGTGGACAAACTGGTTCAGGGCGACGTCCACCGCGAGACGGTGCGCTTTACCATCCCCGAGGGGCTGTTTATAACGGACATCGCCGCCCGCCTGGCCAAGAAGGGGATCGTCGACCAGGAGCGCTTCCTGGAGCTGGCCGCCGATGTGGAACGGTGGCAGGGGTACTGGTTTGTCCAGGAATTGCCTGCAGGTTTGGAACAACCCCTGGAGGGCTACTTGTTCCCCGACACCTACGAAATTTTCGCCGATGAGGAAAACAAGGAAGAACTGATCATCACCCTGATGCTCAACCGGTTTAAGCAGGTGTTTACCGACGAAATGCGGGAGCGCGCCGCCGAACTGGGGATGAGCGTTCACCAGGTTGTCACCCTGGCCTCCATAGTGGAAAAAGAGGCGGTGGTTGATCACGAACGCCCGCTGATTGCCGGGGTATTCCACAATCGCCTGGCCATCCGCGAGCCTTTGGGGTCCTGCGCCACCATAAACTACATCCTGGGCGATTTCTCCATCCGCTACCTCACCACCGAGCAGACGCGCATTCCCTCTCCTTACAACACCTACATCAACCGGGGCCTGCCCCCGGGACCCATCGCCGCCCCGGGCAAACGGGCCCTGGAGGCGACCCTCTGGCCGGAAGAAACCGACTACCTCTTTTTTGTCGCCAAAGACGACGGCAGCGGCGAGCACTACTTTGCCCGCACCAACGCCGAGCACGAGGCCAACAAAGCCAAAGCCAAGGCCAACAGAAACCGCAAGAAATAGACACCGGAGGAGCCTATGAAGCAAAAGCCTGAGCTGCTGGCGCCCGCCGGCAATTTGGAAAAGCTGAGGACGGCCGTTACGTACGGCGCCGACGCCGTGTACCTGACCTTTGGGCGGCGGCCGGGCGCCTTCGCAGAGGCGGAGCTGGTGGAGGGCGTATATCATGCCCACGCCGCCGGCGTCCGCGTGTACGCCGCCGTCGACCCCCTTGCCCGCGCTTCCGGCGGGCAAAAGTTTATGGAGGACATACATTGGCTGGATGCCGTCGGCGTCGATGCCTTCATCGTTTCCGACCCCGCAGTCTTCGCCCTGGTGCGCCGGGCGGCGCCTGCACTGGAAGTACACATCGGCGAAGAGGTCAGCGCAGCAGCTTCGGCCCGGCATTGGCGCCAGCTGGGGGCGGCCCGGGTCAAGGCGGCCCGGGAGCTGACTGTCGCGGAAATAGCCCGCATGTACCGGGAGAGCGGCCTCGCCCTGGCGGCGACGGTTCACGGACCTTGCAACTCCCGGGAGCTGGTCACGTTGCCCTACCTGGACCGCCTGGCCCGGGCGGGCATCAGCGCTTTTATAATTGAGGGACGCCGGCGCAGCGCGCACTGGCTGGCCACCGTGCTCAATGCCTACCGCGTATGCCTGGATGCCTGGTGGGAGACCGGCCGGAGCTCGGCCGACGAGGACTGGCTGCGGGAACTGGCCTGCTGCAGCAGCCGCCCCTGGAGTACGGGCTTTTACTTTGCGGATTCCGAACCCTGTGCGCAAAGCGTATCCCGGCCCCCTTGCCGGCCGGCGGCCTTTGTCGCGTTTGTGGAAAGCTGCAGCGCAGGCTGGCTGCACCTGGATGTGCGCAATAGTTTTGCCGTCGGAGCTGCCCTGGAATTCGTCGTGCCCGGCCGGCTGCCCCTCGGCTGCACGGCAGACCGGGTCTTTACCGCCGAAGGCGCGCCCATTTCCGGGGCTTCAGCTGTCCACGGCAAAGTAAAAATACCCTGGCGGGGCGAGGCGTTGCCCCCCTTTACAGTGGTCAGGCGGGTGAAAACATGAGTAAACCGTTGCTTATCGGTATCGCCGGCGGGACGGGTTCGGGCAAGACTTCGGTGACCCGGGCCATTGTCGAGGCCCTGCCCCCCGACACTGTCGCCGTGCTGGAACACGACAGCTACTACAAGGACCAGAGCCATCTGAGTTTTGCCCAGCGGCTGCAGACCAATTACGACCATCCCCTGGCCTTCGACACCCCGCTGTTAATCGAGCATCTGCAGCAACTGTTGCAAGGCAAGCCCATAGCCAAGCCGGTCTATTCCTTTGTGGAACATACCCGCCTCCCCGAGACGGTGCTTGTGCCCAGCCGCCCGGTAATAATCCTGGAGGGCATACTGATTCTGGAAGACGAGCGCATAAGGAATTTGCTGGACATCAAGGTCTACGTCGATACCGACGCCGATGTGCGCATCATTCGCCGCATCATCCGGGACATCCGGGAGCGGGGCAGGACGCTGGAATCGGTGGTCAACCAGTACCTGGAGGTGGTGCGCCCCATGCACCTGCAGTTTGTCGAACCCACCAAGCGTTACGCCGACATCATCATTCCCGAAGGCGCCCACAACACCGTGGCCATAGATATCCTGGTGGCTAAAATCCGCAAACACAGCGCAGTCCGGTGACTGGCTGCGCATAAAACAAAACCCCCTGGTAACAATAGGCTGGGGGTGTTTTTGTGTCGGCAACATTCCAGCAGCGCATCATCGGCTTGATGTACTTGTTTTTGGCCATCGCCGGCTTTTTTACCCTGCGTTTGGGCTGGCTCCAGCTGGTGCAGGGAAGGGAGCTGGCCATCCTGGCCACCGCCTACCACACCCGGGCGGTCTATTACCGCTTCGGCCACGGCAGCGAGGGCAGGGGGACAATTTTCGACCGCCGGCTCCGGCCCTTAACCGAGGGGAACTTGCAACCAGGCCTGGCCGTTTTTGCAACGGTGGGCAGCAATGAAGAAGAGTACGGCCGCTGGCTGGAAATCCTGAGCAACCACACCGGCCTGACCCCGGAGGAGATGGTCCAGCGCTCCCGGCTGCGCCGGCCGTTGCCCCTGAAAACGCCCCTGCCCGCCGGACTGGAGCTGCCCCACTGGATTGTCCCGGTGGAGGGGGACTGGGATGCCGACGGGGCCTTCCGCCGCTATACCTACGGCAGGAATTTTGCCTGCCACGTCCTGGGCTTTGTCAAGACCCATTCCCGGGCCGAAGGCGCCGAGGGGCTGGTGGTGGGACAGATGGGCATAGAAAAGGCCTTTGACAGCCACCTGCGCTGCCCGCGGCCGGGCGTGGCGGCCATGGTGGATGCCGGCGATCGCCTCATCGGCGGCCTGGGCTACCGCCACACCTTTCCCGTCGACCGGATGCCGTACGTGGTGCTCAGCCTGGATGCCGAAATACAGGGAATTGTCGAGGAGACTTTGGACGACTACATCCAGCGGGGTCTGGTTCCCCCCTGCGGCGCCGTGGTGGTGATGGACCCGCATACCGGCGATATTCTGGCCATGGCCAGCCGTCCCGTCATCAGCGGCGAGAAAAACCACTACAACCGCGCCACCCGCAAATCCGACAAGGTGGCCATGCTGCCCCTGGCCTCGGTGGCAAAACTCATCACCGCCGCTGCCGCCCTGGAAAAGGACCCTGCCCTGTACCACCAATGGCACGACTGCCCCGGGAGCGGGGAATTCAACTGTGTGTTCGGACCCCACGGGCAACAGGACATGGCCCGGGCCCTGGCCAATTCCTGCAATACATACTTTGCCGAACTGGCTGCCCAGGTGGGCGCCCGGGAACTGTTGGCCATGGCCAAAGCACTGGGTCTGGGGCAAAAAAAAGACATCGGCCTGCCCGGCTGGGAGGTCGGCGCCGGCAGCCTGCCCGAGCTGCCGGACCTGGCCACCAGGGCCGGCCTGGCCAACCACTTCGCCATGGGCGGAAACAAACTGGAGGCCACGCCGCTGCAGGTGGCAGCCATGCTCAGCGCCATCGCCAACGGCGGCTGGTACGTGGAACCCCGCCTGGTGCTGGCGACCGGCCGCGGGGAAATAGCGGAAGTAACCGCCCCGCCGCCAAAGCGGGAGCGGGTCATGAGCCCCACCACCGCCCAATTGCTGGCCCGCATGATGCACCTGTCCGTCCGGGAGGGGTCGGCGGGGCACTTTGACCATGCTGCTTACCCCTATGCCGCCGCGCAGCTGGCGGCCAAGACGGGCACCTCCGATGCCGGGCTTCCCCCCTACGGCTACCAGGTGCGGTGGAATGCCGGGTTCTTTCCCTGGCGCAACCCCCGCTACGTGGTGGTCTACATGGCCGAAGTGCCCCCGGGCTTCTCCGGGGTGCGAAGGGAGCAGATTGTCGCCGAGCTTGTATGCAAACTGGCTGCCCGGGACTGACACCGGGCAGCCAATTGTTATTTTCTTTACGCTTGCTGGCAGGAGATGCCGGCGAACAGAACCTGGTTGCGGCGGCTGCGGGCGGAGAAGTGCATCGGCATTCCGGCCGCTCAGTACTGAATAAGGTGCGGCCGCCGGCGCAAAGGGAAGTGGGTAAGCCCGCCGGCCCAGACCGTTGCGGGGCGCACAATGAATATGTACCGGACCGGGACACTGCTCCCGGTTTTTCTTTTGCCCCGTAATGCTTTGCGGTAAAGGGCAAATGACGCAATCCTCCCGCAAGGCCGGCTAAGGGTAAAGAGCGACGATCCGTGCATCATTTTCTTCTCCATGGTTTTCGCCAGGAGCATGGAAAAGTATGGCGAGAGGGGTTATCGGTTTATTTTGCTTGATGCCGGCCACATGAGCCAAAATTTATATTTGGCGGCGGAATACCTGGGTTTGGGCGCCGTCGCCCTTGGGGCGGGAATGGACAGCGATGCCAATATCGACGCCCTGCTCGGCCTTGCCGGTGGAGTTGAAAGCGTCTTCTACGGGTTTGCCGTAGGACTGCCGCAGACAAAAACGGGTTTATAGCAGCGCCGGTCAATCTCCCGGCACTGCTGATAATAAATCAGTGATTGGAGAAGGAGGTGAACATGATGGAACCGATTATCGACTTGATTTGGTCTGTCGAAGAAGAAATCACACCCGATGATCAGGACATGCTCATGAGCAACTGCGGCGGTTGCGGGGGTTGTTCTGGTACTCCCGATCTCCCGGCGCCATTCCTCAAGCCGTGGGTCTGCGGGTAATTCCCTAATCCGGTAAAAACGTTTGGCAACCGGAAAAGAATTGCAGCGAATGGGCAGCTTGGCAATGCTGACTGTCAGTACTCTGTGGACGAATACCAGGTGTTAATCGTCGCCGAGAAATACCAGACCGGCTACGACGAACCCTTGTTGCACACCATGTTCGTGGACAAACCCCTCGCCGGCCTCAAAGCGGTGCAGACCCTGTCCCGGCTGA
>JAAYIH010000051.1 GCA_012523545.1 Bacillota bacterium
ATGTGCCGGATTACTATTTAGAGAGTTTTTTCAATGATTTCCTTTGGCCGACATATCTAAAGCGGATTAATTCCGGATTGTCAGTTTCACTGCCTGAAGTTGAACATCAGATTTCAACTTGGCGGCTAGATTTCAGAGAGTATGAAGATCTTCATGAGCGGCTAGCAAAATTAGCCGAAGAGGAAAGGACTCTTTCGATAAAACTAGAGGCTCTTAGAAATAAGGAGAAAGTGCGCAGATATGAGGTGTTGGCCAGAAGGGTGCAGGAGTCTGAGCTGTTGGACAAGGTGCTGAGTTTTCCTGCTAAGTGGCTTGATTGGGCGAGAGAAGTGGAGAAGGGCCAACAGTATGCTATAGCTGAGAAGGCACGGGAATTCAAAGAGTCTGCTGAGAGACTGGCAGGAAAGCTGAATTCTATTAAGCTGCAGATAGAAGAAACCGGAAATGTGCTGTTTTCAAATTGGACGTTTTCACAATGCGAAAACGTTGCTGCACTGCCTATAGAAGATATTCAAAAAATAATTACGCAATACCAGAACGGCCTTTCAAGGTTTTCCGGTCCCCTGGGCTGGATACTTCGCGTGTTAATGGCCAAACGATATAAATCTGTGCACAAACTGCGGGATAAGATTGACGAAGCGTGGCAGCCGCTGACCCTGAAGGAAGAGTATAAAGATTTGACAGTTGTCGGGACGGCAATAATAAATAATTTGGTCCGCTTGCAAGAGTTGATTGCGGAGTGGACAGAACTGCAAAGTGAGCTGGAAGAGTCGCACTTGCCACAATTGGAGGCTGGCGCGACTTTGGATGCGTTAAATGAAGAAGAGCATATTCGTGCTAGAGTAGCTGACATGGATAGGGAAATGGAAAATTTTATCGCACTGCTTATTGATTTGGGGCAAGGCAATATTGAGGCAGGTTGTAAGCTTGCAGAAGCGCAACGCGAAGTGCGCGCAGAAATTAAAGAGTTGCGGGAAAGTATCCCCATAGATATAAACACACTTCTGGCCTGTTTGCCGGAGGCAGAGAAATACACTGAGGAAGAAATAAATGATTCACTGCTCTTGGTCAGGAAAGACAAGCGTGCCTGCACTGAAGCACTGCGATTTTGCCAGAACGCCCTATACTTTCTGAACGAATCAACGCGGGCCTTTATCTTTCAAGGAAGAGAAAAGGCGGCCACTTTTGTCCATGCAGCGTTCCAGTGTTTGCACTCGTTGGAAAGCGGAATTTCCCAACCTCAGTCTACAAACATGTTACCGGTGAGAATTGCCCAGGCAATGCAAAAATGGTGGGCAGAAATGGAGCGAAGCTCAACCGAGGGCAGCGGGTGGCCAGGTTGGGAAAAAGGTAAACAGCAGGAAGGGCGTATTAGGAAGCCGACTGTTTGCTTTGATGCCGAGAAAAGGATTGTTAAAGTATGCCTGCCTTCCGCACTGGTCCAGTTTGAAAGCGACGGTGAAGTGGATCGTGCCAATTTTGAGGCGTGGGGCGATGCAAGTCTTATATTCCAAGAACAGTTGCCTTTGTTCAGGGAGGCTGGGAAGACTTACCGGACAGGCGCTCTGGAAAAAAATCTTAACTCGCCACAACCTGTCTATAAATTCAAGTTCTCTTGTGGAGTTATTGAGCGGGAGTGGAAATTCGACGGCCCGGGCTCGTTGAACAAGAGCATTATGTTTAATGCTGATGGGATGCTGGTTGAGAACACTACAGAATACAATATCTTTCCGGGCGACTATGCGTGGGTGATTGCTCCTGCAGGCAGTGTTGTGGAGCCGTCTGTTGCAGAAAGAGAACGGGATGCGCTCATAGGTGATTGGTCTGGGTATGAAGCTATATACGTTGACCTATGTAATATTGATGTCTTAATAATTCGCTCGGGCGACGTCATCGATGTATACCGGCGGCAAGCCAGAATTGAACCGGCCTTTATTGGGGGAGAAGGTATTCCCGGGGTTACAGGTCAAGATGGGGCACCTGTGTATGCGTCGGGATTACCCGGGCTCGTCTTTTCTGTAAAGCATCATTACGAGCTGACTTTGTACGGTATCAAGATTAAGATCGGTGGCAAAGAATTTTATATGCCCGCAAAAGAACTTCAGCCGTTATTGAGCAGGGATAATGCAGTACTGATTGAACTGGGCAATATATTTGCCAATTACTATGGCGAATTTACCGTTGTTCTTGCGCGCCGGAACAAAAAAATTTGGGAATGTAAGTGTGTAGTTTTGCCAGACTTAAAGATTGCCTGGCAGAGACCGGTTTATTATTTGGCGGAAGAAAATGCCCCTATGAGCAAGTTGACCATATCATCTGTTCTGCCTTTTATATTTACAGGTCAGGCTGGGACGGTGCGAAATTACAGTCATTCACAGACGATACTTTTTGACACTTCTCAATCCGTTGTTTCGGGGACTGCGGTTTTCTCTTTAGGAGAAAACACCTACGCTAGAGCCAGCCTTGTTATCGATATTCCCTGTATTCGCTGGCGTTGGGCTAATGAAAAATTGTGGCGCTTTAAAGCCGAAGAGGTATGGTACAGAGATGTGGGCGAGATAGCCGTTAAGGTGCCCAAGGGTTGGAACTCTGTTAGCCTTTCGCTTAAAGAAAGTCGTCAGAAAATAACAAAGCCGGTGAAGAACGGCATAGCTGTATTCGACCTTAGCAAATTTGCCGACTCTCTCAGACTTGGCAAGCAGGATTTGCAGGAGCTTATCATTGAATCCGATGGATTAGCGCCAAGCGTGTTAATGCGGATTCGCACAAAATGGCTGGTAGATAAAGTTGAATTTGAAGACAGGGAAGAAGCCGGACAACGCATTGTTAATATCCGCTGGACCGAACTGGGCAAAGCTGAAAACAGGGTGATCCGCCTGTGGCCATTAGATAGAGGGGGGACCACAGTGTATGAGTATCCTCTGCCAGACAATGTGTACAGCTATGTAATTACAGAGGGTACGGACAAGCTGCGACCTGGAAAATACTTGTTACAGTATGAGGAAGTAGACTTGTGGAGCAGCGGTAAGGCACTTTTTCCCAAGGAAAGTTCTCGGAATTGTATTGAACTGCAACTAGGCGAAATTATTGATCTGACTGGAATAAAGTGGCGGTTAGTCGAAACACAGAAATGGCTAGATATCCCTGGAAGATTGTGGTATAAACGCCTCGGACAAATAGAGTTGCTTATGCCCGACGATGTTCGGGGAGATTCTGCCTATATCTTTGGTGAAGGTTGCCGAGTGGCATTAGAGCATATTGAAGGGCAAAAATATATAGCAGACTGCACAAAGTTCATTGCAGAAGTGGCCAACTGCAGCGCTCACCCCTATAAAATTAAAATGGCAGTTTCAGGTCTCCATTTTGAGTTTCTTGAAGTCTTCTCCGAGTGGGAAGTATACGATATTGAATCCCGCGTATTCAGGGACGGGGATAAGTGGGAGTTCTTTGTCAGCTGGAATGAAACTTGCAATGCAACCAGAAGAATCATTCGTATATGGTCCGGGGATTTTCAAGAATGCAAAGAATGGACAATTCCAGACGGTGAAGAAACCAAGGTCATTATCCGTGAACCTTTGCAAGATTTCTCTGCAGGAAGGTATATTCTGCAGTTTGCCATTCAAGGAAGTTCAAGCAGCCTGCCAGGCAAACCAAAATTGGACGGCAAAAATGAAGGTTATATTGACATTTCGCACAGGTCTGGACGGGCTAGTTTGCCAGAAAAAAAAGGTAAGTTAAAGGCCCATAAAAACCCTGTTATCCCAGAGTATAAGTGTCCAAAGCATAACATTATATTACCCATCGGGACAAGAAAGTGCAGTTATTGTGACTACAAAGTAGAGAAACATGCAAAAATAATTTCCGGTCCAGTGAGGAGGTATTAGTATGAGCCTGGATCCTCTTAAGGCGACTGAACACGTTGTGCAGAAATACCTGTCCTACCTGGAAACAACTTTTGGTTTCAGCGACAAGAGTCTGAATGACCAATTCTTACGCGAGCTGCGGCAGCCGGACAAGTTTGCCAAAGGGCCAATTCTTGAGGCTACTCCTCCCTTTGAAACAAGTTGTTCCATCGAAGATCTAATCCAGGAGGGCGTTTTGTCCGGAGAGTTCAGAAAACTGAAGGCGCCGGACCTGCCGGTGGACAGGCCCCTGTACTTGCACCAGGAACAGGCGGTGCGCAAAGTTGTCAGTGGTCGGAATATAATTGTCGCTACTGGGACAGGCAGCGGTAAGACTGAGACATTTTTAATTCCCATTCTCAACTATCTGTTCCGACAAAAGGAGCAGGGACGGTTGGGGCCCGGGGTGCGGGCGTTGCTGTTATATCCGATGAACGCTTTGGCCAATGATCAATTAAAGCGGCTGCGGAAGCTGCTCAGGAATTATCCCGAAATAACTTTTGGCAGTTATACCGGCGAAACCAAGCATGGCAAAGATGAAGCGCTGGAACACTTTTACCAGATGTATCCGGGAGAAACCAAGCTGTCCAACGAGTTGTTGTCCCGGGAAGCGATGAAGGAATCGCCGCCCCATATCTTGCTGACCAACTATGCCATGCTGGAATACCTCCTGCTCAGGCCAGCGGACAATGTGTTCTTTGACGGCATATATGCCGGGGAGTGGCGCTTTATTGTCCTCGATGAAGCCCATACGTATTCAGGGGCCAAGGGTATTGAAATGGCCATGCTGTTGCGCAGGCTGAAGGACAGGGTTGTGACCAGCAGGCCGGGGGCGCTGCAATGCATTGCCACCAGCGCGACCCTGGGCGGTGATGCCGGCGATTTCAGGCAGGTGACCAATTTCGGCGTGGAATTATTCGGCGAGAACTTTGAATGGGTTGCCGACGATGAGAGCCGGCAAGATGTGATAATTGGCAGGAGAAAAGAACTTATTGTGGCTGAGGCAAGCTGGGGGACCCCGCCGGGTGAGCTGTACCTCAGTTGGGCGAAGATAATGCAAGGGGCCTCAGATAAATTGTCCGAGCTATATGCTGAGGGCAAAAAATACGGCGTGCCCGATGCCGTGTTGCAGGAAGCTAAGGGACTGGGGGATTGTAAAAAATTCTTGTACACCGTGCTTGCTGGCGACGCCAGGTTAATCAGGTTGCAAAAGATGTTGGAAGCCTCCCCTTGTTCCCTTGAGCAGGCGGCAAGTGATTTGTTTCCCGCCGAAGACCTGGGTCGGGAGATGCTGGTTGCTTTGGTCGATTTGGCCAACAGAGCCCGGCTGCAGGAAGAAAGTCAGCCGCTTTTGCCCGCCCGTTATCATTTGTTTATCCGGGCAATTGAGGGCGGATTCGTGGCGCTGCTTCCGGAGAAGCGCTTTTTCCTGGAAAGGCGCGAGTGGATTGAAGCAGGGGGAGTACAGTACCCCGTCTTTGAAGCGGCGACATGCATCCGGTGCAATGCGTTGTACTTTGCAGGTGAAACTACTGAGGAAAACAAGGTTTTCGGTCAGCCCGGCAAAAGGTTTAGCGATGACAGATACTCTTTAGAATACTATCTGCTTATGGAGGATGGCGAGCCCGTCCCCGACAATGAAGACGAACTTTTTCTCGGAGCAGAGGCCGGGACTGATGAGGAGTACATCCTTTGCGGAAAATGCGGTGCCATTGGACATACCGATAACGTGGACTTGCCGTGTAATTGTGGAAGGGAAAATTATTTCAGGGTAATCAAGGTGAGCGTCAAGGAAGGCAACATCCATAAATGCCCTGCTTGCGGAAGCAGAACTTCCGTTGGGTCGGTGGTGCGTCGCTTCATTCTGGGTGCGGAAGCGGTAACCAGCGTTTTGGGCACAGCCCTTTACCAGCAGATACCCGAGGAACAACTGGAGGTAAGTATCGCCGACATGGACGACGAATGGGCCAGTTCCGCTTCCTCGGAGCAAAAGACCGGCAGCCGCAAGATGTTGATCTTCTCGGACAGCAGGCAGGACGCAGCGTTTTTCGCCACTTATCTGCAAAACTCCTATGAGCAAATTTTGCAACGCCGCCTGCTGATAATGACCCTGGAGCAACACAACAAAGATGTAATTGCCAACCGCTGGCAGGTAAGCGACTTGGCTAAGAAAGCAAAACAGACCTTGCTCGATCTTGGCATTTATACCGGGAAAAGTCGGCAGGAATTGGAAGAAAAAGCGTGGAAATGGGTGCTCCACGAGTTTATGTCTACAGAACGCATCGGACTTGAGGGATTAGGATTAATGGGTTTTGTTCCTCCCATCCCGCCGGAGTGGTCCCCGCCGCTAGCATTTCGCAACGAACGACCATGGAATTTCACCGACGATGAAGCAACTGCCTTAATAATGGTTTTGCTGGACAGTGTGCGAAAAAAAGGGGCGGTGTTGTTTCCGGATACAGTTAAACCCACCGATGATTTTTTTGCACCCCGGAACCGGGAATACTTTATCAATATGCGAGCTTCTGTACAGGGAAGAATTTTCAGCTGGCTGCCCAGCGCCGAGGGCGGCAACAACTCCAGGCTGGACTACCTTACCCGCCTGGCACAGCGCTTGGGCAGCGAGCGCCCCCGCGGACACGCCACAGAGCTGTTAGAGGGGATATGGGAAAGGTTGCTGACCGGGGACGGAAGTTTACGCTATCTGTTTTCAAAAATCAACGACGGCAGGAATGGTCCTGTATTCCGTTTGAAGACCGAGCTGTGGGAACTGCAGCCAGCCGTAATAGACAGCGCCGTGCGTTGGTACCGTTGCGACAGGTGTCGGCGTTTGACACTGCACAATGTACGCGGCGTGTGCCCCACCTACCGTTGCACTGGAACGTTGCAGGAATGCTACCCGGCGGAAGAGCTGGCGGAGAACCATTACAGGAGGTTGTACCTGGAGACCTTGCCTCTGCCCATGCGCACCTTTGAGCACACAGCCCAATTGACCAGCGAACGGGCTGCCGAGGTACAGAAGGATTTTTATGAGGGCAAGATCAACATCCTCAGTTGCTCCACCACTTTTGAACTGGGCGTGGATGTAGGCGACCTGGAAACCGTTTTCATGCGCAATGTTCCGCCCTCTGCTGCCAATTACATCCAGCGGGCGGGCAGGGCCGGCAGGCGGACAAGCTCAACGGCCTTTGTGCTTACCTTTGCCCAGCGCCGGTCCCACGATTTTTCCCATTTTGCCGATCCCTTGCGGGTTATCAGGGGTGAGATTCGCCCGCCCTACTTTGAAATCAGTAATGACAAGATTGTGCGCCGGCATATGTATGCCGTGGCCATTGCCCAGTTTTGGCGCAGGAATCCCGATTATTTCGGAGCAGTGGAGAAATTCTTTACCAATAATAAAACGGGCTCTGCTGTCCCAGAGTTGTCAGCTTTTTTGCGGAGCAGACCTGCGGATTTGGAATTGGCTTTGTCCAGGATTGTGCCCGGGGCAATGCACGAGAAGGTAGGACTGACCGATTGGAACTGGGTGGACGGTCTTCTGAATGCACAAGACGGGGTTCTGGCCAGGGCAGAGAAGGAACTGCTGCAGGATCTGGCCGAGCTTGCCCAGGCAGAAGTTGAATACAGCAAATCTAGAAACCATTTTGCTGCCGGACATCTCAAGAAGGTTATCGCAACGTTAAAATCACGTGATATACTGGGTTTTCTGTCCCAGAACAATGTCATCCCCAAGTACGGCTTTCCCGTCGATGTGGTGAAATTGCAGATACATCACCACGGCGATGCCGCCCGCGGCCTTGAGTTGGACCGGGACCTGAAAATTGCCTTGTCAGAATATGCACCCGACAGCCAGGTCATCGCCGGCGGCAAGTTGTGGACAAGCAGGTATGTTAAAAAGCTCCCGGACAGGGAGCCGGTAAAATATCGCTATGCAATTTGTCGCAACTGCGGACTGTACAGGAGCCAAATAGCAGAGATGAAGGGCGATCTGAGTACGTGTCTGTGCGGGCATAAAGTCGGGCCTGACCAGGGGATATTTATTACTCCCGAATTTGGCTTTATCGCCGGCAAGCCTGGCGTCCCGGGGATGAACAGGCCGCAGAAAACCTATGCAACCCGCAAGTACTTTGCTCAAGCCGGAAATGTTCTCAGCGACAGCGAACTGGAGTTAAACGGCACAGTTGTCAAAGTGCAAACCGGAACCGACGGACGCTTGGCAGTAATCAACAACGCGGGCGGAAGGGGGTTCCGCATCTGTGAAAAATGCGGGTACGCGGCGATTGTCAAGGATAACGCACTTAAGAGTCATAAAAACAGCCTGGACAAGGAGTGCCGGGGCAGATTCAGCAGGTACTCTCTGGGGTACGAATTCAAAACCGATATCCTTCAGCTTTGGTTTCCCGATTATTTCAATGCCGAAGAAGGCTTCTGGTGGTCCCTGCCTTACGGTATTTTAGAGGGCGCCTGCAACGCCTTGGACATAGAACGCCAGGATGTGGACGGGACCCTGTATTACTACAGCGGCAACCGGCATAGCCCCGCTCTTGTATTGTTCGATGATGTCCCGGGCGGGGCAGGCCACG
>JAAYIH010000052.1 GCA_012523545.1 Bacillota bacterium
GCTCCCCGCATGCGCGGGGGTGATCCCCCGATCTGCTGAGCAAGAGGCATAAATTTTTATGCTCCCCGCATGCGCGGGGGTGATCCCTGATTTTTTGTGGTCCTTTTTTGCCTCCTTAAATGCTCCCCGCATGCGCGGGGGTGATCCCAAGCTTGATATTTCCGCAGAAGATGGAGTAATATGCTCCCCGCATGCGCGGGGGTGATATCCGCGTAATCAAAAAGGGCGATTCCCGTAAGAAATGCTCCCCGCATGCGCGGGGGTGATCCAAGGGGATACCCCGTTTCCGAGTGGTCTGGCTTCATGCCGTAAAGAACGCCATCATCCCCGTCCTCACCTATGCCGGTCCATTGCTGGCTGGAATCATCACCGGCACCTTTGTGGTGGAGAACATCTTTGCCGTTCCCGGTCTGGGCAAGCACTTCGTCGTCAGCATTTACAACCGGGACTATACAGTTATCCTGGGCTTAACCTTCTTTTACTCGGTCTTCCTCATCGCCATGTCCCGCAGGCCGCGGGCCAGCAAATAGTCCTTTGGCTCTCCTTCGTCGATATTGGAGAGGTTAAGTTTATCCCAGGATGTGTCGAAATAGCGCACGTACTTATAGCGCTCGGTCCGCACACAGCGAATCGGTTCATAGGAGGTGTGGAAATTCACCTGGGCATAGATCTCATCCCTGATTCTGTACTCTTCATCCTCCAGCATCTTCAAGAAGGACTTGCCTTCCACATAATCGGGAACGGCCAGCCCCAAGGCCTCGCAAATAGTGGGGAATACATCCAGATGGGATACCAGCTGGTCCACCACCTTGCCATGGCCCATGGTGGGATGGCGGAAGATCATGCTGACGCCGATGCCCGCGTCCCTGAGGGTGCACTTGTGAAAGGGCAGGGCAACGCCATGGTCGGTGGTAAAGAGGATTATGGTATTGTTCATGAGGCCGAGCTCTTCCAAGGTGTCCAGGATTAGTTTTATGCTTTCGTCGGCATACTGCGCCGAGGTCAGGAACTGCGCATGGTCCTTGCGGGTAATTGCATTGGACTCGAAATAGGGCGGCTTGATATATCTTTCGTCAATATTGTCAGCCACCTCAACGGGATAGGGCCGGTGGGTGGAATGCAGGCCATAGCTGATCATAAAGGGTTGTTCGCTCTTGCGGTTTCTCAGCCAGGCTGAGAGGGTTTCGGCATTCTTCCTGTCCCACAGGTGGTACTCTTCTTTTTTATAACCCTCAGCGGAATTGGTCAGCACCTGCTGGTAGCCGATTTCATGCAGCGAGCCTTTGTCCACGTCAAAGTACCAGCTGACCTCATGCTGGATGCCGCACAGCACCGTCTCATAACCATTTTCCGAGAGGAAAGCAGCTAAATGCTGTTTGGGATTGTTCAGGGAAAAGCCCCTTTGCGCCAGGCCCAACATGCCATTGACATGGGGCAGGGTGCTGGTGAGCATTGAAGCGCGGCTGGGCGAGCAGGTGGGGCTGACGCTGAAGGCCTTGGTGAACAGGGTGCCTTCCTTGGCCAATTTTAAGAGGGCCGGGGTATTGACCTGGTACCCATAGGGACTGATGAATCTTCCTGTATCGTGGGTGTTAATATAGATGAGGTTGTACAAATGGTATCACTCCCTATCGATAAAAATCGGAGACGACCATGCGACGCCGCCATTCTTCTGCCATACCCTGAGCCTGACCAGATGGGCGCCGGTGGTATCCAGTTCATGGGATATGGTCCTCTTATAGGCAATCTCGGGCGCGGCTTTGTGGATCTTAAATTTATAGCTATTGTGCCACCAGGGGTCCGACCGATAGTACTGGGTAAAGTCATATCGATCCTTGAGCAGCTCCCTGGCCCCCTCCAGCAGGGGCACGATCCTGCTGCCAGCCAGCAAATCGACGATGGGGTAGCAGTACTTTATGCCGTCGATGACCAAGGTCACATGGGAGGAAATATCGTCCTCGATCTCAAAGATAAAGCCTTCGTTGGTGACGGCACTGGGTCCCATCCATTTGCCGGTTGCCGTGGTCTTGTAAGAAGTTACCTGGAACTCACAGGAATTATCGGTGACATTGGTCAGCTCCTGGCCGAAGTTGCTCCAACACTTCTCTATACTCACCAGCTTGCCTGGGGTAATGAGCTTTCCTGACCACCGCTTGGACTCAATATCTGCAAAGATGCGCCGATCCGGGCCCCAGCCCAACTCCAATTGAAACTTGAAGCGGATGACTCCCTTCAGCTGGGTGTCTTCCCAGGTTGAGGTGTGGGGGATCATGGCGACGACTCTGTTGTCCTTTATTATTTCTACCCGGTCGATGGCGTTGCTGCCCTCAATCTCCACCTGGACCTTGCTCTGCTTAGAGATTATCAGGACCTGGGAAGTTCTGGTTTCCCCCGCTTCCCCCAGGCGTCGAAACTGCCCCTTGTCTATGAAAGTAAACAGCATCTCCTGCCCTTCCGCTGGCAGTCGGTGCACCTCGTCCAGGAACAGTATCCCACCATTGGCCTTCTCAATTAATCCCTGCTGGTCAGAATCGGCTCCGGTAAATGCCCCCTTGGCAACCCCAAAAATTTGCCCAGTAAGGAGCTGGGGGTTCTTGGCATAGTCAGCGCAGTTAAAGCTGACAAAGGGCGCATCAATAGCTAGACGGCCTGTTTCCTTGCCAAAGCGGTACATGAGGTCGGCAAACATCGTCTTGCCAACCCCGGTCTGGCCAAGAATCAGGGTATGCAGACCAAAGGGTGGATACAGCATTGCCGCCTTAGCCTGCTGAATTGGTGTAACAAGGGATCCCCTGCTCCCGATAACATCGTCAAATACTGACGCCTGGGATGCAGGGGCAGCAACTTGGCCAGAAGCAGTACCCAAAGGATAAAACAAAACAGGGCGTCCCTCGCCTTTTCTGGCCCTGCCCTCGATACATAGCTTGTTTAAATCGCTGCTGACATTGGCCCGATGCATGGACAACCTGTCGGCTAGCTCTCCTGCGCTTACCCCCCTCCCCAGTTCAGCATAGGTTGAATGCAGGGCCTGCTCAACCTTTTCAATCCTCTTCATCTCCGTCCCTCCTGCAAGTAATTTCCAAGATACAATACACTATAACACACTAAGCAAGGATAATAATTCTGTTAATATATTGCCAGCCTGTCTGTGGTGCTCCCCCTTTCCCAAACCTTCGACTGCACCGACGCCATTTCTTCACCCCTGGCTCTACACCTAAACACAAAAAACACCGAACTACCTTAGTAAGCTCGGTGTTTTTCTCCACCCAGTATTGGGCATGCCTTCCATATGAAACGGCGGCCCCGGGAAACCCGGGACCGCCAATATTAAACAAAGGATTTGACTTATTCCTCCTACCCACAGAGGGAGGGATGGTATAGAAAGCTTGCCCTAGAGCATATAAAAAATCCTGTCCCGGTACTTTTCGAATATCTTTTTATTGAATTCATCCCCGCCGTCTACGTTGGCGCTGTGAAATATCGGCGGTTCCACTCCCCTGGCTTTCAGAATAGCGGCCGCCTCTACGACGATGGCGTTGCCGATGGCCGCCCCCGCTATCGTCGATGTGGCTCCGATCTTCTGCGCAAAGCCGTCGATGCTGATGGCTGCGTCTTCAAAGTCGCCGCAGTTATCGATAACCAGGTCCGCCAGTTCATAAAGCTTTTTGCCGCTGTCGTGGCGGGAAGTGACGCCTTGGGAGTATTCCATATTTGTTATGGCCACGACATAGGCGCCCCTTTCCTTGGCCTCCAAGGCGGCGTCGATGACCACAGGGTTCCTGCCTGATACCGAGTGAATAATGAGCAAATCTCCGCTTGCCAGGGGGCTCTCTCTGATGATTTCCCTGCCAAAGCCCGGCAGGCGTTCTGCTTTTGAGGTCAGGGTAGCCGGCCTGGTGTCCAGCATCAGGGTGGGATTGAAGATTGGGTTGATGAGGGCAAAGCCCCCCGTCCGGTAAAACAGCTCCTGGCTGACGATGCTGGCATGGGAACAGCCGAAGGCAAATATGCTTTTGCCCGCCATTACCACCTCGGCGACCTTTTCCGCCGCCTCTTTTATCTTGCCGTACTGCTCTTGCTTAATCCTTTCCAGAATGGCGATGGCAGCATCCAGATATCTGCAGCCGTAATCCACGGTAACTCCCGCCTTTCCTGATTTTTATTGCCCTTGGATCAACTGAATGTAGTCTCTGGTCAGCTCAACTATTCTGGTGTACTCCCCGGCATAGATCAACCTCTTGTCGACCAGGCTGGAGCCGATGCCGAAAAGCCTGACGCCGGCGGCCTTAAAGTCCTGCAAGTTGTCCAGGCCGACGCCGCCTGTGGCCATTATGGGAAGATCAGCCAGGGGGGCGAGGACGTTCTTAATATAGGCGGGGCCCAAAGACCCTGCAGGAAATAATTTGACAACATCGGCCCCAGCTCTGTGGGCATGGAGTATCTCAGTGGGTGTCAGGGCCCCGATAATCGTCGGGATGCCATGGGCTTGGGCGGCCCTTATTACACCTTCCTCCAGGGTGGGGGTGACGATAAACCGGGCGCCCGCCCCGATGGCTGAGCGGCAGGCGGTGGCGTCCAGGACCGTCCCGGCGCCGACAACTGCCTCCTCATCCTCTGCCAGCATGGCGATCTGTTCCAAGGCTTCGCCGCCATCCAGGGTGATCTCGATGAACTTACAGCCGCCTCGCTTTAGGCTGACCGCCGTATCAGCGATGTACCTGGTTTCCAGTTTGCGGATTATCGCCACCAGCCCCGCTTCAAACAGGGCCGCCACTGTCTGCTCTTTACTCATATCTTCCGCCCCCTACAAGTGCCTTTTTAATATCTCGGCAATATACTCCACGACGCTGTCGATGACATACCGCCCCTTTTCCCTGGTAGCCTTGGTTGCATCGCCCATGACGCTGGTCTCGGAGAACTCGTCCCATCTGATGGGCGTGTAGCTTATCTCTGCCGGGACTTCCGGCGAGCCGGCTATTGCCTTGCTCATGTCCACATATTCTTCGGCCAAGTACAGCATGTAGGAGGTCTCGATTTCTTCGGCATGGAAAAAGTCGCCGTAGAGCTTGCCGCTCTCCATAACTTCGCTAAGGGCCTTATCGGCGCCGGGATATGAGAAGTAATAGATTTTCATCTCATCATCATAAATAGCCCGCACAGCCTCTTTAATAGCGCTTAAATTGCCCAGATGGGCATTTATGATGACAAAGATTTTAAAGCCGTTTCTCTTTACCTCCAGGCCAATTTCTTTAATCGTTTCCCTTAACAAGTCGTTGGAGATGCCAATGGTTCCCAGCCTTCGGCCCAAACTCCAAACATAGGTATAGTGGAGGGTGGGCAGGACCATGCCGCCGACTCTTTCCACCACCTTGGCCGCCAATCTTTCGGCGAGGATGGAATCGGTGCCCAGGGGCAGGTGATCGCCGTGGGATTCCACTGCCCCGATGGGCAGCAGGGCGATCTTCTCCCTTCTTATCTTCTCCTCCAACTTATAATCGGATTGCTCGTTGAACTTCATCTTCATCGCCTCGGTTGGTAAGCAAAAAATTGCCTTGGATTGGTCACAAAGAATTGCTCAATCAAGCCTTGGCCATCGAGACCTGCCGCTTCCGCCTCTTCGATAAATCTGGGCCGCCATTTTTTGAGGATAAATTCCAGCCCCAAGCCGTAGCCGTAATGCTTGTAGTACGACTTTCTGGCCATATCACCGCTGATCAGAATGCGGTGGGCATAGCCCCTCTTGCAGAGCTGGAGAATGGCCTGGATTCTCATGCTCTCCGGTCCGTATTTTATCTTGCCGATTCCGTCAAAACAGAGGTAGGCCCCCGTGGCCAAGATCTTTTCGTAATAGTACAGGTCGACATTCCTGTCCATATGGCCGAAGGATACCCTCTCCAGGTCGACATTTTCCTCTTTGAGTATCGCAATTTGCTCCAAAGCCATTGTTCCCGCCTCGGTATGGCAATGTATCGGGGCGTTGGTCTCATGGTGAGCCATGGCGGCAACCCTGATCGTCTTTTCCTCCAGGGGAGACAAGGTGTTATAGCCGGTGCCAAACTTTATTTGACCGGCCTTATAGGGCGTGCCCTCCAAACCAACTTCAACTTCCCGTACAACATGGCGCACCAAGCTATCCACAGAGCTTTTCTCGATCCACTCACCATAGGTGCTAAAACTCCCTACCAGTTCCTTTAATTTGTCGGTGAGTCTGGCCCGCCATAAAAACTCTTTATTAAAGCCGGCCGTACCAATGATGTGGATGCCCGTTTCCATGGCAAGTTCAGCAACTGCCTCTACATCCCGGCCGTAATCAATGGCAGTGGCATCGACTATGGTTTTGCCGCCCAGCTCCTTGAAATCCAAAATATCCAGCTTGGACTTTCCCTTGTCGTCAAGCAGCAAGTCCGTTTCGCCCTTTTCTTGCCAATACATGGGCCTGCACACTATGTGTTCATGGGCATAAGTTAAGCCTAAATCCGCCGGGTCGATGTCTTTGAGCAGGGTTCTGACTATTTTCATGGGGATTCTCCTTTGGCTAGTTACTGAGTTAAATCGCCAACTATTTTGGTACCGTGAACTTCCCTGGCCCCGGTTTTCTCCACCAGCTCCATATAATTATCCTTGGTTACCCCGACGGCAGGCATAATGATTATCCTGCCTGCGCTATATTCAATCATGTCCTTGATGGCCTTGTAATTGCTAAGGGCAGGGGTTCTCTCTCTTCTCCCCTTTGTCGCAACCCTGATAACCCCCAGACCAATTAAAGCATCCAGTGCCTTATATCTGTCCGGGGCTTCGTCGAAGGCCAAATGGCAGGCAACCTTCAGCTCCCCGCATCTATTTATGAGCCGCCTCATGGCTGGTACATCGATTTCGTTTGCTTCCGTCAGGATGCCAAAAATAACACCGTCTAC
>JAAYIH010000006.1 GCA_012523545.1 Bacillota bacterium
GCCCGCCCGGGACGACAAGGACCTGGCCAGGATGATTCGGCAAGGACAGTTCAGCATTTGGACCAATCCAGAGCGGATCAGCGCAATAAACCAGGATATTGCCGCCAAGGCCAAAAAGCTGCCGGAGTTGCTGAGGACAGGCATGACCACCAGAGATGCCCTACGGGCGGCGGGCATCAGGGGCTACCTTTCCTACGCCGTAGACAATAATTACGATATACTCTTTCCCACAGGAGCATAAAATGTCCTGAGCAGCGACCTGGCATATGCCGCAGCGCATGGCCTGGATTTGCTGTACCCTACAGGGCAATTCCAATAAGAAGGGCCCCTCATTTAAGAGGGGCCCCTCTTTCTTAAGCTGATTATCTATCTTTGCATCCTCGAGCGCACTCCCGGACAATTTCCCCTTCACTGATACCGGCGCCTGGTCACTGTACCCTCAATCTCCATCATGACCGACATAAAGGGCAGGCGGTAGCCCTGATGTCTCGCTCCCTGAAGGCGCAGTTTAGTCCGCCGAGCAGGGCAGGCCCGGAAGCAGAGTGACCTGGGGACGGCCGACCAAGGGGTGTTTGCTGATTTCCACGGAACAGCCATAGACCGCCAGGATATTTTCCCGGGTAATGACCTGATCCGGGGTGCCGATGGTAAAGATCTTTCCCGCCTTGATGGCCACCAATTCCTTGCAGTACAAGGCCGCCATGTTGACATCATGGAGTACCGCCACCACGGTAATCCCCTCTCGATTGAGCTGGGCCATCAGGGTAAACATCTCCTGCTGAAAGGCCATGTCCAAATAGGTGGTGGGTTCATCCAGGAGGAGGATTTCCGGTTCCTGGGCCAGGGCCTGGGCTACCAGGACCCGCTGGGCCTCGCCGCCGCTGAGGCGGCTGAAAAGCCGGGTGCGGTACCCTTCCAGCTGGGTCAGGGCCAGGGCCCGTTCCACAGCCCGGGCATCCCCAGGCCCTTCGGAGCTCCACCGGCCCAGGTGAGGCAGGCGGCCCAGGCGGACCATTTCCTCCACGGTAAAGGCAAAGCCCGTCTGCACGCCCTGGGATACCACCGCCACCCGCCGGGCCATTTCCCTGCGCTCCAACTTGCGCACCGGCTGCCCCGCCAGCAGCACCCGGCCCGAGTCGGGCCGGAGGTACCCGGCCATGAGCTTGAGCAATGTCGACTTGCCCGACCCGTTGGGGCCGATGATGCCGGTAAAATCTCCCGCCTTGACTCCAAGGCTGATGTCTGTCATGGCAAAGGCCCCGTTGTAGGAAAAGCTCACCTTGTCCAGGGTCAGGACTTCCATCAGGCCACCCTCCTTCTGCGGAGCAGGTAGAGGAAGAAAGGCCCGCCCACCAGGGCGGTAATCATGCCCACAGGCAGTTCCAGCGGCGCCAGCAGCACCCTGGCCAGCAGGTCGGCCAGGGCCAGGAACACCGCCCCGGCCAGGGCCGCCGCCGGCAGCAGCCGGCGGTGCACCGGTCCCCCGATGAGGCGCACGGCATGGGGGACCACCAAACCCACAAAACCGATGAGGCCGCATATCGAGACGGCCGCCGCCGTCACTAGGGCGGCAGCCCAGAGCAGTCGGCCCTTAACCCGTTCGACGTCGACGCCCAGGTAGTATGCCTGTTCTTCGCCTACGGCCAGGGCGTCCAGTTCCCGGGCATGCCAGAGCATGACGCTGCCGCCCGCCAGCAAAAAGGGCAGGATGCCGGCGACGTGCAGCCAATTGCGTCCCGAAAAGCCGCCCATCATCCAGAACACCACCTGTTGCAGCTGCTGGCCGCTGAAGAATATCAGCAGGGACAGGATGGCGCCCAGAAAGGTGCTGACGGCCACACCGGCCAGCAACATGCCGGCAGTGGACCGGCCCCCGCTGCCGGCCAGGCTGTAGACCAGCACCAGGGAACCAATGCCGCCGGCAAAGGCCGCCAGGGGGATGGCAAAGGCGCCCAGCGCATTCCAGGCCAGTCCCGTCAGCATTGCCGCCGCCGCGCCCACGGCGGCGCCGGAGGAAACGCCCAGGATATAGGGATCGGCCAGGGGATTCTTAAACAGCCCCTGCATGGTGCTCCCGGCCAGGGACAGGCTCGCCCCCACCAGCATGGCAGCGATGGTGCGGGGCAGGCGCAGGCGCAACACGATGACAGCCCAGGTTCCGGGAATGTCACCGCCGAAATTCTGCCAGGCGGGCCGGGCCAGCACCCTGCCCAGGGCCCGCACCGGCGGCGCTGCCATAATCTTCAGGATATCCGCCACGGGAATGGCCACCGAGCCGATGCCGACGCAGGCAATGAGCACAAAGAGCAGGAGCAGGGCCAGGGTGAGGCAAACCCCGGTCCCGGATGCTTTCTTCCCCGCCATCACTTAAACTTGTCCGGGTGGAAGAGCCGGGCCAGTTCCTCCACCGCATCCGTCACCCGGGGGCCCGTCCGGCTGATGATGTCGGGGTCGATGAAGTAGATCCGCCCTTGCTGCACAGCCTTCACCGCTTCCCAGCCTTCCCGCTGGGCAAAGGATTCCACCGGCCAGGGCTCGTAGTAGCCGTGGATTATAATGTCGGGGTTGCGGGCCAGCACTTCCTCTTCCTGGATTTCGGTCCAGCGGGAAATGCCCCAGGCCAGGTTCCTGCCCCCGGCCCAGGCAATGATCTCGTCGATAAAGGTATCCTCCCCGGCTGTCCAGATGCCGGGATACCAGTTCTCATAGAAGACCACCGGCCGCTCATCCGCCTCCAGCTCCCCCAGGGCCTCGGCCACGGCGGCAAGGCGGTTCTTCATGGCGGTCACCAGCTCTTCGCCGGCCTGCTCCTCGCCAATGGCCCTGGCCAGGAGCAGGATGTTGGCATAAATTTCCTCAAAGGTCATGGGGTCCAGGGCCAGCACGGGAATGCCCAGGTCCTCCAGCGCCTCCACCGTCTCTTTGTGCAGGCTGGCCGCCACGACCAGGTCGGGCTCAAGGGCGACGATGGCCTCGAGGTTGGGACCGTCAAAGTCGCCCACCCGGGGAACATCCAGCGCGGCCTCGGGGTAATTGCAGTAAGCCGAAACCCCCACCACCAGTTCCCCGGCCCCCAGGGCAAACATAATCTCGGTTACCGAAGGCACCAGGGATACTACCTTCTGGGCCGGCTCTTCCAGGGTTACTTCCCGGCCAAAGTCATCCACCAGGGTCAGCGTCCCCGGTTCTTCCTGTTGCCGGGTGCAACCTCCCAACAGCAAGGCAAAGACCAGTATCGCGCACACCAATGTCTTCTTCATGCTTCTGTCTCCTCTCGTTATCTTGACGACAAAACACAAAAAACCCCCACCGCACAGGTCAGGGGTCAACCGGGCGCAACCCGGCAATTGACAAGCATGTAACGTACCCCCCTTTCTCCGCGAAGGAACAGTACATCAGGACTCAGGCAGGTCTCCTGGCTTCCGGCTCATCTCCGACCGCCTTCCCACGCCCCGTGGGCGCAGTGGCCGCTGGTCGTATTCCATCCGGTTACAGTGGCGGGACCGCCCGGGACTTTCACCCGGTTCCCTATTCTCCCCCGCAGGGGCACCTGAATCCGACGCTATTGATTTGTCTTTTTTATTATACCCCCGCCGGGGAACCGGCGCAAGGGATTGACGGAACCCCCCGTTTCTGCTAATCTTGATGTGCAAAGCAATAGCGGAACGCTTCGTTAGGTGAGGTTCCTTGCATGAGACAGGCTGCTGCCCGGAAATGTCGAGAGACGCCAACGGGTAGAGCAGAACCCATCGGCTTAAGGTGGATTCTAAGGCAGCTGAGCCCCAGGCTCTATGCATGCAAGTGCCAAAGCCCGGACAAGGGGGTTATTTTTCATGCTCTTTTTGCCCCCTGCCGGGGGCATCGTTAATTTATTGGGGGGTGATGATCTTCAGTCAGGTACCGCGACGCACTAAGAAACCGTTTCCTGGACAAGATACAGACAGGAGGTATTGCCATGACCGAAAGGATCACCACCCTGCTCGAGGAGCACAAACTTACCCAACTCAAGGAACTGCTCAATGAAGAATTGGCCTTCCAGGAACTTTCGGAACTGCTGGAGCAGTTTCCCCCCACGGAACAAGTGGTGTTGTTCCGCCTCCTGGAAAAGGATACCGCTTTGGAAATTTTCGAGCTCATGGAACCGGCCCAGCAAAAAGACCTGCTGGCTGCCTTCACCGACGCCGAGGTAATCGAGCTCTTTTCCGGCATCGACCCCTCGGACCAGGTCCGCCTGCTGGGCGAACTGCCGGCCAAGGTGGCCAAGGAACTGCTACGCTCAATTCCCCAGGATGTTCGCGAGTCTGCCGCCATCCTCATGGGCTTTCGGCCGGGCACTGTGGGCCGGGTCATGTCCCCCCACTACCTGCGCCTGCGCCGTGACGACACCGTCGGCCAGGCCCTGGAAAAAATTCGCGCCCTCAAGCCCGACCGGGAAGTGCTGCTGGACATCTGGGTCACCGATCAGCACCGGATTTTAGAGGGAGTAGTCACCCTGCGCGACCTGGTCCTGGCTGACCCAGACGCAAAAATCGGGGAAATTATGGACGACGACGTGGTCTTCGTCACCGCCGACACCGACCGGGAAGAAGCCGTCAACATCCTCAAGAAGTTCGACCTGGTCAGCCTGCCGGTGGTGGATTCGGAAAACCGCCTGCTGGGCGTCCTGGAACACGACCGGGCCCTGGACATCATGCAGGAAGAAGCCACCGCCGACCTGCTGGAAAAGGGCGGGGTCATCGCCCTGCAGAAGCGGGAAGAAAGCCTCAGCCAGCGCCTGGTGCACGGTTCCATCCGCCAGGCCTTGGCAGTAAGACTGCCCTTCCTGTTCATCACCATGCTGGGCGGACTGTTAGCCGGCTTGATTATCAGCCGGTTTGAACACGCCCTCAGCCAGGTCCTGGCCCTGACCTTCTTCCTGCCCATCGTCATGGACATGGGCGGCAATGTAGGTACCCAGTCCACCACCATCTTCACCCGCAGCCTCGTCCTGGGGCACATCCGCCCCAACAAATTTCTCGGGGCCCTGCTCAAGGAAATATCCCGGGGCATAACCATCGGCGCCATTGTCGGCAGCCTCACCGGCATCGTTGCCTCTGTCTGGCAGGGCAACGCCCAGCTGGGCCTTGTCGTGGGCCTCGCCATATTGTGTACAGTTACCCTCGGTTCAACCCTGGGCTTCCTGATTCCCTGGCTGCTGTTCAAACTCAGGCTGGACCAGGCCGCCGGCGCCGCCCCTATCCTCACCACCCTCAAGGACATCACCGGCTTGCTAATCTATTTCTACCTGGCTGCTTTTATTTTAGGGCTGGCATTGTAATTCTCCCTTGCCGGCAACACATTGAAAAAACCGGACTGCAGTCCGGTTTTTTACTGTACAGTCTTGCCAAAGGGAACCAGGCAGAGGGAAGCCAGTTTGGCATGTTGCCGGGCAAAGGGCAACCCCACAACGGTGAGGGCAAGGAGCAGGCCAAAGACAAGATGGAGCACGGCCAGCTCAAGCCCCCCGACGAGGAGCCAGATGATATTCATCAGCGTCGCCAGGCAGCCCGTTGCCGCCGGGCGTTCCACAATTCTGCGGCCAAAAGGCATGAGCCCCAGCATCGCCAGTTTGAAACACTGGATGCCAAAAGGTATTCCCACCACCGTCAGGCACAGGACCAGGCCGCCCAAAAAGTAAAAGAAAAACACAAAAATACCTCCACCCAGGACTATCCAGAGCAAGTTGCCCATCAAGCTCATTTTCTCCTGCCCTCCCCGGCGTTAAGTCTGCAGCCCGCCTTGGGCCGTATTTTCACCCCTTGGTTCACAATCCCGACCCGGAGCTGGCCAACGGCAACAAAACAAAGGGAGGCCTCCTGCCTCCCCGCTTGTTATTGGGAGCAATCTTCCAAATGGCAGATACCCACCGTCCGCTCCACATTGAGGACGAAGGCGATGCCCTTGCCCGCCTCCTGGAGGCCCACTTCGTCGGAAATGGCCTGCAGCACCTGTTCGGTCTTGGTGTGATCGATAAGGGTGAGCACTATGTCCTTTTCCGGCTCAATGGGGATGCCAAAAAGCTTGGCAGTCTCATGGATGCCGGAACCGCGGCCGTTGATGATGGTGCCGCCTTCGGCCCCGGCCCGCTTGGACGCCTCCACCACGTCAATGGCGGCGCCCCGGTTGACTATGGTTACAATCAAGTCGAACTTGATTTTGTCGGCAGTCATGATAAATACCTCCTCCGGATTAAAGCCATATTACACCATTGAGCCAAGATGTGCAACCCCGTATACTTTCGCCAGGTCCAGGACAAAGCCGATTCCCTTGCCCGGCTTATCGAGGTTGCCCGTCTCGGTGACCGCCGCCAGGACTTTATCCGCCAGGGACGCCTCGACGCTGACGAGAACCAGCTCCTTTTCGGGCTCGTAGTCGATGCCGAGAATGGTCTCGTAAATGCTCCTGGGCGCAGTCCCCCGCCCGTGGATTATGGTCCCGCCGTGGGCCCCCGCCGCTTTGGCGGCGGCCACGATCTTGCTGGCCATTCCCTTGCCGACAATTACACCAATTAACTTATGCCCGCTGCCGGACGGCATCTCTCTCTCCTTCCTTTCCTTTGGCTTCGCTCCTGGCATAAAGAGCGCCAAGAATTAAGAGGGACAGAATCGGCACCATGGCCACCAGCGCTATCATGCCGAACCCGTCGAAAAGGGGATTGCTCCCCGGCACGGCCTCGCTGCTTCCCACAGTAAACGCCAGGATAAAAGTGGCGATCATAGGGCCGGTGACAACTCCGCCGGAATCAAAGGCCAGCCCCACAAAGAGTGGTTTTACCTTGCGGGCCAGGATAAATATAATCAGATAGCCCGGGACAATAAAGTACCACAGGGATATGCCCAGCAGTATCCTGAGCATGGACAGGGCTACCGCCACCGCCACCCCGATGGAGAGGAAGTACAGCATCACTTTATTGTGGATGTAACCCCCGGTGACTTTCTCCACCTCCATGTTCAGGACCTGGATGGCGGGCTCGGCCATGGTAACCACAAAACCCAGGACAAAGCCGATGGGAACCAGAATCCAGTTGTAACTGGCCCCGCCCAAAGCACTGCCAATGGCCTTGCCCATTTTGTCAAAACCGACATTTACCCCCTGCATGAACAGGGTGAGGCCGATAAAAGCAATCAATATGCCGCGAAAAAACCGGAGTACCTGGCGCCGGGGGAGCTTCCAGTAAAAATAGTTAAAGAACACGTAAAATACAATCAGGGGTAAAAAGGCCAGGGTGACGTCCACGATGGTTTGGGTAAACCCGGCAAACAATTTGGCCATCACTTGAAGATCACCCCCAGCAGCAGCACGGCAAGAATGGGGCCGACGGAACCCAGGCCCACAAAGCCAAAGCTGTCCTGGGAAGCGGTCCGGGACCCCCGGATTGCCGAGACCCCCACGCCCAGGGAGAGGATAAAGGGCACCGTCACAGGACCGGTGGTAGCCCCTCCGGCATCAAAGGAGACGGCAAGAAATTCGGGGGCTGTGAAGATGGCCAGGGCAAAAACCAGGATATAGCCCACCAGCAACAGTTTGAGCAGCGAAATGTTGAAGATTACCCGGAGCATGGCCAGGGCCAGATATATCCCCACTCCCAGGGCCACCACCGCCACCAGGAGGTAACGGGAAATCTCTCCGCCCGAAACAACGTCAACCTGGTTGGCCAGCACCTGCACCCCCGGCTCCGCCACCGTCACGGCAAAGCCCACGGCAATGGCAAAAGCCACAATAAACCAGAGTTTGCCGCTTTGGAGCAGGGACTTGCCCACCAGTTCGCCGATGGCCAGCAGACTTTCCTTGACCCCGATTAAAAAGAGGGTAAGGCCGGCCATGGTCATGAGCACGCTGAACAAAAAAATCAGGAATTCGGACCATGGCTGCCGTACCACGGTTATCTGCAACAAAATAACCGCTGCAGTAATCGGTAATACAGAGCGCACTACTTCGTTGACTGTCTCCTTTACACTCACCACAACACCTCCAACGATGACGAGTGGGGACCCCCGGCAAGAAAAAGCCACAAAAGGAAATATATCCTTGCCTTTTGTGGCTGCATGCTTACGGGGTTAGCTGTCGGGTTAGGGTAACCGCCCCTTTTCCAATCTGGAAATTCACCCCAGGGAATTGGGTCCCCCCGCTTCGAATCCGAATACAGCTTTTTTTTAATTATAGCATATCAGAGGGGGGAGGATACAATAAGTCACTTCAGATTTTCGCCCGTCTCAGCAAATTGGCGTTGCTCACCACGGTGACAGAACTCATGGCCATGGAGATTTCGGCTATCACCGGGTGCATCAGGCCAAGAATTGCCAGGGGGATAGCCACGGTGTTGTAGATGAAAGCCCAGAACAGGTTCTGGCGGATTTTGCGGAAGGTGGCCCGGGCCAGTTTCACGGCGCTGACCACGGCGCTCAAATTCCCCCGCACCAGCGTGATATCTGCCGCCTCGATGGCGATGTCGGTGCCGGTGCCGATGGCGATGCCGACGTCAGCTTGGGTCAGGGCAGGGGCATCGTTGATGCCGTCGCCCACCATGGCCACCCGCAGGCCCTGTTGCTGCAGGCGTTTAATCTCCTCTACCTTGCCGTCGGGCAGCACCTCCGCCAGCACCTGGTTAATGCCCACCCTGGCGGCAATGGCCTGGGCGGTGCGCTCGTTGTCGCCGGTGATCATGGCCGTCTGCAAACCCAGGTCCTGGAGTTCCTTAATGGCCCGGACGGAATCGTCCTTGAGGGTATCAGCCACCGCCACGATGCCCTGGACTTTGCCCCGGGCGCCCACCAGCATGGCGGTCTTGCCCTCCCCTTCCAGCCGGGCCAGTTCCGCCTCCAATTCCCCCACCTCGATGCCGTTTTCGGACATCAGGCGGCGGCTGCCCACCAGCACCGCTTCGCCTCCGACCTCCGCCCGCACGCCCAGGCCGGTGAGGGCGGTGAAATTCTCGGGCTCGGTCAGCTCCAGACCCTGTTCCCGGGCCCGGTTGACCAGGGCCTTGCCCAGGGGGTGTTCGGAGCCCAGTTCGGCACTGGCCGCCAGGCGCAGGACTTCGTCGGCGCCGTTGCCGGCTGCGGGAATGATGTCGGTGACCTCTGCCTTGCCCTGGGTGATGGTCCCGGTCTTGTCAAAGACCAGCACATCCACGGTGCTCATGGCCTGGATGGCCGCCCCGTTGCGGATGAGGATGCCGTTTTCGGCGCCCAGGCCGCTGCCCACCATCAGGGCGGTGGGAGTGGCCAGGCCCAGGGCGCAGGGGCAGGAAATGACCAGCACAGCAATGGTGGCAAAGAGGGCCAAAGTAACCCCGCTGAGCCCGGGATCCACCCAGGGCAGGATGTCCCGCAACCGTGCGCCCGCCGCCGCCATCTCCGTCGGGAACAACAGCCAGGCGGCAAAGGTCAGGGCGGCAATTATTAACACCGCCGGGACGAAAATGCCGGTGACCCGGTCGGCAAACTCCTGGATGGGCACCTTGGTCCCCTGGGCTTCTTCCACCATTTTGATGACCTGGCTGAGGAAGGTGTCTTTGCCCACCTTGGTTGCCCGGACCTTGAGCAGGCCGTGCTGGTTGACGGTGGACCCTATGACTTCATCGCCGGGACGGCGGCTCACCGGCAGAGATTCGCCGGTGGCCATGGATTCGTCCACGGCGCTCTCTCCTTCCAGGATGACACCGTCGGTGGGGATTTTTTCACCAGGACGCACAATCATGACGTCGCCGATTTGCAGCTGCCGGATGGGCACTTCCCTTTCCTCGCCGTCCACCAGGATGGTGGCGGTCTTGGCCCCCAGCTCCAGCAGCTTTTTAATGGCCTGAGACGCCCGGCCCCGGGCCTTGGTCTCGATGTAGCGGCCTGTAAGATGGAAGGCCATGATCATCGCCGCCACTCCGGCATAGTTCTCCACCGGCCAGAAGAATACCATGACGCCGGTGGCGATGGCGGCAAGGGTGCCCACGGCAATGAGGGTATCCATGTTGGCGCTGCCGTGCCGCACCGCCCGCCAGGCCGACCGGTACACGTGGCCCCCTGCCCAGCCCAGCACCGGCAGTGCCAGCAGCACCATGCCCAGGTTGAAAGCAAAGGGGGTGGGCCAGCCGTGGTCATGCCTGCCCATGGTCATAGCGATGAGCATCCACACCGCCGCCGGCAAAGTAAAAGCCCAGGCCGTCCGCATCCTCCTGGCCGCCAACTGCAGTTTGGCCTCGTCCTCGTCTTGCCGTTCCTCGTCCTCCTCCTGATGGAGATGGGCCAGGTACCCGGCCTTTTCCACGGCGGCCAGCAGCTGGTGCACATCGGCCTGGGCGGGATCGTATTCGATGCTGGCCCTTTCGGTATTCAGGTTGACCACCGCTTCCCGCACCCCGGGAGCAGCCTGCAGGCTCCTTTCCACCCGGCTGGCGCAGGCGGCACAGGTCATGCCTTCAATCCTCAGTTCCAGCTTTTGGATTTTGGGCACCGCCCGGTAGCCGGCCCTTTCCACTGCCGCGTACAGCTCCGCCGCCGTTATCTGGCCGGGCCGGTATTCCACCCGGGCCTCTTCGGTGGCGAGGTTGACGACGGCGGAAACAACCCCGTCCAGCCGTTGCAACGCCTTTTCCACCCGATTAGCGCAGGCGGCGCAGGTCATGCCCTCGATTTTAAAACTAATGGTCTCAACCATTAATAATCACCTCCATATACCCCATCCGGGTATATTTAACTTACCCGATTTTCACTGGCCTGTCAATTGCTTTTTCCCGCCCCACCACCAGACCAGGACGAAGCCTGCCAGGCCCAGGAAGACCTGGCCCGCCGGGTGCACCCAGGCGGCGGGGATGAGCATCCGGGCCGAACCCAGAATGAGGCCGGAAAACAGCCAGCTGATGGACGCCCGGTGCCGGGCAAAGAGATTGTCCAGGGCGTTGGAAAGCCCAAAGGCGCCCACGGCGGCGCCGACAATAAAGACGCTTAACAGCAGCCAGTCCAGACGGCCCAGGGCTGCCAGCATGTCGTCATACACGCCCAGCATGAGCAACACCGAGCTGCCCGCCACCCCCGGCAGTATCATGGTGGCGCAACCCAGGGCGCCGGCGATAAAGATGAGGCCCGGACTGGGGCTGGCCCTTCCTTCCGCCGGCGCCAGCGGCTGCCCGGCCAGGAGCAGGCCAATGGCCGCTCCCAGCGCCAGCAAGCCGATGCGGCGCCAATTGGGGCGGAAATTGCCGCCCATTACCGCCCGCACCGAAGCCAGCATGCTGCCCAGCAAAAAAGCCGTGACAAAGGGGGCATAGGCTTGCAGCAGCCAGGAAAAGGCGGCTCCATTAATCAGGATACCCGCCGCCGCCCCCGCTATAAACGGCAGCCACGGCCATATCCGCAGGCGGGACAGATCCCGCATCAACTTTTCATACAACCCCAGCAACAGGAGCAGGGTTCCGCCGCTCATGCCCGGCACCACGAGAATAAATCCGGTAAGCATTCCCTTTAACAGCATTTCCATTGTGCATTCCATCCTCCCTAGCACAGCCTGCGCCAAGGGCAGGCCATAGCCTGTCCTGTTTCCGCCGGCAAAAAGCGGCGGCTTGAAAAAGACCTCTTTTTCTTTTATAATGCCTGAAGTGACTATAACTATTATAAGGGAGTGGAGACCCGATGGCCAAGCAAAATCGCGGCAAGAGCCTGTGGAGCAAACCGGGCCGCGGCAAAGGCACCTGTCCCCTGTGCGGCCGCACCAGCGCCAAATTGCTGTGGCAAACCAAGGACGATAACGGCAACGACGTGCAGGTCTGCAAGCGCTGCAAAAACCGCTAGAAAAAAGCCGATCCCATGCTGTGCAACAGCCGGGGAACGGCTTTTTCCTTATACCAGTCCCAGCAGCCTGGCCGCGGCGGCGGACAGCAAACAGGCCGCTGCCCCAGCCGCAGTGGGCACCAGGAAGGCAACCAGAGTCCACTTCCAGCTCCGGGTTTCCTTGCGAATGGTCAGCAGGGTGGTGCCGCAGGGAAAATGCATCAGGGTCAGCAGCATGACGTTTAGCGCCGTCAGCCAGGTCCAGCCGTTGGCCGTCAGCACGTCCCGGAGGGCAGCCAGACTCTGCGGCTCTTCCAGGACGCCCATGCCCAGGTAGCTCATTACAGCGATGGGGATGACGATTTCATTGGCCGGCAAGCCCAGCAAAAAGGCCATTAAAATGCATCCGTCCAGGCCCATGGCCCGGCCGGCGGGCTCCAGCAACCCTGCTCCGTAGGCCAGCAGGCTCCTGCCCCCCGCCGGGATATTGGCCAGCAGCCAGATCACCGCCCCGGCCGGAGCGGCCACCATGACCGCCCGCCCCAGCACAAAAAGCGTTCTGTCCAGCACGGACCGGACAAGTATTCTGCCCACCTGGGGCTTCCGGAACGGGGGCATCTCGAGAATAAAAGATGAGGGCAATCCCCGAAGTATGGTCTTAGCCAGCAATTTGGACATGGCCAGGGTCACCGCCACTCCCACAAGGACCATAGCCAATACCGTCAGCGCCGCCAGGCCGTTGCCCGGGGCGCCGCCGGCGCCGCCGAAAAAGATGGCGGCCAGGGTGATCAGGATGGGGAAACGCCCGTTGCAGGGCACAAAATTATTGGTGATGATGGCCAGCATGCGTTCCCTGGGCGAATCGATGATGCGGCACGCCGTCACTCCGGCGGCATTACAGCCAAAACCCATGCACATGGTCAGGGCCTGTTTGCCGTGGGCGCAGGCCTTTTTAAAATAGTGGTCCAGGTTAAAGGCCACCCTCGGCAGGTACCCCAGGTCCTCCAGCAGCGTAAACAAGGGAAAGAAGATTGCCATGGGCGGCAGCATCACAGAAACCACCCAGGCCAGGGTGCGAAACACTCCGAGGACGACCAGGCCGAAGACCCATTCCGGGAGCAGGGCCCAGAATGCCTGCCCCGCCAGCCAGCTTTCGGCCCGGGCAAAAGCCCCGGCCAGCAGTTCCGAAGGGTAGTTGGCCCCCTGGACGGTCAGCCAGAACACCAGCCCCAGCAAGCACAGCATGAGGGGAATGCCCCAGGTTTTGGAGGTCAGGGCCTCGTCGATTTTTCTCCCCAGGTCGGGCCCCCTGTCCTGTTCCAGCGTCACAACCCGGCGGAATATCTTCTCGGCCTCCGCCACGATGGCCGCCGCAATGGCGTCCCGCATGCCGTCGCCTCCCCGGTTCCCGGGCGGCAATTCCCCGGCCGTCATTCTGGCCAGGGAAGCCAGCAGGGCTTCATCCCCCTCCACCAGCCTCAGGGCCAGCCAGCGCCGGTTGACTGCCGCTCCCGACAGGTTCTCCAGCAAGGGCTTGACGGCGGCAACAGCCGCCTCTACTTCCCGGGGGTACGCCACCCGGCGGGGCGCAGTTTTTTCCCCCGCTGCCACCCTGGCGATGGCGGCCTTGAGCTCATCCAGCCCCTGACCGCTGCGGGCGCTGGTTCCCACCGCCGGCACGCCCAGTTCCCTGCTCAATTTAGCCAGGTCTACGCGGATTTTTTTCCGCGCCGCCTCTTCCATGAGGTTGACGCAGACCACAACCCGGGGCGTAATCTCCAGCACCTGCAATACCAGGTTGAGGTTGCGCTCCAGGCAGGTGGCGTCGGTCACCACCACCGTAACGTCGGGGCGGCCAAAACAAATAAAATCCCGGGCCACCTCCTCTTCCGCCGACATGGACAGCAGGGAGTAAGTCCCGGGCAGATCCACCAAACGGTAGCTGCGCCCGCCGTAGCGGTACCTCCCCTGGGCGACGGCTACGGTCTTGCCCGGCCAGTTTCCGGTGTGCTGGTTCATCCCTGTCAGGCTGTTGAAGACGGTGCTCTTGCCGGTATTGGGGTTGCCCGCCAGGGCGATGACCGGCTCCCCCTCCCGGCCCGGGGGCGCCGACAGCAATTCCTTTAAGACACCGCTTCCCGTCGACTGTTTGGTAAGCCCCACGTCCCGGCCCTCACTTGGGGTATTCCACCAGGATTTGCCCGGCTTCCTCGCTGCGCAGCGCAATCAGCGCTCCCCGCACCCGGTAAGCCTTGGGGTCTCCGGCGGGACTGCGCAACACCGCCTCTACCCTGGTTCCCTGCACCAGGCCCAAGTCCAGCATGCGCCTTCGGGTTGCACCGCTGACCGCCAGTTCCCGGACGATACCCGCACCGCCCAGGGGCAACGCACACAGGGGTATTTGCTGGAATTTCATCATGCACCCTCCCGACATTGTTTTCGGACCCAAACAAAGTTTCCTACAAGCAAGTTTATGCAAATATTACCCCGGGGTGCTGAATAGTCATAACACAGGGGCAAATGTCCAGCCCGCGGAGGAGGTGGCTAGGGTGCAAGAAAAGGAATTCCGCACCGCCCGGGGGTACCAGCGCCTGGTGCAGGAACAAAAAAACCTCACCCCCAGCATGGAAGACTACCTGGAAATGATTTACCGCGACTGTCTCAGGGAGGGCTACACCCGAGTCAATATCCTGGCCGAGCGCCTCAATGTCCAGGCCCCCTCGGCCAGCAAAATGGTGCAAAAGCTCACCGAAATGGGCCTGCTGGATTACGAAAAGTACGGCATCATCCGCCTCACCGATGCGGGCCGGGAATTGGGGGAATTCCTGCTTCACCGGCACATGGCCATCGAACAATTCCTGGCCAACCTGGGAGTGCGGGAATCCCTGCTGGCCGAAACCGAGATGATCGAGCACCACTTCAGCCTCGCCACCCTGAACAAAATCATAAAACTGAATCAGTTCTTTGCCGACCACCCCGAAATCCACGCCCGGTTCCTGCAGTACTCCCGCCAAACCGACCCCTGACCCCGGACACCGGGGACGGTTCTTTTTGTCCAGTTCCGGACACTGGGGACGGTTCCTGTTGTCCAGGGCTGGCCCGCCCACATAAAAAAGCTCAACCCCTGCGGTTGAGCTTTTTGTTCATACTTGTTGCCCTTGGCAAACAGTGCGCAATGTAATAGAATGTTCATAAAAGTTACTTTGGGGGTGAGACCATGCCCAGACGCCCCAGGCGGTTGAGCCCCACCGATATCTACCACATTGTAGTCCGGGGCCTGAACAAGGCGGTGCTGTTCCACTCTCCTGCCGACTACTCTTTTTTCCTCACCGCCCTGGGCAAAATCCTCAAGGACGGCGAATTCGATTTGTACGCTTACTGCCTGATGAACAACCACGTCCACCTGTTGCTCAAAGCGGAAAGCCAGTACCTGGAAAGGACCATGAAGCGCCTGCTGGTAGTTTACGCCAACTACTACAACAAAAAGCTCCAGCGCATCGGCCACGTGTTCCAGGACCGGTTCCGCAGCGAACCCATTGACAGCCAGCGCTACTTCATGGCATGCGCCCGCTACATCCACAACAACCCGGTAAAGGCGGGAATCGTTTCCGCTCCCCAGGCCTACCCCTGGAGCAGTTACCGCGAATACATCGCCCCGGGGCAAAAGAGCCTGGTCAACCGAAGGCCGCTGTACGACTGCTTTGCGCCCCAAACTGCCGATGCCGTTAAATTGCTGGTACAGTTTACCGGCCAGGATTCGGATTTGACCTTTTTGGATGTGACAGATCAAAAACAGGTCGTCGCAACGATACAGGAGATCCTCAAAGAACATGGCCTGGCCCGTCCGGAGGAGCTCAGGCTGCTGCCGGCGGAACGGCGCAACATCTTGATTCGCAAAGTTTTTGCTGCCGCCAACGTCTCGCGGCGCGAGCTGGCGCGTCTGCTGGGACTCAACAAGCAAATGGTCTACAATGCTCTGCCCACTGGACAGAAAGAACCGTCCCCGGTGTCCGAAACTGGACAAAAAGAACCGTCCCCGTTGTCCAGCTAAGGCAGTATTATCTCCACTTGCTCCCGGTCTTCCAGTACAAAGCCGCCAATTTGCAACACCCACTGGTCCCCGGCGGCACCGGGGAAAACCAATTCTATTTGGTCTTCCTCGACACTGAAACCCTCAAGGCACAATTCTCTCTCTTCGACCGGATCGCGCAGGGCAGCATCCATCTTCGCCACCTTAGTCTCTCCCGTCCAAGTGAGAGTAACCCGCGTGTCCCCGTTTCGGACAATCCCTGCCACCGAAAGACTTCCCCGGCCTGTGTTGACTGCAACTCCAACTTTTAAAGGCAGCGCAAAGTGTTCTGCGACAAACTCGCTTTGTCCCAGGAAATTTATAACGAGACTGCGCTCGTCAGTAGGCGAAAACCGGCTTACTCCTTTATACCCCGAGCCATGGGAGCCGAAAGTTCCGCCCAGGGGCATTAGTTCAGCGCCTTTCGGGGTTTTGACAGACCAATTGCACATCGCCCCCCGACCCCCTTTGACGGTGTACTTCAGCACTGTCTGGGCCGGGGAAAAAGCTATTTCATTCAGAGTCACTTCCATATCGCCATAGGAAAAGGTTTTGTTGACCTGAACAGTATCAATATGCCGGCTGGAAACGGCCTGGACAGGGAACCTCACCTGCCATACCGGTTCGCCGTAGGGCTTGGCTGCTATCTGCAGCACTTCGGAGCGGCCAAGGCCCAAAAAACGGCGGTGATTATCGGCACTGACCAGGCCATAAATTACGCCTTCAGCCTCATCCAGTTGCAGTGTACTGCTTCCGGACCCTGCTCCTTTTAACCGCGGCCACAATTCAAGGTTCTCCGGCCTGCTCTCTGCCCAAGGTGCATATGTGCCGTCCCATACCTGCCGGATAAGGTTTTTGTCAGCGCTGGTCAAAGTGAACATCACCGTGGTCTCCGTTGGGTCGGCATAGGCGCCAAGGACAGTAAGCGTAATGTCGTACCGGTGATCCTGGCTGCCCAGTTCAGTTACAAACCCGGCCTGATAGGCAATGTCCAAACCGCTCCCCTTGATGAAGCTAAGGTAGGCCTCGCCAATCAGGGGAACCGAAGAGATGGCCCGGGCCACCGCAGGCATGTTCAGGCTGGCAAAAGCCAGGAGCAAACACGCAGCGGCAGCAATACCCGAGTTTATAAGCCGTTTCCTCCGCCGCTTTCTGGCTGCACTCAAAATTTGTCTTGCAGTCCGTCCCGGACCTATTTCTGCAAAGCCTTTTGCCAGCAGGGCCTTAATCTCCCCATGCTCAAAAAGGTATCTGTCTTGCACCAATCTCAGCCTCCTTCATCCGGGCTTTCAGCTTGGCCACACCTTGGTAAAGTCTGGTCTTGGCAGTGCTCAGGGGAACACCTGTCAGGGCAGCGATGTCCTCCAGAGACAAATCCAGCCAGAAACGGAGCAGTATTGCCTCCCGCTGCTGTTCCGGGAGAGAGACCAAATAATCCTGCAGAACCAGTGAATCCGTCCTGTCCTGGGTTTCAGTGCCTTCCGGCAAAGAGGGAACGGGAATTGGAGCCCTCCGCCGCTGGCGCAGTATTGCTTTGGCTTCATTTAAGAGAATCCGGGTAATCCAGGTTTTGAAATGGGGGCCGCGCAAGCTTCGGATATGGCGCCATGCGTTGAGGACGGTATTCTGCCAGGCATCTTCAGCATCATGGCAATTGCCGAGAATGCCCAAGGCCGTCTGGTACAAATGTCTTTCTAGTGGCTCCACCAGGGCAAGAAAGGCCTCCTGATCGCCCTTTTTAGCAGCAGTAAGCAGGCTCAGTTCATTCAAGCGCGTTCCCCCCTTGCTCTTATTAGATGCCGGCAATGCCCGAAAAAGTTTGCCTGCCGGACAAGGGGGACGGTTCTTTTTGTCCAGCAGGCGCGGGATATAAGTTATCCTTCTGGCTCTGGTCGCTCTTGCCCTGGTTTGCCTGCCCAAAAAGCTTCGGAAGCTGTATGAATCCCTTGGATTATCAACACCTGCTGTTACTTCAGCAGCATGGGCAACTGAGAAGCAACTGCCGTCAGATGACTTTGCGGAGGATGGACAAGCGGAACCGTCCCCGTTGTCCAAGGGTAAAGCCCCTGTAACAGGGGCTTTACTTTTGCAATGGGATTTGGGTGGACAGAAAGAACCGTCCCCGGTGTCCGGAACTGGACAGAAAGAACCGTCCCCTATGTCCGGGTTTGGGTGAGGATGAAGGTGTAAATGTCGGCGGCTTCGTCGATGAGCTTGGAAACGGGCTTGCCGAAGCCGTGGCCGGCCTTGAACTCCACTCGCAGCAGTATGGGGTTTTTGCCCTTGTATTTCTCCTGCAGGGTGGCGGCAAATTTCAGGGCGTGGCCGGGGACAACCCGGTCGTCGGTGTCGGCGGTCATGATCAGAGTGGGAGGATACTCCACCCCTTCACGGACGTTGTGCAGGGGCGAATAGGCATACATAAATTTAAAGTGCTCGGGGTTGGCCTCGGCGTTGCCGTACTCGGGTATCCAGAAGCGGCCGACGGTAAATTTGTGGTAGCGCAGCATGTCGATGACGGGAACCCAACAGACTACGGCGCCGTACAGGTCGGGGCGCTGGGTCATGCACGCCGCCACCAGCAGGCCGCCGTTGCTGCGGCCCAGGATGGCCAGGCGCTCCCGGCGGGTATACTTGTTGGCTATCAGCCATTCCGCCGCGGCGATGAAGTCGTCAAAGACGTTCTGCTTGTTCTCCAGCATGCCCGCCCGGTGCCACTCTTCGCCGTACTCACTGCCGCCCCGGAGGTTGGCCACTGCATACACTCCTCCCCGCTCCATAAACATCAGGTGGGCCGGGGAAAAGGCGGGAGTTACGCTGATGTTGAAACCGCCGTAGCCGTACAAAACAGCGGGGTTGTCGCCGTTGAGCTGCAGACCTTTTTTGTGGGTGATAAACATGGGCACCCGGGTTCCGTCCTTGGACTGATAGAAAATCTGCCTTGTCTCAAAGGCCCCGGGGTCAAAGGAAAGCTTCATTTCGCCGAAGGGCTCCAGCCTGCCCTGCTCCAGGTCATAGCTGAATACCGTGGGCGGGCAGAGGAAGGAAGTGAAGCTGAAGTAGAACTTCTGCGCCGCGTACTTGCTCCACAGCCCCACCACTGTACCCAGGCCGGGGAGCTCCACTTCCCCTTCCCGCTCTCCGGCGGTGCTGAATATTTCAATGCGGTGGCAGGCGTGGCGCATATACACCACCACCAGCTTGCCCCCAGCCAGGTGGGCGCGGGCCATGACATCTTCGCCCTCGGGGATAATCTCCTGCCACTGGTCCCGGGCGGGGTTGTTCACGTCGATGGCGATAATTCTGCCCCGGGGAGCGTCCAGGTTGGTGCGGAAGTAAAACTTGCTCCCCAGGTTGCCAATGGGCCAGTATGCGGCATCTTCATCGTCCAGCAAGCGCACGAAATCCTCCCGGCTGTCCAGCGGCCGGTAATAGAAGCGGTTGCGGGAAGCCGTCCCGCGGACAACCACCAGGCCCAGGTACTGTTCGTCTTCGCTGATGAAGGGAGAGAAGCTCAGTTCCTTGGCATCGGGCCGGTGATAGACCAGGATGTCTTCCTCCTGGCTGGTCCCCACCCGGTGGTACCAGACCTGGCAGAAATTGCTCTGGTCTTCGGGAGGCACGCTGCCGGGCTCGGGGTAGCGGCTGTAAAAGAAACCCTTGCCGTCGGGTGTCCAGGGCAAATTGGTAAACCGGCACCAGCGGATGGTTTCGGGAAAGTCTTCGCCGGTGTCCACATTGCGGATGCGGACCTGCTGCCAGTCGCTTCCGCTTTCCGAGGTGGCGTAGGCCAGCAGCTTGCCGTCCTTGCTTACCTCAAACCGGGTCAGGGCCACGGTGCCGTCGGCGCTGAAAGTATTGGGATCCAGCACCGCAAAGGGCTCGCCGCCGGGCTCCTGACAGTAGAGCACGGGCTGGTTCTGCAGGCCGTCGTTTTTCTGGAAAAAAAGCCGTCCGCCCGCTTCCAGGGGCAACTCGTATTGGGGATAGTCCCACAGTTCTTCCAGGCGCCGTTTCAGCTCCTCCCGCAGGGGGATGTCCAAATGCTGCCTGGTAATCCGGTTCTGCTCTTTGACCCAGGCCTGAGTGTCGGGATCGTTGCTGTCTTCCAGCCAGCGATAGGGGTCGGCCACCAGAGTGCCGTGGTAATTCTCGACGATGTTATCCTTGCGCATAAACAACCTCCAGGCTTATGTTGTTAAAGATTGCTTCTACAAAAAAAGGGAAAATCCTTCGCCTGGCGAAGAATTACCCCTGCTTGCCCGCCGCTTCCGGCACCGCCGCCCTGCCCCGGCGGCGGGTGAGATAAAGGCCGCTGATGATCAGCGCGGCGCCGGTCGCCTGCAGCCAGGTGACTGTTTCGTCCAAAAAGAGGCTTCCCGTCACCATGGCCGTCACCGGCGTTAGGTTGTTGTAAACAGCTGTCCTGGCTGCGCCCAGCTTGCGCACGCCGTTGGTCCACACGTAGTTGCCGGCCGCAATGGCCAAAGTTGCCGAGTAGACCAGTCCGCCCCAGCCGGTGAGACCCACGGCGCCCCAGTTCTGGGCGGCCAGACCCCGCAGGGACAGCAGCGTCAGCCCCGCAGCGCCCGCCGTCATGGTCCAGGCGGTAAACTGCAGCGGAGAATACTTTTGCAACAGGTCCTTGCTCTTGAGGGTAAAAAAGGCAAAGAAAAAGGTGCCGAAGACCAGCAACAGGTCCCCCCGCCAGGTGTCGCCGCCCAGGGTTACGCTCTTGCTGCCGCCCAGGGTGACCAGGACTATTCCGGCCACCGACAGGCCGATGCCCAGCCAGATCAGGGGCCCGGTAGCTTCAGCCCTGGTCAGGGCGGCCTTGACCACCGCCACGTTGACCCCCCAGATTATGGCCACCGTCAAGAGGAGCAGGTCGGCAGGGGAAAATCTCCGGGACGTCATGGGCCTTCATCCTTTCGGGAAAAATTTCGCTACTCAAAATATAATATCTCGCCAACAGCCCGCTTTGTCAAGGTCAGTACGGCCAGGGAAAACAGGGGCTGGCGGCGTTTATCCGTGGGCGAACCGGGATTGATTAACAATACCCCTTGTTTTACCGCCTTAAGGGGCTGGTGGCTGTGACCGAATACCACCACGTCGGCCTTGCCCCGGAAGGTATTGAAAGCCCTGTCCAAACTGGTCTGCCCCCGGCCCAGGTGGCCATGGGTCAGCCCTATGCGAAAACCCGCCAGGTCCAGGAGCAGCTCGGTGCCCAGGGCTTCCACCATGCCGGGCGGATCGGTGTTGCCGGCCACGGCCTCGGTGGGCGCAATGGCGCTGAGCGCCCGCAACACCGAATAGTCGTTGATGTCCCCGGCATGGAGAATCAGCTCCACGCCGGCAAAGGCCCGGGACACAAAGGCCGGCAGTTGCGGCGCCCGGGAAGGGATGTGGGTGTCGGAGATGATGCCTATGCGCACGGCAGGGCCTCCCTGTCATATGGTATAATTCCGTCAGATACATAGTATTGCCGAAAAAAAGCGGCGGTGCAAACCAGAGCCGGTTAAAGGGGGAAGAACAGTGGCAGCGAAATACCAAGGACTCATTGTGTTTCTGGGCGTCCGGGACCTGGAAGCGACGGACAGGTTCTACTCCGGCCTGCTGGGCCTGAAACTCTGGAAAGACCAGGAGGTGTGCCGAATATACGAAGTGCCCGGCGGCGGGCGCCTGGGCTTTTGCACCCACCTCCCCGTTACGCCGGCGGAAAGAAACCCCATTATCACCTTGCTCTCCGCCGACGTCGACGCGGATTATGCCCGGTTGCAGCAAGGGGGATGCGCCCCCCTGCACCCGCCCCGGGAAAACTCCCGCTTCGGCATCTATCACTTCTTTGTCCGGGATCCCGACGGTTATTTGCTGGAAATTCAACACTTTTTGGACTAAAAGAAGGCGCCTCGTCCGGAGGCGCCTTCATTTTATCGCCCTGACTCCTCGGGTGTCAGGCCGCAAAACGACCCACCGCGCCTGCACGCCCCAACGGCCGAAGGCGGCCGCCATGGCCCGGCCCGCCTTTTCGCCGTCGGCTGCGGAGACGACGAAGGCCAGCAGGGAGGGGCCGGCTCCCGACAGCGTACAGGCCAGGGCCCCGGCCTCGACAGCGGCGGTCACCACCGCATCGAAGCCGGGGATGAGGTCCTTGCGGTACTCCTGATGCAGGCGGTCCCGGGCGGCCGTCCCGAGCAGGTCCAGGCGCTTTTGGGCCAAAGCCGCCAGCAACAGGGCGGTGCGGGACAGGTTGAAGACGGCGTCAGCGTGGGCCACGGTGCGCGGCAGCACTGCCCGGGCCGCCTGAGTAGAAAGGGAAAAGTCGGGAATGCAGACCGCCAGGCGCAAGTGCGGGGGCAGGTCCCAGTTGAGGGCAATGGTCCGCCCCGCTTCCGTTACTGACAGGCACAGGCCGCCCAGCAGGGCCGGCGCCACGTTGTCGGGGTGCCCCTCCAGTTCGGCGGCAAGCTGCAGCAGTTCCTCCTTGTCCAGGGGCTTGTCCAGCCAATGATTGGCCAGGCTCAGACCCCCGACAATGGCGGCTGCGCTGCTGCCCAACCCCCGGCCCAGGGGAATTCCGTTGACCAGCGTCAGTTTTACACAGGGCACAGGAGTCCCCGTTTGCCGCCAGAGGTGCTCCATGCTCTGCCACACCAGGTTGCTCTCGTCCCGGGGCAAACTTTCGGCGCCCTCGCCGCGGATAACCAGCTGCCAGCGGCGAGCCGGTTCCAGTTCCAGGTAATTGTACAGTGCCAGGGCCAGTCCCAGGCAATCGTAGCCCGGACCCAGGTTGGCCGCTGTGGCAGGAACCGCCAGCCTCACCATTCCGTCACCCCCAAGGCCCGGGCAATATCTTCCTTAACCGGATCCACCGCCTGCGGCTGCCCGGCGCCGGCCATGGCGTTGTCCGGGTCCTTGAGCCCGTTGCCGGTGAGCACGCAGACCACCCGGGCCGGAATGTCCAGGCGGCCTTGCTTGTACAGCTTCTGCACCCCGGCCAGGGACGCCGCCGACGCCGGCTCGCAAAATATCCCTTCGGCCCGGCCCAGCAGGCGGTAGGCTGCCAGGATCTCTGCATCGCTGACCCAGTCGATGCAGCCCCCGGACTGCTGCGCGGCGGCCACTGCCCCCTGCCAGCTCACGGGGTTGCCGATGCGGATGGCAGTGGCCACCGTCTCCGGCTGCAGCACCGGTTCCCCCCGGGCTATGGCCGCCGCCCCTTCGGCTTCGAAGCCCAACATCCTGGGCAACCTGGCAATCTCCCCCCGCTCCCGGGAGACCAAAAAGCCCTGCCAGTAGGCGGTGATGTTGCCGGCATTGCCCACCGGGATGGCCAGGTAGTCCGGGGCATCACCCAGCTCCGCCGCCACCTCCCAGGCGGCGGACTGCTGGCCCATAATCCTGTAGGGATTGACGGAATTGACCAGGGTCAGGGGATGCTCGGCGGCCAGTTCCCGGGCAATGGCCAGGGCCTGGTCAAAATTGCCCCGCACCGCCACCACCCGGGCGCCGTAATGCAGAGCCTGGGCCAGCTTGCCCAGGGCGATTTTCCCCTGGGGAATGAGGACGACGCACTCCAGCCCCGCCCGGGCGGCATAGGCCGCCGCCGAAGCCGAGGTGTTGCCGGTGGAAGCGCAGATCAGCGCCCGGGCCCCCGCCTCCGCGGCTTTGCTCACCGCCAGGGTCATGCCCCGGTCTTTAAAAGAACCCGTGGGATTGGCCCCTTCATACTTGGCATAGATTTCCAGGCCCGGCAGCATCCGGCTGATTCTGGCCAGGGGAATGAGGGGAGTGTTCCCCTCGCCCAGGGTCACCACCGGCGTGTCCTCCCCCACGGGAAACCTGTCGGCAAAGCGATGAATAATGCCCCGATACATTGCAAACCTCTCCTCTCGCTGTTCAGGCCTGCCTGCCCGCTTCTGCCCTAACGGTCAGCGGCCGTCAGTTATAATATTGTATACTTCCAGGGGCACGTCAAGGATGGGATAGCGCCACCAGGCGTTGTCCTCGAAATGCCACCATTCGTGCTCGATGGCCTCAAAGCCGTGGCGGCACATGACCTCGGTCAGCAGGTCCAGGTGGGCCCGGGCCGCCCCGGACATGGGCGCATTCCTGTGTCCGGCCCCGGAGAAATCGTCGAAATCCGAGGGCATCTCCACCGGCCGGCCGCGGGCATCCACCAGGGTGACATCCACCGCCGCGCCCCGGTTGTGCACCGAACCAAAGCGGGGGTCGGCAAAGAAATGGCGCTTGTCCCCGGCGGCTTGCCACAGTTGCAGGTGCAGGCTGTACGGCCGGTAGGCATCCCAAAGCTTTATGCGATAGCCCTGCTCCATGAGCTCGGCATTGGCCGCCGCCAGCTTGCGGGCTGTCTCCCGGCGCAGCAAGGCGATGTGGACGGGATACACCGCCCGGCCGGTGAAATTGTCCGCCGTGGCATAGCGCAGATTGACGACGACGTCCGGCGCGACTTCCTCCACCCGGACCAGGTCGGCGGCGTCAAGCAATGCCTCCCAGGCCAGCCGCCACCGGGCATTCTCGGCCCGCAGCGCAACCATCTCTGCCTCAACTTCCTCCGGGGCAGGCGCAACCGGCCCGCAACCAAAGTGGTCGGCGGCAGCCGCCGCCAGTGCCAGCAGCATGATCAGCACAGGGATCAGCCCCTTCATGCTTTCACTCCTTAGGCGCCATTCTCTTCTTTATTCTGCCCCAACCCGTCTGGCACCAAGCGCACGGCACATCATAAAAAACGGAGCAGGCCCGGGGCCTGCTCCGTTTGCGCTGTTTAAATCCCGTCCGGCAACAACTCACCTTTGAAGACCAGGACGGCCTGACCGCCCAGTTTGACCCGGTCCCCCTCCAGGCGCACCCGCACCGCGCCGCCCCGCCGGGACGCCTGCCAGGCCATGAACTGATCCTTGTGCAGCCGCTGCTGCCAGAAGGGGCCCAGGCAACAATGGGCCGACCCGGTAACCGGGTCTTCGGCGATGCCGATGCCGGGGGCGAAGAAGCGGGAGACGAAATCGTAACCCGCCCGGGCGGCGGGGGCAGTGACCATTACCCCGCGCTCAGTCAAGGCGCCCAGTTTGGCCAGGTCGGGCTTCAGTTCAAGTACTTCCTGCTCGGTGGCCACTTCCACCAGGTAGTCGATGCGGTTGCGCCCGGTAAACAAAGGCTTGACTCCCAGAGCCGCTATGATGCCGGGGTCAATTTCCTCGGCCCAGGGCGGCTCGGCCGGAAAATCCAGCTCAATCCACCGGCCCTGTTGCCGGGCGGTGAGCAGGCCGCTGAGGGTGTGAAACCGTATTGTCTCGCCGGCCCCGGCCAGACCCTGGCTGAAGAGGACATGGGCGGCGGCCAGGGTGGCGTGGCCGCAGAGGTCCACTTCCACCTCAGGGGTAAACCAGCGCAGCTTCCAGCCCTCCGGGTGCGGCATCACAAAGGCCGTCTCCGACAGGTTCAGCTCCCCGGCCACCTTTTGCATCCATTCCGCCTTCCGGTCGCCGTCGAGAAGCAAGCACACCCCGGCGGGATTGCCGGCAAAGGGCTCGGCGGCAAAGGAATCTACCTGGAATATGGCAATGCCCATCAGTCTTCCCTCCAGTCCTCCAGTATCCCGGCAGCCTCCGCCTCGTCCAGGGCCCGGGAAATGTATGCCCACAGCGTCACCGAACCTTCAGCCATGGGCGAATTGCGCTCTTCAACCTGAGCCCGGGTGATGCCGTGGCGGGTCCAGGTGCCGCCGCCGGTGTGCAGGTTGTGCAGTACCGGCATGAACCTGTCCAGGGCGGCGGCGAAGCGCGCCTCGGGAGTAGCCCGCTCCTCAAATTCCTGCCACAGGGCCCGGAATTCCCTGCCCTGCTCTTGGGGCAACAGGCCGAAGATGCGCTCTGCAGCCCGCTCTTCCCGCAGGGCCTTGTCCGCGTAGCCCGCGTAGTCGTAACAGAAAGTATCCCCGGCATCGATTTCCACCAGGTCGTGAATGAGGACCATTTTAAGGACTTTGGCCAAATCGATGCTGTCATTGGCGTGCTCCGCCAGCACCATGGCCGCCACCGCCAAATGCCAGGAATGTTCGGCGCTGTTTTCCCTGCGGTCGGCGTCAATAAGGCGGGTTTGGCGCAAAACGGTTTTCAGCTTGTCGATTTCGACGAGAAATTGGATTTGCTGTAACAAACGCTCCATCCATTGCCCTCCCGGGAGCTTTTTTCTTTCTGCCTAACTTCTCCGCCCCGGGGGCCAATTCCTGCAAAAAAGGGCGCCGGGGCGCCCTTACTGCCGGAATCGGGTATGGGTCAAAGGCCGCAGCGCCGCAACGGGGATGTCTTCGGCGGTGAAGAACAGGAACAGCGGCGGCGTCACTGTTTTGCGGTCGGGAACAAGGGTAAATTTGTGCCAGATTTCGGCAAACATGACATCTTTGTTGGTGTAGGCAACGATGTCAGCCGTGCTGAATGCCAGCAGCCGTTCCCGGCAGCCTGCCGAGCCGTACACCGCTTTGTTTACCCCGGGGGACTGAAAACCGCTGCCCTGTTTGTAGCACACCGTTTCCCCCTGGGGTGTAACCACTTCTGCCCAGCTGCCTGCCACAGCGCCGCCGGGAGCCAGGAAGACCTCGTGGTAAAACTCAGCTCCCGCCAGGGCCAGCCCGCTGTGTTCCAGCTCAACAAAGGTGCACAATCCCGCCAGTCCGGGCAGGGTGAGGAAATAATGGCTGAATTGCAGGCCCCGGAGCTTTTCGTGCTCCTGCACCTCCACCCGGAGGACCAAGCCCTGCCAGCGGTTGCCGGCGCTGTCCTCCCGGACGGCAAAATCGCAGGTGCGGGGCTGTTTGAGCAGGGAATGCCTGGACAGCCCTTCAATGTTCAGGCCGCAGCCGCCCAGCCAGGGATGCCACCAGGAACAGGGGCGCGGCGCCGGGAAGGAAGAGTCCAGCCATTCCCGCCCCCGGTACTGCAGGCTGAACAACACGGGGCCAAATTCCGCAGCAGCGGAAAAGCGCAACACGCCGTTGTCCGCCGTCACGATGTCCATGTCGCCCTGCCGCTGTTGCCGGCAACGGACGGCGCCGCCGATTCCAAACACGGCCACCTGGCGCCGCAGCACCACCGTCTCGGTATCGGCTTCCACCCGGATCAGATCCACTGCGCCCGGCGCCGGGGCGGCCAGGGTGAGGCGCGCCGCGTTGGCTTCAATGGGCGCCGAACCTGCAACTTCCCGCCCGCTAACCTGCACCCGGCCGGCCAGGGCGACGTTCTTGCAGTCGGCCAGGGTCAGCTCATACTCTCCCTGCACAAAGGGATTGCCCCCGTTGACCAGCACCGCCAGGCTGTCAGCGCTGACTGCCCCGGCCTCCGCCCGCCCCAGGGCAAAGTTGCGAAACTCCTGCCAGGAGGCAAAGGCGCCCAGGGCAACGGTGACGGGCTCGATAACCGCCTCCTGTCCCGGAAGCAAATCACCCAGTGCGCAGGCAAAGCACAGCGTGCCCTGGACACAGGCGGGCTTGACGTCCCGGGGCCAGCAGATTCCCCAGCCGCCGCCCCGGCTGTAGAGCCAATTCTCGGTGAAGCGGGACAGGGGAAAGTTGGAAAGCAGCTCGCCGTAACCGTCCCGGGCCTCAACCGCCTGGCCCACCAGTGGCGCCACGGCGCCCTGCAGGGTTGCGCGCACCATGGTGCGAAAATGGAGGTCGGCTGCTGCCGCAGACCCGGTGTTGCGCAGGCGCCACTCCTGCCAGGCAATTCCGTCGGCCCGCAGGAAGACAAGGCGCTCCACTTCCAGGCCTGGGTGCGTCCGGGACAGGTACACCGCCTTGAGGTAGGCGACCCCCTTTTCCACCCCGTGTTCCACCGCCGCCGGCCTGGTCTTGGCAAATTCCACTGAATAGGGGAGCCCCAGCTCGGGCCGGAAAAACTGAACGCCGGAACCGGGCCTGCCGTTCCTGGGCCCGGCTTCCAGTATATTGCTGGACTTTTGCAGGGTCAGGGCATACCGGCCGTTGACGGCAAACCAGCTCTCGTCGTCTTCGCCGCTGAAGGCCGCCCCGGGACCGGCAAAGACCGCCGTCAGTGTCGCCTGGAACTCGATGGCGCCGCCCCCGCGGGGATGGGCCGTCGCCCTCACGGCGCCGGTCAAATGGCCCGGTTCCTTAAGGGTGTATGCAACGGGCACTGCCTTCTTTGCGCCTGCCTCCAGGTCCAGTTCCAGCTGCTGCCGCTCCAGGCTTACGCAGTCCGCCCGGGGCAGGAGGAAACTGAAGCGGGCCGGCTCGGCAAATCCGTTCTCGACGTTGAGCCAGAGGAAACCGGAACTGCCGGCATAACATTCCTGCTCCGGCACAACCGCCTTGAGTACGGCAGGGAACTTGGGAAGCAGCCCCACTTTAAACAGCGCCTTTTTGCCGTTGATGAGGATTTCGGCGCCTACACCGGGATGGGTGCGCCAGTCGTTGTGTTCTTCGGCAATTTCGCCCACGCTGAACCGGCCCTCCACCACCGCTTCGTCCTGCACCGAAAGGGAGCGCTCCAGGGCAAACGAGATGTTCTCGTCATCCCTGCCCCGGATGGTCACCGTCAGGGGTTTGCCGCTCTTGTTGCGCACGCGGTAGCAGGCTTTGTAACTGCGGCCAAAGACCAGGGCAGGACCTTCAATCCATGCTTCCACCAGCCAGTCGTCGGTCTCGATGAGGCGCAGACCCCGGCCCCGGCGCTCAAATTCCATGCGCAGCATGCTGTCGCCGTGTTGCCAGCGGTACTGGTAGTACTCAAAACCATTTTCGATGCGTCCGTCGGGCTCGGCGGTAATCTCCCGGACTGAGTCGGCATACCAGTCGGCGTGCCGGAAAAAGTCGGCCACCGCCTCGGTGCGCAGCACATAGGGCATGAAATTCATCAGGTGGGTGCTGTCGTCCCGGTTTTCCCAAAAGAAACCGCATTTTTTGTACAGGGGCATGGCCTTGGTGTTGCCCGGCCATGTAAACAGGTCCAGGCGCGGCCAGGGGTGCTGGCAGGCCTCCTCCACCGCTTTAAGGACCAGGAGTTTGCCCACTTTTTTGCCGTGGTAGTCGGGGCGCACATTGAGCAGGGGTATGTACGACGCCCCCTGGTCCTGCCTGTATTCGGAAAAGCTGCAGTAGCCCACCACCTCGTCGCCGTCCAGGGCCACCCAAATTTTGATGTTCTCGGAGTTCTCATTATCCCGAATCACCGACTCTTCTGTCTCCACCGCCTGCAGGCCGCCCCAGTAGTCGGCGCTCATATTCCACATTTTGGCCAGCCCGGCAGCATACTGACGGGCGTATTCCACAATGCGAATGCCGCTCACTTTTGTTCCTCCCCATCTCTCTATATTGCCCAACAAAAAAACCCTTTTCCCGGAAGCGGGAAAAGGGCCCTCGCCTTCCAAAAAGCCAGAGCACAATCAGCCCTGCAGGCAGAACTGCACGGGCTGTGAAGCGTGACCCAATCCCGTCGACGGCGCAACATTACTACGGTATACCTTGGTCATCTTCACACCCCCGCTCTGCACTGCTTCCCCTAGCTTAACCCAATTCCCGCCGGCCGTCAAGGGATTATTTGACACAGCGCCGCGCCAGCCGGCAAGCGAAACTTTTCCCTTGTTTTGCCGCTTGCTTTCTGCTTAAAAGATACTCCTGCCGGGTACAAAAAACAGGCCGGGCGCCGGCAAAAATAGCGCCGGCGGAGCGAAATTCCTTGTCAGGCGCCCCGAAATGTGCTTATGTACTTCTTATAGTCCATCTTGTGCGGAGGGGAAACCATGCAGACTGATTCCAACCGACGGCCTTCTCTCAATCCCCGGTGGGTGCTGGCCCTGGGGGTAACGGCGGTATCATTTTCCGCCATCCTGGTCCGCTTCACCCTGGCCCCGCCCACCGTCACCGCCTGCTACCGCCTCCTCATCACCTGCCTCCTCCTGCTGCCCCTGGCCTGGGGCAAGAGGAGGGAAGCAGCGGCAATAAAAAAAGGCGACCTGCTCCTCTGTTTGCTGGCCGGGATCTTCCTCAGCTTCCATTTTACCTTTTGGTTCGCCGCCCTCAGGCTGACCAGCGTCAGCACCGCCACCCTGCTGGTCAACATCCACCCCTTGCCGGTGATATTTCTGAGCTGGCGGCTTTTGGGGGAAAAGTTTCCCCTGAGAGCATTGCCCTGGGCCCTGGCGGCTGCGGCAGGAATTGTGTCGTTAAGCTGGGGCGAGCTGCAGCTGTCGGGCACCCTGTCCGGCAACATATTGGCGGCCGGCGGCGGACTGATGCTGGGCGGTTACTACCTGGTGGGCCGGCGGGTGCGCCCCCGCATCCCCACCGCCCTCTACGCCCTTCTGGTCTACGGCGCCAGCGCCCTTCTGCTGGTAGCCTACAACCTGTGCGCCGCCATCCCCATGGCGGGCTACTCCGCCCGGGACTGGCTGGTCTTTGCCGCCCTGGCGGCGGTGCCCACCATCCTTGGGCACACGCTGCTCAACTGGTCCCTGCGCTACCTGCCGGCCAGCGCCGTTTCCATCAGCGTGCTGGCCGAGCCGGTGCTGGCCACTCTGGCAGCCATTCCCCTCTTCGGCGAAGTGCCGGGTCCCCTCCACCTCGCCGGAGGCATACTGGTGCTGGCGGGAATCGGCATGATTATGCGGCACAGCTGAAACTGTTGCCGCCTTCCCGGACACACTATACGGGGAGGTGTTGGCGTGCGCAGAGTTCTTTTTGCCCTGCTGGCGGCCCTGGGGCTGGTGGCCCTGGCTGCCGCGCTGGATTGGTTTGCTTTTTCCGAGGATTTCGGGCTTTGGACATATACCCTGGGCACCATCGGCGGCCTGGGTCTGGTCCTGGCGGGCCTGCTCATCTCCATCGGCACCCTGCTGGCCGCCAGGAAAAAATGGCCCGGCCTGGCCCTGGGCGGTCAGATTATCTTCACCGGGCTGCTGGCCTTTGCCCTGGCCCTCCTCATCTGGTTTGCCACCGGTCAGCCGGTCCACGGAGCAACAAGCCGCCCCGGCCCCGTTTATTCTCCGGCGGCAGCGGCCAGGGCGGGGAGAATTTCACCGGCGCGGCCCCGGATTACGACCTCGGCCAGGTAATCGCACTGGGTGCTGCCCATGTTGATGATGGCCACCCGCTTGGCTTCGGGGACCAGCCAGCAAACCGGAGCCACCTCCAGGCTGGAACCCACCACCACCAGGAGGTCGCACACCCGGGCCCAGCGCCAGGCGGTATTAAAGCATTCGGGCAACTGGTCGCCAAAGAGCACCACATGGGGACGGAAGATTTGCCCGCACCTGCACTGCAGCGATTCCCCTGCCGCCACCCGGTCCAGAAATGCCGGCATGTCTTCCTCTGCCCCGCACCCGGGACAGTACACGCTGCGCAGGTGGCCGTGCACTTCCAGGACGACGTTGGCGCCTGCTTTTTGGTGCAGGGAATCGATGTTCTGGGTAACCACCCCGCGAATGAGGCCGGCTTTTTCCAGCCGGGCCAGGGCATAGTGGCCCTCATTGGGACGGGCCTCCGCCATCTGCCTGAACATGGGCTCCACCCGCCGCCAAAAGCCCACCGGGTCTCTCTCCAGCGCCGGGCGCGACAAAAGTTCCATGGGATCCATCCTGGTCCAAAGCCCGGTGCCGGGACTGCGGAAATCGGGGATGCCGCTCTCGGTGGAAATACCGGCCCCCGTCAAAACCAAAGTGTCCTTGCTTTGCCGAAGCATTTCCGCCAGTTTCTTAATTTCATCCATGCTGCTTTCCCCTTTCCTTGGCCGCCGCCAGGCGGCCTTTGTGTTTGCGCGCGGTCCGGCTCCCGCCATGCGCACCCGAAGCTGCATCTTTCCTTTCCAGGCCGTACTTGCAGTGGGGCGCCAGGGGGCACTCCCCGCACAGGGGCTTGCGGGCCTTGCACAGGTTGCGGCCGTGAAAAATCAGGAGGTGGTGGGCATGGCTCCAGCGCTCCCGGGGGATGACCGCCATCAGCTGTTCTTCGGTCTGGCGGGGGTTGGAAGCGTTGCTGAGCCCGATGCGGTTGGCCACCCGAAACACGTGGGTATCCACGGCAATGGCGGGGACGCCAAAGGCATTGCTCAGCACCACATTGGCAGTTTTCCTGCCCACCCCGGGGAGGGCCTCCAAATCCTCGCGCCTGCCGGGGACCCGGCCGCCGTGCTTGTCCAGCAACACCCGGCAGGCGGCCAGGATGTTGGCGGCCTTGGTGTTATACAGGCCGCAACCGCGGATGAGCTCCCTGAGCTTGTCCTGGCCCAAAGCCACCATATCTTCGGGAGTGGCGGCCCGGGCAAAGAGGCGCCGGGTAATCTGGTTGACCCTGACGTCGGTGCACTGGGCGGAAAGGATGGTGGCAATGAGCAGCTCAAAGGCATTGCGGTGCTCCAGGGCGCAGGCGGCCTGGGGATAAGTCTCCGCCAGAATGTCCAGTATTTTATTTACGTCCACATTCTCTCTCTCCCTTGCGCATATAAACCCAATCTATGCCGTGAATATCTACTTCCAGCACGGCTTCCGGCACATAACCCAGCCTGGCAAAGAACTGCTGGCTGGGGCTGTCTTTATAAGTCTTAAGAGCCAGCTTATGACAGGCGGAACATTCCCGCTCAAAGGCGGTAACCAGCCGGGCGCCAATGCCCCGGCGCCGGTGGGCGGCACTCACCAATATTTGACTCAGGTAACCCACCCCGCCCATCTGCCAGAACAACGCCGCCCCCAAGATTTCCCCGTTTTCCTCATAAGTCAGCACCGTATACTTCTTTTGCCAGCGTTCCTGTTCCCCCCAGCCAAAGATTTCGCGGTTTGCCTGGGGCCAATTATCCTGGAAAAACCGGCGGCAACGCACGTCAGGCGGGCCGGAACGCATATTAATAACCACGGCAACTCCTCCCGGTTGTGAACCGGAGCACTTTTCCCGCATATTCCCGGCGCCGGGCGACCCCGGACGCAGGAAAAATCCCCGGCCTGTATATCTATTATAACCCATGGCAAGTACCGTGCGGAACTTGGTCCCAATTGGCAGGAAAGCCGGCGCTTAGGGCGAAGAGATTACTGCGGAGGTGAAAATATGCTCTATAACCTCTTACACGCAGCAGTGCTTCTGGCCCTTTTGGTCAAGGCCTTTACCAGCATCATGAGCGTTCTTTCCGCTTCGCCCCTTTGGTTTAATAGCTCCGGCATTTCCTCCGGCGCCACGGTCATCCTGGGCATAGTGTGGGCCGCAGTGTTTCTGCGGGGAGACAACTTTGCCAAAATCCCCGCCTGGGCAAAAATCCTGCTTCCCGCCGCCGCAGTCCTGGCCGTAGTCAGCATCATTATCAGCGTTTAGGCCACCCCTGCAATCCTGCGGGGTTTTTTTTGCCCGTGGGTTAGACATAGAATATGCCCTTGAGCCGCCGGTACTGGTCCTCAATTATGGCAACGTCAATGCTGCCCAGGCCGTACAACCGGTAGACTGCCTGGTCGAGACCTCTGCCCCGGGCGCGGAAACAGGCTTCTATTTCCCGCTGCATCTCCCGGGAACCCACTTGCAGGGGCAGTTGTTTCAGGTGCCGCGTCAGCACCTTGCCGGTGGAAAATCTGTACATGTACAGGGTATTCAGCAGCCGGCTGTTGAAGAGGGCGGCCAGGTATTCCAGGGAAAAAGGCAGGCGCAAGGGCAACAAGATGTTGAGGTCGTTGAGGGTCAGTGAGCCGCTGTAATCAACGGCAGCAATTATTTCCCGGGCGACGAACCTGTAGACAATTTTGGCCGGAACCCGGTACTTTTCCAGCGGCGCTGCCTGCTGCAGGGAACTGGCGTCGTATTCCAGCCACCAGCCCGGCGGCGCAATGCGAAAGGGTTGCACGTCCCTGGCCCGGAGCAGGGGCAGGTGACGGGGGGTAAAGCGTTCCCGGGCCAGAAAGCGCCGGTTGTCGCCGGTGACGATGCCCAGGGAAAAATCCACCACCGCCTCCCCCGGCGGCGTCTGAGCGCCCCAGTTGCCTTCCCGGAGGAAAACAGCCCCCCGGCTGCACTGGGCCCAAATCCTTTCCATCTCCTCTGCCCAATTGAGGTTGAACCGTTCCGGCGTCAAGGCCGCCGGCGGCAACGTGTTGTAGCGGGTCTTGGCCCGGCGGAGCCCGGCCTGGTACCACACCGGTATTGCGGCGGGGGCAGGGGCAGGACGGCGTCGGGCAGCCAGAATCAGGGCAGGGGCATAGTAGTCCTTGAACAGGTTGGGGATATAGTGCAGGGCGGTAATGGCAAAATGCGCCAGCAGCCACTGCCGCACCTGGCGGTAGGCCCAGACCTTGCACAGGGCTTCCGGCAGTATGTACACCATTTGCCCGCCGGGCCGCAACAGGCGGGCCGCCAGCTCAAGAAAGTACACAAAAGCATTGGCAGGGGCTGGAAAGGCAGTGGACCGGGGCGCCTCTGCTGTGGCCGGGGTGCGGCCCCAGGGCGGGTTGCCCACCACCAGGTCAAAATCCGCCGCCCACGCTCCGCTCAGGGCGTTGTCGTGGCGCAATTCCGCTTCCACCCCGGCCAGGCGCAGGCGCACGCCGGCCACCGCACAGGCCAGGGCGTCGATTTCCACCCCTGTCAACAGCGCGCCGGGCCAGCGCCGGGCGGCGTGGAGCAAAAAGTCTCCAGCCCCGCAGGCCGGGTCGACAATTCTTTGCGGAGAACCCTGCACCAAATTAAGGGCAGATTCCACAGCCGGAGCCGGGGTAAAGACCTGGCCCAGGCTCTTTTTTTCTCCTTTCCGGCGCAGGCTCTGGCAGAGCTGGCCCAGATCCCTGGCCAGACCGGCCTTGTCAGCCAACACTGCCGCCGCCACGTCCCGGTTGCCCCGGCAGGCAAACAGTCTCAATTCGGGAAAACCGCCTGAATCGACAAGACGGGCCAGTTCCTCGGGAGAGGGATACCGGCCCGTCCTGTGTAAGGCAAGTCTGGCCCCGGCGTGGTGGGCCAGAATTTCTTTTACTCCCCTCATAGTTTCACCGCCCGGCGCCGCCGGCCAGTGCTCAGCGCTGGCATGGCATTCTCCTCCTGTTTCCCTAAATCAACTGCTTGGGAACAGAGAATCGCTGGTCCAGAGCACAAAAAGGACAGCAGTATAAATGGACGCAGTCCCCGGTCCCGGCAAAATTCTCGCCCAGTTCCTGGCTGAGATAAGGGCTGTACGGGTCGATGAACTCCTGCAGCGCTCCCTTATCTTCCATCTCCTGTCCGCAGCGGGGGCACAACTTCGGGGCAACCTGCAAACCGTTGCACAGAGGGCAGACTCGTGCCACGCTATTTTCCTCCCGGCTTTTTACTGGTAGTATGCCACCCCGTGCTCAGGTTATCTGTTCGCGAAGGCCTGCAAATATTCCTCCAGGGGCAGGACGCCCTGCACCAGCTTTTGCAGCTCCTGGTAATCCTTCCTGGTCCCGCCGCCCCGGTGCACCGCCCGCAACATGATGTTCTTGGGCGTGTCCAGGGGCGACACGTATTCCACCACCGATACTTTGTATCCCCGGGCCTCCAGGGCGGCAACGCGCAGGCCGTCGGTGATGACGTCGGCCAGCCGGTTGCGGAATATGCTGTGCCGGGCCACCGCCTGCCACGGCCGGTAATCGATGCGTTCCCGCAGGGCAGCCTGGCAGCAGGGCACGGCAATGATATACCGGCAGCCCAGATGAAGGGCCAGGGCCAGGGCTTCATCGGTGGCGGTGTCGCAGGCATGGAGGCTCAACACCATGTCCACCGGCCCCGACGGCCGGTAAGAACGGATGCTGCCCACGATAAACTCCATATTGCGGTAATTGAGCCGGCGCTGGATTTCCCGGGCGGTGCGGATTACCTCCGCATTGCCGTCGATACCGATTATGCGGCAGGGAATGCGGCGCTTTTCCGTCAGCCAGTAATTGAGGACAAAGGAAAGGTAGGACTTGCCGCAACCGCAATCCAAAATGACCAGGGGACGTTGCCTTTGCTGCTCCGCCAGCATCTCGTCCACCAGTTCCACAAACCTGTCCACCTGGAAAAACTTGCGGCGCTTGTCGGCCCGGATTTTACCGTCGGAGGAGGCAATATCCAGGGCCTGCAGCAATTCCATGGCCTCCTGCGCCTTGATGAACTGCTGGCGCGTGCCGTACGCCACCGGGTGGTGCTGAAATTCCGCCGGCGCGTCCAGCGTACTGATGCTCATCTTGACGTCGGCGGGAAACAGCTCCAGATTGACTGCCGTACCGCGCTCCACAATGCGGATGAGGGCCCGGGGCTCGGCGGCCACCTGAGCCTTGAGATAGCCAGGCAACCCGGCAAGGAGAACCCGGCCGTCCTCGCCGCACAGGGCGCCGCCATTGGGATCGGCCTGCAATACCAGCTTACGCCGGCCGGCCTCCACCTCCACCCGTTGCAGAGCAGCGCCGTCCTGCACCCGCAGCATGGCCAGCTGCAGGGCCTGGTCCAGTTTTTGTGCGCGTTTATCCATACGTACCACCTGCCCCTATCCTAACCCATCCCCGTCCCCGATTGCAACCGCTGAAGTATAGGCCCTGCTCTTCCCCGGCAAACTAAGAGATGAGGTGAATTGTCATGGAAAAACCCAGCAACACTGGGCTGTTCTGGGCTGCTCTGGCCGGATTGGCCGCGGCGGGGGGCGTGTACACCTGGCAGCGCCTGCGCCAATTCGCCCCGGCGCGGCCCGGGGATGCCAAAGACGCTGCCCACATCATGCTCCAGGGCGGGCAAAAGGTGCTGGCCTTTGCCCTGTCCCCGGCTGAACTGGAAATCCTGGCCGGAGGAGCACTGCGCCTCCTGCACCGCCTGGGCAACCCCATCACCGCGGCGACCGTTGAGGAGTCCGGAAACCGCCGGGCACGGCGGCGCAACGGCATTGCCGGTTGCGGCGAAATCAAGCTCATATCCCTGGCCGGCGAGGCCGGGCGGGACGGCAACAGGCTCCGAGACCAGGTGCGCGCCGCCATCGACGCCGAAAACCCCCACCTCATCCTGACCTATGACCATGTCCACCTGCATCCCTGGCTGGACCATCCCCGGCGCACTGCCCTGGGCGAAGCCGTAGTCCATGCCGTCAATGAAAAGGATTCCGACGCCCTGGTCTACCTGTGCGGCAGCGCCAAACCCACAGTGGCGGTGGACATCGGGCTGGTATTGCAGCCAAAGGTCCGGGCCCTGGCCGCCCGCTGCGGCCGGCTTGCCTTCCTGGCGCAAACCCTGGCCGCCGTCACTGCCTGGGGCAGCGGCTATCGCCATGCCGAAGCCTTTCGCAGCCTGCACAACGTCCACACCTTTGTCCCGCCCCGGAAGCATTCCCCCCGGCACTCCCCGCCCGGGGGCGCCGCTTGCCCGGAACAGGGATTTGGCTGTCGCCTGGCAAGTAATGTAAAGGTACCTGTACACAGCTAAGAGCAGGAGGATGACCTCCTGCTCACGCCAGCGCCTGCCTTTACAGGTCCAGGAGAAACTTGCCCCCCTGGTAAATCAGTTCGTCGTCGGCGTAAATCTCCCCGCCCTGGCGCATGTCGCACAGCATATCCCAGTGGATGCCGGACTGGTTTTTGCCGCCGCTTTCGGGATAAGAAGAGCCCAGGGCCAGGTGCACCGTGCCGCCGATTTTTTCGTCGAACAGCATGTTGCGGGTAAACTTCTGAATGCCGAAATTGGTGCCCACGGCTACCTCGCCCACGTAACGGGCCCCGGCGTCGGTCTCCAGCAAAGCGTGGAGCAACTCCTCGCCCTTGGCCGCCGAAGCCTTGACCACTTTGCCGTCCTTAAATTCCAGGCAGATATCTTCGATTTCCTTGCCCGAAAAGATGCCGGGGAAGCTAAAGCGTATGTGGCCGTTGACGCTGTCCTCCACCGGACCGGTGAATATCTCGCCGTCGGGGAAGTTTTCATGGCCGCTGCAATTGATCCATTTGCGGCCGGCAATGCTCATGGTGATATCTGTATCCTGGGATACTATGCGCAGCCGCGACTTGCCGTCGAGAAACCGGCAAATCTTTTCCTGTTGCCGGTCGATCTCCTGCCAGCGGGCAACGGGGTCCTCTTCATCCAGCAGCCCGGCGGCAAAGACAAAGTCGGCGTATTCCGCCAGGGACATATTGGCGTCCTGGGCGGCGGCGTTGGTGGGGTAAGCCGTCAGGGTCCAGCGCAGTTCACCCCGGGACGCCCGTTCCAGAAAGCGCTTTTGCAACTCCGCCCCGGCCCGGCGCGCTTTGGCGATGCGCTGGGGGTCGACGCCGGACAGGGCCTTGGTGTTGTATGATGCTATAATGTTGAGGAAGGCGTCGAAATGTTCATTGATGAATTTCTCCAGCGGGCTGACGTATTCCAGCTGGGCATCGCTGGCGTTCTTGTAAAAAATCTCGGGGGCATTGGGCAAACCCAGCATGCAGGTGACATGGGCGCCCGCCTTTATTGCTTCTGTATACACAGCCTCCAGCAAGGGCTCGGCTTGCAGGGTGCTGCGCAGCAGCAGGCTCTGCCCCTCCTTTATGCCCAGGGAATAGTGCACCAACAGCCTGGCCAGCTTTTCAATCCGGGGATCAAACATAACACATTCACTCCTCGCTATATTAATTTACCGCGGACGTATTCTCTTCAACCCCAGTTCGGCTAAATCCTGCCGCAACTCAGGGGTAAGCAACCCGCCCACAAAGGCCTGGCCCAGGGTAGGACCCCATGCGCTGTTGCCCTCCACCAGCACCGGCCCCGATGGGGTAATGGCCACATCCCAGCCCACCGTGGCACACGGCAGAGTCAAGGCAGCCCTTTTCACCAGGTCCAGCAATTCCTGCCAGTGGGGAAGAACCTGGCCCACAAAGGGCTTGCCGCTGTCGGGATGGCAGTCCACCCAGCCGCCGCCGTATTGGGGCAGGATCCGGCCCCGGCCCATGACACCGGTGGGCAAATCGACGCCGACAGCCACCCCTCCGGCGCCCCAGTTGTCAGCAACGCTGCCCTTGCGGCCAAAGCGGGCTGTGGCAAACAGGAACTTGCATTCTCCCGCCGCGGTGACCAGGGTCACCACGCGGCAGGTGTTGAGAGAACTGGGGTTATAGGCCCTGATCTCCGGGTGGTTGACCAGGCATTCTTCCAGGAGGAAGCCGTCGCTCCACCCGCAGGCTTTTGCCAGCGCTTCTCCTCCCTGGACAACTTCCCCCTGGGCTCCCGTCCGCACCTTGAAAACGCCGCTGCCCTTGAATCCGCCCACCGGCTTGACAATGAGCTCCCGGCCGGGCAGGGTCGCCAGCAGGGCCTCCAACTCCCCTGGAGCGCGCAGAGGAGCGCCGGCGGCGGTGCGACCGAACCGGGGGTGGAAAAAGCCGTAGAACTCCGCGCCCGGCAAATTATGCGCCGTCAGATGCTGACGGAAAAGGACCTTGTTGCGCAGTACCTGCCCCCACAGGCTGGAAGTGAAGCGGGGGCGCATTACCTTTACCGCCCAGCGGGTTATGATGTATTCCCGCAGTGCTTGGGCGGGAAAATCCCGCCGGCCCATTTCATACAAGCTGTACTCAATGGGAGAGAGGCGGTACAGCAAAAACAGCCGCGTCATTTCCCAGTACTGGCGCACGCCTGTCTTGTACTCCTTGCCTTTGGTGGGCCGAAACACAGCGAAAAAATCTTTCAGTCTTTGCAGCATATTCATCCCTTCTTTCCGTACTAAGCCAATTATACCGCAATTGCCCTGGCCCAACCAGCAAAATTATCCAGCAACCCCGTGGAGGAGGTGATTGTAATGTTTGCCGATCGCAGCCATGCCGGCAGGGAATTGCTCCCGCTGGTTAAGCAGTACAGCCACGACATCGACCTGGTGCTGGCCATTCCCCGGGGCGGCGTCGTCGTGGCGGATGGCATTGCCCGGGAACTGGGCAAGCCCCTGAAGCTGATCGGGGCCGGCAAAATCGGGGCGCCCCACAATCCCGAGCTGGCCATCGGCGCAGTGGCCCCCGACGGCGAGACCTGGATTAACGAGGAAATCAGCCGCCAGCTCAACCTGGGTCCCCAGGCCGTCGAGGATCTGGGCCGGCAAGTTGCCCGCCAAAAGGCCGGCCAGGGATATGGCCATGAAGCCGACCTGGAGCAAGTGGCCGAAAAAGGCGTCCTCGTCGTCGACGACGGCGCCGCCACCGGCGCCACCCTCATGGCCTGTGTCCAGGCCCTGCACCGGGCGGGCGCGCGCCCCATCGGAGCCGCAGTTCCCGTGGCCTCCCTGGAAGCACTCTCCATTCTGGAAGACCATACCGATTACTTTTTGGCCGTGGAGACGCCGCGGGATTTCATGGCCGTAAGCCGGTACTACCGGGATTTCAGCCCGGTGGAAGACGATGCCGTGCAGGAAATTCTCAGCAAATACTAAAAACAGGCAGCACAACCTGCTGCCTGTTTCTTGTGCAGTTCGGTTAGCGGGCGCTCTTGTCGTATGGCACGCCGGCAGCCTTGGGCGCCCGGGACTTTTTGGAAGTGAAGGTCAGCACCACCAGGGTGGCTATGAAGGGAGTCATCCGGTAAAAGTAGTTGGGGATGCCCAAACCGGCCAGGAAGGGAATCCCCGAATAGGCCGAGGCAATGGCCTGCATTAAACCGAAGAAGAAGGCCGCCAGGAGGATGCGCCCCGGTTTCCACTGGCCAAAGATCAGCACCGCCAAAGCCAGGAACCCGTAACCCGCCACGGTGGCGTTAAAGTTGGTGGATGTGGGGATTACGAAGACCAGGCCGCCAATGCCCGCCAGCAGGCCCGAGATCAGTACGCCGGCATAGCGCATCTTGTATACATTGATGCCCACCGAATCGGCGGCCTGGGGATGCTCGCCGCAAGCCCGCAGGCGCAGGCCAAAGCGGGTGCGGTACAGCACCAGGGCCGAAACGATCAGGATGGCAAACCCCAGGTAGGTGGTAAGGTAAGTATTTTGGAAGAACAGGGGTCCGAGGACGGGGATATTGCCCAAAAGAGGCACCGAGACAATGCGGAAGGTGTTGACAAAGCCGATTTGCTGGATTTGCTGAATCATGCGGGCGACGTAGATGGCCACCGCCGGCGTCAGCATGTTGATAGCGGTGCCGCTGATGACCTGGTCGGCCTTCATGTGGATGGAGGCATAGGCGTGAAGCAGGGAGATCAGCATGCCCGACACCGCCGCCACCGCAATGGCCAGAATCAGCAGGAGCTGGCCCTGCATGGTGTCCTGCATCTGATTAATGAAGAGGATGCTGGTAAAGGCGCCAAAGACCATGATTCCCTCCAGGGCGATGTTGACCACGCCGCTGCGCTCGGAAAACATGCCGCCCAGGGCGACGATGAGCAACGGTATAGAAAAGGTCATGGTCTGTTGAACGATGAAATAAATTATTTTCACTTGGCTCCTCCTCCCCCGGTTCTGATGGCGCGGCGCTGAATAAAGGTCCTGATAATCAGGGCAAAGGCGCTGAAGTAGATGATGGCGGCCAGAATGACGTCAATGATTTCGGGAGCAAAATCGTAGAGTTGCAGGTAGTCGCCGCCCACAGTCAAATAGCCGATGAACAGACCGGCAAAAAGGATGCCGATGGGGTGGGACAGACCCAGCAGGGCGACGGGAATGCCGGTAAAACCTTCCGGGGCCAGGTGATTGACTACCTCGATGTGCTTGCCCGTCCCGGCCAGGTAGAGGAGCCCGCCGCCCAAGCCGGCCAGTGCGCCGGCGATAACCATGGAGAGGACGATGTTGCGCTTTTCGTTGATACCGGCATACCTGCTGGCATCCCGGTTGTAGCCCACCGCCTTGAGCTCAAAGCCGAATTTCGTCTTGTAAAGGATGACGTACATGGTTACAGCGGCCAGCACGGCAATGAAAAAGCCGGCATTGACGTTGGAGCGGGGGAAAATTTTGTCCAGGCCCCATCTGGGAATTACGGCGCTTGCCGCCACCGGCAGCGACTGGTTGCGCAGCTGGTCGAAAACGGTCTGCACCACCAGGTAATTGACCAGGTACATGCCGATGTAGTTCATCATGATGGAAGCGATAACTTCGTGGACATTGGCCAGGGCTTTGAGCAGCCCGGGGATCAGCGCCCAGAGGGCGCCGCCGGCGATGGCGGCCAGCAGGGCCACCACCCAGTGCGCGCCGCCCAGGGCAGCGCCCTTGTTCCCCACCAGTACCGCCAGGTACGCCCCGACGATTAACTGTCCCGAGGCGCCGATGTTGAAAAGGCCGGTCTTAAAGGCAAAGCACACCGAAAGCCCGGTGAGGATTATTGGCGTGGCGAAATACAACACCCGGCCGACGCTGCGCATGTCCCGGAAAGCGCCGGTAAGGATGGTCCCAAAGCCGTCACCGGCCTGGGCCGGATTGCTGATGAGCAGGATGACGTAACCAAAGAGAAGGCCGACGCAAATTGCAAAGAGGGATGACAAAAAGTTGAGATTCAGGGGACGTTTTTTCATACCACTTCACCTCCCGCAGCGACTCCGGCCTGGCGCCTGGAGCCGGCCATGTACAGGCCCAGTTCCTGGATGGTAATTTCTTTGGGGTTGAGGTCGGCGACGATGGCACCTTCGTAGATGACCAGGATCCGGTCGCTGAGGTTCATGACCTCGTCCAGTTCCAGGCTGACCAGGAGCACGGCCTTGCCGGCATCCCTTTGCTGAACCAGCTGCCGGTGAATGTACTCGATGGCGCCGACATCCAACCCCCGGGTGGGCTGGACAGCTATGAGCAGGTCGGGGTCCCGGTCAATTTCCCGGGCGACTATGGCCTTCTGCTGATTGCCCCCGGACATGCTGCGGGCAGGAGTGTAGGCCCCCTGGCCGCTGCGGATGTCGTACTTTTGAATGAGGGTTTCTGCATAGGCGTAAATATTGTCATAACGCAGGAACCCGTACCTCTGGAAACGGGGCTGGAAATAACTTTGCAACACCAGGTTCTCCGCCAGGCTGTAGTCCAGGACCAGGCCGTGTTTATGCCGGTCTTCGGGGATATGGGCCAGACCGTGGGTGTTGCGATGGCGGATGCTCTTCCTGGTCACGTCCCGGCCCAGCAGTTCGATGCTGCCGCCATCGGGGGCGATGAGGCCGGTGAGGGCATAGACCAGTTCCGTCTGGCCATTGCCTTCGATGCCGGCAATGCACACGATTTCGCCCCGGTGCACGGTGAAGCTGACGGCGTCCACCACCTTCTTGGTTTGGCCCCGGCGCCGGGAGTGGACGGTGAGCTTGTCCACCTTCAGCACAGGCTCGCCCGGCTCCCGGGGAGTAAGCCGGATATTGAGGTCGACCTTGCGCCCCACCATCATTTCCGAAAGGGTTTCCTTATCGGTGCCGGCCACGTCCACCACGCCGACCAGCTTGCCCCGGCGCAACACGGTGCAGCGGTCGGCCACCGCCTTGATTTCGTTGAGCTTGTGGGTGATGAAGATGATGGACTTGCCCTCCGCCGCCAGGCCACGCATGATATGCATCAGCTCGTCGATCTCCTGGGGCGTCAGCACCGCCGTGGGCTCGTCCAGAATGAGGATTTCGTTGTCACGGTACAGCATCTTGAGGATTTCCACCCGCTGCTGCATGCCCACCGAGATATCGGAAATCAGGGCGTCGGGATCCACCCGCAGGCCGTACCGCTCGCTGAGGGCCAGCACTTTTTCCCGGGCCTCGTCCATTTTGAGAAATCCGCCCCTGACCGTCTCGGCCCCCAGGACGATGTTCTGGAGGACGGTAAAATTCTCCACCAGCATGAAGTGCTGGTGGACCATGCCAATCCCCAGGGCATTGGCTTCCCTGGGCCCGGCAATGTGTACTTCCTTGCCCCGGACCTTAATCTTGCCCCGGTCAGGCTGATAGAGCCCGAAAAGCACGTTCATCAGGGTCGACTTGCCCGCTCCGTTTTCACCCAGCAGGGCGTGAATTTCTCCCCTTTTCACCCGCAGCGTGACATTGTCGTTGGCCACAATGCCGGGGAACTCCTTGGTAATGCCCAGCATTTCGATAATATACTCCACATAATCCCTCCTGACCCCATACAGATACCCGACAAGGTTTATATTATGGCAAGTTTATCATAGCACTAACCCCGGTGGACATCAATGCACAGGAACGGCATTTGCCGCCATAAAAATACCGGGACCTGGCCAGCCAGGTCCCGGAAATATACTTTGCCTACTCTACATAATTGACCTTGACGATCTCGGTGCCGAGCTGGGTGGGATCGTCGGCATCGGTATCCTTGAGCAGAGTGATGGAGCCGTCCACCAGCTTGGCGAAGATGGCGTCGTAATCTTCCTGGGTAAAGGTCTTAAACTTGGAGCTTTCCATGGGCAGACCAACGCCTTGCACCTTGGCATCCAGGGTAACGGATTGGCCGCCGGGGAAATTGCCCGCATAGTAGGCGGCGATGCCGTCATAGACCGAGATGGCCAGTTGCTTCATGGCCGAGGTGATGACGGTGTCGGATTCGCCGGACTGGTCGACGTCGACGCCGATGACGGCTGTGCCCGCTTCTTCGGCAGCGCGCATGACAGAGTTGCCCATGGCGCCGCCGCAGGCAAAGATTACTTCGATACCGGCGTTGTACCAGGAAGCGGCCGTGGTCTTGGCTTCCGGTGTGGAATCAAAGCCGCCGGTGTAGTGGTAGTTCAGTTCGATGGAGCTGATGCCCATTTCTTCGGCAGCATACTCGGCGCCCTGGACAAAACCGTAGCCAAAGCGGATGACGGCGGGCACCGCCATGCCACCCATGAAGCCCAGCTTGGTATACCCGTCCTTGACGGCAGCATAGCCTGCCAGGAAGCCGGCCTGCTCTTCGGCATAAAAGACAGAGTAGACGTTGTCTTTGACCACAGGCGTATAGTCTCCGGCATGGGGAACGCCGTCCAGGATTATAAATTTGACGTCAGGATACAGATCCTGGGCCTCATAAATGGCGCCCTCGAACAAGAAACCGGGGCAGACCACCAGCTTGGCGCCGCCCTGCACCGCCAGGTCAATGGCGTCCAGGTAAGCAGCGGTAGTCTTGTCTTGGGGCTGGTAATACTTGTGGGTGATGCCATGTTCTTCGGCATATTTCTTGAGGCCTTCCCAGGCGCCCTGGTTAAAGGACTTGTCGTCGATGGTCCCGATGTCGGTGACCAGGGCCAGTTCATAGCCTTCTTCCTTGGGCTCGCCGTTGCCCGGTTCATCATCCTTGGGCCCGCAAGCGGCAAGCGGCAGCACCAGGGCCAAGGCCAGCAACACTACCAGAAATTTTTTCACAATACACCCCTCCTGAATTTATGTTGGTGCCTGCTCGTACTATACTACAGATGCTATGATTTTACAATATGTGATATGCGATTGGCGCCTGCCCGGGGCGTTCAGCGGCAGGCGCCCGGACAGTTCACGCCCCGCCGCCCCGCAAGGGATAGTGGCAGGCAACGAAACGGCCCGGCTTCAGTTCTCGCCACCGGGGCGCAACTTCTTTGCACTTGTCCGCGGCGTAGCGGCACCGGGTGTGGAATTTGCAGCCGCCGGGCGGGAAGATGGGGCTGGGGGTTTCTCCCTCGAGGACAACCGGTTCTTTCCCCGCCTCATCCGCGGCAGACGGTATGGCGGCCAACAACGCTTCGGTATAGGGATGAAGCGGTTCCCGGAAGATGTCTTCAGCGCTGCCCAGCTCCACCAGCGAGCCCAGGTACATTACGCCGATGCGGTCGCTGATGTACCTGACGGTACTGAGGTCGTGGGATATAAACAAGTACGTCAGATCTTCCTTTTCCTTGAGGTCCATGAGCAGGTTGATGATCTGGGCCTGGATGGAGACATCCAGGGCGCTGACCGCCTCGTCGCAAATTATAAACCGGGGGCGCAGGGCCAGGGCCCGGGCTATACCCACCCGCTGCTGCTGCCCGCCGGAAAGCTGGTGCGGATAGCGGCGGTACAAGGATTCCTGCAGTCCGCACTTGGCCATTATCTCCAGCACGTATTTTTCCAAACTGGCGCGGTCCCCTGTAAAGAATTTATGCGCCCTGAGGGCATCGCCAATCAGCTGGCCCACCGTCATGCGCGGGTTGAGGGAAGAGTAGGGATCCTGGAAGATAATCTGCATTTCCCGGCGCAACAGGCGCATCTCCCTGCCGCTCAGCCGGGCCAGGTCGATGCCGGCGTCCCGTTCCCGGTCCAGCTCGGCAAAGCCCGGCGTGTCGGCATAGCGTGCCCGCAGCCGGTCAAGAGCGGCGTGCCTGGCGGCCAGCGTCTCCGCCGCCTGGGCCAGCTTCCCCTGCAGTGCCCGGATTTCCCGGTCCAGCCCGGCCATTTCCGCCGGGCTGTCTCCCCGGGCAGCCAGGGCGGCGCGCCGGGCGGTCAGGTCATCGAGCCTGCTCCGCAGGGCAAAATGGGCGACGCCGGCCTCATATTCTTCCAGCAGAACCCGGGCCGCTTCGTCAGGATCGGCAGCCAAAACCAGCCCCCCGGCGATGCGCAGGGCATCGCCGTATCTGCGCAGCACCCTGGCCGCGCCTCTGTCCCGCCGGGCTTTTTCCTGCAACAACCCGCCGTACTTCCGGCTTAACTTTCTGTACCGGGCCACAATCCCTGGCAGGGCCGCAATGGTGCGCCGGACGTAGCGCGGCCGCAACTCGGATATTGTCCTGCCGTAGTAGAGGACTGTTCCCGCCTTCTGCCTGTACAGCTGCAGAATGACCCGGGCCAGAGTGGACTTGCCGCACCCGCTTTCGCCCACCAGGCCAAAGGTCTCGCCGGCATAGATGGTCAGGCTGATGTCTTCATTGGCCCGGACGTGCAGCCGGCGCCTTTGCAGCAACCACTGTTTTTTTACGGGAAAGTAATGGGTCAGGCCCTGGATTCTGAGCAGGGGTTTTTTATTCTCCACCGCTTCTCACTCCCTTCCGGGGATAGAAGCAACGCACCGTCTGGAAGGCACTGACCACCTGCAGTTGCGGTTCCTCCTGCCGACAGCGGTCGGTGGCGTACTTGCACCGGGGGGCAAATTTACATCCCGGCGGCAGTTCCAGGGGGTGGGGCGCAGAACCGGGAATTGCCTCCAGCCGCCGTCCCCGCCGGGCGCCCGGGAGCGGGACTGAGCGCAACAGGGCCTCGACGTAGGGATGGGAAAAGGGGCTGCGGTCCTTGAAGATATAGTCCACTGGGGCCGTTTCCACCACCTGGCCGCAATACATGACGGCGACATCGTCTGCCATCTGGTTAATCACCGCCAGGTTGTGGGTAATGAACAGGATGGACGTATTAAACCTGGCTTTAAGCTCATTCATCAGGCGCAGGATCTGGGCCTGGATGGTGACGTCCAGGGCCGTGGTGGGCTCGTCGGCAATGAGCAGCCTGGGTTGGCAGGCCAGGGCCATGGCGATGACAACCCGTTGCCGCATACCGCCGGAAAGCTGGTGGGGATACTGCCTGGCCACTTCCCCGGGGTTGGGGATTTTGACGGCTTCCAGCATTTCCAGGGTGCGGGCACGGGCCTGCTTCCTGGTGAGCCCCTGGTGCAGGATCAGCACTTCGCTGATCTGGCTCCCCACGGTAAACACCGGGTTGAGGGACGTCAGCGGTTCCTGGAAGATCATGGCTATGTCATTGCCCCGGAGGGCGTACATCTCTTCCCTGGGCAGGCTGGATATTTCGCGGCCGGCAAAGATAATTCTGCCGGCATATATGCGCTGGTTGGGCTCAAAGAGTTGCAGTATGCTCAGGGCGGTTTGCGTCTTGCCGCTGCCGGACTCCCCGACGAGGCCCAGGGTTTTGCCCTCGTCCAGCTTCAAAGAGACCCCGTTGACGGCCCTGATAAGGCCGCGCGGGGTTTCAAAATAGGTATGCAGCTCCTTTATCTCCAGCAGACTCATTTCCTCTCCTCCCAGCTGCGTCGGGATTCCGGGCAGGGTGCCTGAAAACAGCCTGGACAGCAACCCGGTTGCTCCGCATTCCTCCGGGCTGTCGCCCCAAAAAAGGGGGCGCCTGCGGCCCCCAATATTATATCAGATTTAGCTCCCGCCCCACCTTGGCAAACACTTCCAGGGCAAAGTCCAGGTCCTCCCTGCTGTGAGCGGCGGAAAGCATAACCCGAATGCGGGCTTTGCCGTGGGGCACCAGGGGGAAGCCGATGGAGGTGGCAAAAATCCCCTCTTCAAACAGGCGCTTGCTGAACTGCGCAGCGTCCCGGGCGTCGCCAATCATCACCGGGGTGATGGGAGTCTGGGTGGCGCCGGTATCAAAGCCCAGCTCTTTCAGGCCGGCCTGGAAGATCCTGGCATTGTCCCACAGTTTTTCCACCAGATCGCCGCTTTCCCGCAGGATGCGCACCGCCTCCAGAGTGGCGGCGGTATCGGGAACCGTCAGGGCGGAACTGAAAGTAAAGGGACGGGCCTTTTGCTTGATGTACTCCACCACTTCCTTGCTGCCGGCGATGCAGCCGCCCATTACGCCCAGGGCCTTGGAAAAAGTGCCCACCTCCACATCCACCTGGCCGTGGAGGCCGAAATGGTCGACAATGCCGCGGCCGGAACGGCCCAGGACGCCCTCGCCGTGGGCGTCGTCGACGTAGGTCATGGCCCCGTACTTCCTGGCCAGCGCCACGATGTCGGGCAGCAAGGCGATGTCCCCGTCCATGCTGAAGACGCCGTCGGTAATAATCAGCACCCGGCCTTCCAGGTCTTCCTGCAGAATCTTTTCCAGCTCTTCCATGTCGTTGTGGGGGTAGACGCGAATAGTCGCCCGGCTGAGGCGGGCGCCGTCGATAATGCTGGCATGGTTGAGCTCGTCGCTGACAATGGTGTCTCCCCTGCCCACCAGGGAAGGAATGGCGCACAGGTTGGCGTTAAAGCCCGACTGCACCGTCAGGCAAGCTTCCACGCCCTTGAACTCGGCCAGTTCCCGCTCCAGCTCCTGGTGGATGGACATGGTTCCGGCAATGGTCCTGACAGCGCCGGGCCCCACGCCGTACTTGTCGATGGCTTCCTTGGCAGCCCGGCAAATCCGCTGGTGGGCGGCAAAACCCAGGTAGTTGTTGGAACAGAAATTGAGCACCTTCCTGCCTTCGATTTGCACCCAGGCGCCCTGGGCGCTTTCGATGGTGCGGATATTTTTGTACAGTCCTTTTTCCCTCAGTTCATCCAGTTCCGGCTGGATGAAGTCCAATGTTCTGGCTCCCATGCTATCTCCCTTCCTTAATTACGGATACAGAATGATTTTGCCGCTGTTGCCGCTGGCAGCCAGGGCAAAAGCTTCTTCAAACTCTTCGAACTTAAAGCGGTGGGTAATCATGGGTGTCAAATCCAGCCCCGCCCGGAGCAGGGCCTGCATCTGGTACCAGGTTTCATACATCTTGCGCCCGTTGATGCCGTACACCTTGGCCCCTTTGAAAATGATGCCGTCGGCCAGGTCGACTTCCACGGGCTTGGACGGCAATCCCAGCAGGGCTGCCCAGCCGCCTTTGCGCAGGGCCCGGAAGCCGTCGTTAATGGCACTGGCGGCGCCGGCCATTTCCAGCAGCACGTCGGCGCCCAGCCCGTCGGTTTCCCGCAGCACGTCGGCCACCATGTCGTCCCGGCCCGCCTTGTAAACCTTGTCGGCGCCCATTTTTTTGGCCAGTTCCAGGCGGTAGTCGTTGACGTCGCTGGCAAACACCTTGACGGCGCCGGCCTTTTTGGCTATGGCAGCGGCAGCAAGGCCGATGGGACCGCACCCGGTGATGAGCACCGTTTTACCGACGATGGTGTCGGCCAAAGCGGTGTGCACGGCGTTGCCAAAGGGATCGTGAATGGCTGCAACCTCGGTGGGGATTTCGGAATCCAGTTCCCAGATATTGGACCGGGGCACCCGCACATATTCGGCAAAGCAGCCGTCGGTGTCGACGCCGATAATTTCCACGTCCTGGCAGATATGGGCCTGACCGGTACGGCAGAAATAGCACCTGCCGCAGACAAAATGGCCTTCGGCGCTGACCCGCGTACCGACGGCCAGGTCATCCACACCTTCCCCCAGCGCCGCCACCTCGCCGCAGAATTCGTGCCCGAACACCAGGGGCGGCTTGATGCGGCCGGCGGCCCAGGGATCCCAGTTGTAAATATGGATATCGGTACCGCAGATGGCGGCAGCGGTGACTTTTACCAGCACCTCGCCGTACCCGGGCTTGGGAACAGGAACCTGCTCCAGTCTTGCGCCCTTTTCCGGGGCATGCTTGACCAGAGCCTTCATAGTGTCAACCAAGGCTACCACTCCTCAAAATAGATTTAACGCCCAATTGCATTGGCTATGCAATGAATACGACAGAACAAAGGCAAATTCCTGCCATGTTTCTCTCTTCTTCGGCCCTGGCGGGGTAAACACAACACCGCGGCCGCAGGGTTCCCTGCTGCCGCGGTGCAGCAATTATCTCTTTAGTTTGAGCCCGGCCGCGACGATCTTTTGAGCCGTCAGGCCGTACTTCTCCAACAGTTGGCCGGGTTTGCCCGACTCGCCGAAGGTATCGCGGATGCCGATGCGCACCATGGGGGTGGGGTGCTCTTCGCCCAGCACCTCGGCCACGGCACCGCCCATGCCCCCGATAATGCTGTGTTCCTCCGCAGTAACCACAGCACCGCACCGTTGGGCATACC
>JAAYIH010000053.1 GCA_012523545.1 Bacillota bacterium
AATAAGCTGCATTCCATGACTTTGTCCAACTTCATCATCAGCGTCTGTACCTTTGCCCTGGGTGTGGCGCCTGTCTTCTGGCTCTACCTGGTTTTTATGGGAATCTTCGGGGTTGCCATGCCAGTCTTTAACACTCCGGCCACGGTATTGCTCCAGCAGAAGGTAGATGGGGATTTCTTGGGCAGGGTGTTCAGCGTCATCAGCATGATATCCAGCACCACGATGCCCCTGAGCATGCTGGTCTTCGGCCCCATGGCTGATTACGTGCCCATTGATCTGTTGCTGGTGGTTACGGGAATTATGCTCTTCATATTCAGCCTGGCCATGGGCGCCAACAAAGTGCTCTACGAAGCAGGGAAGCCGGAGCTTTTACCCGAATCCCAGGGCTGACTTCCCCCCCGGCTTGTGCTATAATTAACATTGTCAGCAGCACAAAGGGGGTGCAAACAAATGGCCTTTAGAATCTCGGATGCTTGCATAGCTTGCGGCGCCTGCGCCGACACCTGCCCTGTAGAAGCTATCAGCGAAGGTGAAGACAGGTACATAATTGATGCCGATGTCTGCATCAGTTGTGGCGCTTGTGCTGACTCCTGCCCCGCTGAAGCAATCGACGAAGATTAAGTTTCTCCGCTGGACCGGAAACGGTCCTTTTTTCACCGCTGCACCATTCCGCCGGCGCTTTGAGGAAACACCTGTGCAGTACAAACAGCCAAGGAGGGATCACACTGGAAGTCAAGGTTCAGTTTTTTTCCTTTACCCGCAAGTACGGGGAAACGGAGATGATTGCCAAGCTCCCCGGCGACGAATGCAAGGTTGCTGACCTGATAAGCTTTTTGAACGCACACCTGGATAAATCCTTTGCCGAAGAAATCGGCAACAGCATTGCCGAAAACCCCCGCCTGCAGGCCCTGATTTATGTGCGCAACGAGAACATCCTCAACCTCCAGGGCATGGATACCGTTATCAGGGATGGGGACACCGTCAAATTCCTGCCGGTGATGGGGGACGGTTAAACCGAAATTAAAATAACCAGCCCACGGGCTGGTTATTTTAATTTGGTCAGCCTGAATTCATTGTGCAGCGCGTCTACCAGGAGCAGGGTCCCGCCGCTGAGGAGGGTGCCCCGCCCGGTCAGCAATTTAACCGCCTCGGCCACCTGCAACGCCGCCACCAGGGCGGGGGTGAAAGAAGGGTTGCTGGGCCGCAGGTTCTTCTGAAATTCCGGGCTCTGGTAAATCCTTTCCATGGTGTCATCCCCCGGCAGAATGGTGGCCACCTGCCCGTACCAGGCGTGGATGGCGCCGTGGACCAGGGGAATCTGCAGGGCTGCGCAGGCCCTGGCTATGGCCAGCCGGCTGGGGATGTTGTCCAGGGCGTCCATGACCACATCGTGGTTGCGCAAAAGCGCCAGGGCGTTGTCCTCGTCCAGCACCGCCGCGACCGGCGTTACGGCAATATCCGGGTTGACCAGCTTCATTCTTTCTGCCGCCGCCAGCACTTTGCTGCCGCCGATGTTCCCTGTGTCGGACAGCAACTGACGGTTGAGGTTGGAAGGGGCGAACACATCGCCGTCAATGACGGTTAAATGCCCGACTCCCAGCCGGCCCAGCATTTCCAGGATATAGCCGCCCAGCCCGCCGCAGCCGACAATGGCTGCGCGTTTTGTTCTCAGCAGTTCATTTTCTTCCGGCGTAAGGGTGCCGATATTGCGTGCATAGCGTTCCATCCGGATTATCCCCCTTTGCTGTCTTCCCTGCCAGTATTTCTCCGGCGGAAAGGCATACTCCTGCAAAGGCAAATGGCATTGTCCAGGAAACGAACATGCGTTTTGTCACGCCGTTCTGGTATAATGCCATTGGGCAGGCATTGCGGGAGGACGCGCTCTTGTCCGGGGGCCGGAACCGGCAAAAAGAATTTACCGGCCTGTCCAAGTAGTATATACTGGAACTGATAACGCGTCACCGCCTGCGGGGGTGAAAGAAGTGAAGGCTGATCCGGGCCAGCAGGTCCTGGCCAATTTCATATACCATTACCTGGCGGTAACCGGCCGTCCTGCCCACCCCGGCGAACTGCGGAACCTGGTGGACGGCTTCGGCCGCAACTTCAAGGGGCGGCCGATACTGGAACTGCTCCAGAGCGACAAGCGCTTTCTCTGCAGAAGCGAAGGGTGGGGACTGGCAGACTGGAAGTTCTTTACCGCAGTGGACGTGGAGACCACCGGGCTTTCTCCCCAGGAGGACCGGGTGACGGAAATTGCCCTGGTCAAGATGTGGGGCACCCACATCGTGGCGCAGTGGTCCAGTCTGGTCAATCCCGGCTGCCCCATTCCTCCGTACATAACCCAGCTGACGGGAATAACCGATGCCATGGTCGCCGATGCCCCGGCCTTTTCCCAACTCGTCGACACCATCCGCGCCTTCATCGGGGAGAGCACCTTGCTGGCCCACAACGTCCCCTTTGACCGGGGGTTTGTCTGTGCAGAGCTGAGGCGGGCGGGCTGCCAGCCGCTGCCCAACCCCTGGGTGGACACCCTGACCCTGGCCAGAAAATACCTGCCCCAGCTCCCCAACCGCAGGCTGGCCACCGTGGCCCAGCACTTCGGCATCTCCACTGCCGGCCACCACCGGGCCATGGCCGACGCCCTGATGGTGGCGGGAATCTTTGCCAAACTGAACAGCCTGGACGACTCCCGCCTGGCCAAGGCATAGGGACGGTCCTTTTGCTTCCTTCCTCAATTAGCGGAGAAAGCAGAAGAACCGTCCCTTTCTTAATAATTTCCTATCCAGGGGCCATTTATTGCGCAGAACAATGGGTTGCCTCAATTGAGGCAACCCATTGTTAATTATTAGGAGCTTAACTTCTTGCCTTTGCAGAAAAAGCCAAGGGAAAAGGCCGCTATCTGGAGCAGGGCGGCTAAAAAACCACTAATTTTACCGTACCAAGCGGGCAGGTTTCCAAACATGAGGAAGAGGCCACCTTGCAGGAGATAGACCACAGGAACTTTATAGAGGCTGGATATGAGGGTGAGCCATTTGTTGATTATATTTGCCCCAGGTTTCCCGCCAAAGAAAAAGAGAAAGAGGAAGGATTGGATAATCGCACTATTGCCCAGGAGAAAGTTGTATAACTTACCCAGATTCAGAGTGGCAAAGCGGCTGCCTGCCCACGCCCAGAAGGCCAGGAAGGCCAAGGATATCAGGTACAAGGCGACGGGGATTCCTTCTTTGAGATAGAAATAGTGCACGCTTAGCCATTCCACGATAGCCCCAGCCACCATTGGCGAAAACAGCAATGGGATTGTAAGGATTAATTTGCGCTCAGTTGCCACAGTTTTTTGCCTCCTTTACAGCGTTTCTCCAGCTGGCCGGGAAAGGCTCACCCTATGCAGTTATGTCCCGGCGCCGGTACAGCATCCAGGTTGTCGCCACCAGCGCCGCGCTTGCCGCCAGGAGAAGCAGGGCATAAAGGGGGTTGATGCTGCCTTCGGCGAAGATGTCCCCGGGGTCCATGTAGCGGAAAGGAGTCAGCCAGCTCAGGGCTTTGACCGTATCGGAAACCTGGCCGATGCTGTTTGCGAAATACAACCCCAGGACCAGGCCGATGCTGGCCGACAGCGAGGCCTTGCGGCGGGTGAAAAAGAGGGCGGTGAAAAAGCCCAGGGCGGCGAAAAAGAGGTGCACCAACAGAGGAGCCAGCAGCAGCCGGAACAAAGCGGCCCTGGAGTAGTCCCCGGTAACGAAGAGTTCGAAGCTGAGCCAGGAGACGAGGCCGATGCAGAGGTTGAGGGCCAGTACGTTCAGCACCCAGGCCAGCATCTTTTCCATTATTACCCGTCCGCGGCTGACGGGCTTGGCCAGGAGGAATTCTATGGTCTTGTCATCCTCTTCCTTGGCCAGGATGCCCGCGCCCAAAATGGCGGCGTAGATGCTGCCGAAGAGCACCACCATGAAGTAGGCCTCGACGCCGTAGTAGCCGACGGGATCGGCCATGCTCAGCTTTTCCATGCCGAACATCCTGATCATGGCTTCGGGAAACAACTCCATCAGTTCGTCCAGCGCTTCCTTGTCTGCCGCCATGGAGGGGTAGACGGCGATGAGGAGGAGATTCAAAAGGGCCAGGGTCAGGGCCCAAACCAGGAGGCCCCGCAAATTGCTGCGCAGTTCGCGGCTGAGGATGTTCATCGGCTTTCCTCCTTCTCGTAATAATGCATGAACACTTCCTCCAGAGGCGGTTCTTCCAGATGGAGGCGGAGCAGTTCATATCGGGCCAGTTCCTGCACCAGTTGGTTTATGTCCCCGTTGAAGAGGAGGCGCCAGGTCCCGTTGTCCTGCTCGGAATGGATGATTCCGGGCACATCCGGGGGAGCGGAAGCAGGGTCCTTCATGGTCAGGGTGACCTTGAGGAACTGGCTGCCCCGGAGCCGGTCCATTTCCTCCAGCCTGAGGATGCGCCCGTTTTTGATGATGGCCACCCGGTGGCACAGGCGTTCCACCTCGCTGAGGACGTGGGAAGAGAAGAAGACGGTGACACCCTTCTTGTTTTCTTCCTGGAGGATTTCGAAGAAGTGCCTTTGCATCAGGGGATCCAGGCCGCTGGTGGGCTCGTCGAGAATGAGGAGACGGGGCTCATGGAGCAGGCACTGGATGATGGCTACCTTTTTTTTGTTGCCCAGGGACAGGGAATGGATTTTCTTTTCGGGGTCCAGGTCAAAGAGCTCCGTCAGCTCCCGGATTCTCTTGCTGCAGTCCTTGTTGTAAAAGCGGGCCGAATAGGCCAGGAGTTCCCCCGCTGTCATGTCGTCGTAGTAGTTTACTTCACCAGGGAGATAGCCCACCCGGGCCCGGATTTCCCGGCTGTGCCGGACGATGTCCAGGCCGAAAACGGTTGCCGAACCGGAGGTGGGGAAGATGAAGTTGAGCAGGGTGCGGATGGTGGTGGACTTACCCGCCCCGTTGGGGCCGATGAAGCCGAAAATCTCCCCCTCCCGCACTTCCAGGTCGACGTTCTCAATCCCCCGGATCTTTCCGTAGTACTTGGTCAGGCTGTTGGTTTTGATAATCGCCAATATGTTCCCTCCCGCCGGCCGCGCGGCCAAATTCTGTAAATATTGTATCCTGGCCCGGGCGGGGGGTCAATGCACGGGGACCGCTGCTGCCGCCGTATGGAAGGCAGCAAGGCGGTCCTTTGTGTTTAACCGGGTTTTTCCGGAAATAATTCCGGGTTGCCAGCGCCGCCCGGCTGCGGTATAATTGTTGTCAAGTTATAAAATCAGTTTATTATACCTGGTACTAATTTTGGGGGGATTGTATGTATTCAGTGCTGACGGGCCTGGGCTACGCTGTGCCCGACCGGGTTCTGACCAATGTCCAGCTGGAGCAGATGGTGGACACCGACAATGAATGGATTGTGCAGCGCACGGGCATACGGGAAAGGCGCATTGCCGACGCCAGTACCGCCACCTCGGACCTGGCTTTGGCGGCGGCGCGTTCGGCCCTGGCCGATGCAGGGGTGTCCGCCGCAGAAGTTGACCTGATCATCGTAGCCACTGTAACCCCCGACTACGCCTTTCCCGCCACCGCCTGCCTCATCCAGCGGGAACTGGGGGCGTGGAATGCCGCGGCCTTCGACCTGGAGGCGGCGTGTACCGGCTTTATCTACGGCCTGGGCATCGCCGACCAGTTCATCCGTGCCGGAACATACCGCACGATTTTAGTCATCGGGGCGGAGACCCTGTCCAGGATCACCGACTATACCGACCGCAACACCTGCGTTCTCTTTGGCGACGGCGCCGGCGCCGCCGTGCTCCGGGCGGGGGAGGAGCCGGGCCTGCTGGGCCTGGAAATCGGCGCCGACGGCCGGGGCGGGGAGCTGTTGGTACTGCCCGCCGGCGGTTCCCGCAATCCCGCTTCCCGGGAAACGGTGGCGGCCCGCCGACACTACATCCACATGGCGGGCCGGGAGGTCTTTAAGTTCGCCGTCAAGATTATGGAGGAATCCGCCCTGCGGGTTTTGGCCCGGGCCGGTTTGCAGCCCGGGGAAGTGGACTTGATCATCCCGCACCAGGCCAATGCCCGCATCATCGATTCGGCCTGCAAGCGCCTGGGCATCGGGCGGGACAGGGTTTACGTCAACCTGGACCGTTACGGCAACATGTCGGCGGCTTCCATCCCCGTGGCTCTATCCGAGGCCAGCGCCCGGGGCAAGCTCAAACCCGGGGATTACGTCCTGTTGGTGGGCTTTGGCGGGGGCCTGACCTGGGGCGCCGCCGTCATCAAATGGAACAAGGAGGCAAAGCATGATTGAAACCAAACTGACCGAGCTGCTGGACATCCGCTATCCCCTCTTTCAGGGGGGCATGGCGTGGCTGGCCACCCATGAGCTGGCCGCCGCCGTCAGCGAAGCGGGAGGCCTGGGGGTCATCGGGGCGGGCAACGCCCCGCCGGAATGGGTGCAGGCCCAAATCGATGCCCTGCGCCGCAAGACCGCCCGGCCCTTCGGTGTCAACGTAATGTTGCTCTCCCCCTACGCTGCCGAAGTCATGGAAGTGGTAATCGAGAACAAAGTGCCGGTGGTGACCACCGGTGCCGGCAACCCCGGCCCGTGGCTGGAGCGCCTGAAAAACGCCGGTTGCCGGGTTTTTCCCGTGGTGGCATCGGTGGCCATGGCCCGGCGTCTGGCCCGCATGGGCGTCGACGGCCTGGTGGCCGAGGGGGGCGAAGCCGGAGGGCACGTGGGCGAACTGTCCACCATGGTGCTGGTGCCCCAGGTTGTCGATGCCGTCGACCTGCCGGTAGTGGCGGCAGGAGGCATCGCCGACGGGCGGGGCGTTGCCGCCGCCCTGGCTTTGGGGGCCGCCGGCGTGCAGGTGGGCACCCGCTTTGTCTGCGCCGCCGAGTGCGTCGCCCATCCCCGGTACAAAGAAGCAATCCTGAAGGCCGGAGACCGGGATGCCGTGGTGTCGGGGCGCAGCACCGGCCACCCGGTGCGTTGCCTGAAAAACAGGTTCTGGAAGGAGTTTACCAGCCTGGAGAAGGCCGGAGCTCCTCCTGAGGAGCTGGAGCGGCTGGGTACCGGCAAGTACCATGCCGCCGCCATTCTCGGCGATGTGGAAAACGGCAGCGTGCTGGCCGGGCAGGCGGCGGCCATGGTCAATAAGATCCAGCCCGCCGCCGACATCGTGACCGAACTTTTTGCCGGGGCAGGCCAGGTCTGCGCCCGGTTGGGAGGGCTGGCCCCATGAGCAAAATCGCCTTTATCTTTCCCGGCCAGGGGGCCCAATACCCCGGCATGGGCAGGGAGCTCTGGGCAGAATTTGGCCTGGTGCGGGAATACTTTGCCCGGGCCGATGCCGCCCTGGGCTTTTCCCTCAGCAAGCTGTGTTTCGAAGGCCCCCGGGAAGAGCTGACCCTGACCGGCAACGCCCAGCCCGCCATCCTCACCCTGAGCTGCGCCGTGGCCGCCCTGGTGGAGGCCGAGACGGGGATTGTGCCGGCGGTTGCCGCCGGCCTCAGCCTGGGCGAATACAGTGCCCTGGTGGCGGCGGGGATGCTGGACTTTGAAGCTGCCGTGTGCCTGGTGGCCCGGCGGGGCCGCTACATGCAGGAGGCCGTTGCGGCGGGCGCGGGGGCCATGGCCGCCATTTTCGGCCTGGAGGCGGCGGCAGTGGAAGAACTGTGCCGGCAGGTCGACGGGATTGTTGAGCCCGCCAATTACAACTGCCCCGGCCAGCTGGTGGTGTCGGGGGAGAAACAGGCGGTGGCGGCCCTGGCGGCCGCGGCCAAAGAGGCCGGCGCCCGCCGGGTACAATTCCTGGAAGTCAGCGCTCCTTTCCACTGTTCCCTGCTGCAGCCGGCGGCCGGGAAACTGGCCCGGGATTTGCAGCAAATTGAATTCCGCCCCGGCCGCTTCCCGGTGCTGTCCAATGTGGATACGGCGGAGGTAACCCCCGAAGGGGCGCGGGAACTGCTGGCGCGGCAGGTGGCCAGCCCGGTGCTGTGGGAACAGTGCGTCCGGGGTCTGGCGGCCATGGGCGTTACAACCATGGTGGAAGTGGGGCCGGGCAGGGCCCTGTCGGGACTTGTGCGCAAAACCGTCAAGGATATGCGGCTGTTCAACGTGGAGACCCCGCGGGACGTGAGCAAAGTCAAGGAGGAATTATAAATTATGTTACTATCCGGTCAAGTTGCTTTGGTCACCGGCGCCGGCCGCGGCATTGGCCGCGCCATTGCCCTGGCCCTGGCGGAGGCGGGAGCCCGGGTGGCGATAAACTACAATACCAGCGCCCAGGCCGCCCTGGAGCTGGCTGCGGAAATCGCCGCCGCCGGCGGTGAAGCCCGGGCCTGGCAGGCCGACGTGTCGGAAACGGATCAGGCCGCCGCGCTGGTGGACAACGTGCTGCAGCACTTTGGGCGTCTGGACATCCTCGTCAACAACGCCGGCATCACCCGGGACAATTTGCTGTTGCGCATGGGCGAGGAGGATTGGGACCGGGTGCTGGCGGTCAACCTCAAGGGGTATTTCAACTGTTGCAAGGCGGCCATCCGCCCCATGACCCGGGCCCGCCGGGGCAGGATTATCAATATCGCCTCGGTAGTGGGGCTGCGGGGCAACGCCGGCCAGGTCAACTATGCGGCGGCCAAGGCCGGGGTCATCGGCCTCACCAAGTCCCTGGCCCGTGAGGTGGGCAGCCGCAACATCACCGTCAACGCCATTGCCCCGGGTTTCATCGAGACAGATATGACCAGGGCTCTGACCCGGGACATCCGGGAACAGATGCTGAAAAACATCCCCCTGGGACGGCTGGGGGAGCCGGCGGATGTGGCCGGCCTGGCGGTTTTCCTGGCCGGTCCCGGCGCAGCATACATCACGGGACAGGTCATCGCCGTCGACGGCGGCATGGCCATGTAGGAGGGAGAACATGAAGAGGAGAGTTGTCGTCACCGGCCTGGGGGCGGTCACTCCCCTGGGCCATGATGTGCAGAGCACATGGCAGGCCTTGCTGGCCGGCCAGAGCGGCGTCGGCCGGATTACCCGCTTTGACGCCAGCGAGTTTCCCACTGCCATCGCCGCCGAGGTCAAGGACTTTGACCCCGGCCGGTACATGGATGTCAAAGAAGCCAAGCGCAACGATCCCTTTATCTGGTACGCCGTTGCCGCTGCCAAAGAGGCCTGGGCTCAGGCCGGACTGGATGAAGAAAAGCCGGATCCCCGGCGGGTCGGGGTAATGATTGGCTCCGGCATCGGCGGGATCGGCACCATCGAAAGCCAGCACCAGGTATACCTCCAAAAGGGGCCCCGCCGCCTTACCCCCTTCTTTGTGCCCATGATCATCGGCAACATGGCGGCAGGGCAGGTTTCCATTGCTTTGGGGGCCCGGGGGCCCGTCAGCGCAGTGGTCACGGCCTGCGCCACCGGCACCAATGCCATTGGCGACGCCTTTCGGCTGGTGGCCCGGGGCGATGTGGACGTGGCCGTTGCCGGCGGCAGTGAAGCCGCCATTACACCCCTCAGCCTGGGCGGCTTCTGTGCCGCCCGGGCCCTGTCCACTCGCAACGACGAGCCGCACAAAGCCAGCCGCCCCTTCGACAAGGGCCGGGACGGCTTTGTCATGGGCGAGGGCAGCGGCGTAGTTGTTCTGGAAAGTCTGGACAGCGCCAGGGCCCGGGGCGCCAGGATCCTGGCCGAAGTCTGCGGCTACGGCTATGCCGGGGACGCTTACCATGTGGTGCAACCCCGCCCCGATGCAGCCGGCGCCGCCCGGGCCATGGCGGAAGCCATCCGGGATGCCGGCTGGCAGCCCGGAGAAGTGGACTACGTCAATGCCCACGGCACCAGCACCCCCTTTAACGACCGCCTGGAGACCAAGGCCATTAAGGATGTCTTTGGCCGGCATGCATACAAACTGGCGGTCAACTCCACCAAGTCCATGCTGGGGCACATGCTGGGGGCCGCCGGGGCGGTGGAATTTATCGTCACCGTGCTCACCCTGCTGGAGGGGGTAATCCACCCCACCATCAATCAGGAAGAGGCCGACCCCGACTGCGACCTGGACTACGTGCCCAATGTCCTGCGGCGGCAACGGGTGCGCAAGGCCATCAGCAACTCCCTGGGCTTCGGCGGGCACAATGCCACCCTGGCCGTCGCCCGCTGGGAGGAACAGCAATGCTGACGCGGGCTGAAATAAAGGAAATCATACCGCACCGGGAGCCCTTTTTGCTCCTGGATGAGGTTGTGGCCCTAAAGCCCGGGATTTCCGCCCGGGGCCGCTACCACGTAGACCCCCGGGGGCCGTGGTTTGCCGGCCATTTTCCCGGCCGGCCCATTTTCCCCGGCGTGTTGCAGGTGGAGGCCCTGGCCCAGCTGGGTGCGGTGGCCATCCTCAGCCAGCCCGAATTTAAGGGTTGCCTGGCCCTCTTTGCCGGGCTGGACCAGGTCAAGTTTCGCCGCCAGGTGCGCCCCGGCGACAGCCTGGACATGGAAGCGGAGATCGTCCGGGCCCGGGGCAGTTTCGGCATCGGCCGGGGACGGGCGTGGGTTGCGGGGCAGGTCGTCCTGGAAGCTGTGCTGAAGTTTGCCATGGTCCGGGGAGGCGACGGACGTGAAAGTTGAAGAACTGCTGAAACTGGTGGAAGCGGTCGGGGCCAGCGACTTTGACGAATTCGTCCTGGAAGCCCAGGACGTAAAGCTGACTTTGCGCCGGGGGCGGCCGGGCGGCAGCCTGGTCCCGCAACCGGAGCCGGCGCCGGTCCCCGCTGCGCCGGTTCCCGACCAGCCGGTGCGGGAACCGGGGCTGGTGGAAGTGACGGCGCCCATGGTGGGCACCTTTTACCGCGCCCCGGCGCCGGGGGCGGAACCCTTTGTCCAGGCCGGGTCCCGGGTCAAGCCCGGCGATACCTTGTGCATCCTGGAGGCCATGAAGCTGATGAATGAAATCGAGGCAGAAATCGAAGGCGAGGTCGTGGACGTAGTGGCTGAAAACGGTCAGTTGGTGGAGTTCGGTCAGGTCCTGATGACCCTGCGTCCCTGCAAGCCATGAAGAGGGTGCTCATCGCCAACCGGGGTGAGATTGCGCTGCGGGTAATCCGGGCCTGCCGGGAACTGGGCCTGGAAACGGTGGCGGTTTATGCCCGGGGCGATGAAGACTCGCCCCACGTGGCCCTGGCCGACCGGGCAGTTTGCATCGGCCCGGCGCCCGCCCCCCTCAGCTACCTCAACGTGCAGAACATCCTGGCCGCCGCCCTGGGCTCCGGGGCCGACGCCGTTCACCCCGGTTACGGCTTTTTGGCCGAAAACGCTGACTTTGCCGAGCTCTGCGCCGACTGCGGCCTTGTCTTTGTGGGGCCGTCCCCCGCAGCCATCCGGGCCATGGGCAATAAGGACCGGGCCCGCCAGCTCATGGCCGCCGCCGGAGTGCCCGTGATCCCGGGAACCGGCGCTGTGGCCGACGCCCGGGAAGCCGCAAAGCTGGCCGGGAAGATTAGCTACCCCGTGCTGCTCAAAGCCGCCGCCGGCGGCGGCGGCAAGGGCATGCGCCTGGTGGAGGAGCCGGGCCAGCTGGCCCGGGCGCTGGAGCTGGCGCGGCGGGAAGGGGAAGCCGCCTTTTCCGATGCCACGGTGTACATGGAAAAGTACATCCGGCGCCCCCGGCACGTGGAAATTCAAATCCTGGCCGACAACCACGGCAACGTCGTTCACCTGGGCGAGCGGGACTGCTCGGTGCAGCGGCGCCATCAAAAGCTGCTGGAAGAGGCCCCGTGTCCCGCCCTTTCGCCCGCTTTGCGCCGGCGCATGGGCCGGGCGGCGGTGCGGGCGGCCAGGGCGGTACGCTACAGCGGGGCGGGTACCGTGGAGTTTTTGCTGGACGAGCAGGGCAATTTTTACTTTATGGAAATGAACACCCGCATCCAGGTGGAGCACCCCGTCACCGAAATGATCACCGGCATCGACTTGGTCAAGGCCCAGCTCCTGGCCGCCGCCGGCGAGGAACTGGCCATCAGGCAGGAGGACGTGGCATTCCGGGGCTGGGCGCTGGAATGCCGCATCAATGCCGAAGACCCCCGGCAGGACTTTCAGCCCTCTCCCGGCGTCATCACCGGCTATCGGCCGCCGGAGGGGCCCTGGGTGCGCATCGACGGCGTTGCCCGGGCCGGGTGGCGGGTGCCGCCCCACTACGATTCGCTTATCGCCAAGGTCATTGTGTGGGGGCAGGACCGGGCGGAAGCCATTGCCCGCATGGAGCGCGCTCTGGGGGAAATGGCCGTCCAGGGCATTGCCACCACCGTTCCCCTGCACCTGAAAATCCTGGCCGACCCGGAATTCCGGCGCGGCCATTACGATACCGGCTTTCTCGCCCGATTGCTGGCCGGGGATGGGAGGTAACAGACATGGCTTTGTTTCGCAAACCCCAGTACAGCTCAATGCCCGCCCGCCCGGATCGTCCCCGGGACATTGCCAGCAAATGCGACCAATGCAAGTCCATCCTCATCAGGCAGGAACTGGAGAAGAACCTGCGGGTTTGCCCCCGCTGCGGCTATCATTTTCCCCTCACCGCCTGGCAGCGCATCCAGTACACCCTGGATGAAGGCAGCTTTTGTGAGCTCAACGCCGGCCTGGAGCCCGTCAATCCCCTGGGCTTTCCCGGCTATGACGACAAGCTGGCCAGGGCCAGGAAGGACAGCGGTCTCGCCGAGGCCGTAATCACCGGCAGGGGACTTATTGAAGGAGAGCCCGCTTATGTGGGCGTGCTGGCGCCGGAATTCATGCTGGGCAGCATGGGCTCGGTGGTTGGGGAAAAGTTGGCGCGCATGCTGGACGAAGCGGGAGCCCAGGGCGTTCCGGCCATCATTTTTTCGGCCTCGGGGGGCGCCCGCATGCAGGAGAGCATTTTTTCCCTGTTTCAAATGGCCAAGACCAGCGCTGCCCTGGCCCGCCTCCACCGCAAGGGGGTGCTGTACATCTCCGTGCTCACCCATCCCACCACCGGCGGGGTTACCGCCAGCTTCGCCATGCTGGGCGACATCAACATCGGCGAGTCCGGCGCCCTCATTGGATTTGCCGGGCCCCGGGTCATCCAGCAGACCATAGGCCAGACCCTGCCGGCGGGGTTTCAGCGTGCTGAGTTTCTTTTGGAACACGGCATGCTGGACATGGTGGTGGAGCGCAAAGAGCTGAGGCCGGTGCTGGCCCGCCTGTTGCGCCTGCACCGGGGAGGTGAGCGGTAATGGCGGATTTTGAAGAACAACTGGCCCGGCTGCAGGACAAGATTCGCGACCTGCAGGCCTTTGCCCGGGAGCAGGGTCTGGACTTGCGCCGGGAAATTCTAGCCCTGGAGCAAAAAGCGGCGGAACTCAGGGCCAGGATGTACGCCAGCCTCAGCCCGTGGCAGAAAGTGCAGCTGGCCCGGGACGTGCGCAGGCCCACTACCCTGGATTACATCGATATGCTCTTTACCGATTTTATCCAGCTGCACGGCGACCGGCAGTACCGGGACGACCCGGCCCTGGTGGGCGGCATCGCCCGCCTGGAGGGAAAGCCCGTCACCGTACTCGGCCACCAGAAGGGGCGGGACACCAAGGACAACATTGCCCGCAACTTTGGCATGCCCCATCCCGAAGGATATCGCAAGGCCCTGCGCCTCATGGAGCAGGCCGAAAAGTTTGGGCGTCCCGTTATCTGCTTCATCGACACCCCCGGCGCCTACCCGGGGCTGGGAGCAGAGGAAAGGGGCCAGGGCGAGGCCATCGCCCGCAATCTGCGCGCAATGGCGGCCCTGGCCGTGCCTGTCCTCGCCGTGGTGACCGGGGAAGGCGGCAGCGGCGGCGCCCTGGCCCTGGGAGTGGGAGACGCACTCCTGATGCTGGAGCACGCCGTTTACTCCGTCATTTCCCCGGAAGGGTGCGCAGCCATACTGTGGAAGGATTCCTCCCGGGCCAGGGAAGCGGCGGCGGCGCTGAAACTTACCGCCCAGGACCTGGCCCGGTTGGGGGTGGCCGACGAGGTCATCCCCGAGCCCCAGGGCGGCATCCAAAAGGACTGGCAAGCCGGCGCCAGGGCCGTCAAAGAAGCCCTGGTCCGGCACCTGGACATCCTGAGCGGACTGTCCGCCGACACTTTGCTGCGCCGGCGGCAGCGCCGCCTGGCGGCCATTGGACAGTGGCGGGAACATTAAGATTGCTGAAAAAGTGAACACGCAAAATGGCGCCGCCCGCCGGCCGTTGCCGGAAGCTGCGCCATTTCTGTGCCCGCGCCTGCTTATTGCCCGGTTTTTTGGGGAATGCTGTTAGTAAACACCCTGGAAGGAGGACTTGCCATGGCGAAAAAACGGGAGCAGTGGGGGAGCAGGATAGGTTTTATTGTGGCTGCCGCAGGCTCGGCCATCGGTTTGGGCAATATCTGGCGCTTTCCCACTGTGACAGGACAAAACGGCGGCGGGGCTTTTGTCCTGCTTTACCTCGTCCTTGTTTTTCTGGTGGGCATTCCCGTCCTGATGGTGGAATTGTCCCTGGGCCGCAAAGCCCAGCGCAATCCGGTGGGCGCCTTTAAGACCCTGGCTCCGGGCACGCTGTGGAAGTGGGTGGGCGCCATGGGGGTGGCGGCCGGGTTCATTATCCTTTCCTTTTATTCGGTAATTGCCGGCTGGAGCGTCGCCTATATTTTTAAATTTCTCCTGGGCGCCTTCACCGGTCTGTCCCCGGCGGGCATTGCACAGGAATTTAATGCCCTGGTCACGCACCCGGTCATTCCGCTGCTCTGGCACGGATTGTTTATGCTCCTGACCGCGGGCATCGTCGTCCTGGGCGTGGCCTGGGGCATCGAACGCTGGAACAAGATTCTCATGCCCATGTTGCTGGTATTGCTCATCGTCCTGGTTGTGCGATCCGTTACCCTGGACGGGGCCCGGGAGGGGGTCTACTGGCTGCTGCGCCCCGATTTTTCCCAGCTGAGCTTTGCTTCAGTCCTCACTGCCCTGGGGCAGGTCTTCTTCAGCCTCAGCCTGGGCATGGGCGCCATGATTACCTACGGCAGCTACCTTGGCGCCCGGGAAAACATCCCCGGCAGCGCCGTGTACATTGCCCTGGCCGATTTGGCAGTTGCCCTGCTGGCCGGCCTGGTCATTATCCCGGCGGTGTTTGCCTTTGGTCTCAACCCCGAGACGGGGCCGCCCCTGATCTTCCTCACCCTGCCGGCGGTATTCCAGCGCATGCCCCTGGGCGGCCTGTTTGGCGCTATGTTCTTTTTCCTCCTCAGCATTGCCGCCCTGACCTCGGCCATCTCGCTGCTGGAAGTGGTGGTGGCCTACTTCGTCGACGAGCTCAACTGGAGCCGGGCCGTTGCGGCGCCGGTGCTGGGTTTTGCAATCTTTTTGCTGGGCATACCCTCCTCTTTGTCCGTCGGCCCCCTGGCTGGTTTCAAGCTGTGGGGGATGCCCATCCTCGACTTCAAAGACTGGTTTACCGCCGTCATAATGCTGCCTTTGGGGGCCCTGCTGACGGTTATTTTTGCCGGCTGGGTGTGGGGGCGCCGCAGAGCCCTGGAGGCGGCGGGCGGCGGCCGTCCCTTTGTCCTGGCCGACTTTTGGTACTTCCTGGTGCGCTGGCTGTTGCCAGTGGCCCTTGCCGGCATACTGTTCAGCGGGCTGAGCCGGTAATAAAAAACAGGTCCCGGGACCTGTTTTTTATTCTGTGCGAATGACGATTTTCACGGCGGTTACCTGGGGCGGGTAACTTTCGCGAATTTCTCCGGTATAGGTAACAGTTACCGCCGTTCCGGGTTCAATATCTGCCAGGGTCGCTTTTTTGCCGTCGGCAAAGAGGATTTCCGTTCTCTCGATTACGCCCACCCAGGCGCTGTCAAAACGGTCGTAAGCCGGGCAATCCACGTGCAGGCTGTTCTGGTCTTTTTGCAGGACCACCGCGTCAAAGGTCAGGGCAGAGTTGTTTTCCGCAGCGATCTTGCGCAGGGTTCCCAGCAGTTCTTCCCCCGACAGGGGACAGACCTCCGTTTCTTGAGAAAATTCCAGGGTCAACAGCAGTTTGCCGTCCACCAGGTACTGAACGATGTGGGTGCCTCTGCCCACGTCCCGGGTCGGGCCCAAAGTTTCAATGATCTCGGCATAAGTAAGGCCGGACTCCAGTGCCAGCACCTGTTCCCGGGTGACCTTGCTGGTGCTGTTCAGGATGGAGTAGTTTTTCACCCCCTGGAATACGTGTTCAGTGTCCGCGGGGATGTATTCAATGCCCAATTCATTTGCCCGCTTTTCCAGGACGGCGCGGGTGGCGCTGAGCTGGAATGATTCGGTGACCATATCCTTGTAGATTTCCTTGGCCTGGGCGCGGCCCACGTCCTGAGCGCTTATGCCAATGCTGCCCAAAAAGGCTTCCGCCTTTTTGTACTGGATGCTATCTGCCGCTGCATATGCCCCGTACGTCATCAGCGCCATTATACAGATGCTCATGGCAGCCAGGGCCAGTTTCCGCTGCATGGATACCCCTCCTTTGCTGCCGCCGGCTAAGGCTTGCCGGCGGATTTTTTCTTTATCGGCCAGTTTTTCCCGGAGAACTGCCTTGAGGAAGGCCTTTTCCTCCACTTAATTCGCCTCCTTCCCGTAGAACTTGCGAATTTCGGCAAGGGTCCGGTACAATCTGTGCTTGACGTTGGATTCATGGAGGTTGAGTTCCGCGGCGATTTCTTTGAGGGTGAGGTCGCAGTAGTAGTAAAGGTAGAAAATCTTCTGGGTCAGTTGCGGCCTGGACTTCAGCAGCGACCAGATTTCACCTATGGTGGCGCGGTTAACAAAGGCTGCATCGACTTCAACGGGCTGGAGCTCACCGCTGTCGGCCTGGGCCGGTTCCCGTTCCGCAAAGGGGGAGAACTGTTTTTTTACCTTCTCCAGAAAAGAGTAATGCTTGTAAACCCTGCGTTTGGCCAAACCCAGGGTAAAGGCCTCGGCGTCTTTTATATAGTTTGGTCCCTTTTTTGCGAGGACGGCATACAGCTCGGTATAGGTTTCCTGGATAATGTCGGCTATGTCGTCGGTGTTGCTGCATTTGGAGATAACATAGCGCGCCACTGTATCATAGGTTCTGTCGTAGACCTCGTTAAAAAAGGTGGTCAGCTGGTCGACCATGGCTTCACCGCCTTTTCACTCTATAAGTGTCGGCGCCGGCGAAAAAAGTTCCAGGCAAATATGCATTTTTCTCCCGGCAAAAAAAGCACGGGCAGTTGCCCGTGCTTGCTGTCTACAACATCCTGGCCAGGTGGTACAGCGTCCTGACGCCGACGCCGGTGGCGCCTTTGGGGTGGTAGTCGCCTTCTTTGTCAGTCCAGGCCGTGCCGGCAATGTCCAGGTGCAGCCACGGCTTATCCTGGACAAAGGCCCCGACAAAGAGCCCGCCGGTGATGGTGCCGGCCCCCTTAATGCTGGTGTTGCGGATATCCGCCACCTCGGATTTCAGCAATTCCTTGTACTCTTCGTCGTGGGGCAGGCGCCAGATCCTCTCGCCCGCGCGGTCGGCGGCCTGCTGCAGCCGGGCGAAGAAATCGTCGTCGTTGGCCAGAACGGCGGTGGCAATGTTGCCCAGGGCCACAATGGCGGCGCCGGTGAGGGTGGCGATGTCCACCACCCGGGTGGCCTTTTCCTTGCTGACGGCGTAGTAAACTGCGTCGGCCAGGGTGATGCGCCCTTCGGCGTCGGTGTTGAGCACCTCGATGGTCTTGCCGGACATGGTGCCGATGATGTCGCCGGGTTTGTAGGCCCGCCCCGACAGCATGTTTTCGCAGGCGGCGACGACGCCTACTGCGTTGACCCTGAGCTTGCGCGCGCTGATGGCGGCCATGGCGCCTATCACCGCTGCTGCGCCGGCCATGTCTCCTTTCATGCCCGTCATGCCCTGGGGGGTTTTCAGGCACAGGCCGCCGCTGTCGTAGGTCAGGCCCTTGCCCACCAGGGCCAGCACCTCTTCGCTGTCGGGGTTACCCCGGTATTCCATGACGATGAGCCGCGGGGGGTTGTCCGAAGCTTTGGCCACAGTGAGGAAGGCTTCCATGCCCAGGGCCCGGATGCCCGCTTCATCCCTGACCGTTACGGCAAAACCGTATTTTTCTCCGGCCCGTTCCGCTTCGGCGCCCAGCTGGGCCGGGGTGAGGACGTTGGCGGGCTCGTCGGCCAGGCTTCTGGCCAGGTTGGTGGCCTCGGCCAGCGTCTTGCCTTCCTCAACGCCGGCGGCGACGTCTTCTCCCGCCCACACCAGGGTTACTTCCCGAAGGGAGCTTTCCTTGCGCTCGCTGACGTACTTGTCGAATTTATAGGCGGCCAGCAACCCGCCTTCGGTCAGCGCTCCCGCCAGCTCCCGGGGCGGGAGGGCAGTGCCGAATCCGGCCAGCGGGATGTCCAGTTGCGGACACTTGAGTTTCCGGGCTTCTTTTGCTGCCTTGCCGGCAATGCGGCGGGCCTTTTCCGCCGTAAATTCTTCTGCTTTTCCCAGGCCCATGAGGATTATGTGCCGGGGGTTGTCCACGGTGGTGGTGATAACCTGGCTGTTGCCGAATTTGGGGGAGAATTCCCCGCTGTCCGTCATGTCCCGGACCAGCCGGGCCAGGTCGGCGGCCAGGTGCTCGGTGTACGGCTGCTGCTCCATGCAGCAGGGGATGAGACGGGCCGGAGCGTTGCTCCCGGCACTAAGTTTTATCTCCATTACCTCGACCTCCTTTTGTTCTATTCTTATTCTCTGCATACGCGAAAATCTCCTCTTCCGGCATTTTGATGTTGCGAAATATTGCGGGGCAGGCATAGACGGCGGGGCTGCGCAATAGAATAGCACAACGGGACAAGTTGCCGGATCCCGACACCGACAAAGGAGGATGCAGAGTAATGAAGGTTTACGACAAGGCCAGGGAGCTGGTGGAAGTGCTCAAGCAGGAGGAAACATACGCCGAGTTTGTCCGCTGGCAGCGCCAGGTGTTTACCGATCCCCGGCTCAAGGCCATGTTGCTGGAACTGCGCACTCAGGAATTCAACCTGCACCGCCGGCAGCTCCTGGGCGAGGAAGTCAGCGCCGAGCAAAAAGAGGCGGTGCGCCGGTTGTATGAGCTGGCCCGCAACGAACCCACGCTGGCAAGCTACCTGGACGCGGAGTACCAGTTCAGCCGCATGATGCTGGAAATCCAGAGGATTATCAACGAGGCGGTTCCCGTCAAGGCCCATGGCACAAGTTGACAGCGGGGCCCGGGATATATACAATTGGAATAGTCCGTTTGCAACCAGGCCGGGGGACCGGCTTTTTTTATAAGGCCCCGTCAAGGGAGGGAAACAGGTGAAGACCAGGGTGTTTCTGTTTGGCAAAGTCTATCCCCGCGCAGCGGCGCCCGCCATAATTAATGCCAAGGTGGCGGTGGCTGACGGCATTATTCAATGGCTGGGGCCTGCCGAGCAGTACCCCGTGCCGGGAGAGTACGCCGGGCCGGTGGCGCTGCCCGGTTTTATCGACAGCCACGTGCATCTCACCGCCACCGGCCTCGACCTGCTGGCCATCGACGCCCGCCGTTTCTCCAGCCTGTCCGATTTTCTCGCGGCCCTGCACGAGGCCGACCGGGAAGGGGAAGGGCTGGTGCGGGCGTGGGGCTTTGATCCCGACAATTTCCGGGAGCGGCGCTATCCCACCCTGGCGGAACTGGACAGGGCCTGTCCCCGCAATCCCCTGTGGAGCAACCACATCGAAAGCCACGGCACCCTGGTCAACTCCCGCAGCCTCGCGCTGCTGGGCATCAGCGCCGGCCAGCCTCTGCTGACGGGCAACGACAACCAGCGGGCCCGCAACTTTTTTTTAGCTGCCATCGGCGCCCAGGAGCGGGAGCGAGCCATCCTCGCCGCCGCTGAACTGGCTGCGTCCCGGGGCGTGACGACTCTGCACGCCATGGAGGGCGGGAAGCTTTTCCACAACAAGGACATCGAGGCCGTGCTGGCCCTGCAGGACCGCCTGCCGGTGGATACCGTAATCTACCCGCAGGTCCTGGACGTGGAGTGGGCCTGGGCCCGAGGCTTTACGCGCATCGGCGGCTGCCTGCCCCTGGACGGCTCCAGCGGCGTGTACACCGCCGCCCTTACCCGGCCTTATTATCAACGTTCCGATTCCGGCCTCCTCTATTTCAGCCGCGCCGAGATATTCAACTATGTCCGGCAGGCCAACGCCCGGGGGATGCAGGTGGCCATGCACGCCTGCGGCGACGCCGCCATCGACCTCTTTCTGGACGCCGTGGAGGCCGATAAAGACCGGCAGCATCCCGCCGTGCGCCACCGCATTGAGCACTTTGAACTGCCCCGCCGGGACCAGGTCGACCGTTGCCGCCGGTTGAACGTCATCCTCTCCATGCAGCCGGCCTTTGACTGGTTCTGGGGCGGTCCCGACGGCGACTATGCCGCCACCCTGGGTCCCCGGGGCTGGCAGAACGCCAATCCCTTGGGCTGGGCTGTGGCCGCCGGCCTGTTGGTGGCCGGGGGTTCCGACAGCGACGTCACGCCCCTCGACCCCTTGCTGGGCATCCATGCCGCCATCAACCACCACAACCCAGACCAGCGCATAAGCCTGGAGCAGGCCGTGGCCATGTTCACCGAAAACGGGGCCCTGGCCGCCGGACTCGGCGACCGGGGCCGGCTGGAGCCGGGCCTGCGCGCCGACATGGCTGTGCTGGACCGGGACCCCTGGGAAAAGTCCCGGGAGCGGCTCAAGGACATTGCCGTGACGGCCACAATTCGGGCCGGCTGCGTGGTGTGGCGGGCGGAACCGACGGGCCGGGACGGCCAGGCTGCGCCGGCGCGTGAAATCTAGTGCCGGACATGGCCCGGGTGTAAAAACAGGTATTGTATGGCAAGCTAGATATATAAGCAGGAGGAGGGCATTTATGGAATATATGCAGCAGAAACTGGCCAACGGAGTTTCCCTGCACCTTTTGCCCATGGACAACTATAAAACCACCTTTGTGGGGGTGTTTCTGTACTGGCCCCTGGGCGAAGACGTGTCCGCCGCCGCCCTGGTTCCCCACGTCCTGCAGCGGGGCACGGTGACCTACCCCACCGCCCGGGAACTGCGGGCCCGGCTGGCCGAGCTGTACGGCACCCAGTTTGGCATCAATGTCCTCAAGCGCGGGGAGAACCTGGTGCTCCAGCTCAAGGTGGAGCTGGTCAACGACCAGTTCATCCCCGGCAAGACCTCTTTGCTGGAAGAGGCCCTGGACATCCTCCGGGACGTGTTGCTCTACCCCCATACCTACAAGGGGCAGTTTGAGCCCCGTTACGTGGAGGGGGAGAAGCGCAACATCCAGTCCCGCATCAAAGCGCTGCTCAACGACAAGGGGCGCTTTGCCTTCCACCGCTGCCTGCAGCATCTTTGCCCCGACCGGGGGTACAGCCAGTACAAGTACGGTACCCTCAAGCAGGTGGAAGCGGTCAGCGTCGACGATCTGTGGCAACAGTACCGGCGCCTGCTGGAGCATGCCACGGCGGACATCTACGTTTGCGGCCGGTACAACCACAACCGGGTGGTGGATGCCATTGGCGAGAGGTTTCTCTGGCCGCGCAGCAAGGAGGCCGGCCTGCAAAAGGTGCGTCCCCTGGAAATCCGGGAACACCAGGTGGTTCGGGAAAGGATGGACATCAATCAAGGCAAGCTGGTCATGGCCCTCTCCGGCGACATCACCCAGCGCAGCAAGCTGTACCCCGCCCTAATCCTCTACAACGGCATCCTGGGCGGCTTTCCCCATTCCAAACTGTACCAGCAGGTCCGGGAAAAACACAGCCTGGCCTACTATGTCGGCTCCAGCCTGGACAGCATCATGGGGCTGCAATTTATCAGCGCCGGCATCGACGCCAAGGCCTTCGCCGACACCACCGGCATCATCCAGGAGCAGCTGGAGGCCATGCGCCGGGGCGCCATCAGCCCGCAGGAGCTGGAATGGACCCGTTCCAGCATCAAGACCGGCCTGCTCCAGATGTACGACGACCTGGGCGAACAGGTGGCCCTGGCGGTGGACGGCAGGATCAGCGGGCGCAGGTGGACCATTCCCGGCCTCATCGAAGCGGTGGACAGCCTGGGAGTTGACGATGTGGCCGCGGTGGCCCGGAGAATGCACCTGCAGACGACCTACTTCCTGTCCGGCGGAGGTGAGTGAGGTTGAAATACGTCTTAACCAATTATCGTCGCCTGGGGGAAAGGGTGTACCAGGGCCGCCTGGACAACGGCCTGACCTGCATCTTTATCCCCAAGCCGGGTTTCAAGCGCAAGTTTGCCGTGCTGGCCACCCCCTACGGGGCCATCCACCGCAACGTTACCGTCGACGGCCGGGATTTTAACACCCCTTCCGGCATTGCTCACTTCCTGGAACACAAGCTCTTCGAAAGCCCTGAGGTCAGCATCGAAAACCGGTTTGCCTCCCTGGGGGCCAGCGTCAACGCCTACACCACCCACACCATGACGGCGTACTTGTTCTCCACTGCCCAGAGCTTTTACCAGTGCCTGGACCTGCTCCTGGACTTTGTCCAGAACCCGTCCTTTACTCCCCAGGGCGTCGAGACTGAGCGCAGCGTCATTGCCCAGGAAATCCTGATGTACAACGATCAGCCCAGCTGGGCAGTGTACCTGGCGGCCCTGCGGGGTATGTACGGCAACCATCCCGTAGCCGAGGATATCGCCGGCAGCATTGAGGACTTGGAAAAAATAGATTACGGCTTATTGAAAGAGTGCCACGGTCTCTTTTACCATCCCGGGCGCATGGTCCTGGTCATCTCCGGAGATTTGCCGGTCAAAGAAGTGTACAATTATGTAGCCGCTAACCAACGGCGCAAGAGCTTTCCCGCTCCGGCTGTTATCGAGTATGCCGTGCCCCCTTCGGGCAAGGGCATCAAGGAGCCGGCCCACAGCGCCGGCATGGAAGTGTCCCGGCCCATGCTTTGCCTGGGCCTCAAGGACCGGCCGACCGGCACGTGGAAAGAGGCGGCGCACCGGGAAATGGTGGCCGGCCTGCTCCTGGAGATATTCGTGGGCAAAAACTCCCCCTTTTACAACCGCCTCTATGACGACGGCATCATCGACAGCACCTTCGGGGTGGAGTACTCCTGCACGCCGTGGTACAGCCACTTTATCTTCGGCGGCGAATGCGACACGCCCCAGCTATTGGCCGAGCAGTTGCTGGAAGAACTGAACCGCCTGCGCAAATGCGGCGTCAACCGACAGCTGCTGGAGGTCAACCTGCACAAACTGCTGGGCCTGTTCATCATGGACCTCAACGGCCTGGAGTCCACTGTGATGGCCTGTGCCGCCGACTGGCTCCAGGACACCGACTACCTGGCCCGCTTTGAGGCCATGCGCAAACTGACCCGGGAGGACGTGGAGGAATTCCTGCACAGCCTGGACCTGGACCAGACCTGCCTCTCGGTGGTCAATCCCCTGGAATAAAAAACCGGAGCAGCGCTCCGGTTTTTTGCCGCTCAGGCCTTGACCGTTACGTAACGTAAAGGTTTATAGTAAGAGTGTCGGGAGGTGATGTCATGGAATACACTGTGCAGAAGCTTGGCCAAATTGCCGGCGTAAGTCCCCGGACCCTGCGCTACTACGACCAGATTGGGTTATTGCGGCCGGCCCGGATCACCTCGTCGGGCTACCGCATCTACGGCCGGGCTGAGGTCGGCTTGCTCCAGCAGATTCTTTTTTTTCGCGCACTGGGTTTTCCCCTGGCCAGGATCCGGGAGATTATCACCGCCCCGGATTTCGACCAGGTTCAAGCCTTGCGGGAGCACGTGACAAGCTTCTTGAAAAAAGGGCGCAACTGGACCAGCTGATTGCCAATGTGGAGAAGTCCATCGCCAGCAGAGAAGGGAGGGTAACCATGACCGACGAGGAAAAATTCCAGGGCTTTATGCGGCAAATGGTGGAAGAGAACGAGCGAAAATACGGCGCGGAAGCCCGGCAGAGATACGGCCGGGAAGCCGTGGAAAAGGCCAACCAAAAAGTGCTCAGCATGACCCGGGCGCAGTACCAGGAGGCGGCCAATATCAACAGCCAACTGATGGAGACTCTGAAAGAGGCGTACAAGACCGGCGATGCTGCCGGGGAGCTGGCCCAGAAGGCGGCGGATTTGCATCGCCAGTGGCTCTCTTATTATTGGCCTCAGTACGACAAAGAGGCCCACGCCAACCTGGTCCAGATGTACGTCGACGACGAGCGGTTTACCCAGTACTACGACAGGGAGCAGCCGGGCCTGGCCGCCTTTTTGCGGGACGCGGTGCACATCTGCACAGGAAGGAAAGGTGGGCAAAAGTAAGCGGTTTTTCCTTTGCAAAAACAGAAAAAACCGGATTCGTTCCGGTTTTTTCTTTAACGCTCCGGCGGATGGACATCCCAACCGGGGGAGACTATACTGGAGATTGCGAGGAGGGACAGAAGATTGCGTGCCAGAGACATTACACTCATCGCCCTGTTGCTGGCCGTAACGGGCATCTTAAGCCTGATCAGCATTCCCCTGCCCTTTTCACCGGTGCCGGTGACGGGGCAAACCCTGGGCGTTATGCTGGCGGGGATGTTGCTTCCTCCGCGCAAGGCGGGGCTGGCCATGCTGGCCTACCTGCTGTTGGGGGCGGCGGGGGCGCCGGTGTTTGCCGGCGGGAGCGGCGGCTTCAGCGTTATCGCCGGTCCTACAGGAGGTTACTTGCTGGGCTTTGTCCCGGCGGCGATGACCATTGCCCTGCTGCGGGGTCCCAGGCTGCTCCGGCAGGCGGCGGCGCTGACAGCCGGGTTGCTCTGCATTTACGTTCCGGGCACCGTCTGGCTCAGCCAGGTTACCGGCCTTGGCATCCGGACCGCCCTGGCCCTGGGGGTATTGCCTTACCTGCCCGGCGATCTTTTCAAGGCCGCCATAACCATTGCCGTTGCGGCCAAGCTTAAACCGGCCCCGGGGCGGTAAAGAGAGCCGTTAACGGCAATTACTTTCTGTTGCGAAATGCAGTTTATTTCAGCCGCAGTCCTGGAGAAATGGTATAATGGTGCCGTTGGAGGGATTGCCGTGAAGCAAAAGAAAATTAATTTGATTGTCGTCTGCGCTGCCCTGGCCTGCCTGATTACTCTGGTCCTGCTCCATATCCTCTGGTATAAAGGTCTTGCCTCATTATTTCCCATCGCTGTGCCGATGGTTTTGTTGCTGTCCGTTGTGTTCAGAAAGGTGTTCAGGAAAAAGGCAGACAATAATGTTATTTTTTGGCCTGCCTGGGCGGCGGCAATTGTGGTCAGCATTGTGCTCTTCGTCCTGACTGCACCCCCGGTTTCCTATCCCGAGGCAAAAAAAATCGCCCTGGACAGCGGGCTTACTGATTTGGTCAAGCCTCCCTTTGACGTGGCCTTTGCCTCTGAATTGCCCCAGCGCGAAGGGATTTTGGGTTCATACATGTTTATGGGCAAACTGCACGGCCAAGACGTTTACTTCCTGGTCAGTCCCATAGACGGCTCGGTTCAGGTGGAGGCTGTGGGCGAAAGCTACCTGGATGAAGCCATACGGTTGAAAGAAATGCAAAAGAACAAGTAAACAACTATTCACCAATTATTTTAACCAGCACGCGCTTGGGGCGCCTGCCGTCAAATTCGCCGTAGAAGATTTGTTCCCAGGTGCCCAGATCCAGCTTGCCGTCGGTAACCGCCACCACCACTTCCCTGCCCATAATGGTCCGCTTGAGATGGGCATCGGCATTATCCTCAAAAGTGTTGTGGCGGTAGCGGGTATAGGGTTTTTCGGGCGCCAGCCCTTCCAGCCATACTTCAAAATCATGATGCAGTCCTGCTTCATCGTCGTTGATAAAGACGCTGGCAGTGATGTGCATGGAGTTGCACAGCAACAGCCCTTCCCGAATGCCGCTCTCCCGAAGGCAGGCCTGGACCTTGTCGGTGATATTTATAAATGCCCTGCGCTTCGGCACTTCAAAGACCAGTTCCTTGCGATAGGATTTCATGGTACGCCTCCCGGTGTTTTTGCTAATAGTTTAGCACAACAGCTGTTATGGCAGAAACTGCCGCAATAAAAAGAGTTGAATCGCTTTTTTGACGCAAAATGGTTAATTTTTGCCGACGGCTTTAACGTCTTGCAAACTCCATGCCGCTGTGCTAGAATACATATTGCGCCGGAGTGGCGGAATTGGCAGACGCACTTGACTCAAAATCAAGCGGGCTCGCGCTCGTGCCGGTTCGAGTCCGGCCTCCGGCACCACTAGAAAACATAAAGGGTGGATTACTGCCCTTTTTTCTTTTTCAATAAGTCGCCGGCGGTCTTTATCTTCAGCGGGGTTCGGCCAGAAATATACCTCAACTTCGCCACTTTCCAGGAGGAACCGAAGCTGCCGGATGAAGTAGCGAACAATCATGCGATAGGCAACAGGCGCCTGGCAGTTGCTGGGCGTTTTCTGTTGCAGTGGCGAGAAGGAAGTTGCATTCACTTGGCGAATTAAAGGAGTTAGGGGCCCTTAAGGGTATGCAATTTAGGTATCCTAGAACATAGCAATGTTGTTTTTATGCAATACAGCATGGAGTTTTGGATACTCCAGAAGGAAGCTGGTATGAATTGAAGCTTGCGGGATGTATAAAATCTGCCTGACGATATTGCAATTGGGGCTTTGGAGCAGACGGACCAACGTATTGACAGTGAAATTACTGTTTCGATTACAAGTTTGGAGGGGAGAAAAATAGATAGAACCCAGTTTGAAAAGGTTTTGAAAGTTATTTATAAAAACTGTGTGGGTGTAAAGGATGATCTGATGTTGAAATCCAATTAGACGCAATAGTAGATACAATTAAATTGGAAGCAGAGCAAGGAAATCATAAAGCTCAAATGGTCCTTGGGTTGTTGCACTTTCCAGAATATCCAGATGAATCATTTTACTGGTTGCAAAGGTCGGTAAATAGTTTAAATGTGGATGTGCCAGATAGTAACACAACAAAGTTATGTAACGATATATTATCTGAATGGAAAGTGAGTATTCTTGACATAAAACTTTACTTAGGTATGTTCTATGCACTTGGTATTGGGACACAAATGAACAGGATACAGGCAGCTCAGTTATTTAAAGAAATTGCACATAATGGACATCCGGAAGGTCAATATAAGTACGATTTGGCCCTGTTTAATGGTAACGGAGTGCCTGTTGATAGAAAAGAAGCAATGCGTTGGATAAGGCTTGCAGCTAAAGGCGGCCATCAACATGCTATAGATCATCTCGCTAAATGGGAAGAACTATATGAATTTCATCAGCTTCGTTGCGAAATGGTAAAGGCAAGGTTTGAGCTTGAAAACATTGCCAAAAATAACCCCGACTGAATAATGGACAAAGGGGACGGTTCTTTTTGTCCAGGCTGCACGTTCGCCGCAGTCCCGTGACTGGACAAAAAGAACCGTCCCCTTTGTCCAGGGTCAGGCGAAGCGGTAGAGGCCTGCTGCCTTGGCGGTTTCTATTGCGGCTTTGTATTCATGGTAATGCAGCCTGCGGTTGAGAGGTGGGTATTTATTGGCCTGGTAGGCGGGGTAGTATTGGTCCATGATGTTGATATAGGTGTGGCGGGATATTTCATTGGCGATGAAATCGAAAACTTTTTCTGTGGCCGCCAGGTTGCCGGGGAGGACCAGGTGGCGGACGAGAAGGCCACGGTATGCGATGCCGTTTGCATCGAGTTGCAAATCGCCGACCTGGCGGTGCATTTCCGCAACGGCTGCTTTAACGGCGGAGAAATAGTTCCTGGCTCCGGTGAGGGGGAGTGCGCTGACGTCATCGCCAAATTTAATGTCGGGCATGTAAATATCGACGATGCCGTCGAGGAGTTCCAGGGCGGTGAGGGATTCGTAGCCGCCGCAGTTGTAAACAATGGGGAGACTTAACCCCTGACCGGCAGCGATTTCCAGGGCGGCAAGGATCTGAGGGAGATAAGGGGTGGGCGTTACCAGGTTGATATTGTGGCAGCCGGTCCTTTCCAGGGCAAGCATGATTTCGGCCAGCTCTTCTGTCGAGACCGTCTGGCCCTGGCGCAGATGGCTGATATCCCAGTTCTGGCAAAACACGCATTTCAGATTGCAACCGGTGAAGAAAATGGTGCCCGACCCGGCTCTGCCAACCAAGACACTTTCTTCGCCAAAATGGGGACCAAAGCTGGAGACCTGCACAGAATCACCCGCTTTGCAGACTCCCTTAGCGCCTTGCAAGCGGTTAGTCCGGCAAGCATGGGCACAAAGGTCGCAGCAGGACAGCCTGGCGCGGGCTTTTCTGCTTCTTTCTTTTAGCTCGCCTGTAATTAATAGCTGTCGGTAAGAGGCTGCCATTTTGTAACCCCCTTTGCAAGGGTGCAGATGCGTTGAATTAAGGTTGTTTGATATCAATGCTTTGCACATATTATACAGCAATTCCGCGAGAATCTCAGGGGGCGCGCAGCATTTATTAATCCGGGCAAAAAAACTCCGGCAGTTGCCGGGGGCAACGCCGGAGCGGGTAAAATTGCGGCAGTGCTATGCAGCTGGCGGGGTCGCGGCGGTATCCTCCTGGGCTTTCTTTTTCCTGCCGGCAAAGAAGTTTAATACCGCAATTATTAAAGCTACTACACCCCAAACCGTCATATCACTGTAAGCTGTTGTGGTGCCGGCGATGATTCCTAAAATCCCGGCAATTATCATTGCAACCATAGAGACTTTAGGCAAAGCAAAAGCGAAGGCCCCTCCTATAAAGAAAATCAAACCTACCAGCATGCCAGCGCTGCTTCCTTGTACAGCAGACTCTTCATCAAAAATAGCGCCGCCTACGCCTACAGCGCAGGATTGGAAAAGAATAATACAACCCAGAACCAATGACAGAATTCCCGCTGCAATTTTCAAGATAACGTACCCCCTGAAACTAGATTTAATAGGGCCTGCCTTTATTTTGGGCAAATTACACCCTGGCCGGTATGCGGCTCCTTATTTTACTTCGAGCAGGAATATTGCCTGGCCAGTTTTAAAGAGGTCTGGTTTGAAGATGAACTCAAAAGTGGATTGATCCTTGGGCACTGAGAAGGTCAGTTCTCCGGCCATTTTGCGTCCGGCGCCCAACTCTCCGTCCAGGCTGCCTTTGGCATCGGTGTTGATCACCATATCTGCTTCATAGTTTTCTTCATCGTACAGCGCAAACATCAGCAGGCTGGAGACATGCACCGTTTCATCGCTCGCGTTCTCAAGTTCAACATCGACGACGACCCAGTTTTCATCTTCAGACGGCTTGTTCCACTGGGAGCCGGCGTAGAAGTACGCTTTTTTGACCGTAATAAAGAAGTCTCCAATCTTTACCCTGTCGCCGACAGCGAAAATTTCCTGTTGCGGCGGTTTCTGCTCCTCCCCATTGGAGGGAGCTTGTTGCGGTTCGTTTTCTCCGCCGCAAGCGACGATGGCTGCCGCCATCACAACCAGAAGGATCAGACTCAGCACTTTTTTCATTGCTATACCCCCTTAAAATGATTGTGTGTCTACAACTATAGCAGGGGGCTGTGACAAAATTGACCAAAAACAAAAAGCCACCTTTAATTCAAGGTGGCTTTGGACAATGGGGACGGTTCTTTTTGTCCAGGCGGTGCGTTCGTTGCAGTTTCTGGACTGGACAAAAAGAACCGTCCCCATTGTCCGGTTAGATTACCTTATAGTGCTTATAAAATTCCCTTAGTCTGGGGTCCCTCAGGAGTCCGCGGTGGACTTGGATGAGATGGGGGTCGATAAAGCCGTTGCCTTCGATAACCTTAAAGCCGTCATTGGTAGAGGCTATGTCCCAGCCGATGTATTTGATGGATGAAAAGACTGATGCCACATAAAGCATCCGGTCTCTGATTTCTTTCCAGTTGGGCACTTTGACGCCCTCGATTGGCGCACCTGTTTCCGGGTGGTGGGAATGCCATTCCAGCCTGGCTTTTCCAGGGAATAAGGCTGCTTTGCCGAGGATGCCCGTTTCCAGATCTATGCTGGCGCTTAAACCACCCTGGAAAAAGTTGTCTGCCGGCATGGTCTTGGAGGTGCCAAACTTGTGAACGGCTATGGGTATAAAGGGCTTGTTGGTTTTCGGGTCGATTACGGTCACCAGGCGGATGGTATTTGTAGAACCTGGAAATATCGCCTTGGCATAATCCGCCTGTTCCACGTACTCGGTAATTACAAATGCCTTCAGTTTTGCAATAAAATCCTTCAGCCCAGGCATATCAATGCGCTGGTTGTTGAGAAAGATTCCATCTTCATTGGCGCGCAAGTGGTTAATAAAGAAACCGCCGCCTCCGGTTTGCGGTTTAATGATAACGCCGCTGGTGCCGTAAATTCTGTTTAGCAAATTCTCAACGGTGTTTTGTTCTTCTCCGTAAAGGTGCAGTTTGCCGTGCCAGACGTAGCCTAAATTTTTGGGTATGTCCAGGTACGATCCGAAGACGAATGCAAACAGCTCTTTGTCGTGGAGGACTACGTTTTTGTCACCGTTAATAAACCTCGTTTTCAGCCGGTCGTAGTCGGATAAATAATCTTTCGGGTTGTTGTTTTTAAAGTCATACAGGATGGACGATTCCCCGAAAAAACCTTTGAGAAACAGAGTCAGGCGGCGGAAGAGGTTGAGCTTTGCGGGGGAAGAGAAATGGATGGTCAAATAACTTTTTATGGTGACCAGGAAGTAGTGCAGTTTGAGCATGTCATATCTCCTTTGCAGGTAATAGGGCGCGCTTGTGGATAACTTGCCGGCTAAAACTGTGAATGAGAAACGGATTTCAGGTAAAATTTAGCACTCCCCGTCGATAATTCGACAGAAGGGGGCGTTATTCCTTTATGGGGATTTTAGCCATTTTTGCCGATGTTATCCTGTTGCGAGCCATTTGACGGAGTCAGGAAAAAGCTATTATTGGTATTAATGCAATCACTGCCGGATTTCCTGTGTCCCGACGGCATTCACCCCAATGGTGAAGGGTAAAGACTGCTTTATAAAACCATAGCCGAACAATACAAAGGGTGGCTGGCATAATTTAGAGTCTTTAGGTATATTGAGGGGGGAGGGAATTATGAAAAAGTTTGTTTTGCCGCTGATGGTTATGTTGGGCATTTTGGTTCTGTTTTTTGTCATTGGGGGAGTGCCAAAACCCGGTGCTGTGAAATGGCAGCAACACACCTGGACCTATGCCGGCCGGGACAAGGG
>JAAYIH010000054.1 GCA_012523545.1 Bacillota bacterium
CTGCGCTGGTGCAAGACGTCGCGACCAGGCATGAAGAATGCGGCGCAATAGTGGAATTGCTCGCAGTCGTGCTCATCCTTTTTGGCGGTGCCGCTGCCTTCTGCGTCGCCGTCTGCGGTATTGGCAAGGTGCAGTCCTGTGATGTAGGCTGGCTGCACGTCACCGCTGTCTGCAAGTAGGCGGCAGGCAACCTGGGGCCAAAGTAGAGAAAGCCGCTCCCGGCTTTCTCTACTTTGGAAACTTACCGAGATAAGGAGTGGCATAGCAATGTACATCGGCGCCAACACTGTGGTGTCGCTGCCCTGCGGGGTGGCCGTCGACGGCGACGGCCTCTTCGACGCGGCGGTAAACCACAACTACAAGCTCAACGAAACCGGCAACGCCGTCGTCCGACAGTTGCTGGAAGGGGCTACAGTGGGCGAAGTATGCCGGCGCATTGCCGCACAATACGGCTGTTCTGCGGACACTGTATTCAGGGACATCCGTGCCCTTTTGCACCAGCTCAACCAGAGGGCGTTGATTCACGTACATACACCCGGAGAATTTTGGGCCCGCATCCGCGCCCTGGTGCGGCAACCGGCTCAAATCTTCTTACATATACTTAAGTTTGTGCAGACCGGACCGGAGTACAAAATACACCGGTACCCCGCCAGCCTGCAGGGCATTTGGGCTGGCCTCAGGCCCTTTGCCTCCTTCATGATGTACGGAGTGCTGTTTGTTGCGGCGGCAATTTTCCTGTCGGCGCTGCTGTCTGCAGGGGCGGTGGATATTACCGAGACGGCATTGCTGTCGGCTGCCCCGGTGCTGGGGGCGCTGCTCTTCCTGCTCAGCCTGGTGGTCCATGAATACGGTCACCTGTGGAGCCTGCGCCGGTACGGCGCCGGCGAGCAGAGTATTATAATCCGGCGCGGTTTTTCCATCAACGTTGCGCACCCCCAATTGCCGCGCAAAGCCGGCGTCATTGTGGCTCTTTCGGGGCCGCTGCCGGCCATGCTGGCGGGGCTGGCGGCGACGGGTATCCTGTCGCTGCTGGGGGCCCCCCGGCTGTATACATTGCTGGCGCTGTTGATCAGCATTTCCCACCTGTATACCCTGACCCCCTGGAACAAGGACGGCCGCGTGCTGTGGAAGGGAGCCGGTAAATGATGCAGGTAAGCCAGGAAAAGCCGGAGCTGAAAAAACAGGCGCTGACCCTCGCCGGGGCAGTCGCCGTCCGGGGCCGCTTTCAATTGGGCCCCCTGGAAGCCTCCCTTCCCTTTGGCCAGATTACGGTGGTGGTCGGGCCCAACGGAGCGGGCAAGACCACCCTGACCCGGGTGTTGCTGGGGCAAATCCCGCTTAAAAAGGGGCACATCCGCTTGCAGGAGCGGGAGATTCATACCGCCCGGGCCGAGTGGCGCGCGCGGCTGGGTTTTTTGTCCGACGACCCCAATGAACTGCTGATTGAGTGCAGTGCCGAAGAGCTGTGGCGGTTCTGCATCGGCGTCAATGTCCTGCGATTTCCGAAGGATATCCGGTCCCAAATGCGGGCCGCGATGCTCAGGCGCGCCCGGGCGTTGGCGGACATGCTGCATTTTCTGCCGCCGGCGCGGCAGCCCATTGCCGAGTACAGCCTGGGCATGCGCAAGAAAACCCAGCTCATTGCCGCCCTGTGTACTGATCCGGACATAATAATCCTGGATGAGCCCAGGAACGGGCTGGATCCCATCGGCATCGATCAGATGCACCGCCTGCTGCGCGCCCTGGTGGCGGAAGGCAAGTTGGTGCTTATCGCCACCCACGACCTGGCCTGGGCTTTGGCCCATGCCCATAATTTCCTCGTCCTGCGGGCAGGCAGGATGGTGCTGGCGGCAACCGCCGATGAGGTAAAGCGCAAGGGGGGTGAGGCGTATTTGCTGGACCGGCTTGCGCAGGACTGAGGGCAAAGATTTTCTTGCGGTGACGGCCAGTCTCATTGAGGTGACCCTCAACTCGATTATCCGCAAGTTGCCCTTTGCCCTGCCCTCGGTGCCCGTGACCGTTGGGGGGGCGCTGTTGCTGGCCCTGGGGCTGGGCTTTGCCTGGGCGGCGCCGCTGCAGCGGGCACTGGCGGCAATGCTGGACATCACCCCCGGGCATTTTCGGTTTACGGTGTTTTACGCCCTGTTTGCCCTGTGGTTTTACCTGCCGGTGTCCATGATGTTTCCCACCATTGCGCCCGCCGAAGGGCGGCTGCGCTTTTTGGCCCGGCTGCCTTTGCCGCCGCGGATGCTGGGCATTTGCCTGATGTCCCCGGTGCTCCTGGTGCTGGTGCTGTTGGTGCTGATGGTGCTGCCGGCATATCTGGGGGCAGCGGCAGCGGCGCTGGGGCTGTCTTATCTCAATGCGCTGCTGATGCTGGTGGCCCTGGCGGCGGTATGCGCCACCCACGCCCAGGCCACCTACGCCCTCGGTGCCAACCTGGCGGTGCGCTGGAATGCTCTGGGGTTAAGCGCAACGGCGACCAACCAAATCCTGGCCTTTGGCTATGCAGCGCTGCTGGTCTTTGCCGTGCGCCAGAGTTTTCTGGGGGTGTACAGCTCTTACGGGCAACTGGTCAAGTACATACTGGTGCTGTTAAAATGGCCGTTGCTGCTGGCGCCGGCCGGCAGCGGCAGCCCCTGGTTGCCGGCGGCGGCGGGGGCGGTGTTGCTGGCGGCGGGGGCATTGGGCACGGCCTTGTTGCCCGCTGTCCTCGCCCCGCGGGTCAACGAAGGGTTTGGGCGGGCAAGGTTTGGCTCCCGCCTGCTGCTCCGCTTTCCCCGGCTGGAGCTGTTTGTGCGCTTTGCCCGGTCGCCCCGCATGCGCGAACACATCAACGTGTATACCCTGGCGCTGATTATCATCACGGCGCTGATCAAAATAAGCGAGCAGGTCTTTCAACGGGCGCTGAGCACCCAGCTGGTCTTTTTGCTCGCCGCCATAGCCGGCAACCTGGCGGCGCTGTGCAGCGCAGTGACCACCGCGCCCGCAGAATTTTACCAGTTCCAGGTCGGCCTGTCGGTGCATAAAATGCGGGCACTGGCCTTTGCCTTCGGAATTGTTTTTTCCTTGGGGTTTGGGCTGGCGGCTGGGGCGGCGGCCCTGGCTGTTTTAAACCAGCCCTGGCGCCTGTTGTACAGGTTGCTTACGCTGTCCGCCGTCAGCAGCCTCGTTGGCTATGCCTACGGGGCACTGGCCCTGTCCCGGTCTTACTACCGCACGCCCGTCGACGGCCTGGCCCTGATTGCCTGCAGCATCTTCCTCCTGGCCATCGGGGCCGTCGCTGCCAGGCTGGGGTTCCCGCTGGACACGGCCCGGGGCGGAGCGGCGGCGGGCGTGGCCCTGGCGGCGGCGCTGGCGGCTGTGTTTGCCCTTCAGTACCGGCGGGCCAAGGCCGGCAAGGCCTTTGGGGACAGACAAGGGGAGGTGAAGTTTTGAAAAGCGTCATCAGAGTGCTGACGGCGGGGGTATTTATCGGTTTGCTGATTTGCGTCGCCCTGTTTATCGCTGTAGGCATAAAGTCTTCCGGGGCGACGGGTACGGTGACCCAGGAATTCCTGGGCGTTCCCGTCCTGGAAAGCACCAAAACCGCTTTGGCGGCAGGCGGCTTTTCGGCGCAACTGCGGCCGCTGCCGGGCCTGTTGCTGCCCCTGCTGGGCCCGGCGCTGGTCCTGCTGGCGGCGCATATAATAATCAAGCCCCTGGCAACCCGCGGCAAGGGGCGGGTTGCCGAAGAATAAGCGGGGAGGAGTGGCCATGTCCAGACAGGTAAAGATGTTGCTGCTGTTCTTCCTGTTGGCGGGCAGCGTGTTCAGCATTGCCCGGTTCGCCGGGTCCGGCCTGCTGGCGCAGCCCCAGCCGGCGGGCAAGACGGTGAGCCCGGCGGATTTGCCAGTGCGGGAGTACAACCACCGGACGGGGAGCGGCGGCGCTGTGACGGTGCTGGTATTTTCCGATTTCCAGTGTTCGTCATGCCGCACCGCTGCCCAGGCCCTGGACAGGCTGGCTGAGGAATTTGCCCGGGAAATAACCCTGGTGTACAAGCATTATCCCCTGCCCCGCTTTGCAAACTCCTTTGCCGCTGCCCTGGCGGCGGAGGCGGCGGGGGCGCAGGGCAAGTTTTGGGACATGCACGATTTGCTGTATGAAAGGCAGTCTGAGTGGACAGACGCAGCAGAGCCCGTTGCGGTTTTTGGCCAATGGGCCGCACAACTGGGACTGGATGTGGAACAGTTCCGGCGGGATGTCGCCAGCGAGGAAGTGGCGGAGAGGGTGCGCCAGGACATCGCCGACGGGCAGCAGCTGGAGATCATCGGGACGCCGACCATCTACGTCAACGGCACGCCGTTGCCCGTTAAACCCACTTACAGGAATCTGAAAAGGGCAATTGAACTGGCTCTGGAGCCCTGAGAGGCGATTGGGTCCTTGAACGAGGGAGGGAAAAAAATGACGGACAAGCGCGCCGGCATCCTTGCCCTGCTGGCCGCCATCAACGTCCTGGTGTTGGGGGCGGTCTTCTGGCTGGAGAATTCCGGGCCGGGCTGCGACTGGCTGTGTCAGGAGCAGGCGGGTGTGCTGGACAGCGGCACCGCTGCTGGTTTAGGCATATTGGCTTCAGTGGGCCTGGGTTGGGCGGGCCGTGCGGCCCGGAGAGCGGATAGGTTTCGGTATGCCGCCGCCGCTCTGGCAGCAGCGGCGACGGGGTTGGCGGCCCTGCGCCTGTTTCAGCCCGCCGGCCTGGCGGCGCTGTTTGCGCTGCGCCTGCTGGCTGTAGGCATTTTTGGCCTGATGGGCGCTCTGCTGCTTTACGCACCGGCGGCCCGCCAGGCGCCGGAGTGAAGCGGCGGAAAAACGGAAGGAGGGGTTGCGGTGGCTGACGGTATTTGCAGGCGGGCGGCGGTCTTTCTCCTGCTTGCCATAGTCCTGAGTTTTGTTTCCCCGGCTGCAGCCGTCCCGGAGGGCGGGGAGGCTGAGCTCTGGTATTTCTGGGGGGAGGGGTGCAGGAAGTGCGCCTCGGCCCGTGCCTGGCTGGAGGACCTCAAGGGCAAGTACCCGGCGCTGACGGTGCATGAGGCCGAAGTGTGGAAGGACCCCCAGGGGCAGCGGCAGTATGTGGAAAAGCTGAAGGCCATGGGGGCAGAGGCGTCGGTGGTGCCGGCCTTTGTGGCGGGGCAAAGGGTGTGGCTGGGTTTCAACAGCGCCTACGCCGCGGAAATTGAAGAGGAGATAAGGCTGGCCCTGGCTGCAGAGGGCGGCGGGGAGGGCGCTGCCCTGGCCCGTAATATCCTGGACCTGGGGCCGCTGGGGAGCATTTACCTGGCCGGCCAGCCGCTGTTGCTTCTTACGGCGTTAATTGCCTTTGCGGACGGATTCAACCCCTGTTCACTGTGGGTGCTGACGGTGCTGCTGGCCATGATTTTAAGTTCCGGTTCCCGCTCCCGGGTTATGGCAGTGGGCATTACCTTTTTGCTGGTCACCGGCCTGGTGTACGGGCTGTTCATTTCCGGTTTTTTTGGCATACTGAGCATCGTCAATCATTTGTACTGGCTGCGGGTAGCCATTGTGGCACTGGCCCTGGTCTTCGCCGTCATCAACATCAAGGACTTTTTCTTTTTCAAAAAGGGGGTTTCCCTGACCATCCCCGAGGCCATGAAAAAGAATATCTACCGGGGCGGCCGGGAAATAAGAAAGGAGCGTTCGCTGCCGGCCATGCTGATGTTGACGGCGACGCTGGCGGCAGGGACAGCCCTGGTTGAACTGCCGTGTACGGCGGGATTGCCCATGCTGTGGGCCAGCCTGCTGTCCAATGCCGCGGTTTCCGGCGGCGCCTTTTTCTTGCTGTTGCTGGTGTACCTGGCGGTGTTCCTGAGCATTGCCATTGCAATTCTCATTGCGGCGGTGGCGACGATGCGCACCAGGCGCCTGCAGGAAGTGCACGGGCGCACCCTGAAGCTCATCGGCGGAATCATCATGGCCATAATGGGCGTGGGGATGGCGCTCAACTTGTAGTCCGGCGCCGGGCAATTGATATACCGGTAACAGGCCCCGTTGCGGGGCCTGTTTGTTCATTGAGGCGCAGTATTTCCGGAAAAAATTAGTTTCGGGCGCAGTTTGGCCTTTAAATATTTGCCCGATGATGATAAGATTTTTTTAACTGATTGTGCAGCGCGTTAGGGGGGATGGACAATGGCGGGTCGAAGCGGCGGAGGCCGCATGGGGGGCGGAAGGAGTTTCGGCGGCGGCAGCGGCCGCGGCTTTGGCGGCAGAAGCAGCTTTGGCGGCCGGAGCAGTATAGGGGGCAGAAGCGGCTTCGGCGGCCGGGTTGGCGGATCCTTTGCCCGGGGCCCGCAGCCCCCGCGGCAAACCTGGCCTGTGCGCCCCGTCATCCGCCCGGTGATCAGGCCGTACCGCCGCACCGTTTGGGTAGGCGGCGCGCCGGGCTGCGGAGGCGGCTGCCTGTTGCCGGTGGTGATTTTGCTGATTATCATCCTGCTGGCCGCCATCTTTGCCTGGCAAGGGTCGGGCCGGGACGGCGACATCACCAAATCCACGGTGAGGCGGGAGCCGCTGCCTAAGGGCAGCGTGGTGGAAACGTCTTACTATACCGATGAGTTGGGGTGGATTGGCAATCCCACCAAGCTCACAGCGGGGATGAAGAATTTCTACCGGCGGACCGGGGTGCAGCCCCATGTGTTCATCACCGACAACATAAACGGTTATCATTATCCCGATGCTGATGTCGTGGAGGAATTTGCCTTTGCCCTGTATGACGATTTGTTCAGGGATGAAGCCCACCTCTTGCTGATTCTGTTGGAGTACCAGGGCGAATTTTCCGCCTGGTATGTCACCGGCGCCCAGGCCAAAGCGGTCCTGGACCAGGAGGCCATGGACATCCTCCTGGACTACATTTTCCTGTATTACAATTACACCAACCTCAGCAATGAAGAGTTCCTGAGCACCGCCTTTGACAAGGCCGGCAAGCGCATTATGTCGGTGACGGTTTCACCGTGGGTTTACGTTTTCATTGTGCTGGGTGTCCTGTTGATTCTGTTGCTCCTCTTCCTGTGGTGGCGCAAGGCCAAGCAGCAAAAGAATCTGGAGGCGGAACAGACCGAGAAAATGCTCAACATTCCTCTGGAGACTTTTGGGGACAGCGAGTTGGAGGAGCTGGCAGATAAGTATAAAGACGACGAAGACGAATAAAGACAAGGAGGTAGCGGAATGGGAATTTTATCCAGGTTTGGGGAGATCATTTCGGCGAATATCAATGCCTTGCTGGACAAGGCGGAAGACCCGGCCAAGATGGTAGACCAGTACCTGCGCAAGCTCACCGAGGACCTGGCCCAGGTCAAGCGGGAAACAGCAGGAGTAATGGCCGAGGAGAGCCGGACCAAGCGCTTGGTGGAAGAGAATGAAAAAGAGGTGGCCAAGTACACCGAACTGGCCAAGAAGGCCCTGTTGGCCGGCAACGAAGACGACGCCCGGGTGTTTTTGGCCAAGAAGCAGGAAATCGAGGAAGCCGGGGTCAGCCTGCAGACTGCGTACGCCGCTGCCCACGAGAACGCAGTCAAGATGCGCCAGCTGCACGACAAACTGGTGCGGGACATCAACGCCCTGAACCGGCGCCGGCAGGCCATCAAGGCCAAAGTGGCGGTGGCCCGGACCCAGGAGCGGATCAACAAACTGGGCGATGTGGCGGAAAAAACCCAGGGCAGCATCAGCGCCTTTGAGCGCATGGAGGAAAAAGCCGACCGCATGCTGGATGTGGCCAACGCCATGGCGGAACTGGACAGCCAGCCCGTCGATGAGGCCCAGGCTTTGGAAGAAAAATACAAGCAGGCCGACGTCAACGCTTCGGTGGAAGACGAGTTGGCGGCCCTCAAGAAACAGCTGGGGCTGGACAAATAAAAACAAAAGAACCCTGGTCGGGAACCAGGGTTCTTTTTGCTGTGGTTTAAATTTCTGCCGTTTGCCCGGCTTTTTTTATGCGCTTGAGCAGGATGGCGGCCACAATGGCGACCAGGGCGCCGCCCCAGTAGATCAGCGCGATGTTGCGGGGGATGGTCAGCATATTGGCCATGAAGGCAGAGGCTGCTTTTGCAGCGCTGTGGTCGACGTTTTCCGGAAGTGCCGGCATAAAGAACCCGCTGCCGCCAAAGAGCAGGAACAGGAAGCCGCCGGAGACGATCAGGGCGACGGCGGTGGCGATGAGGCCCGGTCTGAGCCGGATGAGCAGCATCAGTGCGATGAGGAACAGGCAGATGCCGATGGCGATGAAAAACGCCGGGCCGATAAGGCGGACTGACCTGGAGAACCTGGCCAGGTTGTCGGCCAATTCGGGGTTGTCTTTGGTAATTTCCGCGAGGAGGTCGACTTCCACTGTCTTAAGGTTCAGCTGGGCTTTGAGTTGAGAGACGGCCTCCTCCTGGGCCTGTCTCAGTTCGGCGTCGGGAAGCTTCAGCAGCCTCTCGTGCTCTGCGGGATTCAGGGTTTTGGCGCGGTTCAGGAAGAATTCCCTGTCATTAAGAGCGCTTCAATCTGGGTGGCAATCGGGGTCAGGTCCAGGCTGAGCATCATGTGCTCTGTTTGCCCGGACAAAAAGGCAAAGATGGTGGAGGAAGCAGTCTTGCTTAAATCCACCAGGACCTTGTTCAGATCCAGGCGGGGCAGGACGGTCTCGATAAATTCCTGCTGGCCGGGAGACAGTTCGGCCTCCTGGGCAAGGTACTCATGCAGGAGCTGCTGCAGGTCGGCTGCCATGATGATCTCTTCAAGGGTTCTGACGATGAAAGGTTCGGACATGATGGTGCGGACTGCGCCCAGGACTCCGGTTATAATCAGGGCGGGGATTAAAAAAAGCGTAATTAAAAAGACAAGAAAAGCGCGCATGTCATTCCTCCTTCTGCGCGGTAAATTCCACCAGGGAAGGCAATTTTCCTGCATGCGCGCCGTAAAAAATCATTTTTCTTGCTCAACTGCCAGCCGGAGCCTGCGCAACAGCCCTTTGGAAGGCACGCCGGCGGGTGTCCAGCCCCGGAGACGGTAGTACTTTTTCAGCATTTTCTCCAGCCTGACCGGGGTGGCACCTTCCTCCAGCAGACGCCGGGGCAGGGTATCGTCTCCGGGCTGCAGGCCCTGGCGCAGGTTGATGAGGCGTTCCAGGGTAAAGCCCCGCTCGCCGATGCGCAGAAACTTGCCCAGGGGCATTTTGAAGCCGGTGGCCAGCTGGATGGCCAGGGTATGGGGGAGCAGCGCTTTGAGATGTATCGGCATCAGCCGGGGCCGGCGGTGGAGCAGGCCGACAATGCCGCCGGCGGCGGGCGCCAGCTTGTTGACCAATCGGGCGGCAATGCCACCGGGTTTATTGAGCAGGAGGGCGGGCAAGACAGCGTAGGTGGTGAAGAGGCAGGTGCCTCCCGCCGATACCGCTTCCATCAAGTCCTGGAAGAATACGGCAAAGGCGGCCTTGCCCATGGTGGCGGCGCCGCTGACGTCCAGGCCCAGCCCTTCCAGCACCACTGTATAACCGCCGTTGAGATGGCAGCCGCCGCGGTTGGCGGTGGCGTAGCCCAGGCCCATTCCCTGGGCGGCGCGGGGTTCGTAGGCGGCCAGCTCCAGGCCCTTGACGTGCATGGCAAATTCCTGGCCGCCGTACTTTTGGGACAGGCGCCGGGTGCCTTCTGCCAGATCTGCGCCGATTCCCTTCCGGTACGCCACCAGCTCCACCAGCTCTGCCAACGGGCCGGCATCGCCGAATTGCAGGCCGTTGTTCCACAAGCCCCTTTCATTGAGCTCCATGGCCAGCCCGACAGTGCTGCCGAAGGAAATGGTGTCGATGCCGTACTCGTCGCAGAGGTGGTTGACCCGGATGATGCTTTCCAAATCGTTGTTGAGGAGGTTGCTGCCCAAAAGGCAGATGGTCTCCAGTTCCGGGCCCTTGACGGCCTTGCCGTCCACCATAACTACCCGCCCGCACTGGATGGGGCAGGTGGGGCAGCCCCGGTTGGTTACCAGGTATTTTTCCCGCAGGGTTTCGCCGCTGATGAGGTCGTGGTCCTGGTAGGTGCCCCGGGCGTAATTCCTGGTGGCCAAGAGCTGGCGTCGGTGCATCGGGCGCACCAGGTTGGCGGTGCCCAGTTGGGGCAGACGGTGTCCGGTGATGGGGTGGGCGCGCAGCTGCTTTACCCACCGGCGGTTGAGGGCGCGGAACTCCTGGGGGCGGTACAGGGCAACGGTGTGTGTGCCCCGGGCCACCAACCCCTTGAGGTTCTTGGCGCCAAAGACGGCGCCGGCGCCGCCCCGGCCGGCCGCCCTTTCCTGGCTGACCAGGGAGGCGTAGCGCACCATGTTTTCGCCGCCGGGCCCGATAACCAGCTTGCCCCCGGGACCCAGGAGTTCCTGGGTTTGCGATGTGGTCTTGCCCCACAAGCCGGTTGCATCCTTGCAGGCGATGCCGTCGGGGGAGATGTCCAGGTAGACCTTGTCCGGGCTCTTGCCGGTTATGATGAGGCCGTCGTAGCCGGCGCGCTTTAAGGACAAGCCGAAATTGCCGCCGCAATTGGATGAGACCAGCAGGCCGGTCAGGGGCGAGATGGTGGATACATTGAACCGCGAGGAGCAGGGGGCGGCAGTGCCCGTCAGGGGCGAAGTGGTTATGACGACGGCGTTTTCCGGGGAATAGGGGTCAGTTTTACGGGGCAGGAGATCGTAAATGATTTTGGCGGCCATGATCTTTCCGCCCAGGTACAGCTCCCGCTCCCGGGCAGAAAAAGGATAATCGGTTACTTTGCCCGTACTCAGGTCGACATGGGCGATTTTGCCGGTGTAAGCGTACATGGCACTCTACTCCTTGATTTTGTAGTAGATTTTGGTCATCTCGTCCCTGGACATGAACTTGGGCACGGGGTAGAGGGGATGGGCTTCCCGCAGGGCGCGTTCCACCATCAGGGGGATGTCGGCCTCGACAATGCCCTTGATCTTGGCGGGGATATTCATCTTGCGGTTCAGGTCCTTAATGGCGGCGATAAACATTTCCGCTCCCCGGGCCGGGGTGTCGGCGGGGCCGAAGACCAGGCCGGACAGTTCGGCCAGTGGTTTGTGGATGGAAGCGCCGAAAAATTCCAGGACGTGGGGAAGAATGACGGCATTGGCCAGGCCGTGGGGCACCGAGTAAAAGCCGCCCAGGGTGTGGGCAATGGCGTGGACGTAGCCCACATAGGCCCGGGTAAAGGCGGCGCCCGCCAGGAAAGCCGCTTTTTGCATGTTGGCCCGGGCGGTGAGGTTGGAGCCGTCGGTATAAGCCTGGTAGATGTTGGCGAAAATCAACTGCACGGCCTGCCGGGCGTCCCTCTTGGTCTGGGCGGTGTTGCTGCGCCCGATGTAAGCTTCCACTGCATGGGTGAGGGCATCCATGCCGGTGGTGGCGGTTAGGTGGGGCGGCATGCCCACCGTCAGCAACGGGTCGAGGACGGCAAAGTGGGGGATGAGGACTGTATCGTTGATGGCGTATTTTTCATGGGTTCTGCTGTCGGTGAGCACCGCAGCCAGAGTCGTTTCACTGCCGGTGCCGGCGGTGGTGGGGATTGCCACCAGGGGCGGCGTTTTCCGCAACACCTTGAGCTGTCCCCGCAGCTGGGGGATGGTTTTGTCGGGCCGGGCCAGCCGCGCCGCCACTCCCTTGGCGCAATCCATGGGCGAGCCGCCGCCAAAGGCGACTATGCCCTTGCAGCCGCTGGCTTTATAGAGCGCCAAAGCTTCTTCAACGTTGTCTATGGTGGGATTGGGCACGGTTTTGTCGTAGATGGCGTAGTCAATGCCGACCCGGCTTAATCCTGCCTGCAAGTCGTCCAGCAGGCCCAGGGCGGCCAGTCCGGCGTCGGTGACAATGAGGACGTTGTCCAGGCCCTGGTCTCTGAGCAATTCCGGCAGTTGGCCCAGGCTGCCCGGACCTTCCAGCAGCCGGGGGCGGCGCCAGGGCAGAAAATAGGCGGCGAGCCGGAAAACTCCTTGGTACGCGCGACAATACAGTTTGTACACCGAATCCCTCCTTTGGCGTATGTTAGGGAGTAATTCTACGGCCCGGCTCAATCTTCCTTTAATTTCCGGGCAATGAAAAACCCGCCCCAGCGGGGCGGGCGAAGCGGAGGGATGGAACTACCTGATCTTGATTTCCCTGGCTTGCGGCAGCAGCTTTTCCGGTTTGGGCATCGTCAGCCGCAGCACACCGTTTTCAAACTTGGCTTCAATTTTATCGGGATCCAGGTCTTCGATGATGAAGGTCCTGCAGGCATGGTTGAAGCTGCGTTCACGGCGAATGTAGTTTTCGGATTTTTCCTCTTTGGCCTGACGACGCTCGGCGGAAATGGTCAGCTGATTGTCGCTGACATGAACCTTGACTTCATCCTTGTCGAAGCCGGGCAGTTCGGCCTCGATAATCAGTTTGCCGTCCTTCTCATAGATGTCGGCCTTGATGGAGGACAGGCCGGGGAAAAAGAAGTCGTCGCTGAAGAAGTCTCTCAGGAAAGAGCGCGGAAACCAGCGGTTGCCGAAGAATGGAGCCGGTTTGAACATACAGCCACACCTCCCGGTTTGTTGGTTGTGTATATTTCCACAGGTCCCTGACCTGTTGTTTGTCTTCATTATAAGCTGAAGGTCAAAGAAGGTCAAAGTCAAATAAGGTCAGAAAAGGGCCTTTTTCGGCAGAACTCGGCCAGAATTTGACATTTGCCTTGCTCCTGCGCACGCCGGCGCCCGCATGCTCAGGCTGGCAGCGATCCCGGGCTGCCGGGGGCTGGCGGCGGCCAGGCTGTTGGGATACAATAGCAGAGGATGGGAGGGCTTAGAGATGTGGCTGATAATCATTCCCCTGGCGGGGGGATACATATTGGCTGCCAGCCGGCCGGGACTTGTGGCCCGCTGGCCGGTGGTGGCCCTGACCAACGCCAGTTTGGTGCTGCTTCTCATGGTCATGGGGGCGCGCATTGGCGCCGATCCGGATATCATCGGCCAGCTGGGCAGCCTGGGCCTGACGGCCTTTGTGCTGGCCGGGACGACGACGCTGGGCAGCATATTGGCGTTGTGCCTGGTCCAGGCGGTATTGCCCGGGACGGCGGGGTTCATGGCGCAGGGGGACGGCCCGCAGGGCGGCGGGCGCAGCCTGACCCTGTTGCTCCTGGCGTCGGTGCTGGCCGGGCTGGCCCTGGGGGTGCTGGCGCTGCCCCCCGGCGCCCAGTCCGTTCTGGGTGTGCTGACGCCGTGGCTGCTGGGGTTGCTTCTGTTCGGTATCGGCCTGGATTTGGGCGGTTCCGGCAGGGCCTTAGTCCGGCTCCGCCAGTTGGGCCCGGGCGTGTTATTGGTCCCGGCGGCGGTCATTGCCGGCAGCCTGTTGGGTGCACTGGTAGTGTTGATCTGGCCGGTGCTGGCCTGGCCGGCAGCGGCGGCGGTGGCGTCGGGCTTCGGCTGGTACAGCTTGTCCTCGGTGTTGATTTCGCCGCTGGACCCCGCCCTGGGCGCTTTGGCCTTCATGGCCAATGTTTTTCGCGAGCTAATTGCCGTGGTCATCACCCCGGCGGTGGCCAGGGCCTTGGGTCCTGTTCCTGCTCTGGGCCCTGCCGGGGCCACGGCCATGGATGTCCTGCTGCCGGTAATTGCCAAAGGGGCGGGGCGGGAGTACGTGCCGCTGGCCTTCTTTACCGGGGCGGTTTTGTCTTTGTCGGTGCCGGTTTTTGTCAATTTGTTTATGTCTATGCTGTGACAAGGGGGCCGCTGAGGCCCCCTTGCTGCTAGTACGGATCCGGAGAGAGGGCGGCGGCTGTTTCCGCCGCGGCCTGCTGCTGAGGTGCGGTCAGTGCGGGCAGGTAGAGGGCAAAGGTGGTTCCCTGGCCAGGTGTTGAGTCCACGGTTATATGGCCGCCGTGCTTTTTGATGATGGAAAAGCTGGTGGGCAGGCCCAGGCCGCTGCCGTTGGCTTTGGTGGTAAAAAAGGGCATAAAGATTTTTTCCAGATCCTCCGGGGGGATGCCTGTGCCGTGGTCCCGGAAGGCGATCCGGATGTAGTTGCCGGCTTCCAGGGGGAGATCTGCTCTGGATTCTACCCATTCCCGGCTCATTTCAATGTGCAGAAAACCGCCCTGGGGCATGGCCTGGATGGCGTTGAGGACGATGTTGTTGACCACCTGGCCGATCTGGGCGGTATCAACTTCGGCCAGGAGGGGGGTGTCGGGAAGGGAAAAAGAGCAGCGGATCCTGGCGCCGCTGGCAGCCAGCAGGGCTGTCTCCCTGACCAGCCGGACCAGGTCTGCCTGCTCCTTGCTCAGCCCGTTGTTCCGGGCATAGTCCAACAGGCGATTGGCCAGCTCGGCGCCCTGCCGGGCAGCATTGGCGATGTTGACGAGATTTTTGCGGACCTTTTCTTCACGGCTGTGCATATGGGCCAGGCTGGCGTTGCCCAGGATGATGGTCAGGGTGTTTTTAAAGTCATGGGCCAGACTGCAGGCAGCCGTGGAAATGGAGACCAGCCGGGACAGCCGGCTCATTTCCTGTTCATGGCGCCGGCGCCGGTCTTCTTCCTGCAGGCGCGCCATTTCCCGGGCCATGGCTGCATTGGTTTTCTGCAACTGCAGATAGGGCAGGTGCAGGCTGGCGCTGACCAGGGCCTGGTGGATAGTGATGTAAGCAACCAGTTTCAGGAAATGCCCGGCGACGCTGAAAAAGTCGTAGGTATTGATGTGCCGGACAAACATGAGCTCGGCGGCAAGGGCGGCGCCGTACGCCGCCAGGACTTGGGTGTACACAGCCGGGCTGGCGAAATGCTCTTTGCTGCGCAGGACGTTGACCAGGCCAGCGCCAAACAGCAGGGCAATTATGTGCTCGCATATTGTTGTAAACGGGGTCGCTGCACCGGCTGTGAAACATGGGGGGAAGTTGCGCCAGCGGAAGATGGACAGCAGAGCCCCGGCGAACAGGATCAGGTACAGGGCAAAGACGCCTTTGGCGCTGACCGGCCTGGCGATGAAGCAGGTGGCGGCAAAGAAGGTGAGCCCTTCCGTAATGCGCGCCGCCAGCCACAGCTGCCAGGTGGCGGGGCCCGGCTGGGCGGCTCCGCCGGCAAAGGTCAGGACGTGGAGAAAGTCCAGGCCGGCGATGAACAGGCAGGCCAGGCCGACAAACAGGAAATAGCCGGTGCGGGCATAACTGCGGGTGCTGAAGGCGGTGACAAATACCGACCAGGCCACGGCAACGCTGAGGAACTTAACTGCGGTATGAAAAAGCCGGCAATCGAGCTGGTTGAGGCGGCAGGCCAGGAACAGGAGGCCGCCGCCGGCCGTCAGATACAGCAGCGGCCTGACAAGGCCGATTTTTCCTGTACCCAAGTTCATTCCCCCTCTTCCCATCATTTGGAACCTTGGCGATTGCGGGCTTATTTCTACATTTTAACGCGTTAATCCTTTTTCAGAGAACAGGATGTTTTTCTGGCAATGGCGCCGTTGCCAAAAACTGTAGATGGTACAAATAACCCCGGCGGACAATACTAATACAGAACCATCAGCGACAGATAGGAGGAGATGCTTATCCGCGGGGTAATAATGGCCGGCGGCAATGGCACGCGCTTGCGGCCTCTCACTTGTGATGTGCCCAAACCCATGGTGCCCATTGTCAACAGGCCGGTGATGAGCTATACAGTGGATTTGCTGAAGAAGCACGGAATCCGGGACATCGCTGTAACTCTGGCGTACTTGCCCGGGAAAATCCGGGATTACTACGGCACCGGGGCGGATTTTGCGGTCAACTTTGAGTACTTTGTGGAGGAGTCTCCCCTGGGCACGGCGGGGAGCGTCAAAAATGCCGAAGCTTTTCTCCGGGATACCTTCATTGTCATCAGCGGTGATGCCCTCACCGATTTAAATATTCAGGAGGCCGTTGCCTTTCACCGGGAACGGAAAGCCTGTGCAACCCTGGTTTTGCACCGCCAGCCGGTGCCCCTGGAGTACGGCGTCGTCATTACCGATGAAGACGGCCGGATAACGCGGTTTTTGGAAAAACCCAGTTGGGGGGAAGTGTTCAGCGACACCGTCAACACCGGCATATACATCCTGGAACCGGCCGTTTTGGAATACATTCCGGCCGGGCAGCCCTTTGATTTCAGCAAGGACCTTTTCCCCCGCCTTTTGGCCGACGGCCTGCCCTTGTACGGGTACATCTGGCCGGGGTATTGGTGCGACATAGGGGATTTGCGTTCCTATCGGCAGGCCAATTTTGATGTCCTTGCAGGACGGGTGCAGGTACAAATTGCCGCCGGGGAAATGGCCCCGGGCATTTGGGTGGAAGCCGGCGCCCGCATCGACGACGGCGCCGACATCCGGCCGCCGGTGTACATCGGCCGGGGTTGCAAAATAGGGCCGGGAGCCTGTCTGGGCCAGTATACCGTGCTGGGCGATAATTGCACCGTAGAGGCGGGCACATCGCTCAAGCGGACGGTGGTCTGGAAAAATACCCGCTGGGGCCGGCATTGCGAAGGCCGGGGCGCTACAGTATGCGACAGGGTCAGCATCGCCGACGGCGCCAGGCTGTTTGAAGATGCGGTGGTGGGCAGCGCCAGCATACTGGAGGAGGGGGTGACCCTGCGCCCCGGGGTCAAGGTGTGGCCCGGCAAGACCATTGCCCAGGAGACGGAAGTATCGGGCCACCTGGTCTGGGCCGACCGCAAGAGCAGGAGCCTCTTTGGCCGTCGGGATGTCAGCGGCCTGTTCAATGTGGAGGTGACCCCTGAGTTTGCGTCCCGGCTGGGTTCGGCCTTTGCCGCATTGGCGGGTGAGAAGGAGAGCTTTGTGGTCGGCGCAGATAATACTGAAGCGGCTGCGCTCATCGCCGACTCCCTCATTGCCGGGATTCTGGCCTGCGGCTGCCGGGTCATCCGGGCCTCGGGACTGGTGGCGCCCATAACACGTTTTGGGGTTACCCATTACGATGCCTGGGGCGGGATTCACGTGCGCCTGGACGCCCAGGACAATAACAGGGTGCGCCTGGAGTTCTTCGACGCCCGGGGCGTTTGCCTGCCGCGTTCGCTGGAACGCAAGCTGGAAGCGGCTTTCAACAGCGACGATTTCCAGCGGGTGGAGGCCCAGGATGTGGAATTGGCGGAGCGGAGCACCGATTTGCTGCGGGTCTATTTTGCCCGGGCCGCCGCGGGGCTGGAGGTATTGGGCCGGGGCAAGGCCGGACCCCGGGTGGCGGCGGGGGCGGAAACCGAACTGATGCATTTTTTGGGTTCCAGTTTTCTGGCCCGGGCCGGCTGCCGGGTGGTGCACGGCGGCAACACCGCTGCCGCCGTAAGCCAGGCCGTGGTGGACAATGCCGCCGATCTGGGGGTGTTTTTCCGGGCCGACGGCGAGGAGATCATCCTGTTCGACGCCCGGGGTATTCCCGTTCCCGAAGAGAACTACCAGGTCCTGGCCACCTGGATTGCCCTGCAGTTTGAAGGCAAGCACATAGTGGTGCCCCACAACGCCAGCCAGGCAGTCCGGGATATGGCTCGGGGGGCGGGGGTGGTGCCGGTTAAATCCGCTCCCGGCGAGATGATGGCCGCCATGCAGGAATACGGCAGGGAGGACCGGCGGGTGGCGCTGCAGTTTCTCCTGAACTTTGACGGCATTCAGGCCGCAGCCAGGATCATCGACTACCTGGCCGCCCGCGGCGTCGACCTCGACCAGCTCCTGGCCGAAATTCCCCGCTTGCATTTCCGCAAGGTGACCGTCCCCTGCCAGTGGGGGGACAAGGGCCGTGTGTTGCGGGAGCTGATTGCGCGGCACCGCCAGGGACAAATCCAGCTGGAAGAAGGGGTTAAGGTGCTGGGGGACAAAGGCTGGGCCCTGGTGTTGCCCGACAGCGAAAAGCCCCAGTTCAACGTCTATGCCCAGGGCTACAGCGAGGAATATGCCGAGGAACTGGCGGCAGAGTTTACCGATAACATCCTTTCCCTGCTCAGGCGCAGCGGCGAAAAAACGCTCAGGGGATGATGGCAGTGGAATTGGTATTACTGGCTGCAGTGCTGGCTGTGCTGGTCCTGGCCATGTCCGGGCGGTGGCGCAAGCCGGCCATCTGGTTTGACGGGGCTATCCTGCCTCCCGAAGAACTCAAGGCCCATGCGGCCAAGCTGGGCAGGTTGTATCGCGTGGCACCCCGCCGGCGCGGCTGCGCTCTGACCCTGCGTCGCCTCAAACAGAATTTCAGCCGCATTACCCAGGCGTACACCTGCACCGCCGAAGATCTGAGCCGGGAGCTGGAGGTGGCCCCGGCGGGCGAGTGGCTGTTGGACAACTACTACGTGGTGGAAGAGCATGTGCGCGAGATGCTCCTTTCCGTCAGGGGCAAGAGGTTCCGGGAACTGCCGGTGCTGGCCAACGGGACGTACCGGGGCCACCCCCGCATTTACGCCCTGGCCCTGGAATTGGTGGCCCACACCGACGGCAACCTGGACCGGGACGTGCTGGTTAACTTTTTCAACGCCTTCCAGGAGGAGCAGCCGCTGACCATCGCCGAAATATGGTCTCTTTCCCTGATGCTGCGCGTCGCCCTGGTGGAGAAGATCCGCGATGTGTGCCGCGGCCTGCTGGCCACCCACCGCAACTGGCGCCTGGCCGAGGAAATGCTGCGCCGGCCCGAGCAAGGGGCGGAACGGCTCAGGGCCATGGCCTGCCCCGAGCCGGCCCTGGTGGAACGCCTGCTGGAGGTCATGCGCCAAAGCGATGCCGACAACCAGGCCCTGCGGGATGCCATCGGCGCCAGGCTGCTGGACGTGGACTGCAACATCGAGGAGTTGGTGCAAAGGTCGCACAGGGCCGAAGCCGCCCGGGCCACGTCCCTGGGCAACGCCGTCACCAGCCTGAAAAACATCGCGGCCTGGAACTGGAACGCGCTGTTTGAAGCCCTTTGTCCTGTGGACAAAGTGTTCCAAAAAGACGAGATTTACCGGCTCATGGACTTTGAATCCCGCAATTACTACCGCCTCCAGGTGCAGCGCCTGGCCCGGCGCGCGAGGGTAAGCGAAGTGAGGGTAGCCAAGCTGGCCATGGCCTGTGCCGAGCAGGGCGGCCGGGGCCTGGAAGGGCATTGCGGCTACTATCTCCTGGATGCAGGCAGAAACATATTGTTGCAAAAGCTGGGCAAAAAAGGGCGCCGGCTGTCCTTAACGCCTGGGGCATACATACTGGCCGTCGTCCTCCTCACCCTGACCCTGGCCGGGGGCGCCGGCATGTACGGGGGGCGGTGGTCGTGGGCGGCGGCAGCTTTCAGCGCAATTCCCGCCAGCCAGGTAGCCGTCAGCCTGCTCAGGTCGGTGCTGGTGCGCCTGCGCAAGCCCGCTTTTTTGCCCAAATTGGAATACGCCGACGGCATTCCCCCCGAAGCCGCCACCCTGGTGGTGGTGCCGACCCTGCTCACCGGCGTCGACCAGGCCCGGGAAATGGTCCGGCGCCTGGAAGTGCACTGCCTGGCCAACCCCCACGACAACCTGTACTTCGCCTTGCTGGGAGATTTCCGGGATGCTCCCCAGCAAAACCTGCCCGAGGACGAGGAGATTGCCGCGGCGGTCAGGGATGGGGTTGCGGCTCTCAATGCCCGGATGGGGGAAGAGCGCTTCTTTGCCCTGCTGCGCCGGCGCAGCTATTCCCAAACCCAGGGTAAGTGGATGGGCTGGGAGCGCAAGCGGGGCGCGTTGATGGAACTCAATGCGCTCCTCATGGGCGAGGAGGGCGGCAGTTTTTTGGGGCGGCCCCGGTTACCCCGGGTCAAGTACGTTCTCACCGTCGATGCCGATACCCGCCTGCCCATTGACATGGTGAAAAAACTGGTGGGCGCCATTTCCCACCCCATCAACCGGGTGCACCTGGATGAGCGCGGCAATGTGGCGCGGGGCTACGGCCTCATCCAGCCCCGCATCGGGGTCAGTGTCGAGAGCACCAACCGCAGCAAATTTGCGCGCATCATGGCCGGTCCCGCTGGCCTGGATACGTATACCACCGCCGTGAGCGATGTATACCAGGACTGGTTTGCCCAGGGAGTATTCACCGGCAAGGGCATCTATGACGTGGCCGCCGCCCGGCAGCGGCTGGCCGTAATCCCCGAAAACAGCGTGCTCAGCCACGACCTCCTGGAAGGGAGCCTGCTGCGCACGGGGCTGGCCACCGACCTGGAACTGGTAGACGACTTCCCCACCACGTACCGCGCCTTTGTCCAGCGCCACCATCGCTGGACCCGGGGCGACTGGCAGCTGGTGGTGTGGCTGGGGCGCAAGTCGCCCCTGGGACTGCTCAACCGCTGGCAGATCCTGGACAATCTGCGCCGCAGCCTGGTGCCTCCGGCGCTGCTGGCGTTGCTGGCGGCGGGGCTGACGGTGCTGCCGGGCAGCCCGCTGTTTTGGGCCGGGCTGTTTCTGACAGTGCAGCTGGCGCCGGGCATACTGGGGTTGCTGGACTTTAACTGGGCGGGTTACATCGACAACATCGCCGCCGGGGGCGGCGCAGGCAGGCCCTGGGGGCCCCACCTGGCTCTGGCGCAGCTGGGGGTTGACCTGGCCGTGCTGCCCCACACCGCCTGGATAAACCTCGATGCCATCGTGCGCACCTGCTGGCGGGTCTTTGTTTCCCGGAAAAACCTGTTGGAGTGGACCACGGCGGCCCAGGCCGAGCAGGAGAAGGGGGGCGTTCCCATGGTGCGCCCTGCACTGGCCCTGGTGTTGTTGCTGGCAGTGGCCATTGCCATGCTGCGCCCCCAAAACCTGGCCGTCTACGCTCCGTTTTTGGCGCTGTGGCTGTGGGCGCCCCGGCTGGTGCAGCGCCTCAGCCGCCGGGAAGATGCCGCTGCGCCTGCTCCCGGCCGGGAGGAAGCCCGGACGCTGAGGCAGCTGGCCCGCAAGACCTGGTACTATTACCAGGACCTGGTGGGTCCCCAGTCCAGCCATCTCCCGCCGGACAATTACCAGGTGGACCCGCCCAACGGCATTGATACCAGGACTTCGCCCACCAATATCGGGTTTTACCTGCTGGCGGTGCTGGCGGCCCGGGACTTCGGTTTTATCTCCACTCTGGAGCTGGTGCGCCGCCTGGATGCCACCCTGGATTCGGTGGAGAAAATGCGGCGCTGGAAGGGCCATCTCTTCAACTGGTATGACACCAGGGATTTGGAGCTGTTGCGCCCGTGGTTTGTCTCTACCGTGGACAGCGGCAACTTCGTCACCATGCTGGTGGTGCTGGCCCGGGGATTGCGGGAGTACCTGGACCGGCCGGTCATCGACGCCGGCGCCTTTCAGGGACTGATGGACACTTTGGAAGCCGAGGTGCCTGTTCCCAAGGAGCTGGACATTGTCCAGTGGTCCGCCCTCATTGCCGACCTGGAGAAGGAGGGGCGCGGCGGCAGGGCGGGACAGCTGCTGTCCTGGCTGCGGGAAGAAGTCGACGCCCTTTTCCCCCGCCAGGACCTCATGGCCAGTCCGCCCCGGTTTCTGGGCAAAGAGGCGTACCGCCCCCTGGCCCGGGTTGTGGAGGAAGTGCAGAAAATTCCTTCCCTCGGCAATTTGGTCCGCTGTTACGACCGGGGCCTGGCCGCCGTTGAAAGCTGCCTGCCCGCGGCCAGGAAGGAGGAACAGGGCTACCTTTTGGCGCTGAGGGACGAAATGCAGCGGTGCCGGGCGGCGGCCGGGCTGCTGGCGGACGCCCTGGAGAATCTGGCCCAAAGGGCGGAAAAGATAGTTGCCGAAACAGATTTTTCCGCCCTGTACAACCGGGAAAGGGATCTGTTCTCCATCGGCTACAGCGTCGACGAAGAAAAGCTGCTGGATTCCTACTACGACCTCCTGGCTTCCGAGGCGCGCATTGCCAGCTTTCTGGCTGTAGTTTGCCGGTGGGTTCCCGTCAGGCACTGGCTTAAACCGGGGCGGGCGGCGACCCGCATTGGCGGCAAACGCGCCCTGGTGTCCTGGGCCGGGACGATGTTCGAGTACCTGATGCCGGCGCTGTTCCACCGCACCTACCCCAATACCCTCCTGGCAGAAACGGTGGAGACGGTTATTGACGCCCAGCAGCGGTATGCCCGCAAGCGCAACCGGCCCTGGGGCGTTTCGGAATCGGGTTACTACGCCTTTGATTACCGCCTCAACTACCAGTACAAGGCCTTTGGCATTCCCGACCTGGGGCTGAAACGGGGACTGGCCGAAGACATGGTGGTTTCCAGCTACTCCACATTCCTGGCCCTGCCCTTTGCCCCCCGGGCCGCTGCAGACAACCTGGCTGCCCTGCGTGAGCAGGGGCTGGAGGGGGAGTACGGTCTCTATGAGGCCGTAGACTACACCCCCGCCCGCACCGGCGGCCACGACAGGCGCATTGTCAAGAGCTACATGGCCCACCATCAGGGCATGAGCCTGGTCGCCCTGGCCAATTACCTGCTGGATTTCGCCATGGTGCGCCGTTTTCACGCCGACCCGCGGGTGGAAGCGGGCAAGCTGCTCCTCCAGGAGCGCATCCCCCTGCAACCGGTGCTGACCAAGAAAATCCGGGAGCCGGTGCTGCCCCTCAAACACAATTTTGACAAGGACCCCGAAGTGGTACGCAGCTTCGGCGTGCCCCGGTCGCCGCTGCCCAACTGTCACCTGCTGTCCAACGGCAGCTACACCGTGCTGCTCACCGACAGCGGCAGCGGTTTCAGCAAGCGCGAGCATATTCAGGTCAGCCGCTGGCGGGCAGAGCGCCACTTCCGCCACGGTACCTTTATCTTTATCAAGAGCCTCAACAACGACCGGGTGTGGTCGGCCACCTATGCGCCGCTGGGGCAGGAGCCCGACTTCTACCGGGTGCGCTTTAAGCAGGACCGGGCCAGCTATTTCCGCGAAGACCGTTACATCGATACCCGCACCGACGTCATCGTGTCGGGAGAGGACAACGCCGAAATCCGCCAGGTGGTGCTGACCAACCACAGCAACCGGACGGTGGAACTGGAGGTCACCAGCTACCTGGAGGTCGCGCTGTCTCACCAGGCCGCCGACGTGGCCCACCCCGCCTTCAACAAGCTGTTTGTGCAGACCGAGCTGCTGGCGGAACACAACTGCCTCATCGCTTCCCGGCGGCCCCGCGCTCACGGGGAGGAGTGGCTGTATGCCATGCACCAGGCGGTGGTGGAGGGGGAAAGCATCGGTACGCTGCAGTACGAAACGGACAGGGCAAGGTTTTTGGGCCGCGGCCGGGATATAACGCGCCCCGTCGCCCTGCATCAGCCCCTGTCCAATTCCGCGGGCGCGGTGTTGGATCCCATTTTCAGCCTGCGCCGGCAGATCAGGCTGGGACCGGGACAGACCGGCGTCGTTACCTTTATCACCGCCCAGGGCACCCGGACGGAAATACTGAAGCTGGCTGAAAAATACCGGGATGCCGGCGCCGTCAAGCGGGCCTTCGACCTGGCCTATACCAGGAGCCTGGTGGAAACCCGTTTCCTCAACATCGGCTCGGAGTTGCTCAGGGCCAGCCTGCAGGCCTTGGGGCACCTGCTCTTTCCCAGTCCCCTGCGGCGGCGGTATGCCTCGGCCATCGCCCATAACACGTTGTCCCAGCGGGCTTTGTGGGCCCAGGGGATTTCCGGCGACAACCCCATCGTCCTGGTGGAGGCCGCCGGCACCCAGGACCTGGACATGGTGGAGGAAGCCCTGCGCGCCCACGAATACTGGCGCTTCAAGGGGCTGATGGTGGACCTGGTCATCCTGACCAGCGGCGGCGGGTATTTTGAGCCGGTGCGGGACGCCGTCCGGCAGATGGCGGAGCTGAGCCAGATCGCCGAGCTGGACCGGCCCGGGGGCGTGTATATCCGCAATGTTCACCAGTTGACAGAGGCCGAGCGCCTTCTGTTCAGGGCTGCGGCGCGCCTGGTTCTCAAGGGCGGGCGTTCCCTGGCCCGGCAGTTGGAAGGCGAACTGCCGCAGTGGCCCGGGGATAAAGTATTTTCCGGCACAGGGGAATACACCGGGCCGTCCCTGCAACCTCCCGAAGACTTGCTGTTTTTCAATGGCATCGGCGGCTTCAGCCGCGACGGCAGCGAATACGTTATCTGGCTGCGCCAGCGCCCGACCCCGGCGCCCTGGATCAATATTCTGGCCAACCCCCGCTTCGGCTGTACGGTGTCGGAGCAGGGCGGCGGCTATACCTTTGCCGAAAACAGCCGGGAAAACAAACTCACCCCCTGGTCCAATGACCCCGTATCAGATCCCCCGGGCGAAGTCCTGTATTTGCGCGACGAAGAAACGGGGGCGGTGTGGACCGTCACCCCCGCGCCGCTGGGGGAAAAGGAAGGAACCCTTGTCGTGCACGGCAAGGGGTATACCAGGTTCTGCAGCAGCAGTCACGGCCTCAGTCACGAAATGACGGTTTTCGTGGCCAGGGACGACCCTGTCAAGCTCACATTGCTGCGCTTGAAGAACCACTCGGCGCAAAAGCGCACTTTGTCGCTGACGTACTATGTGCGTCCTGTGCTGGGCGTCAGCGAGCAGGCCGGCTGCGCGCATATCGTCTCGGCCATGGAGGGAGACATTTTTACGCTGCGTAACCCGTACAACGGCGATTTCCCCGGGCGCATAGCGTGGCTGAAAATGTCGCTGCCTGTTTCCGGATACACCGGGGACGACGCCGAGTTTTTGGGGGTGCCGGGAGACCTGTCCCGGCCGGCGGCGATGCGGCGGGAGGGATTGTCCAACACCGCCGGCGCCGGGCTGGACCCCTGTGCAGCCCTCCAGGGCCACGTCACCCTGGCGCCGGGGGAAGAGCGGGAAATCCTGCTCCAGCTGGGGCAGGGAACTGACATGGACGCCGTCCGGGAGATATCCGGCCGCTATACCCTCTCCGCAGCCCGCGCCGAGCTTGAGGCTGTGCAAGATTTCTGGCGCAGCCTTACCGAAAAGGTAAGCGCCCGCACGCCGGATCCCGCTTTGGACGTGCTGCTGGGCTGGCTGGTCTACCAGACCGTGGCCTGCCGCCTGTGGGCCAGGACTGGGTTTTACCAGTGCGGCGGCGCCTACGGATTCAGGGATCAGTTGCAGGATGCAGTGAACATGGCCCTGCTGGCGCCCCGGCTGACGCGCCGGCAAATCCTGCTTCACGCCGCCCACCAGTTTAAGGAAGGAGATGTGCAGCACTGGTGGCATCCCGGCACCAACAACCGCGGCGTGCGCACGCGCTTTTCCGACGACCTGCTCTGGCTTCCCTATGCAGTGGCCGAATACATTGAATTGACCGGCGACGCGGCCATCCTGGACGAAGAAATCCCCTTCCTAGAGGCGGCTCCTTTGGCGGAAGGGGAAGACGAGCGGTACGGTGAAGCCGAGGCGGGCGGGGAAACGGCCAGTTTGTATGAGCATTGCCGGCGGGCCATTCAGCGCGCTTTGCGTTTTGGCCGCCACGGCATCCCCCTGATGGGGTCCGGAGACTGGAATGATGGCATGAGCACCGTGGGCAACCGCGGACAGGGGGAAAGCGTATGGCTGGGTTGGTTCCTGATTTACATCCTGCGGCGCTTCGCTCCCCTGTGCCGGGCCCGGGGCGACGCTGCCCTGGCAGAGCACTGGCTGGCCCAGGCGCAAAACATTGCCCGGGCCTTGGAGGAGAAAGGCTGGGACGGGCGCTGGTACCGGCGGGCGTACTTCGACGACGGCACGCCGCTGGGTTCCGCCGAAAACCCGGAATGCTCCATCGACTCCATCGCCCAGTCCTGGGCGGTCATTGCCGGCGGCGATCGCCGGGACCGCCAGGAGGAAGCCATGGCGGAGGTGCTGGCGCGGCTGGTCAATGAAGAGCAAGGCCTGATAATGTTGCTGGCGCCGCCCTTTGACAAGAGCGACCTTAATCCCGGTTACATCAAGGGCTACCCGCCGGGGGTGAGGGAAAACGGCGGCCAGTATACCCATGCCGCCTGTTGGGTCATTCAGGCCATGGCCCTTTTGGGCCGCGGCGACGCCGCCGGCAATTTGCTGCAGCTCATTAACCCCGTCAACCACAGCCGCACCCACAAGGAATGCTTTACCTACAAAACCGAACCCTATGTGCTGGCTGCCGATGTCTATACGGTTGCGCCCCACACCGGCCGGGGGGGGTGGACATGGTACACCGGCGCCGCCGGCTGGCTGTTCAGGGTGTGCGTGCAAAACATTTTAGGCCTGCGGCGCCGCGGAGAGATGCTGGTCATCGAGCCCTGCATACCCCGGGAATGGCGGGAATACACCCTTCAGTACCGCTGGGGAACGGCTCTCTACCTCATTCATGTCCGCAATCCCCACGGCGTTTGCACCGGGGTGCGGGAACTGCGCCTGGACGGCCGCAGTGTGGAGTGCGTTCCCTTGCAGGACGACGGCAAAGAGCACAGGGTGGAAGTCATTCTCGGCCGGTAAAAAAAGCAGCCTCGGGGGCTGCTTTTTTATTCGCCTGCTGCGGCGGCCTCATCAGCCAGGGGGAAGGGCTGCTTTTTCAGCATTTTTCTAAGGTGTTTTTGGTTCCACAAGTATATGTTCATGCGTTCGGCAGCCTTGGCAATGGGGCGGCCGAAACGGCCGGCGGTAATGAGGATGGCTTTGTTGCAATGGTGGGACTGGGCAAAGCTGCGCAACTCGTCCAGGGAATTGACGGTTACCTTCTTTTTCCAATCCTTGACCTGGACATAGGCGCGGATTCCGCCCCGGACAGCAATGAAATCTCCGCCGAATATACCCTGGTAAACCACCTGTTCTATGCGGAAATTTTGGCTGTTGAAAAACTCCAGGACGTCATTGGCCAGCTTGGAAGACAGGTAGGGCAGGGGAGAAGTTTGCTGGATGCCGCCGGGGAGCCCGGAGTCGGCGTCCTCCACCGGCTGCGGCTCGGGATCCAGCACCGGCTCCCGGGAGGGCAGCGGTTCGGGAGCGGGGACGGCGGCAACAAATTCCTCTGGGATCTGGGCGGGATGGGGCTCGGGGTCCGGCTCTGTTTCCTCCTGCTCTTCTTCGTGGCGGCGATAGACGATTACGGGTTCGTCGCCCACTTCCACAGACTCAGTTTCCCGGGCCTGCTTTTTCCGGGCTTTTTTGGGTTTCTTGGCTTTCTTGGGTTGTTCGATATCTTCCTCATCCTCATCGACATCCCGGCGGCCATAAACAATGACGGGCTCGGGCCCAACTTCGACAAATTCATTGTCTCCGCGGCGCTTTCTCCTGGCCAACATCAAGATGAGGAGCAGGAACAAAGCGCCGGAGCCGGCAATGAGGAGCATGTAATCCTGGATATATACCGAAAGCTCATCGTATAGCGAGGTGATGATGTCCAATATTTCTTCCATAGCACACATCCTCCCAGGTATATTGCCACAAAATTACTTTCTAATTTCCATATTCGCCGCAGGTTTGGATTTTCCTGCCTGTGCCGGCGGAAGCGGGTTTCCGGGCTGGGGCAAAGCAAAAAGGGACCTTGCGGTCCCTACATGCCGAAACGTTTTTTGCGCGTCTTGAAAATACTGCGCCGCCTCTTGCGCCGGCGGCCTGCCCGGAAGGCAGCTGCAGCAGAAGCGCCAAGGCTGAGAAAGACCAGGCCGGGCCGGAGCACCGGGCGCCACCAGGGCATGGCGGCCACCGGTTCGGTGACCACCAGGGGGGTTTTAAACAGCTCCTGGTCGTCCAGGGAGAAGACCAGCTCCCCCACCACCTGGTCTTTGTCCAGGGGGGCGGCCAGAGTCGGCTTTTCAGCGGCGGAAAGACGGGAAGCGACAGCGCCTGCCACAGCCTCCGGGAGCAGGCGCACCGAGCTGCAGATGCGGGAAACATCCCGGCGGGGGAAGACGGCTGCAAAGCCCCGGGCGGCGGCAATGTCCACCCGGTCGGGCTGGCCGACATCCTGACCGGCAACGGTCGCCCTTTGCACGATTTCGTTGGCTTCCACCAGTTGCAGCCATACGTAGTTGGCAAACCCGTACTCCAGCAGCCCAACAGAATCCAGCCAGCGCCCGTCTTTGGAGGTGTTGAGGACAACGGCAATAAGTTCCAGGTCATCCCGGGCCGCCGAGGCCACTATGCAAAAGCCGGCGGGGCCGGTGTACCCGGTCTTGATGCCGGTGGCGTGTTCGTAGGAAAATTGGTAGGGCCTGATGAGAAGATTGGTGTTGCCCCAGGGGCGGACGTATTCCCCTGTCCAGGTTTGGGGAGTGAAATGGCCGGTGGCAACCACTTCCCGCAACAGAGGGTGTGCCATGGCCGCCCGGGCAATCAGGGCCAGGTCGCGGGCGGTGGTATAGTGCTCGTCGTCGTGATAGCCGTCGGGCGCGGTGAAATTGGAGTGCATCGCCCCCAGTTCCCGGGCGCGCCGGTTCATCCTTTCCACAAAGACATCCAGGGCTGCGCCGATGGGCAAATCCGGGTTGCCGGCAATTTTGCGCCCGATGTGCACGGCAATGGTGTAGGCGGCATCGTTGCCGGAGGGCAACATCAGGCCGTAAAGCAATTCGCGCAGGGTCAGCCGGTCTTCTGCCATGAGGCCGGCTTTGCTGCTGTCCCAGGGGATCCACAGCACCTCGTTGCCCACGGTGACCATCTCGTCCACATCGCCTTCTTCCACTGCGATGAGGGCGGTGAGGATTTTGGTAGTACTGGCGGGAAACATCTGCTTGTCCGCATTTTTTGCGTAAAGAACGGCGCCGGTTTTCTGCTCCACGAGGATGGCGGCTTCGGCGGCCGTTTCCGGATAATCTGCCTGGGCGGCATAGATTGTGGCTACGCTGCCGGTGAGTACCATTAGTGTAATTGCGGCAAAGACAAGTACAAAAACAGTAGCTCGTTTCATTATCACTGCCCCTCACTATGCTGCTATGTTAAATTGTAAAGCAACGGGCGGACAAATCCAACCCGAACTTATAGTCTGTATAAAATTACCAGCAATATTCATTTTTTGGCAGCGAGGACAGGTAACCGTTTGCGTCTGGCCCTGCCAGGCATACCCAAGCATCAGGCCCCGGCACTAGCCTTTACCCCGCGATGCCCAATTATTTGGGGGATTTAGCGCTGTGCAGAAGGGATTGCAGCTGCCTCTGGCAGCGGGCCAGATTATGCCCCCGCAGGATTTCGGTGAGCAGCCGCGCTCCCTCGTCCCGGGGAAAGAGCTCCATTTCCACGCCGTGTTCCAGGCAATAGACCAGGTCGGGTCCCCGGGCGGGGGAAGCCAGGATGGAAGCAATTTCCCGGGTAATCTGCTGTCGGAAAGCCTCGGCCTCCCGGTACACCAGGGCGGTGAGTTCCTTTTCCAGGGCCGGGTCGAGTTTGAGGTGGAGGGCGGCGCAGTTTTCCTCCAGGTGGCGCCGGTCGGCAGGGCCGGTGAGGGCGCCCGCTACCCCCGGCTGGGCCAGCACCCAGGCTATGGCGATTTGTGCCGGCGTGGCGCCGCTGTCCCGGGCCATTTCTTGCAGTTTGGCGGCAATGCGCAGACCTGATGCCAGTTTGTTGCGCCGGAACAGGGGATCGATGCTGCGCAGGCCGGCGTCGGCCGGCTGAGAAGCCTCTCCCGCCAGCAATCCGCGCCCGGTGACGCTGAAAGCGATGATGCCGAAGGAGTATTTTTGCTGCAGGGAGCGCAGTTTTTGGTACTGGCCCGGCATGGCGCAGTGCATTTCCGCCATAACCAGGCGTGGATTGCCCTGTTCCAGATAAGCGGCAGTGCGGCTTGCCGGGAGGTGTCCCAGGCCGTAAGCGCGAATTTTGCCCTGGTCCTGCAGCTTTTCCAGAGTTTCCAATACTTCGTCGACAGCGGTAGCGTCGTCGTCATAATGGACCAGGTACAGATCCAGGCAGTCGGTGCCGAGGCGGCGCAGGCTGGCATGGCAACTGGCCGTGATATGTTCCCGGCTCAGTCTTTCCGCGCCGGGATATGCGCCCACCTTGGTGGCAATGGTCACCTGGTCCCGGTGCCGGGCCAGGGCTTCGCCCAGGATTTCCTCGGTGTGGTAAAGAGGGGCTGTGTCAAAATAGCGGATGCCCAGGTCATAGGCCAGGCGGATGAGCTGCACGGCTTCTGCCCGGCTCAATTTTTTGCCGTAGGCCCCGCCCAGGGCGTAACAGCCGTACCCCAGCCGCGACTTGAGAAGGGCGCTATTCATGCCGGTTCCCCCCGCCCAGGGCACGGTCAATTTTGGCCAGCAACGCACCCAGTTCGGCTTTGACGGCCCGCAGGCTTTTCTCCAGGTCTTCCACTTTGTCCAGCTGGGCAGACACCTGTTCCCGCAGGGCCAGGATGGCCCCGGCCGCCGGCCTCCCCGCCGCCAGGTCCTGGTCCACCTGCCGGTCTATGGCCAGGATGGTGCGGATTTCCGCCAGCGAAAACATCAGTTGCTTCATCTGCAGGATTGTCCGGATGCGGTTGAGGTCTTCGGCCCGGTAACGGCGCACCCGGCCATGGCGGGGAGGGGAGACCAGTCCGATGCGGTCGTAGTAGCGCAGGGTTTCCACGGAAATGTTCAGCTGTCTTGCAGCTTCGCCAATCAACATAAAACCACCTCGCCTCCAGCATACCACCTGGACTTGACTCCAGGTCAAGGGTAAATGGGCATTTTTGCGCCATACGGGGGCAGGGCTGAACAGGAGTTCTGAAACCTGCTACCGAAATGATATAAATACCACGGGAAGGAGGAATGGCCATGCACAGAACGGAAAGGCTTTTGCGCCAGGAGATTTCCGGCCGGCAAGCCTGGCGCTATGCCGAGGCAATAGCCCAGTACAACCGCATTCAGGCGTCGCCGGGCTACCGGGAAGCGGCCCGGAAAGTTGCCGGCCTGTTGGCCCGGGAAGGAGTGGAGGTCGGCATCCGGGAATTCCCCGCCCGGGAAGGAGTGCGGTTTTTGGCGCGCCCGTCCTTCAGGGAATGGCGCTGCAACGGGGGAGAATTGTGGTTGCTGGGCCAGGACGGGAGCAGGCGGCGCCTGGCCCGGTACCAGGAGGAAGAGGTTTCCCTGGTGCAGCGTTCGGCGGCCACGCCGCCGGAGGGGGTGGAGGCGGAACTGGTGTGGGTGCCCGATGCTGAAAACCCTGACAGTTACCGCGGTTTGGACCTGCGGGGCAAATTTGCCCTGGTGCGGGGCAATGCCATGGCGGTGCACAGCCTGGCGGTGGAAGAACACGGTGCCGCCGGCCTGGTCTTTGACAATCTCAACAGCTATCCGCCGCTGCGCACCCGGGAGGACATGCCCGATGCCATCCAGTACACTTCCTTCTGGTGGACGGGTCGCGAAAAACCGGCCTTTGGTTTTTGCGTACCGCCCCGGGTGGGTGACGAACTCCGGGCTTTGCTGGCCAGGGGGCCGGTGCGGTTGTTTGCCCGGGTGGATGCATACCTGACGGACGGCGCTTTGGAAAACGTGGAGTACTTTATCCCCGGCAAGCAGCAACAAGAGGTGCTTCTCGTCGCCCATCTCTGCCACCCGTACCCCGGCGCCCAGGATAACGCCTCCGGCCCGGCTGTGCTCATGGAGGTCATGCGCGTCCTGCACCGCCTGCTGGACCGGGGGGAGCTGGAGCCGCCCCAATTGGGTATCAGGTTTTTGCTGGTGCCGGAAATGACCGGGACCTTTGCCTGGCTGGACCGCTATCCGCACCAGGCCCAGGCCACGGTGGCGGCCCTGAACCTGGACATGGTGGGGGCCGGGCAGGACATGGGCGGCGGGCCGTTGTGCATCGAAAAACCGCCGCTGGCGACGCCCACTTTTCTGCACGAGTATGCCTTTGGCATCCTGTCTGCCATCAGCCGGGAAGCCACCAGTACCACCGGTTCTTTTGCGTACAGCACATGCCATTTCCTGGCCGCTCCCTTCTCTGGCGGCAGCGACCACTATGTGCTGTCGGATCCCACCATTGGCATTCCCTGTCCCATGGTCATCCAGTGGCCGGACAGGCATTACCACACCTCGCTGGACCGTCCCCGCAACCTGGACCCGGGGATGCTAAAGCGGGTGGCTTTCCTGGCGGCGCTGTATGCCTGGGGCCTGGCCGCCGGCAGCGAAGAGAGCTGGGTGGAATTTGCCTATACTTATGCCGCCCAGGCCGGAGCCAGGGTGGTCAAAGCCCTGCAGGGGGCGCTGCAAAACGCCGGCCTCCGCAGCCAGTGGCCGCAGGTGCTGGACTTTTTCCTGGATTACGAGGCCAGGGCCCTGGAGCAACTGGGGGCGTACGCCGCGGTGCGGGAGTTTCCCCGGTTGGCCGATGCTGCAACCTGGGCGCAGATATTCCTGGCCGACAGCGGCGCATTGGTGCGGCAATGGGCTTCCCGCGCTGCCGGCGGCCGCGACGAAGTGCCTCTCCGGGAGGCTTTGGACCCCCGGAGGGGGGCGCAGGTCTACGCTCGGGTGTACAAGGGCCCCGTCGATCTCAACGCCGAACTGACCCGGCTGCCCCGGCAAAAGCAGCGGGAATGGAGGGCCTTTGCCAAAGCACAGGCGCCGGGCGTTGGCTATGACACGTTGCTGTTGTACTGGCTGGACGGCAGGCGTTCGGTGGCTGAGGCTCTGGAGCGGGTGTATTTTGAGTCAGGGGTCTGGCATCCCAATTACGCCCTGCGGTTTTTGGATCTCCTGGCCGAACTGGAACTGGTCCGCCTGGTGAAATAATGGAAAACGGGCTGTCCGCGCCGGACAGCCCGTTTTTTATTCAGTTTCCTTCAGGGTGATGCTGCCGTTGACGGTGGAGCACTCCAGGCTGAGTTTGCGGGCGGCCTGCTCCCAGTTAACCGACCGGGCTTCCACAAATTTGTTGCCGAAACCGCTTAGCGAGCGCTTGCCCAGCTGCCAATGTTCAACGGCAATGCGGCCGGTGACGGTGGAGGCGGACAGGGCCAGGGCGGTGTCCTGTCCGCCCGGCCAGAAGACCTTGATGCTGCCGTTGACGGTCTTTAAACTTACGTCGCCGTCCAGGGCGGCGGCATGGAGAGTGATGCTGCCGTTGGTTGTGCCGGCTTCCATCTGGCTGAGGCTGCCCGCGGCCTTGATGCTGCCGTTGACGGTGTTGGCCGTCAGCGGGCCGCCGTGCAGGTGCTCAGCGATTATCGAGCCATTGCTGGTGCGCACCCTGAGGCCGTGGTTTTCCAGGCCGGTCAAAGTGACGCTGCCGTTGGCGGCTTCGATGGCGCCGGAAACGGCATGGCCCCGGGGCAGCTGCAACAGCAGGGAGACGGCGCAAATCCTGCGGGGCCGGGCCTGGTCAGGCACCCGGGCGCGGATTACATTGTCCCGGATGTCGGCAATTTTGTACTGCCGGGCAATGTCTTCGGCCTCCTGCTGGTCGGCAGCCCGCACCCTTTTCTTAATCAGCAGGCGGTACTGGGGCGAGTCCCAGGTTTCTATGCGGATGCTGCCGTTGACGGTGAGGAGATCCAATTCCACCGGCCCCGGCTCCAACTGGCCGCAAATTTCCTCTTCCAGGGCAATGCGGTTGCCCAGCTCCAGGCAAATATCCAGATTGTCCAGGCAGGAGCGGATGGAGTGCAGCAAGCCGGTCTTGCCTTCCAGCCGGCGCAGTTCCTCCTCGGCCTGCCCCACGTCGATTGCTCCCGCGCTGAGACGCTCCAGAATTTCCCGTCTTCTGTCCGACATGGTATACCTCCTCGGCTTGGGGCGAAGCCCCGTAGTTACCCCCATTATATACGCCAAAAATTAACTTGTAAACCCCTATAGTTAAAAATATAAAGCATAGGTATAAAAAATTGTATAAAAAGGGTATGTATATTATGCCACCGATTTTCTGCCGGGCTTGCCATGGCCGCCGGCAGGATTTTGGCAGGGGAATGGAGAATTAAACGCTTTACTGTGATACAATATGAGCATAGTTAAAGTAGGCGGTGTTGAGCTTGATCAAAAAGGTTTTGAAATCAATCATATGGGTATTCTATACTTTGGGCACGCTGTTGGTGGCAGGACTGTACATCCCCTATTTGCTGTACTTGGAATGGCGGGGGTTGCGCCGGCGCCGGGAAGAGGTGGCCTGGAGCTTTGCCCGCTGGTGGGGCAGGGCGGTTTTGGCCGCCACCGGCAGCCGGGTGACGGTGCGGGGCAAGGAGAATGTCCCGCCGGGTCCGGTGGTGGTAATGGGCAATCACCAGAGTTGCTTTGACATCATGCTGGTCCTGGGTTACATCGACAAGCCCCTGGCGTTTATCGCCAAGAAAGAGCTGGCCAGGTTGCCCCTGATCAGCCAGTGGATGAAATTTCTCGGGTGCCTGTTTTTGGACCGCCGCGATGTGCGCCAGGCCGCCCAGGTGTTTCAGCGGGCCGTGGAGGCGGTGCGCAACGGCTGGTCCATGGTGATATTCCCCGAAGGCACCCGCAGCCGCAGCGCAGAAATGCGGGAGTTTAAGAAAGGCAGTATGAAACTTCCCGTGCGGGCCAATGTGCCCATCGTGCCCATCAGCATTGACGGTACTTACAAAGTTTACGAAGGCAACGGTTCCATGATTGGGTCTGCCGACATAACGCTGACTATTTCCCCGCCCATTTTGCCCAAGGACTACGCGGGGATGGGCACCGCCCAGCTGGCGCAAATGGTGCAGCAAAAGGTGGCAGGCAAGTTAACGGCTCCCGTCAAGGTGTGAACTGCCTAGTTTGCCTCGGTCGGGCAAAAATGCTATTTTAATATGGCAAGGAGGGAGCATATGGCGACATCCAATCAGCCCCGTGACAAGCAGAAGATGCTTTTTATTACCACGGGAGCAGTGACCCTGGTTCTGGCCCTCATTGTCGTGTACGCTGCCCTGACCCCCCAGCCGCCCGAAATGGTCGTTTCCGGGATGCTGGACAGCCTGGCCCAGCAGGACTACGGCGCTGCGGAGAAATACGTGGCGGGCCCGGCCCGGGAGCAGCTGCAGGCGGCAGCAGAATCGGTAAGCAATTCGCGCTGGAATCTGTTTTGGGATGAAGGGGCGGAATTATTTGCCCAATACAGGATTGGCGAAGTCCAGGTTACGGGCGATGAGGCGGAGGTCCTGGTTTACTATGGTCCCGGCCTCATCCAGGAAGAAATATTTCACCTGCGCAAAGTGGACGGGCGCTGGAAAGTCACGGATTACGTCATGGACAAATAGAACAGGGGCTGTCGCACAGTGTAAGTGCGGCAGCCCCTGTTTCTGTGGGACAGGTCAATTCACACAGTTCACCGAATTGGGTACTATCGAAACTTGCCAGCGGTTTCTTGACAGCCCCGCCGGTTTTGGTAAAATTTACATCACCGGAAGGGGGTGGGAATATGGCAACGGTTGTTAAACGCCTTTTGGGCGCATTCTTAAGCGGAAAAGGACATATTTTTCTGTTTATCCTTGTCCTGGCCGCTGCGGCGGTATTTCGCTTTGTCTGGCTGGTTCCCCGGGGCATTCCCATGGAACAGCTCAGCTTTTCCAGCGCACCGGGGGATGAATGGGGAAAAATACTTTTCAGCGATGTCAACAAAAACCGGTTTTTGATTGCCCGCGGGGACAGCTTGTACTGGCGCCACGGCGATGAACTGCGCCCGGTGGCCCATAACCTGGTCAATGTGCTGTACAGCCAGGGCCGGTTCTGGCTCAAGACGCAACGGGAAGTATCTGAACTGATTTTCAACAACGGCGCCGTGCTGACCCAGTTGACCAGTGCCGGCAGCGGGAGCATTTCCTTTGTCCACTCCCGCTTGGTGGGGGTAAAGGGCGGCTGCTTTTTCCTTAATTCCGGACCGGTGGTCGAGGGCCTGTCTATCCAGGGGCAGGCTGAAGGGCCTTATTATCTGGAGGGATACCGCATGGCCAGGCTGCTGGAAGGGGATTGGCAACGGGGGGTGGCCCTGGTTAAAGACAACGCCTGGACGGTGTTCGTCAACTTCATGGAACGGGAACGGGTGGTCCTGAGTTACGAGCAGGGCAGGCTGTGCCAGGCAGAACTGTCCGCCTCCGGGGACCAGGTGATTTACGCAGTGCAAAAGGGCAACGAAGTCCAGGTGTGGCACGCCAAAAGCAACGGCGAGCGCAGCACACTGCTCTACAGCGAGGAGATGAACTTCAGCAGCATGGAAGCAGTGTGGGCTCCCGACGGCAGCTATGTGGCTGTTTTCGTTTTGGGCTTTGAGGGCGCCGCGGGGGTGGAAGACACATTCCACAGCGCCACCTTTCTGTACCAGCCCGGCAAGGGCAAGGCCATGTTGCACAAGTCCCGGGACGTTGAGATCAGGGGGCTGGTCCCCACGGCCTGGGACGTCAGCGAATCCTCAATCTGGTTTTACTGGCTCCACGAAGAGGAACCGGTTCCCGTCAAGTACACCTTGTTTCGCCACTGAGCGGGTATTGTTGCCCTGAACTGGAAATGATATAATGAGGAAAATATTGATATGGCAAAGACGATGAAGGGGAGAGCCGTTTTCCGGTGCTGGCAGAGAGCCGGTGGGTGGTGCAAACCGGCAGCGAGGATTGCGGCGTACACCCCGGAGAACCGCACCGAAAGGCTGCGCTCAGTAGGCTGCGGCGCCTGACCCCCGTTACGGGTCCCAACGAGGGGGCTGTATCTGCAGCCAATTTGGGTGGTACCGCGGGCAATCCCGTCCCATTGGGGACGGGTTATTTTTTTACGAGGAGGAATTGCCATGGACAATGTCATCAGGGTTTTGGAAGAGCGGGGTCTGGTCAAGCAAATAACGCACCCCGAGCCCCTGGCCAAACAACTGCAACAACCCACCGCCTTTTACATCGGTTTTGACGCCACCGCCGACAGCCTGCATGTGGGGCACCTGCTGCCCATCATGGTCATGGCCCATTTGCGCCGGGCCGGCCACCGGCCCATTGCCCTGGTGGGGGGAGGCACAGCCATGATCGGTGATCCCAGCGGCAAGACGGAAATGCGCAAAATGCTGGCTGCCGAGGCCATCGCCGCCTACGCCGACGCCATCAGGGCCCAGATCGCGGACCTGATGGCAGGGCTGCCCGGACCTGCCGTGGAGATGGTCAACAACGCCGACTGGCTGCTCCGGCTCAACTATATCGACTTGCTGCGGGAAGTGGGAGTGCATTTTTCCGTCAACCGCATGCTGACCTATGAATGCTTTAAATCCCGCATGGAGCGGGGGCTGTCCTTTATCGAGTTTAACTACATGATCCTTCAGGCTTACGATTTCCTTACCCTGTTCCGCAAATACGGCTGTCGCCTGCAGATCGGGGGAGATGACCAGTGGTCCAATATCATAGCCGGCATCGACCTGATTCGGCGCATGGAACAGGAGGAGGTCTACGGCTTGACCATTCCCCTGCTGGAGACTGCCGACGGCAAGAAAATGGGCAAGACCGAGGCCGGCACGGTGTGGCTCAGTCCGGTGCACACCAGCCCCTACGAGTTCTTCCAGTACTGGCGCAATGTCCGGGACGAGGATGTGCAGCGGTTCCTCAAATTGTACACCTTCCTGCCGCTGGCGGAAATTGCAGAGCTGACGGAGGGGACGGGAGAGGAGCTCAACGCCGCCAAAGAGCGCCTGGCCTTTGAAGTGACCAAGTTTGTGCACGGCGAGTCCGAAGCCGTCCAGGCCCTGCAGGCAGCCCGGGCCCTCTTTGCCGGGGCGGCCGAAGAGGGGGCCATCCCCACCACCGAGCTGGACAGGGAAGAGCTGGCGGCAGGGGTGGACATTGTCGATCTGCTGCTGGCCTGCCAGCTGGTGGCCAGCAAGAGTGAAGCCCGCCGCCTCATTCAGCAGGGGGGCTTGTACGTCAACGGCCGGCGCATCCGGGATTTCGAGCTCAAGGTGGACGAAAGCTGGCTGGAGGAGGGCCGGATTGCCATCCGCAAGGGCAAGAAGGTTCACCACCGGGTGGTGCCCAGGTAGCAGGTTCCCGGGCAGGGTATTCTCTGCCCGGGGTGAATAAATATTTCAGTAAAGAAGTGAACGGAGGGATAGCATGACGGAAAACAGCAAGGGCAGAGTGCCGCTGCGGGAAGAGATTGACCAGAAGTATAAATGGGATGTGGAGTCGGTCTATGCCGACGACGTCGCCTGGGAAAAGGACTTCCACCGGGCCGGGCAACTGGCGGAGGAAATTCAGCAGTTTGCCGGAAAACTGGGCCAGGATGCCAGGACACTGCTGGAATGCCTCAAGCTCAGAGATGAGTTGTCGGTGCTGGCCGGCAAGGTCATCGTCTACTCCTACCTGCGGCAGGACGAAGACACCGCCAACACCAAGCATCAGGGCATGGCCGACCGGGCCAGATCACTGCGGATTCAGTTGATGACGGCTTTGGCCTTTATCGAGCCGGAATTGCTGAGCTTGGCAGAGGGCGTGGTGGAAAGCTTTTTGGAACAGGAACCGGGTTTGGCCGAGTACCGCCATTACCTGGACAATGTCCTGCGCCGCAAGCCCCACACCCTGTCGCCGCAGGAGGAGAAGCTGCTCTCCATGGCCGGTGAGCTGGACGCCGCTCCCTACAACATCTTTACCATGCTTAACAACGCCGACATGGCCTTTCCCGAAATAATCGACGAAGACGGGGAGCGGGTGGAACTGTCCCACGGCCGCTTCATCAAGTTCATGCAGTCCAAAGACCGCCGGGTGCGGCGGGAGGCGTACGAGGCCATGTACACCACGTACGGCAAGTACAGGAACACCTTTGCCGCCAGCCTCAACAGCAAGATCAAAGGCGGGATATTCTTTGCCAGGGCAAGGAATTTCAACAACGCCCTGGAGGCTTCCCTCTTTGAGGACAACATCCCGGTGGCGGTGTACGACAATGTGGTCAATACCATCAACGCCAACCTGGAGCCCCTGCACCGCTACGTTCGCTTAAAGAAGCGGGTGCTGGGCCTGGACGAAATTGCCATGTACGACATCTACGCTCCCCTGGTGCCTGAGGTCAAAATAGAGATGTCCTTTGAAGAGGCCCGGGACCTGATTCTCACTGCCCTGGCGCCCCTGGGGGAAGATTATGTCAGCAACGCAAGCCAGGGATTCCGGGAGCGGTGGATGGACGTCTTTGAGAACAAGGGCAAGCGCAGCGGCGCTTACTCGTCGGGCAGTTACGGCACCAAGCCCTTCATCCTTCTCAATTACGACAACACCCTGAACTCGGTCTTTACCGTAGCCCATGAGCTGGGGCATTCCATGCACACCTATTACAGCAACAAGTTCCAGCCGCCCTCCAGTGCCAGCTATCCCATCTTCCTGGCCGAAGTGGCCTCGACCCTCAACGAGGCCCTGCTCAACGCCCACCTGCTGAAAATTACCCAGGACAAGCAGAAGCGCCTGTTTATCATCAACGAGTACCTGGAGACCATCCGGGGCACGGTGTACCGCCAGACCATGTTTGCGGAATTTGAGCGGGAGATCTATGCCCGCACCGAAGCCGGTCAGCCTCTGACCAACGAGGACTTCAGCCGGTTGTGGCGGGAACTGAACCAGAAATACTACGGCCCCGAAATGCAGGTGGATGAGCTCATCGGCATGGAGTGGGCGAGGATTCCCCACTTTTACTACGATTTCTACGTCTACAAGTACGTCACCGGTTTTGCCGCCGCCACCTGTCTGGCCCAGCGGGTGTTGGCGGGGCAGGAAGTGGACAGTTACCTGGAGTTCCTCAAGAGCGGCGGCAGCGATTACCCGCTGCAAACCCTGAAAAAGGCCGGGGTGGACATGACTACGGCCGAACCGCTGGAGACCACTTTGGCCGTCTTTGCGCAGCTGTTGACTGAACTGGAGCAGCTGCTGTAACCTGGAATTTTTTTCCCGGCGCCGGCATAGTATGGGATAAACAAGACGGGCCCGGTGCCACGCCGGGAAAAAAGACGGGAGGGGTGTCCGTGACGCTGGTTCAGAGTGTGCTGGCAGATTTCTTTGCGTACACTGCGCGCTACTGGACAATCCTCCTGGTCCTGGTTGCCCTCCACCTCTTTTTGCAGGCGTCGGGCAACAAAAGGGGGGCGCCGCCGGACACTAATCCCGGAGTACTGGAATCGTTTTTCCGTAAGGGCTTTGCCCTGGAAGACGACATTTTTCAGGGCCGCTCCCGGGCGGAATTTGTGCTGAGCAAGACGGGAGAGGCCATTTGCGTCCATGTCCACTGGCGCAACAAGCCCCTGGGCGCCGCCCAGGTGGAGGAAATAGCCCTGGCTCGCAGGAAGTTGTACTGCCGTTACGCCATTATCATCAGCCGGGGCGGGTTTACCCTGGGCGCACGCCGGCAGGCTGCCGCCCTGGAAGTGGCGCTGTGGGATATGCACCTGTTGGAGCGGCATTTGCACCGCTTTTCTGCCAGCCTGGCCGAAGCTGCGGCGGCCAGGTACGGGTATTGACCGACCGCGGGCGACCGGCGCCCGCGGTTTTGTTGTTCCCCGCGGCCGATGGCAATGGTATAATGGCGGGGGGAGGAGATTGGCATGGACAAGATTTTGTACGTAGGACCCGGGTCTGCAGGGAAGACCGAGCGCCTGTGGCAGCGCTACCTGCGCCTGGCCGGCCAAGACAATACCAATTCCATCCTTGTCCTGCTGTGGAATGCCCGGGATGTTCGGGACTGGCGCGAGCGGGTGGATTTGCCCTGGGCCGGTCCCCTTCATGTATATACATATTTTGGCTGGGTGCAGCGGGAGATCCGCGCCCAGTGGCCCAAACTGCGGGGGCTTTTGGGGGGCAACTGGCTGGAGCCGGAGTTCCTGACGGTGGAAACGGCTCAGTATGCCATGTTACGGCATCTCCGGCCTTACCGGGACAAGTTTGCTTCTGTGGTGACCAGCTGGGAGCGCCTGGCCATCCAGTTAAGCAGTTGCCTGGTGTTGGCCGCCCTTAACGGCATCCCCCGCAACGAAATCGGCCGGCGCCTGGCCGCTGCCATGCCCGGCAAAGATCCCGGCATTTTTCAGGCCGCCCAGGAAGTGATGGACAAATACAGGGCCGAACTGGAGCGGGCCGGCGTCCTGGATTATGCCTTTGCCGTGGAGCTGTACAGGCGGCTGTTGCAGGATGACGAATACAGGGCGGGCTTGCAGCGGTTCCGCCACCTGCTGGTGGATGACGCTGACGAACAGCCCCCCGCCGCTTTGGACCTGGCTGAGGCCCTGCTGGACAGCGTCGAGACCTGGGCTATGGCCTTTGCCAGCGACGGAGGGCATGCCGGCTTTTTCGGCGCCGATTTCCCCCGGTCGTGGCAGCGTTTTGCCGGGCGGGGCCGGGTGGAGCTGGTGCGGCCTGCCGGCCGGCGCTGGCTGGGCCTGTCGGGGGCGCTGTACCGCAGCCTCCGTACCGGCGCCGCCCCGGCGGCGTCCTGGCGGGGACCCAGGGTGGAAGTGCTCCACTGCGATTTGCGCAGCGAACTGCTGGACAAGGTGGGGGAAAGGGTGCAGCGCTTTGTGGAGGCGGGGGTGCCGCCGGCGGAAATTGCCGTCATCGCTCCCCTGGCTGACAAGGTCTTGGAACACACCCTGATGCTGCGCTTAAACAACATCGGCGTTCCCCTCAACGTGCTGATAAAGAACCGGCGCCTCATCGACGAGCCCTATGTGCGGGCCATGATGACTCTGGCCCTGCTGGCCCATCCCCACTGGCAACTGGAGTGGGGGATTCCCGACCTGGCCCAGTCGCTGCAGCTGTTGCTGAAAATCGATCCCGTGCGGGCCTGGCTGCTGGGCCGCCAGGTGCGGGACGGCAAGCTGCTGCCCCTGGAAGTGTGGCAACGGGAACGGGTGGGTTTTGCCGCCGCCCGGGGCTACGACCTGTTGCGGCAATGGCTGGAGGAATACCGGCGCGGCCCCGAACAGCCCATCGATTTGTTCTTCCAGCGGGTTTTCGGCGAACTGCTTTCCCGCCTGCCCCCGGCCCGGGACGATTTGGTGGTGTGCCGGCAGCTGATAGTATCGGCCCGGAAGTTTCTCGCCACCGCCCGGCGCCTGGCCCTGGAAGGCCCTGCGGGTGCGGAATTTATCAACATGCTGTCGGCGGGGACGGTGGCTGCCGACAGCCTGCTGGAGCCGGCGACGCGGGAAAAGGCGGTGATCCTGGCCACTCCCTATGCGTATCTGGCTGGGCACCACTGCACCCGGGTGCAGGTTTGGCTGGATTGCACCAGCCGCCGCTGGTTTCAGCAGGACGTCCGGGAAATCATCAATCCTCACGTACTCAAGTCCGACTGGCGGGAGGACGAGATTTGGGATGATGCCCGCAACGAAAGCCTGATCCGGCAAAACGGCGCCCGCCTGGCCAGGGCGTTGTTGCGGCGCTGCACCGACACCCTGGTGGCGGCGGCGGCCAACATAGACAGCCAGGGCTTTGAACAGAGCGGCGACCTGCTGGAGGCGCTGCTGGCCACTGTGGAGGGGAGGGCAGAGAATGCGGTTCCGTCCCGGTCAGAAAGAAGTAGCTGAATACAAAGGCGGATTTCTGGCTGTTCCCGCCGTTCCCGGCGCCGGCAAGACGACGGTGCTTTCCTGGCTGGCCGCCCGCCTCATCAGCGAGGGCCTGCCCCGGGGCGGCAAAGTCCTGGTGGTGACGGTGATGAATGCGGCGGTGGCCAACTTTGTGCGCAAAATCGGGGATTGGCTGGAGGAGCGCAACCTGCCGCGGGGGGTGGGCTTTGAAGTGCGGACGCTGCATTCCCTGGCGCTGCAGATTTTGCGCCAGCGCCCCGACGCCGCCCTGTTGCGGGACGACTTTTCCATTCTCGACGGCGGCTACCGGGAGCGGCTGGTGGAGGAAATCGTGTTGCGCTGGATTGACCGCAATCTGGAGCGCTGGCAGTCGGTGCTGAAAATCGACGAATCCCATTACAGCTACCAGCAGGCCCTGGAGTCGTGGCGGCGGCGTACCGTAGAACTGGGACAAGCCATGATCAGCCATTTCAAAAGTGAAGGACTCACTCCCGAGCAGGTGGACGCCCGGGTGGAAGGAGACGGCTTCCTGGCCTGGTGCGCCGAGTATTTCCGCGCGTACCAGCAGCGCCTGGAGCAACTGGGGATGCTGGATTTTGACGACCTCCTCCTCAGGGCCTGCGCCCTGCTGGAAGGGGATGACGAACTGCGGTCCCGCCTGGCCCGGGGGTGGCCCTATATCTTTGAGGATGAGGCCCAGGATTCCAACCCCTTGCAACAGCGCCTGCTCCTGGCCCTGGCGGCGGAGCACGGCAACCTGGTGCGGGTGGGGGATTCCAACCAGGCCATTTTGGGCACCTTTACCAACTCAGACCCCCGGTTGTTTCGGGATTTTGCCGCCCGGGAAGACGTCCGGGCGCTGCCCATGTTGCAGTCCAACCGCAGCAGCCGGGATATCATAGATCTGGCCAACGGCCTGGTGCGATGGTGTCAGGACCATCCGGTGCCGGCCTGCCGCCGCGCCCTGGAACCCAACTACATCGAACCGGTGGCTCCCGACGATCCCCATCCCAACCCCGTTGCCCCCGGCTACACCCTGGGCATTCGCGCATACAAGGACCTGGAAGAAGAGGTGCGCGAGGTGAGCAAGCACGCCGCCGGTTATGTCAGGCGCAATCCCGACAAGACGGTGGCCATCCTGGCGCCCACCAACTGGCTGGTGGGCCAGTTCCGGGACGTCCTGGCGGAACTGGATGCCCCCTTTTACGAAATCAGCACCTATCCCGCCCAGCGGCGCAAAACCATCGACGATCTCCAGGCCATCCTCAGTTTTCTGGCCCAGCCCGGCGACAACGGTTTGCTGACGGCGGCCCTGATCCGCCTCGTTCCCGATTTGGCCGATGTCCCGGCCATCACCGGCTATCTTGAAGTGGTGCCGGTGGAACAACTGCTTTACGGGGACATCAGCTGGCCCGAGAGCCTGACAGAGTATGACCTGTGGCTGGATGTGCGGCGGGGCCTGGAGCAGCTCCGGTCGTGGCTGGAGGCCATGCACCTGCCCGCCGACATGCTGGTCCTGGAGATTGCCCACGACCTGGGCCTGCAGGAGCAGGAGCTGGCCATTGCGCAAAAGCTGGCGGTGGACATCAAGCACCGCCTGCATATATTCCCCAACTGGCGCCTGCCCCGGGTGGCGGAAGAAGTGAGGCTGATGACCAACAGCCTGCTGGGCGCCGCCAACGTTTTCTTTGACCGGGCGGGCTACAAGCCTCAGCCGGGGGTTATAAATTTGGTCACCGCCCACCGGGCCAAGGGTCTGGAATGGGATACGGTGTACATCGTTTCGGTAACCAGTTCCGAGTACCCCGGCATGCCGGGGGACAAGATTCGCGCCGAGTACGGGTGGCTGCCCGAAGATCTTGTCAATCCCGTGGCGGCGGCCCAGGCCGAGCTGCAGGGCGCCGACAAGGCGACGGCCATCCGGCTGGCCCGGGAAGAGCTGCTGTGCGAGCGTTTGCGCTTGCTCTACGTGGCCATTACCCGGGCCCGGGTCAATCTGCTCTTGACCTGGCACCGGCGCACGCGGTTTGGCCGGACCAAGCCGGCACTGGCCTTGCGCCAACTGGAAAAGATCATGGAGGCGGGCAAAAATGCAAAGTAACCTGGATACCCTGTGGTTTAGCCAGGCTTCGCTGTCGGCGTGGCTGACCTGTCCACTGAAATTCAAATACCGGTATATCGACGGGCTCTACTGGCCCATGGCCGCCGGCAGCGAGGCCGGCCAGCACATCGAACAGGGGCGCAAGTTTCACCTGCTGGCCCAGTATTATTTCGGGTCCGGCAACACCCAGGCGCCCGACGATGAGCCCCTATTGCGCCAGTGGCTGCAGCGCCTGGCGGAATTCCTGCCTCTTACCGGGGCGCGGCAATTCCTGCCTGAGTACGAGCTGCGCTCGGTGCGGGACGGCATTCGGCTGCTGGCCAAATTTGACTTGCTGGCCTGCGACGAACGGGCAATCACCGTTTACGACTGGAAGACCGATGCCAAGCCCCCGGCGCCTGCTTTGGCAGGTGCTGTGCAGACCAGGGTGTACTTGTACCTCCTCAGCCAGGCCGGGCACTTTGCGCGCCGTCCCGAGGATTTGCAGATGGTGTACTGGAATCCCCGCTTCCCCGACCAGCCCCTGGCGGTGGGATATTCCCGCGAAAAACAGCAGGCCGACTGGGCCTGGCTCAGGGAGCTTATTGCCCAGATCCGCTCTGCCTCGGCCTTTCCCGCCACCAGCGACGAGATGAACTGCCGGCACTGCGAATACCGGCCGGTTTGCCACGGCCAGAGCCTGGAAGAGGCGGCGCCCAACGGCCTGGACTGGGAAGAAGTGAACTGGGATGAAATTGAGGAAATCGCCCTGCAGGGGGTGAATATGCCGTGAGGGGTAGCGTGCTGCTGCCCGGACAGCAACAGTTGAATCCCGAAATGGTGGTGTGGACGGGAGGCAGCCGGCGCCTGGCCATGATCCTGCAGGGGCGGGGTATTACCAGTCGGGAGGAAGTGGAGCAGATTCTCAATCCCCTGGCCCGGCCCCAGCCAGACCTGTCGGGATACCGGCCGCTGGCGGCGGCAACAGAGCGCATAGAGGCCGCCCTGGCACAGGGGGAAAAGATCGCGGTGTACGGGGATTACGATGTCGACGGCATCACTGCCACCGCGTTGCTGGTTACCGCCCTGGGGCGCCTGGGGGCGGACGTCATCTGGCACATACCCAACCGCTTCAGCGAAGGTTACGGGCTGGAGGCCCGGCGCATACAGGCCCTGGCCCGGGAAGGGGTCGGGCTGGTGGTGACCTGCGACTGCGGGATCAGCAACCATGCCGAGGTGGAACTGGCCAATGCCCTGGGCATGGATGTGGTGATTACCGATCACCACACCCCGCCCCCGGAACTGCCGCCCGCCCACAGCATCGTCAATTTCAAGCTGTTGCCTCCTGACCATCCTTCCCGGGACCTGCCCGGGGTGGGCGTCGCCTACGTGCTGGCGAAGCAACTGCTGGCGCGGCACGGCAAAGAGGACGACGACCTGCTGGACCTGGTGGCCCTGGGTATTATTGCCGATGTGGTTCCCCTGCGGGGGCACAACCGCCAGCTCTACGCCCTGGGCCTGCCCCTGTTGCAGGAGGCCAGGCGCCCGGGACTGGCTGCGCTGTTTGCCGTGGCGGGGATAAACCCCGAGCTGGTGGATGAAGATAAGCTGGCCTACCAAATTGCGCCGCGGATTAACGCTGCCGGGCGCCTGGGCGACGGGTCAACGGCAGTGCGGCTGTTGCTGTCCCGGGAGCAGGAAGAAACTGCCGCCCTGGCCAGGGAACTGGACCAGCTTAACAGCCTGCGCAAGGAAATGAGTAAAAAGATATTGGACGAGGTCAGTCCCGAGCCGGGCCGGGCGCTGGTGGCCTACAACCCCGACTGGCACCAGGGGGTTATCGGGATTGCGGCGGGGCAGATCTGCTCCGGCAACGGCACGCCGGCAGTTTTAATGACCCGCGCGCACCAGGAGGACAGCATCGTCGGCTCGGCCCGGTCGGTGGAAGGCATCGACATTTATGAGATCCTGCACCAGTGTTCCCGCTTCCTGGACAAGTTTGGCGGGCACCCGGCGGCGGCCGGCTTTTCCCTGCGGCCGCAAAACCTGGAACCCTTTGTCAGGGCAGTACAGGAGCTGCTGGATGCAATTACCGCCCGGTGGACGCCGCCGCCCCTGCGGGCCGATCTGGTGGTGCAACCCTGGGAAATAGATTTGCAGTTGGCAGAAGAACTGAACCGGCTGTCGCCCTGCGGCGAGGGCAACCCCCGGCCGCTGCTGTTCTGCCAGGATTTGGCGGTGAAAAGCGTGCGGGCTGCCGGCACCGGTCACATCCTCACCCTGGGCGACCGCTGGCGCAGTTTCGCGGCGGGGCTGTGGAACAGCGGGGCGGCGCCCCAACCGGGAGGCAGCGTGGGCGCGGTTTTCACCGTCAGCCGTGACATGTACAGGGGAGAACCTTCGGTGTGGGCGACCCTGGAGGCATGGTGGCCGGGGGAAGCCAGGGTGGAGATTGGCGGCAAAAAAAGGGAATACCGGGATGCCCGGGGGGTGTCCTGGAAGCGCCTGTTGCGGCAGTATCCCGAGGCCGAGTTTTACCGGGAGGGTGTGCAGTGGCAGGATTTCCCCGGCAATATGCGCTTCAACCTCCAGCCCGCTCCCGTCCTGGTAATGCTTTCGCCGCCGCCGTCGGCGGGGGTGTTGCGGCAGATTCTGGCCACGGTGGACCCCGACCTGGTGGTGCTGGGGTTTGCCTGGCAGCAACGGGATTTTATGGCCGACTTCCTTGGCGCGTTGAAGTACCTCTGGAGTCAGGGGACGGGCGAGGTGGCCCTGGGCGGCCTTGCCGCGGCCCTGGGGCATAACGAAGACACCATTTTGGCGGCCCTGAGGCTGTTGGCCGTTTCCGGGATAGTGGATTTTACTCTGACCCGGGGCAAGCTGACGGTGGAAAAGGGAAGGGGCGCCAAAATAAAAGCGGGGCCGGAAAAACAAAAATTGCTGGCCATGTTGCAGGAAACTGTTTCCTTTCAAAAATGGCTGCAGCAGGCCGACATAGACGAGATTCAGCAGATTCGGCCCTGAACTTTCCCTTGACTGTGGTTGAGGGTGATGATAGTGTTATACCATGCCCGGGGAGGTGAAAACGTGCAAAAATACGCATTGCTTTTTGCGGCATTGGCTGTATTGCTGGTTGGCGCATGCCGGGCGAACAGTCCCGATACTCCTGACATCGTGGCCAGAGTCAACGGCATGGAAATTGCCCGGTCAGAATTTGAAACGGAACTTGCTTTTGAAATATCCGTTTTTACCAGGCAGGGTATGGAACTCAGCGCTCAGGACAGGGAAACGCTGAAAAAGCTGGTGGTGGAGCGGTTAATCAACAACCGGCTGTTGCTGGATGCAGCCCAGGCTGCCGGCATCACCCCGGATACCGTAGATGTCGAAGCCTCGGTGCTGGCCATCGTCCGGCTATACGGGGATGAGGATGCCCTGGCGCAGGAGCTGGAGGTCAGCGGCCTGACCATGGACAGGTTTCGCATGCTGGTTACAGAAGCCCTGATGATTGAGGAATTGTTTGAAGCGAAGTTGCAGCTCAGCGCTGTGCAGGTTACGGAAGAGGAGATTGCTGCGGAAGTGGAAAAGTTTTTGGCTGCAGTGGGCGACGTGGAAGAGCTGGAAGACGACCTGGTGTGGGAGTATGTGGCCAATGAGCTGGCGAGGCAAAAGGCTGAAGACCTTAAGTACCAGTTTATCAAGCAGCTCAGGGACAACAGTGAAATAGAGTATTTTGGTTATTAGAGCCCGCAGGGTTGCGGAGAAACGGGTGATGGCATGAAAAAAATCGCAACCTGGGAGACAGTGGCCAGTGCCTATATTCACAAGCATCCCTTTTTGAGCCTGCGCCGGGACACGCGGCAGGCGCCGGAATTTGGCCGGCACGATTTCTTTATTTTGGAGTTCCCCGATTGGGTCAATGTGGTGGCCCTCACCGAGGATAACCGGGTCATTCTGGTGCGGCAATACCGCCATGGTCTGGAAGAGGTCAACCTGGAAATCCCCGGCGGGGTGGTGGACCCCGGCGAAGAGGCCGCTGCCGCCGCCGTACGGGAGCTGAGGGAAGAGACGGGCTATGCGCCGGCCCGGGTCGAGGCGTTGGCCTCTGTCAGCGTTAATCCCGCCATTCAAAACAACTGGTGTCACCTGTTTTTGGCCACCGGCTGCCGCCGGGCGGGCGCACAGAATCTCGACGGCACCGAGTCCATTGCCGTGGAACTGGTGTCCCTGGCCCGGCTGAGGGCCTTGGTGGAGACAAGGCAGATTCACCATTCTTTGAACTGTTTGGCCATTACTTTGGCCCTGAACAAAATTTCCGCCCGTTAGGCGGTTTTTTTATGCATATTGCCCAGGCACTGCCCTAGGGCATTTTACATAGGTTGGTATAGAACAGCATAACGAGGAGGACAGGATCATGGCTGAAGATAAATTTGTCCAACACGTTGCCCGCAAGGGAGAAAGCCTGTACCCGATTGCCCGGGCCCGCGGCATCAGCGTCAAAGAGCTGGCCATGGCCAACCCGGAAATAAAGGACCCCGCAGCCAACATCGAGGGCCAGACGGTGCAAATACCCCTGTCCGGTCTGTGTCCCAATGGTTTTCTGTACACCATCCAGCCCGGGGACACCTTCTTCCTGCTGGCCCAGCGCTTCGGCACCACGGTGCAGGCCATCCAGCAGGCTAACCCCGCCGCAGACCCCAATAACCTCCGCATCGGCCAGGTCATCTGCATCCCCACGGCGCCTGCCCCGCCCCAGTGCCCCAACGGCTTCCTGTACACCATCCAGCCCGGGGACACCTTCTTCCTGCTGGCCCAGCGCTTCGGCACCACGGTGCAGGCCATCCA
>JAAYIH010000055.1 GCA_012523545.1 Bacillota bacterium
GCCCGTCGCGCTCCGCAATTCTCCAAACGCAAACTGCGCGGGCGCCTGCGGCCCATCCGGCGGGTCCGGCGGCGAAAGGCCGCCGTCACCAACACCAGAACCGGACCGGTGTTGCGAATCCAAATTTATGGTAATATGGTGTCAGAAAGGGGATGATTGAATGATTATTACAACAACACCCGGTGTGGAAGGCAAAACCATCAGGGAATATAAGGGGATTGTCTTTGGCGAAGTCATTTCCGGGGTAAACTTCCTCAAAGATTTTGCCGCAGGGTTGACCAATTTCTTTGGCGGGCGCTCGGGCTCATACGAGGGCGAACTGATCCAGGCCCGGGAGGCGGCGCTGGCGGAAATGGAAAAGAGAGCCGCCGCCCTGGGGGCCAATGCCGTTGTGGGAGTGGACATCGATTACGAAGTCCTCGGCCAGGGCGGAAATATGCTCATGGTAACCGCCTCGGGGACGGCAGTGGTGGTCGGATGATGCGGTAACGGGCGCCACCGGCGCATGTACCCGGTTTCAGAAGCAATAATATTTGCCATGGGGGATGCGGTATGGAAACAGTATACAGGTATCGGAAGCATTTGCGGGAGCCGCTGAAGTACATCGGCCTGTTTTTTCTCCTGCTTTTCCTGTTTGTTGTGCTGTATTTGCTTCTGGCCATGCAGGGCCGGCAATTCGACGCAGGTGTGCTTGAGGCAGTCGTTTTTGCCCTCATATTTTTCTTCGTAATCATTGGTGCAGAAATCTTGCTGTTATATTATCTGTTTCTCAGGAGGTTTGCGATAATCAGCGTCCGGCTGACAGATGATGCCATTATATATGACAATATCAAGGGCAGGACTGTAGTTCCTTATGAAGAAATCGTCGCGCTGAAGTTCCCTTCAATAGAGTATGCCGGCGGCTGGGTTCAGATTGTCCACAGCAAGGGAAGCATAAGGCTCACTGTTGTGCTGGAGTCCATAGGGGAGTTTGTTAAGCAGCTGAAAGAAAAGCTGGAGCAAAGGAACATGGCTCATAAGTACAAGGAATCCCAGCTGATAAGTTTCTACAAGACAGCAACATACTCCGACCAGAGCTGGGAAAGGATCTATGAAAACTCCAAGTTGCTTCTGGCATCCATGGTGGTCAGCGTCCTGATATTAATGGTCTTGCCATTTATAAAGGGCCAGGGCGGTTGGGGGTTGCCGCTGTCGCTGTTGGCGGTGATTTTGCTGGCAATTGGTTTTTCTGTTGGCGAGGTAGTAATCAACAGGAGGTTTGCCACGGGGACTGACGAGATGAGCCTCCAGGCCCCGGAGCGGGACAAGGGCTTTGAGAAAAAGGTCTATACATGGGTGTTTGGGGTTTATTGGGTAATATTTCTGGCGGCAATGATAATTATTGCCTTGATGTGAGAGGATTAAGCCAAAAACAGGATTGAGACGTGCGGCAGATCGCCGGAGCCCGGTGTCGCAGTGTCGCAGCTGTTGCATATGCTGTAGGGATACGGAGGTGACAGCATGGCAACTGCGACACGAGTGGGGGTGCTTGTCGGCCCCCGGCGACTGGAAGCCCTGGTCAAGGGCAACCCGGGGCCCCGCCTGGCGGCGTTGCTCCAGGCTGGCCGGGAGGCCGGCGTGCCGCTGTTTTTTTTCACCCTGGACGGGGTGGATATGGATGCCAGGACAATAAAGGGGATAACGCCGGCAGAAGGCTGGTGGCAGGAGGCGCGTTTGTCGTACCTGCCGGTACTGTATCGAATCTGTGCGGTGGCGGAAGAACAGAGGCCGTTATTTGCCGCTTTCCTCAGCCAGTTGCGGCGCAGGGGCACGGTATTTCTCAATTACCCGTGGTTCATGGACAAGTGGGAGACCTACCGGTGCCTGGTCAACACCGAACTGGCCCCGCACCTGCCCCGGACGTGGCCCATCGCCGACCCCGCGGAAGTCCTGGCACTGCTGGAAGAACATCCCCAGCTGTACCTCAAGGCCTGCGTCGGCGGCCGCGGCAAACAGGTGCTGCGGGTGGAAAAGCTGGGTCGGGATGCCTATGGCTTCATCAGGTTCAGGGACGGACTGGCCCGGGGCAAGCTGCACAAATTCAGTTTGCTCCGGGAAATACAGGGCTTTTTCGGCGCCAGGCCAATTATTGCCCAGGAAAGGATTGACCTCATCCAGGTCAACGGCCGCAACGTCGACCTGCGCGCCGAGGTGCAGCGCACCGCACAGGGAACTATTCATGTCATTGCCATTGCCGCCCGCATTGCCCGCCGCCATTCGCCCATCACCACCCATTCCGTCAGCATGTCCCTGGAAAATTTCAGCCGCCTGTACCCGTCCCTGCTGGGCGATTACCGGGCGTTTGCCGCCAGGGCAGAGGAATTTTTGTGCCGCGTCTACGCCGCCCTGGAAAAATGCTTCGGTTGCTGCGGCGAACTGGGCATTGATTTCGGCCTTGACTGCAGCGGGGGCCTGTGGTTCATTGAAGCCAATTCCCAGTCGGCCAAAGTTTCCCTGTTCAACAGCTGTCCCCTGTCCCTCATCATCCGGTCCTATGTCAACCTCCTGGAATACGCCTGCGCCCAGGCCGCCCAAAGGAAGGCGCTGGATTAAGTCGTATCGCCCCCGCCCGGGACATATAGATTAGGGGGGGTGATTTTTTTGTCCAGGGCCGACAAACTCAAGCTGATAATAAAAGCAGCGGCGGCAATGGGGCTGGTCGTGGTTATTGTGCTGGCAATGTACCTGCGGGAGCCGGCGCAGCCCGCGGCGGGGACACCCGCCGTCCTTTCGGCGCCGGGGGTGGTCATCGATGCCGGTCATGGCGGCTATGACGGCGGCGCCCAATGGGGCGGGGCGGTGGAAAAGGACGTCAACCTGGCCATTACTCTGCAGCTCCGGGAAATACTGCTGGCCACGGGGTACCGGGTGGCCCTGACCAGGTACGGTGACTACAGCCTCATCGAGGAAGAAGAGGCGTCCAATCCCAAAAAAAGGGAGGACATGGCCCGGCGCCTGGCGGTCATCGAAAAGCACCAGCCGGACATCGTCATCCTCATTCATTGCAATGCCATCCGCTCAACCCAGTGGTCGGGAGCGCAGACCTTTTACCAGGAGGGCTTCGACCAGGGCAAGCTGCTGGCCGAGGACATCCAGCACTACTTGCGGGAGTTTACGGCGACGACCCGGCAGGCCAGGCCCCTGGATTTATACCTGCTCCGGGAAAGCAGCATCGTCGGCAGCCTGGTGGAGGCCGGCTTTCTGTCCAATCCTGCAGAGCGGGACCTGCTCCTGCAAAGGGGATACCAGCGCATCCTGGCCACGGCCACCTGGCTGGGGATCAGCAAGTACCTGCATGAATCCGGCCTTGCCCTGGAAGACTGAGGGGAGGCAGCAGGGCCAAAAAGCTTCCCGGGTGCAGGAAATTTGGCAGTTGTGGCAAATTATACAGGTGAAAGGGGGAAGGGATATGGCCATGTCGACGCTGGCGCCGGGAATGCCGGCTGTACTGATTCTGGACCGGGAAGCAGTGGTGCGCCATGTCAGCGACAATGTGCGCCAGGTGCTGGGGGATGCCGCAATCCAGGCGGGGAAACCCCTGCCCGCCGCCCTCCGGGGGTGGAAAGGGGAAAACCCCTGGCAAACCGAGTACGCAGGCAGAGAGCTCAGTATCGTGGCCGAAGAGTGGAACGGCTATACCCTTCTGCTCATCTGCGACCGCTACAACGTTTATGCCGAAGCCGCCGCAATACTCAACGCCATCGACGAGGGCATCCATGTGGTCAACAAGCACGGGCGGACGGTGTTTTACAATCCTGCCATGGCCAAACTGGAAGGCATGGACTACAACCAGGTGCTGCACAAAAAAGTGCTGGATATGTTTCCCTCCCTGACGCCGGAAACCAGCACCATCCTCCGGGTGCTGAAAACCCGGGAACCCATCTACGACCAGGTGCAGACTTATTTCAACCACAAAGGCCAGCGCATAACTTCGGTGAACAGCACCATTCCCCTGTGGAGCGGAGACAAATTCATCGGCGTGGTGGAACTGGCCAAGGATGTGACGCGCATGGAAGCCCTGGCGCAGAAAGTGGTGGACCTGCAACAGCGGCTGTACCGCCGCCAGCACGGCGCGGAACTGCCCTCCACCCAGTACACCTTCGCAGACATCGTGGGGGAGAGCCCCGCCCTGCGCCGCCCCCTGGAACTGGCCCGGCGCGCTGCCCGGACCAGTTCGCCCGTCCTCATCTACGGGGAGACGGGGACCGGTAAAGAGCTGGTGGCGCAAAGCATCCATAACTTCAGTCCCCGCCGCAACGGTCCCTTCATTGCCCAGAACTGCGCCGCCCTGCCCGGATCGCTGCTGGAAGGGATTTTGTTCGGCACCGTCAAGGGCAGCTTCACCGGCGCCGCCGACCGGCCCGGCCTGATTGAACAGGCCGATGGAGGCACTTTGCTGTTGGATGAAATCAACTCCATGGACATCGACCTCCAGGCCAAACTGTTGCGGGTGCTCCAGGACAACCGGGTGCGCCGGGTGGGGGGACTCAAGGAAGTGCCGGTCAACGTGCGCTTTATCGCCACCACCAACACCCTGCCCCAAACCGCTATCGCGCAGGGCAGCCTGCGCCAGGACCTCTATTACCGCCTGGCGGTGGTCAACATCGCCCTGCCCGCCCTGCGCCAGCGCAGGGAAGATATACCCCTGCTCTGCCGCCACTTTGTGGACAAGTATAACCGCCGCTTTGGCCTTGCCGTCAAGGGCATTGCACCGGCGGTAATGAACCTGTTCCAGGCTTACTCCTGGCCCGGCAACGTGCGGGAGCTGGAGCACGTCATCGAGGGCGCCATGAATATAATGGCCTCCGACGAAGAATACATCGACCTCTGCCATCTGCCCGCCAGCCTGGCGCCTCAGGCCGCGCCGGCGCCGGCGGGACTGGAGGAATGCACGCTGCCCGAGGCGGTGGCCAGGGTGGAGCGCAGCATGATCGAAGCGGCCATGGCCAAAACCGGCGGCAACATTACCCGGGCGGCCCGGCTGCTGGGCATAACCCGCCAGGCCCTGCAGTACAAGCTGGGCAAGTACGGCATCCTGGCGGAACAGTAAAGATAAGAAAAAGCCGGGCGTGAGGCCCGGCTTGATTTATTTTTCGAAGTAATTGACCACTTGGTCCACCAGCTGGCCGACATAGGCGACGGCGGTGCGGATGGCATCGGGTTTGGTCATATCCACCCCTGCCATTTTGGCCAGTTCCATGGGCGGCTTGGAACCGCCGGCTTTGAGCACCTCCAGCCAGCGCTCCACCGCCGGCTGTCCTTCTTCCCGGATGGCCTGGGCCACCGCTGTTGCGATGGTGAGGCCGGCGGAATAGCAGTACGGGTACAGGCCCATGTAGTAATGGGGCTGGCGCATCCAGGTCAGGCGCGCCCCTTCGTCAATTTCCACCTCGCCGCCCCAGAATTCATCCAGGATGTCGCCCTGTACTTTGCTGAGCAAAGCGGCGGTGACGGGCTGGCCCTGTTCGGCGAGAGTGTAGATGCGGCGCTGCAGTTCGCCTTCAATGAGGTGGCGGACAAAATTGTGGTGGTAAGTCATCAGCAGTTGCATGTTCAGCCAGCAATGCATGCGCGGGTCGCCGCCCTGGGCCTTGATGTAATCTGCCACCAGCAGTTCGTTAATGGTGGAGGGAGCTTCGACAAAGAAAGAGGAAGTCCTGGAGTTGCCCAGGGACTGGTAGCGCAGGGAAAGCACGCCGTGGCCGGCGTGACCCAGTTCGTGGGCCAGGGTCAGGGTGGTGCGCATGTTGTCGGTCCAGGTAATGAGGATGAAGGGGTGGACATCGGGGATGCTGGCGCAGAAGGCGCCGGTGGACTTGCCCACGTTGTCGGCCAGGTCAATCCAGCGGTTGGCCAGGCCCTGGCGAATTATCTCGGCATACTCGGGACCCAGCACCGACAGGCCCTGGAGAATGTATTCCGAAGTCTGCTCCCAGGTGGTGGCAGGCTGAAAATCCGGGTCCAGGGGGGCCTCGATGTCGCAGTAGAGCATTTTATCCAGACCCAGCACTTTCTTGCGCAACCGGGCATACCGGCGCATGTGGGGGGCCAGTTCCTTGAGGATGATGTCGTGCAGGGCATTATAGGCTTCCATGCTGACTTCCTGCCGGTGCAGGAACATGTCAATGGCAGATTTGTAGCCCCGCAGCCTGGCCAGCACCACATTTTTCTGCACCTCGGTGCCCCAGGTGGCGCCGTAGGTATTTTGGTAGGCCTTGAGTCCCTGGGTGAAGGACTGGTATGCGTTGCGGCGCAGCACCGGATCGGGAGAAGTCTCGTAGTCTTCCTCATAAAGGGCAAAGGACATGGGATGGGTGTTGCCCTTGCTGTCCAGCACCGGCGCAAAGGTCATATCTGCCGCCTTGGAGCGGTTGTAGATCATGCCGGGCGCTTCCAGCACCTCGCGCAGGGAGGCCAGGGCCTCTTCCGTCTCCCGGGACAGGGTGTAGGGTTTTTCCGCCAGCATTTGCTGCAACATGCGGGCAAAGTCGGCGAAGCCGGCTTCTGTCTCCAGGTACTTTTCCACGACGCCCTCGGGCAGGCTGAGGAGCTCGGAGCGCAACAGGGCCATGGCAGCCTGGTATTTGGCCGCCGCGGCGCCGGCCCGGCCCATGGCGGCCTGGGCGGCAGGGTTGGTCCCGTCGACGGACAAGTTGAGGTTGGCGTAGGCCATGACGCGGAAAAAGCGCTTGGAGAGGTTCTCCATTTTGCGCAGGACTGCCAGGACGGCATCAGGCCCCTGGCTCAGCCGGCCAAACTCCTGGCTGAAGGCGGGCAGTTCCGCCTCCACCGCTTTAAGCTCCTTTTCCCAGTCCGCTTCGGAGGCAAAGATATCCTCCAGTTTCCATGTCTGTTCAACAGGCACTTCCGAACGGGTCAGGCGTTTTTTCATGACATTACCTCCTCGAATTCTATTTGCAGACTGAACAGTCCTGATCCCATGGCAAGTTGGCGGGCCCAGGGCCAATACATGGCCGGTGATTTGCCCAGTTTGGCCAGGATGCTGGCAGACAAGCCGCGGCAACGGCGGCGATAGCGGGCAGCCGCCCCCTGGGTTCCCTTTTCCAGGGCGCGGGCCAGGGCCAGGGCGCTGCGAAAGGCATAACTGAGGCCTTCGGCGGAGCTGGGGCTGATCCATCCCGCCGCCTCGCCGATGAGGACGACGTCCCGGCTGCCCAGGCATATTTGCCCCAGGCCAGCTGGCCGGAGCAGGTGAGTACCGTGGCGCCGCACCGGCTCATCCAGGACATAACCCCATTGGGCCAGCTTGTCTTTGAGCAGCTGAAAGCGCCCCAGGACATCGGCGCCGGCGGGAATGGCCGAGCCCACCACCAGCAGGTCGTCCTTGGGAATGGTCCAGGAATAAAAATCGGTGACTGCCGGGTCAAAGACGGCGGAATAATACGGATAGGCCTTGGGGACGGCAAACCATTCCTGGATTGCCACGTACACCTGCGGCTGCCGCCTCGGCGCCAGGGCGCGGCGCACCAAAGAGCGGGCGCCGTCGGCGCCCACCGCCAGCCGGCACGTTTCCCGGCGCTCTTTCCCGTTTACCGTAAATGTTACCCGGACGCCCCGGTTGTCCCGCTCAAGGTAGCGAAACCTGGCGCCCCAGCAGGTTTCCACCTCCGGGGGCAGCAGGCTGACCAGCCAGCGGTCAAACCGCTCCCGGTCGATGTTGATGTAATCCCGGGGATAGAAGCGCTGTTGCCTGGTCGCCATGTCGATGGTGCGCACCGTAAAAAGCTGCGGCCCCGCCAGGACCGAGCGGGGCAGGCCCAGGCCAAACCGGGCCAGCATTTTCTGCGCATCGGGGGCCAGCAGCCCCCCGCAGCACTTTTCAAATCCCCCGGCATAGGGCTTCCCCAGGTCGCGGCGGTCGAGGACAAGTACTTTCATGTCCCGACCGAGGAAGCGGGCCAGGGTGGCTCCTGCCGGACCGCCCCCGACGATGATGACATCGTACATGCCGGCACCCCTTTCCTGCACAGGCGCAGTCGCTACAGAAGTATTCGGTTTGGACGGGGAAAATTCCTTTTCAAATACCCCTGTTTTGTCCTCGCCGGGCGAATATATAGGTAGAAAGATGCAAAGGAGGTTGAGAAGGTGAAGAAGTACCTGGCCCTGTTGCTGGCCCTGGCCATGATCCTGGCGGCGGTGCCGGCTGCTGCGGCTGCCCAGCAGGGAAGTTCCGAGGAAGAAACAGTGCAAGTGGTGGTTACTGTAGTAGAGGACGAGACGGAAAGCGACCAGGAAGAGGCCGCCGAAAACGAAACTGAAGAGCCGGCGGACGCTGAAGAAGAAGCCGCCGAAACTGAAGAGGAAGGCGAAGATGCAGGTCCCGGCGCAGAGGACGAGGATGCCGATGAGGACCAGGACGCCGACGCTGATGAAGACGAAGACGAAGATGAAGACGAGGATGAAGATGAAGATGAGGCGGGCACCGACCCCGGCCTGCTTCCCGATTCACCCTTCTACTTTTTCAAGCGTCTGCTGGAGAACATAAAGGTCTGGCTCACCTTCAACCAAGAGCGCAAAACCGAACTGCTGGCCGAGCTGGTGGAGAAGAGGGCTGCAGAACTAAAGGCTCTGGAAGAAAAATATGCCGACAAAGAGCTGAGCAAAAGGCAGCAGCGCATTTTGCAGCGGGCCATTGCCAATCTGGAAGAAACGGCCGAAGGCCTGTTTGACCGCATGCTGGAAGACGTGGAGCCGGAAGAACTGGAAGGGCTGGAGCTCACCGACGAGGCTGTGGCGCGTCTGGAATTGGCCCTGAAAAACATGGGCCGGGCCCTGGCCGGGGTGGAAAGATGTGCGGAATACCAACTCGAGGACTCTGAGGATGAAGACAGCCCTGTGCACCACAAGCTGGATAAATACACCGAGCGCATCCGCCACCTGGAACAAATCCGCGACCGCAATCCCGAAGCGGCCCGGGATGGCCTCAACCGGGCCATAGAAAACGCCCGCCGCCAGCAGCGGCGCTGGGCCGTAAAACACGGTCTGTCCCTGGAGGACTTTGACGACGACGCCGAAGATGAGCCGGCAGATGAAGACGAAGGCAATCCCGGCAAGGGCAATAAAGGCAACACCGGCAAGGGCCAGCTCAAGGAGAAGAAAAACAAAGGCAAAGACAAGTAATGCAAAAGATTTTGCGTATCCTGGCGCCAAGTTTCTGGCGCCAGGATTTTTTTACGTCCCCGCGCCCTTGTCCGCGCCAATCTCAGCCGGGCATGATTTTTGCAATAGAGCAAGGGGAACCCTAAGTATAATACTGGCAAAAGGAGTGTTGGTTGTGACGGTACGCGTCATCCATTGGGGCCTCGGCGCCATGGGCGGCGGCATGGTCAAGCTGCTGGACGCCAAAGCGGGCGCCGCAAGCGTCGCCGCCATCGATGCCGATCCCGGCAAGCAGGGCAAGACCCTGGCCGAACTCTTTGGCGTCAGAAGCCGGGCGCAGGTGACCGCCGATCCCGCCCAGGCCCTGGCTGCCGAGGCCGATGTGGTGCTCATCGCTACGGGGTCCTTTACCCGGGAGGTTTTTCCCCAAATCGTCCAGGCCGTGGAAGCCGGCAAAAACGTCATTTGCATCGCCGAAGAAATGGCCTTTCCCCACCAGCAACAGCCGGAGCTGGCCGCCCAAATCCACAAGCTGGCGGTGGAAAACAAGGTCACCGTCCTGGGCACCGGCATCAACCCCGGTTTTGTGCTGGACCTGCTCATCGTCGCCCTCACCGGCGTCTGTTATTCCGTCAGGGAAATAAGGGCCTCCCGCATCAACGACCTTTCGCCCTTCGGGCCCACCGTCATGAAGACCCAGGGCGTCGGCACCACCCCCGAAGAGTTTGCCGCCGGAGTCGAGGCCGGCACCATCGTCGGCCACGTCGGTTTTCCCGAGTCCATTGCCATGATTGCCGCCGCCCTGGGCTGGGAGCTGGACGAAATCCGCCAGACCAAGGAACCCATCATCGCCAAAAAATACAGGGAAACTCCCCATGTCCAGGTCCAGCCCGGCATGGTGGCGGGCTGCCGCCACATTGCATACGGCATCAAGGACGGCGAGACTGTCATCACCCTCATTCATCCCCAGCAGGTCCGTCCCGAGGTCGAGGGGGTGGAGACCGGAGACTTCATTGAAATTTACGGCGAGCCCGACATCAGGCTGGCCATTCGGCCAGAAATTCCCGGCGGCATCGGCACCATCGCCCTGGCGGTTAACTCAATTCCCAATGTCATCGCCAGCAGCCCCGGCCTCAAGAACATGACCCAGCTGCCGGTGCCATCCGCCCTCATGGCCGACATCCGTACGCTGATGGAGAAGAGGAGGGATTACTTTGGCCAATAATCCAGTGGCGCCGGGAACCTGGGTGCAGATACGGATACAAATTCTGCCCCCCGGCCAACGCGCCCCTCAGGTGCCTCCCGACACCGCCCAAGTGCCCCTCATCATGCTGGCCAAGGGGTTCCTGGTCGGCGAGGCTGAAATAGGCGACACCGTCCGGATTAAAACCCTCAGCGGCCGCATCCTGGAAGGAGAACTGGTGCAGGTCCTGCCCCGGTACAGCCACGACTTCGGCCAGGCCGTGCCCGAGCTCCTGAGCATCGGCCCCCGGGTGCGGGCCCTGCTGGAAGGAGGAAAAGAGCAGTGAAGGACAACAGCTACCAGGCGGTAATGGCTCGCAGCAACGACATCATGAAGCAGGCGGTGGGCATCGACTACACCCGCTTTGTCCGCGGCCGCCTGGCCTTTGATTACCAGGCCATGATGACGGAGGCGGGCTACAGCCTGGACGAAGTGGCTGCCATCCAGCAGGAGACCGGCGTCGGCAACACGCCCCTCTACGAATTGCGCAACATAACCAGGCTGGTGCGCCTCACCGCCCCCAAGGGCAAGGGCGCCCGCATATTCCTCAAGGACGAAGCCGCCAACCCCTCCGGCAGCTTTAAAGCCCGCCGCGCCGCCCTTTCGGTTTACCACGCCGCCAAACACGGCTACAAAGGAGTAGTGGCCGCTACCAGCGGAAATTACGGCGCCGCCGTAGCCTCCCAGGCCGCCGCCCGCGGGCTCAAATGCATAGTCATCCAGGAGGCCTTTGACAGCCGCGGCGTCTACCAGCCTGAAATTGCCGAAAAGGGCCGGGCCTGCGAAGCTTACGGCGCCGAAGTTCTGCAGCTTTCGGTGGGCCCGGAACTTTTCTACGTCTTTCTGCGCACCCTGGAGGAGACGGGCTTCTTCAACGCTTCGCTGTACACTCCCTTCGCCATCGCCGGGGTGGAAACCCTGGGTTGGGAAATCGCCCGGCAAATGCGGGAAAAATACCAGGTCGAGCCCGACGTGGTGGTGGTCACCCATGCCGGCGGCGGTAACCTCACCGGCACAGCCCGGGGCCTGCGCAAGGCCGGATGCCGCGCCCGGGTGGTGGCAGCCAGCGTCGACCTCAGGGGACTGCACATGGCCAGCGATGCCGACTTCAACCGCAAGTCCTTTACCACCGGGCACACCGGCTTTGGCGTGCCCTTTGCCACCTGGCCCGACCGGGCCGACGTGCCCCGCAATGCCGCCCGTCCCCTGCGCTACATGGACCGCTACGTCACCGTCACCCAGGGAGAGGCCTTCTACGTCACCGAGCTCCTGGCTCAGCTGGAAGGCCTGGAACGGGGTCCGGCAGGCAACATCTCCCTGGCCGCCGCCATGGCCCTGGCCCGGGAGATGGACCGGGACCAGGTCGTGGTGGTGCAGGAAACCGAATACACCGGCGCCGGCAAGCATGTCACAGCCCAGCTCAGCTTTGCCCGGCAAAACGGCATTGAGGTCAGGGCCGGCGACCCCGCCGACAGCGTACCCGGCCGGTCCATAATCCTGCCCGAGCATCCCGGCCTGATCCGGGCAGTGGACATTGATCTCGACGGCCTGCGGCGTTCGTATATCAAAAACGCTCTGGCCCAGCTGGACGGGGCGGAGCTGACGGCGGCGGACATCAGCTTCCTGGCCGAAGACTGCCGTTGCACGCCCGAATTTGTCCAAGCAATTGCCCGCGAGGTGAAATAATGGAACGCAAAGACGATTTTCAACAGCGGCGCCGGCATTTGGCCGGTCTCAGCGATGAAGAGTTGCACCAAAGGTTTTGGGAACTGCTGGACCAGGTGGTGGAACCCCTGGCCGAGCTGGCCCGCACCCACACATCCCCCGCCATCGAGCGTTCGGTGCTGTTGCGCATGGGCTTCAGCAGCCTGGAGGCCAAGGCCCTGGTGGAAAAATGCCAGGAACAGGGGCTGTTGGGTAAAGGGGCCGGGCACGTGGTACTCAAGGCTGCAGAAATTTCCGGCCGGCCCTATCGCGAAGCGGGCCTGGCCCTGATCAGGGGCGAGCTCTGGCCTCAGGTCACCGCAGAGTTCGCCAGGGGAGGTGGCAGGTAATGGCCCTGAAAATCCATGAGAAAATTGACATCGAGGAAATTCTGCGGGACCTGGAGCACTACCGGCCCCGCCGCAAGGGCTGGACCTGGCGCAAACCCCTGCCCCCGGGTACCCAAATCGGGCCCTTCCAGTACCGGCAGGCTTCGGAAAACCTCAAGAACAGCATCTCCCTGCCCGCTGCCAAGTACTTTGGCGGCATCGACCCCCAGCCCGAATGCGTCATCACCACCGAAATTGCTTCAGGCCGCTTTGAAGACGACATCCGCCGCATGCGCATGGCCGCCTGGCACGGCGCCGACCACATCATGGTCATCCGCACCGCCGGCCAGAGTCACTATGACGGGCTCATCGAAGGCACGCCCGAGGGCATCGGCGGCGTGCCCATTTCCCGCAAACAGATCCGGGCCACCCGCAAGGCCCTGGACCTCATTGAAGACGAAGTGGGCCGCCCCATCAATTTTCATTCCTACGTCAGCGGCGTCGCCGGCCCCGACATCGCGGTGCTCTTTGCCGAAGAGGGCGTCAACGGCGCCCACCAGGACCCCCAGTACAACGTGCTCTACCGCAATGTCAACATGGTGCGCTCCTTTGTCGACGCCGCCGAGGCCAAGAAGATCATGGCCAGCGTCGACATGCTGCAAATCGACGGCGCCCACAACGCCAACGCCACCGCCCGGGAAGCGTGGAAGGTCATGCCCGAGCTCATGGTGCAGCACGGCATCAACTGCGCCTTCTCGCTGAAAGCGGGCATGAAGCGTGAGCTCATCAGCCTGTCCACCGTGCCCCCCACCGCGGCGCCGGCGCCGGAGGTGTACATCGACCTCCCCTATGCTGTGGCCCTGCGGGAGCTCTTTGCCGGCTTCAGGATGCGGGCCCAGATGAACACCAAGTACATGGAGGCCGACCCCCGGGAGGTAACCGTCAACCACACCATGAACCTCCTCATTTCCCGCCTGACCAGCGTCGACATTCAGAGCACCATCACCCCCGACGAGGGCCGCAATGTCCCCTGGCACTACAACAACATCGCCGCCGTAAATACTGCCAAGCAGATGCTCATCGGCCTGGACGGCATCAAGGACATGGTGGAACTGAAAAAGGACGGCATTCTGCGGGAGAAGGTGCGGGAACTCAAGGAACGGGCAGTGCTCTTCCTGGAAGAGATCATCGCCGTGGGCGGCTATTTCCGGGCCGTGGAGCAGGGCTTCTTCGTCGACTCGGGTTACTATCCCCAGCGCAACGGCGACGGCATTGTGCGCCGCGTCGACGGCGGCGTCGCCGCTGATACTGTGGTGCCCCGGGACGATGACTACCTGGCCCCGGTCTGCCATCACTACGGTTACAACAACCTGCCCCCGGGCCTGGCTCAACCCTGCGCCCTCATCGACGGGTGCACGCTGTGCAATCCCGACAAAATCGCCTACATCGACGAGCTGGACGAAGAGGACAACGTCGGCAAGCGCCTGGAAGCTACAGCCGAGCACCGCCAAAAGGGCCTGCTCCGGCCCGAGGTGGAATGGTATGCCGACGGCATCGTCAGCATCAACCTGTTCTTTCCCGCCGACGCCCGGACGGCGGAATACGCCGCCCTGGCCCTGGCCGAGAAGATGGGCATCAAAGATGCCGAGGTCATCAACCGCCTGCCCCTGCATCCCGCTGAAGGCACCTTCCTGGAGCTCAAGGGCAGGGTAGAAATCGACATCGATCCTGCAACCCTGCACATTCCCGAAGAAAAGCCCTTGCTGTCGGAAGAGGAAATCCGCCGGGCCGTCAAAGAAAACCCCATGACCGTCGTGGCCGCCACGGTGGGCGAGGACGAGCATTCGGTGGGCATGCGGGAAATCATCGACATCAAGCACGGCGGCATCGAAGGCTACGGCATCAAGTGCCACTACCTGGGCACCTCAGTCCCGGTGGAAAAGGTGGTGGACGCCGCCATTGAAACCGCCGCCGACGCCATCCTCATCAGCACCATTATCACCCACGCCGACATCCACCGCATCAACATGCGCAAGCTCAACGACCTCTGCGTTGAAAAGGGCATTCGCGACAAGATCCTGCTGGTGGCCGGGGGGACCCAGGTCACCAACGACATCGCCGTGGAAGAGGGCATGGACGCCGGCTTTGGCCGCGGCACCAAGGGCCACGCCGTGGCCAGCTTCCTGGTGGAAAACCGGCGGCGCTGAGAGGTGGGGTCAGTGAAACTGGAGATAATAGTGGCGGAAATCGGCAGCACCACCACCGTGGTCAGCGGCTTTACCGGCCTGGACTCCTCACCCCGCCTGGCCGGCCAGGGCCAGGGTCCCACAACTGTGGAAGAAGGGGACGTGCGCCGGGGCCTCAACCTGGCCCTGGCCGATCTCCGGGACAAACTGGGCGCCGCTGACCTGGACTGGGACCACATCTGCGCCTGCAGCAGCGCCGCCGGCGGCTTGAAAATGACGGTTCACGGCCTGGTTTACGACATGACGGTGCGGGCGGCCCGGGAAGCTGCCCTGGGGGCCGGGGCGGTGCTGCGCCATCTCACCGCCGGTCCCATTGCCGATTCCGACCTGGAGAAAATCGCCGCCATCCGCCCCAACATCATCCTCCTGGCCGGGGGCGTGGACTACGGCGAGCGCGGCATCGTCCTGGAAAATGCCGAGAAACTGGCCAGCCTCGACCTGCCCGTCCCCCTGATTTACGCCGGCAATGTCGCCGTTCAGGAGGAAGTGCGGCGCATATTTCGGCCCACCCGCTACCGGCTCATCGTGGTGGAGAACGTCTATCCGCGCATCGACGAGCTCAACATCGAGCCCACCCGCCGCGCAATCCAGGCCGCCTTTGAAGAACACATCGTCGACGCCCCCGGCATGGGCAAGATCCGGGAGCTGGTGGACGGGCCCATCCAGCCGGTGCCCGGCGCGGTGCTCAACGCCGCCGTTGCCCTGTACCAGCGCCTGGGCGACCTCATGGTCTTCGACGTCGGCGGCGCCACCACCGACCTGCATTCCGTCACTCCCGGTTCCGACGAAGTCAATGCCATTTTGCTCAATCCCGAGCCCCTGGCCAAGCGCACGGTGGAAGGGGATTTGGGCGTTTACCGCAATGCCGGCAACCTCATCGCCCTCATCGGCCGGGAGGAACTGGCCGCCCGCCTGGGCACGCCCGAACCGGAAAGGCACGTCGTCCCCATCCCCGCCGCTGAGCCGGAAATAGCCCTGGCCCGGGAACTGGCCCGGGCGGCGGTCAGGACCGCCCTGGAGCGCCATGCCGGCCGCATCAAACACGTGTACGGCCCCGGCGGCAGAATCAAAATGGCCCGGGGCAAGGACCTGACCCGGGTGCGCTGGATCATCGGCACCGGCGGCGCCCTGACCCGCCTGCCCCGGCCCGAAGAGATTCTGGTCGGGGTGCGGGGCCATCCCGATCCCGCATTTCTTGGGCCGCCGGCCGAGGCCAGGATAGTCATCGACCGGCATTACATCATGGCCGCTGCAGGGGTTTTGGCCCACAGCCATCCCCGGGCGGCGGTAGAGCTGATGCTCAATTCCGCAGGAATACAGGGGGAGAGCCATGCAACCCAAACTCAGCATTGACCTGGATAAGATACGGGCCAACGCCGCCCTCCTGGCCCAATTGTGCCGGCAACGGGGGGTTGTGGTGGCGGGAGTGACCAAGGCCGCCTGCGGCGATCCCCTGGTGGCCCGGGCCATGCTGGCCGGCGGCCTGGAGCTGCTGGCCGAATCGCGGCTGGAAAACGCCCGCCGCCTGCGGGCGGCGGGGATCACCGCGCCCCTGATGCTGCTGCGCCTGCCCATGCCCGGCCAGGCCCGGGAAGTGGTGGAACTCTTTCAGTGCAGCCTCAACTCGGAGCTGGCTGCCATTAAGGCGTTAAATGAAGCCGCCGGCGCCGCCGGCCTGTGCCACGACATCATCCTCATGGTCGACCTGGGCGACCTCCGGGAAGGCATCTGGCCCGACGCCCTGGACGAATATGTTCGGGAAATTGCCCGGCTGGAGCACATCCGCCTGTTGGGCCTGGGCACCAACCTGACCTGCTACGGCGGAGTCATTCCCAGCCCGGAAAACCTGGGCCGCCTGGTGCAATACCACAGGCGGGCGGAAGCAATTTACGGCCGCCCCCTGCCGGTCATCTCCGGCGGCAATTCCAGCAGCCTGCCCCTGGTGCTGGCCGGGACGCTGCCGCCCATTACCCAGCTGCGCCTGGGCGAAAGCATCCTCCTGGGCCGGGAGACGACGGCCAGGCAGCCCATTCCCGGCGCCCATCTGGACTGTTTCCGGCTGGAGGCCGAAATTATCGAACTGAAGGAAAAGCCGTCGCTGCCGGTGGGTGAAATCGGCCAGGACGCCTTTGGCGGCGCGCCCGTCTTTGTGGACAAAGGCATCCGCCGCCGGGCCATACTGGCCCTGGGCCGCCAGGACGTTGTGCCGGAAAGCCTCACCCCGCCCCCGGGCGCCGAAATCCTGGGCGCCAGCAGCGACCACCTCATCGTCGACGTGACGGACTATCCCGAGCCCCTGGCGGTGGGCGACGTCCTCGCCTTTAACCTGGGTTATGGCGCGCTGCTGGCCGCCATGACTTCGCCGTACGTAGGCAAGGAATATTGCGGAGAGAGGTGAAATTCATGTCCTCGGTTGTCTTTGCCGGTTTCGTCCCCCACCCGCCGCTGCTGGTGGAGGGCATTGGCGACAAAGAAAAGGCTGCGGTCCGGGAAACCGATGCCGCCTACCGGGAATTTTCCCGCCGGCTGGCGGCGAAAAATCCCGATACCGTGGTGGTGGTCACCCCCCACGGGCCGGTCTTTTCCGACGCCTACACCATGGCGGACTGGGATCCCCTCCGGGGCGATTTCACGCCCTTTGGCGCCACGGTGGCCATGTCCTGGCCCTGCAACTGTGCTTACGTCCGCCGGGCGGAAGCCCTGGCCCGGGAGCGGGACCTGCCCCTGGTGGCCCTGAGCCCCCGGCAACTGGCAGCTCATCGCCACAGCGCCGTCCTCGACCACGGGACCATGGTGCCCCTGTGGTACCTGGAGCAGGCCGGCTGGCGGGGGCGGGTGGTGTGCGTGCGCATCGGCGGCCTGCCGCCGGCGCAATGCTATGCCGTTGGCCGGGTGCTGGCCCAGGCCGCCCAGGAGCCCACCGCCATCGTCGCCAGCGGCGATTTGTCCCACTGCCTGACCGAAAATGCCCCTTCGCCGTATAATCCCGCTGGAGCGGAATTTGACGGAATGATCCGGAACGCCCTGGCCCGGGGAGATTTCCAGGCCGTCGTTTCCATCCCCCCCGACCTGCGGCTGCGGGCGGCGGAGTGCGGTTGGCGCCCCCTGGTCACCCTGCTGGGCGCTTTGGCCGGCCGCAGTTGCACCACCGAGGTCCTCAGTTACCAGGGGCCCTTTGGCGTCGGTTACCTGGTGGCCACTCTTGAGCCAGGCCCCGGCAACGGCGCCGTGGTGGAGTTCGCGACAAAAGGTCTCGCCGCTGCCAGCCCCCACGTCCGGCTGGCCCGGGAGGCCATCCGCCATTATCTCACCAGCGGCCGGGTGCTGGACCCCGTCGCAGAGCCGCCGCTGGACCGCCGGGCGGCGGCCTTCGTCAGCCTCAAGCTGGACGACCAGCTGCGGGGATGCATTGGCACCGTGGAGCCCACGCAACCCCACCTGGCCGGGGAAATAGTGGCCAATGCCATCGCCGCCGCCACCCGGGATCCCCGCTTTGCGCCGGTAACCCTGGCCGAACTGGACCAGCTGAGCATCAGCGTCGATGTGCTGGGTGCGCCTGCCCCCGCCCGGTTTTCTCAGCTGGACCCCGCCCGGCTGGGCCTCATTGCCCGCTGGCGGGGCAGACAGGGCCTGCTGCTGCCCGATTTGCCCGGAGTCGACACCCCCGAAGAGCAGCTGCGCATAGTGTGCGCCAAGGCGGGCATCCCCCCGGACAAGGCCGGGGAAGCCGAGCTCTTCACCTTTACCGTCGAGAGGTACCATTAGCATGCACGAAGCCAGGTATTGGGACCCCGGGCAGGACGGCGTCGTGCACTGCCGCCTCTGTCCCCACGGTTGCCGGATAAGGCCTGGGGAAGCAGGGATCTGCCGGGTGCGCTGCAACCGCGGGGGCACGCTGTACGCCGCCAATTACGGCCAGGTCTCGGGCCTGGCCCTGGACCCCATCGAAAAGAAGCCCCTGTACCACTTTTACCCGGGCAGCCTCATCCTGTCGGCGGGTTCCTGGGGCTGCAACCTGTCCTGCGGCTTTTGCCAAAACTGGGCCAGCGTCACCCGCCAGTACCCTACCCGTACCCTCACTCCGGCCCAGCTGGCCGACCTGGCCCTGTCCCTCGTCGACAGGGGCAACTGCGGCGTGGCCTTTACCTACACCGAACCCCTGATGTGGTATGAATTTGTCCGCGACGCCGCTCCCCTGGTGCGGGAGCGGGGCCTTAAGACCGTCCTGGTCACCAACGGCTTTATCCGGGAACGGCCCTGGCTGGAATTGCTGGAACACATCGACGCCGTCAACATCGACCTCAAAGCCTTCCGCCCCGATTTCTACCGCCGCTGGTGCGGCGGCAGCCTGGCCCCGGTGCGGCGGGCCATCGCCGCGGCGGCGGAGCGCTGCCACGTGGAGATTACCACGCTGCTCATCGAAGGGCGCAACACCGGGGAGGAGGAAATTCGGGAACTGGCCGCCTTCATCGCTGCCATCGACCCCGGCATACCCCTGCACCTGTCCCGTTACCACCCCGCCCATAAGTGGACCCAGCCGCCCACTGACCCCGGCCTCATTCGCGCCCTGGCCGACTTGGCCCGGGAGCAGCTGGACCACGTCTATACCGGCAACCTGCCCGAGTCGTGGCAGCTGCCCACCCGCTGTCCCCGGTGCAAACACGTCCTGGTCCGGCGCGGCATTGCCGTAACCGCAGACGTCGAGGACGGGCGCTGTCCCCAGTGCCGACAGCCCGTAAACATCCGCTTCTGAGGCGCAAAAAAACCCCCGGCTTGCCGCCGGGGGCGCGGGTTACCGCAACAACTTCATTATGGTGTCGTAGACCAGTTTGGGGGCCACGACAAAGGAGTAGTTTTTCTCCACCCTTTCGGTAAACTTGTGGGCGTCCTTGCCGAAGGGTCCGATGTTGACCACCGGCAGGTTGAGCTCCTGCATGGCCTCCAGGGGCAGGTAGTACTTTTTGCCGAACCCGGGCATGTTGTTCCTGAGGGAATCCAGGGCGTCGACGTCCTGGGGCGCCGTGGCGTAGCTCAAATCGGAGATATAGGGGTAAAACTTCTTCAATTGGATGTCGTAAGGAACGTCGGTGTTGGCGATGACCTCCCGGACTGCATCCAGCAGCTTTTTCTCCAGCTCCGACTCGCCCCTGACGTAGACATGGGGGTAGTAGGGCGGCGAGAAGTAGGCCACCACCACCGGCCTCTGGTCGGACCACATGCTGTGCAGCGTCTCCACCATGCGCAGGGCGTAAATCCGCTCGTCGATGCTGTCGTCGGCCAGCAGCTTTTCTTCCAGCGCCGCCAGCACCCGGTCCACTTCCTCGCCCTTTTCGGCCTTGACGGCCTCGTACAGCTGGGCGTAGGAGATGACCCGGGCCTGCCAGGGCAACTTTTCATGGGGGAACCCGTTGGCCAGGCAGTACTTCTCGTACTCTGCATTGAGGCTGTCGATGACTTTCCGGAAAGCGGTTTCGGCGCCGGCCATGACCTTGGCCAGTACTTCGTCGGGCCCGCTGCTGTGGGTCCCGTAGTTAAAGTACAGGTAGCTGGCCTTGGCCGTTTGCACCGAATATTCCTGTTTCAGGTCCTGCTGCCGGATGGAAATGGGGGGGACGGTGACTTCGCCTTCGGCCTCGTCGCAGTACCTGGTGTTGAAGTCGATTTCCAGCATGATGGCGGAGGACAGGTGGTTGGGGTCCAGCCCCTTGAAGGGGTCGCCGCCGTGGGCCTCGGAACCGACGACGTAGAAGCTGGGCATCAGCTTGCCCACCGTGCCCACGTAGATGTACCTGGTTTTGTCGCCCTCAAACCGGGGAGCGCTGTAATCGGTGTCCAGCAATGCTATATACTCAAAACCCTCTTGCTCCCTGAGGCGGAGCAATTCCGGCACCACCGATAGCATGCCGGCGGAATTGCCTTCCTCATCGCAGACCGCCGCAAAGACGAGATTGCCGTCAAAACTGGCGACGTCCTGAGCAATGGATTCCACAATGGTCATCAGAATGGCCACGCCGCATTTCATGTCGAAGACGCCCCGGCCAAAGAGGTAGTCCCCGGATTCCAAATCCCTGAGCACATCCTCGGGGAGCTCCACTTCCCGCAGTTTTTCCGCCAGTTCCAGGGGGCGGGTGGCGTATTCCTCCAGCATGCCGTAATCGGAGGTGCCCACGGTATCGATGTGGCCGATGAGAACCAGGGTCTTGTTGCTGTTCCCCCCTTCGCCCTTGACGGTGGCCAGCACGCTTTTGCGGCCCAGGGGATCGCCTGCGGCGGGGATGTACTGCAGGCGGTGGGGATGGCGGCGGAAATAGCTCATCTCCTTAAACTTGGTGTAGATTCGTTCCGCCACGTCGTTTTCGCCCCTGGTTCCGACTACGCTGCGGATACCCGCCAGTTCCAGAGTGAGCGCTTCGATTTTTTTGCTGATGTCCTTCATTCCGACCTCCTGTAAATAAAAGTTATTCTATCCAGGTCACAACCATCCTACCATATTTGTCCGCTCAATTGAAGTTTCCGGCTTTGCGCCGCATTACACTGCTAGTATTTCCTAAAAACCGCCGCTTGTGGTAAGATAAGAGGCGGAGAGTGCCCAGCCGAGGCTGTAACCCTGAGCGGCCTGCCCGCTCCAGGGAAAAATATAAAACAGAGGAGGATTTTCTTGGCAAGCAAAGTTATTATCATGGGTGCTGCTGGTCGGGATTTCCACAATTTTAATGTCCATTTCCGGGACAACGACGCCTATGAAGTCGTAGCTTTTACCGCTACACAGATTCCGGACATTGAAGGCAGGGTGTACCCGCCAGTCCTTGCGGGAAAACTGTATCCCCAAGGGATTCCCATCCATGCTGAGGAGGAGCTCTCCGAACTGATAAAAAAACATAATGTAGAGCAAGTTATCTTTGCCTACAGCGATATTTCCCACGCCGAGCTGATGAACAAGGCTTCGCTGGTCCTGGCGGCGGGCGCCGATTTCCGCCTCATGGGCCCGTCCACCACCATGCTCAGGTCCAGCAAGCCGGTAGTGGCGGTAACCGCTACCAGAACCGGCGTCGGCAAAAGCCAGACCACCCGCAAGGTGTGCGACGTCCTCAAGGCCATGGGCAAGAAAGTGGTGGCCGTCCGCCATCCCATGCCCTACGGCGATCTGGCCAAGCAGGTTTGCCAGCGCTTTGAAACCTACGCCGACCTGGACCTGCACAAGTGCACCATTGAAGAGAGGGAAGAGTACGAACCCCACATTGACCGGGGCATCATCGTCTACGCCGGCGTGGATTACGCCAGGATACTGGCCGAAGCCGAGAAAGAAGCGGACATAATTGTCTGGGACGGCGGCAACAACGACTTTTCCTTCTACCAGGCCGATTTGTACATCACCCTGGTCGACCCCCATCGTCCCGGCCACGAAGTCAACTACCATCCCGGCGAAACCAACCTGCGCATGGCCGATGTCGTCGTCATCAACAAAATCGAGACGGCATCCCCCGAGGGCATCAGCACTGTGCGCGCCAGCATCGAGCGCTGCTGTCCCGACGCCGTCGTCATCGAGGCGGCCTCGCCCATCTTTGTTGAAGAAGGCCATAAGATCAGGGGCAAGCGCGTCCTGGTCATCGAGGACGGCCCCACCCTCACCCACGGTGAAATGGCTTACGGGGCCGGCATGGTGGCGGCCCGGAAGTACGGCGCCGGCGAGATTATCGATCCCCGGCCCTGGGCGGTGGGCAGCATCAAGGACACCTTTGCCAAATACCGCCACCTGCAAGACGTCCTGCCCGCCATGGGTTACGGCGACAGGCAAATCGCCGAGCTGGAGCAGACCATCAATGCCATCGACTGCGACCTGGTCATAGCGGCCACCCCCATCGACCTCACCCGGGTGCTGAAGATCAGCAAACCGGCGGTGCGGGTGCGCTATGAGCTCCAGGAAATCGGCAGTCCCACCCTGGAAGAAGTCCTGGCAAAATTTAAATAAGGACAAAGGAGCCTGCGGGCTCCTTTTTCAGGATTGCGGCAGGTTTTTTATTTCCCGCCGGCGAAATTTTAAACGGAGAAAGCGCAAGGAAGGCAAAGGGGGTGGAGATGCTGGAACAGATTGTCAAAATGGGGCTGGAGCTGAGCCTGGCCGGGGGCGCCCGGTATGCCGAGCTGGCCTGGGTGGAGCAGGAGGAAAAGGAACTGGCCATGGAAAACGGGCGCATCAGCTGCGCCGACACCCGGAGCAGCAAAGGGTTGTCGGCCCGGGTGCTGGCCGGCGACCGCTGGGGCTTTGCCGCCTGCCCGGCGGGGGGTAAGCAGGCCGTCCAGCGCCTGGTCAAAGCCGCCCTGGAAGCGACCCGGTTGGCTCCCCGGCCGGAAAGGCACGTGGAGCTCGGCCCGCCTGCCCCGGTGCAGGGGCAGTGGCACACCCCGTACCAAATCGACCCCTTCGCCGTAGGCGTTGCCCAAATAACGGAAGTGCTGCGGGCCGCCGATGCCGCCATGGACGAAGCCGGCATCACCTGGCGCCAAACCCGGCTTCGCTTTGTCCGGGAACGCAGGGTATATGTCAACAGTGAGGGAACGGAGCTGGAGCAGACGCTGCTTCTCAGCGGCGGCGGCGTGCAGGTCCTGGCCGCCGGCGCAGCGGATACCGTCCGGCGCAGCTGGCCGGGACCGGAAGGCAGTTATGCCGGCGCCGGGTACGAATACATCGCGGATCTGGACCTGCCCGGTAACGGCCGCCGCATCGCCCGGGAGGCCGTCGCCCTGCTCAAGGCGCCCCCCTGCCCGGCAGGCGTGGCCGACGTCATCGTCCACGGCTCGATGCTGGCTGCGCTGTTGCACTACACGTGCGGGTACAGGGCGCGCCTGGGCCTGTTCGGCTCCATCCCTGTCGAGGAGCTGGGTGTCGCCCGCCTGGGTTCGCCCTTGCTGAACATAGTCGCCGACGCCGCGTACCCCGACGGCGCCGGCAGCTTCGGCTACGATTGCGAGGGAACGCCGGCCCGCTCCTTTGCCCTGGTCAAAAACGGTGTCTACACTGAATTCTTTTCGGGCCGGGAACAGGCTGCCGCTGTCGGCCGCGCCGGCACCGGAGCGCTGCGGGCTCCTTCCTGGTTCGACCCGCCCCTGCCCTGGCCCACCAACCTGGTGTTGCAGCCGGGTTCAGGCTCCTTCAAGGACCTGGTGGCCGGCATCGAGCGGGGCATTGTCCTGGACACCTGCAGCGCCTTTGCGCCGGACCCCAACCTCCAGGGCTTTGTGGCCGCTGCCGAAGCGGGGTGGCTCATCGAATACGGACAGGTGCGCCGCATGGTGCGGGCGCCCCTGTTTAAGGGCTATCCCGCAGCCTTCTGGAGCGGTTGCGACGCAGTGGCCGGCGAAGGGGAGCGGTTTCAGCTGGGCCTGCTGGCTGACGGAATTCCCGTGGGCTACAGCCTGGTTCCGGTGCGCATCCGCGGCGTGAAAGTGGGGGCTGAGCTGTGAAACACCAGGGTAAGCTGCTGGAAATATTGAAAAAGGTTTTGCCGCGGGATGTAAAGGCGGAGATTTCCGTCCTCGCCCGCTCGGTCGGGGAGACATGCGCGCAGGCCAACGCCCTGATCCAGGGCAGCCACCGGGATGAACTCCTGGTGGACGTGCGTGTGGAACAGGGAGGCTTTGTCGGGCGGCATACCGACAGCCGCCTCACCATTGAGGGGTTGCGCAAGGCCATCGCCAAAGCCAGGAGCAATGCCGCCCAGGGCATTCCCGGTCCCCTGCTCCTCACCGGCGACACCGGCTACCGGGAAATGAAGGTGTTTTTCCCGGCCACTGCCGGGCAGACTCCGGCGCAGAGGGCGGAAAGCCTGGCGCCCCTCATCGACATGGCCAGGCGGCTCGATGTCAGCATCGACGCTTCCTTGCGCAGCGAAACCGGCCAACTGACCATTGCCAATACTGCCGGCCTGGCCGCCACCGTCCCCGTCACCTTTGCCCGCTTTGCCGTCGCCGTTTCCGGCCGCGGCCAGGGCCGGGGTTACGGATATGCCTGCAGCCGCGACGCCGGTCACTTGCGGCTGATGGACGTTTTCCTGGAGGCCGCCGCCAAGAGCCAGGCCTCAGCTTTTCCCCAGTCCATTGCTGCCGGCCAGTATATCGTGGTGCTGGAACCGGCGGCGGTGGCCGCATTGCTCGGCGTCCTGGCCAAAACCGCCTTCAGCGGCCGCGCTTTTCTGCGCCGTTGCTCGCCGGTGACGGAAATTGGCGCCAAAATTTTTGGTGACAATATAAATATATGGGATGACGGATTGGATCCCAGGGGGCTCGCCGTTCCCTGCGATTTTCAGGGCGTGCCCAAACAACGCCTGCACCTGGTCAGCAAAGGGGCCGTCGTCAATGTGGCCTGCAACAACGAGGTGGCTGCCGCCCTCAACCTTCCGGGCACCGGCCACGCATCGGGCCCGGGCACCGACGGATCCCAGCCCAGCCACATTTTCCTGGAGGCTGGCAACGCCATGCTGGACGACATGATTGCCAGCACGCGCCGGGGCATCCTCGTTTCCCGGCTGGACGGTCTTAAAATCCTCGATTCCCGCCGCTGCCTTGTCACAGGCGTGACGGCCGGCGGAACGCTGCTGATTGAAAACGGCAGGCTGACCGCCGCCCTGCCCGGCCTCCGCTTCATCCAGGATCTGGTGGCACTCTTCAACCAGGTGGAGATGATCGGCGATGAACCCAGGCTCTTTGGCGGGCTGTGGGGAGGCGTCAGCGCGCCTGCGCTCAAGGCCGACGGATTTACAGTGCTGAGCAGTCCTGCCGGACTTGGATAAAGACAGGGGGTATGGTGATGCTGAAAGAACTGCGAAACGCTTTCGCCGGCGCGACCCCGGTGGTTGCGCTGGACATAGCCATCGTGCTGTTTATAGTCTACCGCCTGTACATGGCCATCCGGGGCACAAGGGCGGTGCAGTTGCTCAAAGGGTTGGCCGTCATCGTCCTGGGCGCCTTCGTCAGCCAGTTCGTCGGTTTGGCGTTGACCAACTGGCTTCTCAACCAGGTCCTGACGGTAGGCCTGGTGGCATTGCCCATCATCTTCTACCCCGAGCTGCGCCGGGCTTTGGAGCATATCGGCCGGGGCAGCCTGTTCTCCAAATCTTCGCTGCTGGGGCCCAGGGAACGCACCCACGCTATAGACGAAGTGGTGCGGGCCATCCTCAGCCTGTCGGAAAGGAGAATCGGGGCGCTGATAGTCTGGGAGCAGGAGACGGGGCTCAAGGACTGGTCTGAGTCCGGCATCAACGTCGATGCCGCCATCAGCGCCGAACTGCTCATCAACATCTTTGAACCCAACACGCCGCTGCACGACGGAGCAGTCATCCTCCGGGGCGACCGCATCCGTGCCGCCAGTTGCTTCTTGCCCCTGTCGGAAAACCCGGAGCTCAACATCGACCTGGGCACCCGGCACCGGGCAGGGCTGGGCATCTCGGAGCAATCGGATGCCGTGGCCATCATTGTTTCCGAAGAGACGGGAGCGATATCCCTGGCCAACGAGGGAAAACTCATTCGCTACCTGGACGAAAAGACGCTGAAAGAGTGGCTGGAAACCAACCTGCACAAGCGCCAGCTGGATCACTTCCTGCTGCGGCGCAATTTGAACTGGAAGGAGTGACGATTTTGCGCACGCTCTTTGGCACCGACGGCATCCGCGGTGAAGCCAACACCCAGCTGACGCCGGAACTGGCCCTGGCCGTGGGCAGGGCAGCTGCCTCGTACCTGGGCAGGGGCAATAAAGGCGCCATTGTCATCGGCCGGGATCCCCGCCTGTCGGGGGCCATGCTGGAAGCGGCCCTGGCCGCCGGCATTGCTTCGACGGGTCTCGACGTATGCCTGGCTGGAATCATTACCACCCCGGGCCTGGCCTGGGCCGCCGGCCGCTATCCCGGCGCCGTGGCCGGGGCGATGATCTCTGCATCCCACAACCCCATGCAGGACAACGGCATCAAGTTCGTCACCCCGCGGGGCATAAAACTGGAAGACGACCAGGAACTGGCCATTGAGGAACTATACCGCCACGGCCTGGACACCCTGCCCCGTCCTGCCGGCGCCGGGGTGGGCAGGATTTTCCGGGACGAAACCCTGGCGGAAAAGTACTGCGACTACCTGGTGTCCACCCTGGATCGCTCCCTGGACGGGCTCAGGGTTGTACTGGACTGCGCCAACGGTGCCGCTTCGGGTCTGGGCCGGCAGGTGCTGGAACGCTGCGGGGCCCGGGTGGACGTCATCAACGCCGAACCCGACGGCATCAACATCAACCGGGATTGCGGCTCCACCCATCCCCAGGCCGTGGCCGCCGCCGTTAAAGCGGGACGGTACGACCTGGGTCTGGCCCTGGACGGCGATGCCGACCGCCTCATTGCCGTCGACGCCCGGGGCAACGTCGTCGACGGCGATCAGATCATGCTCATCTGCGCCCAGGACCTGTTGCGCCGGGGACAGCTGCGGGACAACACCCTGGTGGTTACGGTGATGAGCAATATGGGTCTGCACCTGGCCGCCCGCAAGCTGGGCATAAAAACAGTCACCACCAAGGTGGGCGACCGCTACGTCTCGGAAGCCATGCTCCGGGGCGATTACAGCCTGGGCGGCGAACAGTCGGGTCACATCATCTTCCGCCGTTACGCCACCACCGGCGACGGCCTGCTCACCGCCCTGCAGCTCATGCAGGTCATGGCCGAGACAGGGCGCAGCCTTGAAGAGCTGGCGGCCATCATGGAGCGCCTGCCCCAGGTGCTGCACAACGTCCGGGTGGGCACAAAAGAAGGCTGGTCTGAAAACGCTGCTATTCAGGCGGCAATAGCCCAAGCCGAAGCCCGGCTGCAGGGCCGGGGTCGGGTGCTGGTGCGCCCGTCGGGCACCGAGCCCCTGATCCGGGTCATGCTGGAAGGCCCCGACGAAGCCGAACTGGCGACCCTGGCCGGGGAAATCGCCCGGGTCATCGAGGAACAGCAAAGGTAGCGACAGCTGCCAACAGCATGGGAAGGGGGGATGTCCACTGCCAATGGAAAAAAGCGCCTGGACTTGGCCGCGGCCAAGTTGACGCGGACGGGGGTTTAGCGAAAGATTCGGCGGATGACCCCCCGGCAACCTGGACTGCCGTTAACGGTTGGACAAATCCGGGAAGCGATTCCCGGGACAATACAACCCGGTTCAGGGCAAAACTGAATACGCGGAGGATGCAGATTATATGTGTGGCATTGTTGGCTATATCGGGGGCCGGGCCGCGGCCCCCATCCTGATAGAAGGTCTGAAACGTCTGGAATACAGGGGCTATGATTCCTCCGGCCTGGCCGTGTACCATAGCGGCATTCACATCGTCAAGACGGCGGGCCGGCTCAGCCGCCTGGAGGAGAAGGCGGCCCAACTGCCCCCGGGGACGGCGGGTATCGGTCACACCCGCTGGGCCACCCATGGCGAGCCCAGCGACGCCAACTCCCATCCCCATACCGACTGCACCGGGCAGTTTGCCGTAGTGCACAACGGCATCATCGAAAATTACCGGGAACTCATTGCCGACCTCAAGACCAGGGGTCACCGCTTTGACTCGGAAACCGACTCCGAAGTCGTTCCCCACCTCCTGGAAGAGCTGTGGACGGGGGACCTGGCCGAAACGGTGCTGAAAGCCCTGCCCCGCCTCAAGGGCTCTTATGCCCTGGCCGTTATGGCCGGGGCCAGGCCCGACGAACTGGTGGCCGTGCGCCAGGACAATCCCCTGGTCATCGGCCTGGGCGCAGGCGAGTACTTTATCGCCTCCGACATCCCTGCCCTGCTGGCCCACACCCGCAAGGTAATAATCCTCGAGGACGGGCAGCTGGCCCGCCTGACCCGGGAGGGCGTTGCCGTTCTGGACCGGACGGGCAGGGCCGTGGACGCCAGGGTAACCGAAATCAGCTGGGATGCCGAAGCTGTGGAAAAGGGCGGTTACCCCCATTACATGCTCAAGGAAATCTTTGAACAGCCGGCAGCCCTGCGCAACACCCTGGGCAGGTACATGGACCGGGACGGGGGCATAAGCTTTCCCGACTGCCGCCTCAGCCCCGGGGACCTGGCCGGTATCGGCAAAATCTCCATCGTCGCCTGCGGCACCGCATACCATGCCGGGCTTCTGGGCAAACATCTCTTTGAATCGGTGCTGCGCATACCCACCGAAAACGACCTGGCCTCGGAATTCCGCTATCGCAACCCCATTCTGGGCCCCGACACCCTACTCATCGTCATCAGCCAGTCGGGGGAAACCGCCGACACCCTGGCCGCCATGCGGGAGGGCCTGCGCCGCGGCGCCAGGGTTCTGGCCGTCACCAACGTGGCGGGCAGCACCATGGCCCGGGAGGCCCCCAACGTCATCTACACGGCGGCGGGCCCGGAGATAGCCGTGGCCTCCACCAAGGCCTATACCACCCAACTGGCCGTCCTGGCGCTGCTGGCCTGCCATGTTGCCCAGGCGCTGGGGCGGGAACAGGAGTACTTTGACGAACTGCGCCGCGGCCTGCGGCAGGTGCCCCAGCTGGCCGAGGGGGTGCTGGCCGCCGTGGAGCCCCGGGTGCAGGAGCTGGGCCGGGCCAGCACGGAGTGGCGCAATGCCTTCTTCATCGGCCGCGGGCTGGACTGGGCGGTGGCCCAGGAAGGAGCCCTGAAACTCAAAGAGATTTCCTACATCCATGCCGAAGCCTATTCCGCCGGGGAGCTGAAACACGGCGCCCTGGCCCTCATCGAAGAGGGAGTGCCGGTCATCGGCCTGGCCACCCAGCCCGAACTGCTGGAGAAGACCGTCAGCAATATCAGGGAGGCCAAGGCCAGGGGAGCTGTTGTCCATGCTATCACCCAGTTTCCCCTGCTGCTGGCCGACGCCGCCGATGCATGCATCGAGCTGCCCCAGCTGCCCGCTGCCCTGATGCCGCTGCTGGCCGTCATCCCCACCCAGCTGTTGGCCTATTATGCAGCGGCGGCCCGGGGCCTGGACGTCGACAAGCCCCGCAACCTGGCCAAGAGCGTGACGGTGGAATAAAGCAAAAAGATAAACCGGATCCCGAGGATCCGGTTTATTGTTGCCAGCGGGTAAAGAGTTTTTCCAGAAAGACCACGGCCTGGTACATCAGGGCGGCGGCAATGGCCAGGATGATGACGCTGGTCATGACCAGGTTGAGGCGGAAGACCTGACCGCCGTACACCGCCAGGTAGCCCAGCCCGGCTTTGGAGACCAGGAACTCCCCCACGATGACTCCCACCCAGGACAGGCCGACGTTTATCTTGAGGGCGGAAACGACTGTGGGGATGCTGCCGGGCAATATAGCCTTGAGCAGGATCTGCCCCTTGCTGGCTCCAAAGGAGCGGAGAAGCTTGATGCGGTCGGGGTGCACCTGGGCAAAGCCCGAATACACGCCCAGGATGGTGACCACCACCGAGACCAGCAGGGCCATGACGATGATGGCGGCAGAACCGCTGCCAATCCACACGATGATGATGGGCCCCAGGCTGATCTTGGGCAGGCTGTTTAGCACCACCAGGTAGGGCTCCAGGACTTTGGCCAGGCCTTCCCACCACCAGAGGACGACGGCGATGGCTGTGCCCAGCAGCGTGCCCAGGGTAAAGCCCACCACCGTCTCGTACACCGTCACGCCGATGTGCCGGAACAGTTCGCCGTCCCTGTACAGGTTGGCTATGGTCCGGACTATACCCGAAGGCTGGCTGGTGATAAAAGGGTTGACCCAGCCCAGGTTGGCCCCGACTTCCCACAGCAGCAACAAGGCGACCAGGAGCAGCACCCGGGCGGCGGCGATGTTTCTCCTTTTTCTGCGCAGCGACCGCAGATAAGCCCGATGTTCGGGGGACATGGCGGCGTCTTTAACCTGCATGGATGTCCAGCTCCTTCCAGATGGCGTTGAAGTAGTCCCTGAATTCGGGCGCCTCCCGGCACTTGATGGGAGTGCGTTCGGCGCAGGTCAGGACGATATCGTGCACGGCCTTGATCCTGCCGGGCCGCCGGGTCAGGACCGCCACTTTGTCGGCCATGCTGATGGCCTCGGCGATGTCGTGGGTGACCAGGATGGCCGTCTTCCTTTCCTGGACGATGATGTCCTTGACCTCGTCGGACACCACCAGCCTGGTTTGGTAGTCCAGGGCCGAGAAGGCTTCGTCCAGGAGGAGAATCTGGGGATCGGTGGCCAGGGTGCGGATCAGGGCTGCCCGCTGGCGCATGCCGCCGGACAGCTGCCTGGGGAAGGCGTTGCGGAATTCCCACAGCCCGTAACGGGCCAGCAGCGACTGGACAAATTCCTTTTTCTCGGCGGTGAGCTTGTTTTGCACTTCCAGGCCCAGGATGGCGTTTTTCCACACGGTGCGCCACTCGAAGAGCTGGTCGGTCTGGGGCATGTAGCCCACCAGGGAGCTGACCCCTTCCACCGGGCGCCCGTCGATGGTGACAACGCCCCGGGTCGGCCGCACGAGGCCGGCGATGATGTTGAGCAGGGTGGACTTGCCGCAGCCGCTGGGCCCCACCACGCTGATGAAATCTCCCTTATCCACGTCCAGGGTGACGCCGTCCAGGGCCAGGATCTCCCCCTCGGGACTGTGGTACTTCATGGCGATGTCCCGGACCTGTACCAATGGCACCCCCATGGCACATTCCTCCTTGTTTTCCTATTCGTCGCCGGCCATGACCTTTTCGGCGAAGTAGTTGGTCACCAGTTTGTCGTAGGGTGCCCGTTTCTCCAGCTCGCCGGCCAGCTCGATGACATCCTGGAGGCGCTCAAAGGCTTCCCGGGGGAAGCGGGGATCAGGCCGCCAGGCGTCTATTTCCTTGTACCTGGCCGCCACCAGGGTGAGGGTTTCCAGGTCGGTGTCGGGGAAAGAGGGCTGGATGACTTCGGCAATTTCTGCGGGGCTGTGCTGCTGTACCCACACCTGGCCCCGGTAAATGGCGCGGGTAAAGGCTTCGATGAGCTCGGGGTTTTTCTCAATGTAGCTCTTGGCGGCGCAGAAGGCGGTATAGGGGATTTCGCCGCTTTCCGCCCCCACTGAGGCTACCACGTAACCTTTGCCCTCCTGTTCCAGCGCTGTGGCCACAGGCTCAAACAGGGTGACGAAGTCTCCCTCGCCGCCGGTGAAGGCGCCGGCCATCAGGGCAAACTGGATGTGGGTGAGGACCTCCACGTCCTCGCCGGGCATGAGGCCGTGTTTCTTAAGGACGTATTCCAGGGTCATCAGGGGGACGCCACCGGGCCGCCCGCCGATGATGGACTTGCCCCGCACGTCTTCCCAGGTAAAGTCGGGCATGGGCTCTCTGGCCACCAGGAAGGAGCCGTCCCGCTGGGTGAGCAGGGCAAAGTTGACGGCGTAATCTGCCTGGCCCTGGTTGTAGACGTAAATGGAGGCCTCGGGGCCCATAAACCCGATATCCGCCTGGCCCGACAGCAGGGCCGTCATGACGTGGTCCGCCCCCTGTCCGGTGGCGTACTCCAGGTCGATGCCCTCGGCTTCAAACAGGCCCAGGTTCATGGCCACATAGAGCGGGGCGTAAAAGACCGAGTGGGTCACTTCATTGAGGCGTACCCTGGTCAGGCCGTCCTGCCTTTGGCTGCACCCGCTCAGGGCCAAAGCCAGGACCAGCGCCAGGGCGCCGGCAAAAAGGAATTTCTTGCTCATGACAATGCCTCCCGGGAATCAATTTCATTACCATAGTATTGAAGCGGAAAATATGTGTGCAAATACCTAAAAATTTACGATATAGGTTAAGAGTTTAATGATAAATATTAAATATTACTTGACAAACGTTATTTCCTCCATTACAATGGGGGCAGGAATTACAAAAGGCAGGTGTATTTTGTGAAAAACTTTAAGCGTCTTGCCGGCACTTTGCATGCTTTGACCAAGTTCCTTTTCTGGCTGTCGGTGGTGTGCGGGGTGCTGTCCCTGCTCCTGTTGGCGGTGGTCCTTTTGGCTCCGGAGGGCGTCTGGCAGAGGGAGACCGGCACCTTCCTGTTTTCTGCGGGCGGTGTACTGCGCTACCGCCTGGAGCCTCCTCCGGGAACTGTGTTCAACCTCCGTCCGCTGCTGCTGGCCGCCTTTGGCGTCGCGCCCGTGCTCGGCGGGGGATTTGCCCTCATCCAATGGCAGCTGATGGGGATCCTCGAGACCGTCCTCCAGGACAAACCCTTTGCCCCGGCCAACGCCGGGAGAATCAAGGTGCTTGGCATTATCCTGCTGGCAGGTTCGGTGCTGATCAGCGTAATCCAGGCGGTGATGGCATATGCCGGCATAAAAACCTTTGCCATTGCAAATATGGATGTGGCAGTTACGGTAGATCTGTCCATGCTCCTGATAGGGCTGCTGCTCCTGGTCCTGGCCGGCGTTTTCCGCTACGGCAACTACCTGCAGGATGAAGTAGATGCGACCCTTTAGGAGGGACTGATGTGGCGATAATAACCAGGCTTGACCGTGTCCTCGCCGACCGGAAAATGTCTCTTACCGAACTGGCGGAAAGGGTGGGGATTTCCGTAGTCAACTTGTCCAATCTCAAAACCGGCAAGGTCAGGGCCATTCGTTTCTCAACCCTGGATGCCATCTGCCGGGTCCTGGCCTGCCAGCCCGGCGATCTGCTGGAATACAAGCCGGACTGAAAGATACAAACGGGGATTCCGGAAAAGGGAGTCCCCGTTTTTTGTCCCGCTTCTTGCCGGAGCCCGTGGCGTATAGACCAGCCGGCCGGCGGGGCATACTTGAAGGAGAAGGCAAATCATTGGAAAGGAGCGGTGTTTCTTGCCCAAGAATCTGGATGTCAACCAGCCCAAAATGAACCAGCCGTATATGCAGCCCGGCCATCCCATGGTCAAGCGGCAAAACCCGCAAACCGTCAAGGGCTCAGGCATCAGCCTGGATCACAACGTCCGCCTGGAAATGGCCTACGAGCTGGACAAACACAATTGCGCTCTTCACGTAGCCCTGCACCAGTATAACAAGCACCACTGGCTCAGCGAGGGCGCCGAGGGCTTCATCTCCCTGCACCATCTCCTGGAGGAGCACATCGCAAAGACCATCGAGCACATTGACAAAATCGGCGAGCGCATTGCCCGCCTGGGCGGCATCCCCACCGCCCACCCGGTGGTGCAACACGAGATGTCCTACATCAAGTGCGAGGCCGAAGGGCGTTACACCATGCGGGACTTTTTGCGCAACGACCTGGAGCACGAGATGAAACTGCAGCAGGAACTGCGCAAGCAGATCAAGCGGGCCCATGAGCTCAACGACTTCGGCACCGTGGAAGTGCTGGAGGAAGTGCTGCTGGACCGCGAAGACCTGGCTTACCACCTGTACAGCGTGCTGGAAGACGACACCCTGGTCCGCGGCATAGAGCACGTCTTCAGCCAGCCCCCCGACAAAAACCGCAAGGCCACCGAAACCACGCCTCTGCAGTAAGAAGGGAGCCTTTGGGCTCCCTTTTGTCGTTTTGGCCGGCGCCGGGAGCAGGGTTTTTCAGACCTGGTGTTGAACTTCATTCTGACTATATAATTGGGAGTGGTGCAATGCTTAAACCCAATGGATTGCAGTTCAGCGACCGGGAGGGAAGGATGGTGTTGCTCAGGGGCGTCAACCTGGGCGGCAGCACCAAAAACCCGTTTACTCCGTATATGCCCAGCCACGTGCGTGAAGGCTTTTTTCAGCACCGGCAGGTGTCCTTTGTCGGCCGGCCCTTTCCTCTGGAGGAAGCCGACGAGCATTACGCCCGCCTCAAAGCCTGGGGCTTTAACTGCCTGCGCTTTCTCATCACCTGGGAGGCCATAGAGCATGCCGGCCCGGGAATATACGACCAGGAGTACCTGGACTTCCTGTACGAAGTGGTGGCCAAAGCCGGCGAATACGGCTTTTACGTCTTCATCGATCCCCACCAGGATGTGTGGAGCCGGTTCAGCGGCGGCGACGGCGCGCCGGGCTGGACGCTGGAAGTTGCGGGCCTGGACATGGAGGGATTTCAGGCCACCGGGGCCGCCATCGTCCACAACACCCACGGCGATCCTTTCCCCCGCATGATCTGGCCCACCAATTACGCCAAGCTGGCCGCCGCCACCATGTTCACCCTTTTCTTTGCCGGCAACACCTTTGCCCCCAAGACCAGGGTGGAGGGGGTGCCCATCCAGGATTACCTCCAGACCCATTACTTCGAAGCCGTTAAAAAAGTGGCTGCCAAACTCAAGGGCCTTCCCCATGTCCTGGGCTACGACACCCTCAACGAGCCCTCGCCAGGCTGGATAGGCTGGCGGGACTTGCGCCAGCATCAGTCCCTGGCGCGCATGGGCGCGACGCCCACCCCCTGGCAGGCCATGCAGTTGGGCGAAGGGCTGCCCCAGGAGGTGGAGGTGTGGCACATCGGCCTCACCGGCATCCGCAGGCGGGGCAAGCAACTGGTGGACCCCAGGGGACGCAGGGCATGGCTGCCCGGGCATCAGTGTGTGTGGCGCAACCACGGCGTGTGGGAAATCACTGCCGACGGCCGGGCCGTCCTCCACCAGCCCCATTACTTTGCCCAGGTCGGGGGCAGGGCGGTGGACTTTGCCCGGGATTTCATGAAGCCCTTCATCGTGGAATTTGCCCGCCAGATCCGCACGGTTGATCCCGATGCCACCATCTTTATGGAGTTTGCTGACATGGACAAGCCGACGGTGTGGACCCGGGAGGACGGCGACAACATGGTCTACGCTCCCCATTGGTACGAGCCCGTCACCCTGGTGCTCAAGCGCTACATTCCCGGCGTTACCTTCGACCAGGAAAAGGAAAAAATCGTCCTGGGCCGGCGCCGGGTCCTCAGGCAGATGATTAAAGAGCTGCACCGCTTCCAGCAACAGGCAAAACACGTTCTGGGCGGCATGCCGACCCTCATCGGCGAAACCGGCATCGCCATGGACATGCACAAGGGGCGCGCCTACAAGACCGGGGATTTTCGCATCCAGATTGCCGCCATGGACAGGCTGATGCGGGCTCTGGACGCCAATTTCCACAACTTCACCCTCTGGAACTACACCGCCGACAACAGCAATGAGCGGGGCGACGGCTGGAACGGCGAGGACCTGTCCATCTTCAGCCGGGACCAGCAGACCGATCCCAACGACATCAACTCCGGCGGCCGGGCCCTGGAAGCCGTGGTGCGGCCGTGGCCGCGGCGCATCGCCGGCCGGCCCCTGAGCATCCGCTTCAAGCTCAAGACCCGGGAATTTACGTTCAGCTTCCAACCCGACCCCGCCATTGCCGCCCCGACGGAGATCTTTGTGCCGTCCTACCAGTACCCCGAAGGGTATGAAATCCGCATTTCCGCCGGCAGTTTCTCCATCGACTCGGCGCAACAACTGATCCTCTGGTACGGCGACGCCAGTTACAAAAAGAACACCATCAAAATTGCCCCCCGCACAAAGCGGACGCGTTAGACCTTTTCCCCGCCGCGGCGGGGTTTTTTTCTGCCCATGTTATATGCGGGGCGTGGCTTTCGCCTTGTTTCCGCCGTCCCGGCGCGGGAATAGGCTGTAGTAAACCAGTGAAGGAGGGAAATACGTGTCTTACTACTATGGGAAGCAAGCGCCGGTCCAGTATCCGGAACCAACCCTCAAACACAGTGCCAAGCACCCTTGTCCCTTCAAACCGGGGACTTTGCTGAGGATCTTCATCCCCGCCGGCACCAGCATCAATCTGGCCAACCTGCTGGAAGTATCCAGCCCTTCCGGCATTTGCCTGTTAATCCGCATCCCTGCCTTGAACAAGGATAACCTGGTCAACACCGTTGTGAATGCAGTAAAAGAAGCCGGCGGCAGCGTGGAGTTCCTCTAAAGGGTGAGGGACCCCGGGGCAGGGGGTCCCTTATCTTTAACCCGAAAGGGGGATGAAAATGACGGACGCCGAACGGGCCAAAAAGGTGCGGATAACTTTGCCTCCGGGGGCGGTGGTCAACTACTCCAAACTGGTTGAAGTGAACGCCCCCAAGGGACTGGAACTCATTGCCCGGGGCCTGCTGGCGGGCAAGGCGGCGGAAAGCATATTCGAGGCTGTCCGCCAGGCCGGCGGCACGGTGGAATACATTTAAAATCCTGCGGAACAGCTTGGCGACCTCAATAAAAAAAATAACAGCCGGCCGTGCACCCAGGGATTGAGGGCAGGCTGTTCCGCTCCCATACCCACCTCCTGTCCTGGAAAAGGGGCGCCGTGGCGGCGCCCCTCAGCTGTTTA
>JAAYIH010000007.1 GCA_012523545.1 Bacillota bacterium
AGAACCGGGTGCCCAAGCCTGCAGCCGGTATTATCGCCTTGCGGACTTTCACAGCGCTCCACTCCTTATGTTTGTTCTTGACGGGGAAACGACCGCGGGGCCGGTGACATTTGTGGAACTGATAATTGCCGGTAAACCAAAAGCGCGCCTAAACCGGCGGCGGTGCCGGCCAGGGTGCAGATATCTCTGTCATCGCTACTGCGCTTTTTTTATTTTGTCATCGGCCACAGCCGTTTGTGCCATGGTTTTGGAACCGGGCAATTTGACAAGAAAACCGCTGGCTAAAGCATAATAAACTGCCCAAGCCACCACAAGAGCCAAAAGAGCCAGGGCCAGGTATATCTGCTTATAAATGAGTTCCGAGAGCAGCAGGGATACGCCGCCGAAGCCGGCACTGGCCGCCCAGACGATGCGCACCGCTTTGGGATGAGAATAGCCGCGCTCGAGCAGGCAGTGATGCAAGTGGTTTTTATCCGGGGCAAAGATATGGCGCCCGTTGATGCTGCGCCGGCAAATTGCCGCCAGGGTATCAAAAATAGGGACAAAGAGAGCCATGGCCGGTGGGATGAGGGAAAGGAAGATGGACCGGTTGGGGTTGACAAAGGAGCTGAGGGAAATGAAGGCTATGGCATAACCGAGGAACAGGGCGCCGCTGTCCCCCATGATAATCCTGGCCGGATACAGGTTATACCTTATGTACCCGGCAATGCTGCCGGCCAGGACCAGGAGGAAGGGGCTGAAGCTGATTACAGGATTGATCAGGGCCGCCACCGACAATGCGATGCAGGCGATAAGAACGACGCCGGAGGCCATGGCGTCCAGGCCGTCAATGAGGTTGACGGCATTGGCAATGCCCACTATCCACAGCACAGAAAACGGTATGCTCAGCCACATAAAGAAGGGCTGGAAGCCGATGCGGCCAAAGGGGTTTTCCAATAACAGTCCCTGGCGCATGCCCAACCAGACGATAAAAAAGGTTACGGCCAATTCTGCAATGAGCTTGACCCGGGCGGGCAAATCGACCCGGTCGTCCACCAGACCGAGCACAAAATAAAACCCGCCGCCGCCCAGAAGGTACGGCAATCTGGGGTCTTCCCGCAGAAAGAGCATACTGGTAACAGAAAAGGCGGCAAAGATGGCGGCGCCGCCCAGGTAGGGCTTGGTCCCGGTATGAACTTTGCGTTCATTGGCTTTATCCAAAAACTTGTACCTTTGCGCCAGACTCAGCATAGGGGGCGCCAATAGCGCGCTGAGCACTGCAGAGACGATAAACGGCAGCAGATATTCCATTCTTGGGGAACCCCTTTCTCACTGATACACGTCTGTCAGGTAAGACGCCCGAACGCACCGGCCCGAACGCACCGGTATGTTCTGATTTCTCCTTGATTATACCAAGCCCCGGCGGAGAATTGAACCGCTTCCTGCCCAATGCCCATCCCAATTAATGTAAACCCAGTCGGGCGGCCAGCGCATCCTGGATGTTTTCCAGTTTTTCCGGGGTGGAGGCTTCGGCATAGATGCGGAACAAAGCCTCGGTGCCGGAGGGACGCACCAGTGCCCAACTGCCGTCGGCCAGAAGAAACTTGCTGCCGTCCACCCGACTGACGGCGGTTACCGCCTGCCCGGCCAGTTCCTGAGGCCGGAAAGTTTCGAGGTCAGCCAGGATTCTTTCTTTTGTTTGCTGTGAACAAGAGTAGTCCCGGCGCTGGGTATACACCGTTCCGTACTCGGCATAGATGTCCTCCAGGACGTCGGACAGCGGCTTGCGGTAATGGGCCCGGACCTCGGCCATGAGGAGGCAGGCCAATATCCCGTCTTTTTCGGGAATATGCCCGGCAATGGACAGTCCGCCTGACTCTTCGCCGGCCAGGATGGCACCCTGCTCCATGAGAGCCTGGGCCTGGTACTTAAAACCCACAGGAGTTTCGATAACCTCGGCGCCAAAGCGGCTGGCAATCCGGTCCAGCAGAGTGGTAGTGGAAACGGTGCGTGCAATAGCTCCTTTCATGCCCTTCTCTTGCAAAAAATACCTGGCCAATATGGCCAATACCTGGTTGGGGAGAATATATGCTCCGGTGCTGTCGATTATGCCAAATCTGTCCCCGTCTCCATCCAGGGCCAGGCCCAACTCTCCCCTGCCCTGGACAATCGCCTCGTGCAAATCCTCCAATAACTGGGGTTTGGGCTCGGGCATCTGCCCGCCGAAAAGGGGATCCCGCCAATAGCGCTGGCTGATTGCCTCTGCCCCCAGCTGGCGGAAAATTGTCTCCAGGTAACCGGCGCCGGCGCCGTGCATGGGATTGACCACCACCGGAAAAGCCGCCGCCCTGATCTTGTCCATGTCTACCTGTCGCGCCAAAAAGCGAAAATAAGGAGGGCGCGGGTCGATCTTTTCCACCAGGTTGGGGTTGCCCGGGACGGGATCGGCCCGGGAGGGAATGAGGTCGGTAATGGCATCAGTGATATGGGGCAAAGCCGGTCCGGCATAATGGGGGATAAATTTAAAACCGTTGTACTGGGGAGGATTGTGGCTGGCCGTCAGCATCACTGCCCCGGCGGCCTTACGGTCCAGGACGGCGTGGGCCACCACCGGGGTGGGCGCGGCCTCTTCAATTAAAAACACCTTGATCCCGGCGGAAGTGATGACATCGGTTACGGTCCGGGCAAAGGCCTCGGCAAGAAAGCGGGTATCCCGGCCTATGACCAGGCCCTGTTCGGCCCTGCCGGTTTCTTTGATGTACCGGGCCACGGCGACGCTGACCCGGCGCAGGTTGGCAAAGGTAAAATCGTCGGCAATAATCCCGCGCCAGCCGTCGGTTCCAAATCTGATCTCCATGGTAACCTCCTCGCTAGTATCTTCGCTCCTTGGCCCCAGGATGAAGAAAGCCGGGGGTACCGGCCAAGGATGCAGCAAAGCAATATTATCCCCTTCTCCCGACGCAGTATACTCTCTGGCGGATTGCGCTGAGGTAGTCGCGGCAGGGATCACTGTATCAGCGGACCCGTGCCAGTTCAGTCTGCCCTGGCAGTCCCGGCCAGCTTGGCCCGCACCACGAGGCGGAGGGCATCGTATGCCATCCCCCGGCGCTGACAGGTGGTCAGGGTCAAAGCAGGATAGTCGGTGGGGGCGGCTACCTCTACCTGGGTGGGCTTAACCACAAAGACATCCTCCACTTCGTATACATAACGCACCCCGGGCGCCACGAGGATTATGTTGTCCCCCGGGGCCAGCTTATCCAGGTTCTGAAAATAACCGGCGGGGCCGCCGCGATGTCCGGCGATAAGGACATTCCCCACAGCGCCGGGCATGGCACTCTGGGGATAGTAGCTGGGGGGCTGGGTGAGGCGCTGGGCAAATATGTCCAAATCCTCAACAGTTCCCACCTGAACGGCCAGACCCAGGGCGGGAATTTCCAGCCTGGTCGGGGGCAGGGATTCCCACACAGGTTCCTCCCAGGGTTCCTGAGCCTGGGGCGGGGAAGTCCCCGGTTGCTGGGGTGCAGGCGCGTTAACATGGTCCCGGAAATCGTGTTCCAGGCGGCGTTGCTCGAGGTAAGCCTGGACCCTGAGACCAAGGGGATAAGCGGCGACGGCCAGTCCGGCCAGAATAAAAACTGCGCTCACTATCCGCAACACTTTTTTAGCCATGGGATTTGCCCTCATGTTAGCAGTTGCTGCAATTGCCGCCGGAACAAGCGCCGCACTTGTCCTGGCCGCCGCGGACGCCCAGGGCGGCGAATCCCGACAGCAGGCGCTTTAAGCCCCGGTTTCCGCAATGGGGACAGACCAGGTCCTCCCCTGTTGCTCCCATTTTGCAGAGTTGTTCCAGCTTGGTTTGACATTTCGGGCATTGAAATTCGTAGACAGGCATGGATTGTCACCTCTGGTTTAATTATAATGGATGGGGCTGGAATATAGCAACGAAAGGGGGAGCGGATTGTGGACAAAAATCTCACCCGGTATTTGACCAGGGGCGCCGTCATCGCCGCCCTGTACGTGTTGCTGACCATTCCCCTGGGCCAGTTGGGTTTCGGCATTCCCCTGGGCCCGATCCTGGTCCAGTTCCGCCCCGCCGAAGCCCTTACGGTGCTGCCAATTCTGCTGCCCGAAGCTGTGCCGGCGGTATTTATCGGGGTTTTGCTGTCCAACCTCATTTCTCGATTCGGCTGGATCGACGTTGTCTTTGGCAGCCTCACCACCCTGGTCGCCGCCTTGGTCACCCGCAAAACCCGGGGCAGCATTGTCGCCTGGCTCAGCCCTGTGTTCTTTAACGCTGCCTTTATCAGCATGTATGCAGCCTGGTTCATGGCCGGACCCTGGGGCACCCCCACCTGGTGGACGGCATACTGGCAAACCGCCCTTTCCATTGCCGCCAGCCAGGCCGTTGTGGTTTTCCTGCTGGGCGTCCCCCTGGTAGCTTTCGTGCGCCGGGCATTACCCCGCGAATATACAGACTAAAACCACCCTGTGGGTGGTTTTTCTGTCAGTGTCTTGTGCAGAATCCCCGGACTCACCTGGTTTCTCCTGTTCACCGGAATCTCCTGTCTCCTTGTTTTCCCCGGTTTCACCGGTCTCACCTGTGTCACCGGGTCCGGGCTCTCCTGATTCCCCGGGTTCAGCCGGGTCCTCTTCCTCGGCGGGTTCGCCTTCTGCGGGGTCCCCGGTTTCCTGGCCGGGTTCCCCGTATTCGCCGGGGTCCGCTGGCGGCCAGTTGCTATCGTCACTCGGGTCCTCTGCGGGAAGGGGCGGGAACAGTTCGTCGGTGGGGTCGACGCCCACTTCGATGCCCCAGATTTCTTTAATGAGTTTGGCCCGGGCCTTCTGATCGAGGATGAGGTAACTGTAGGACTGGGTCCAGCTTTCCGACAGGCGCCCATAAGCGTAGCTTGTCTTCAGCACATGGGTACCGATATCCGACTTATCTATATTTTGGCTGGCAAACCAGGCCAGGGACAGGATTTGCTCGGTGGACAGGTTGGTTTCCACATTTTTGCGCACGCTGGCATAGACCTGGGGAAGGCGAATGATCTTGTTGGCCTTCTTCAGCTGGTCGAAGGCGGCCAGCAGGATGTTCTGCTGGTTCTTGATCCGGGTGATGTCGCCGTCGGAGTAATTGCGGCCGCGGACGTATTTCAAAAACTTGTCGCCGTCCAGGTGCTGGTAACCGGCCTTGAGCCAAAGAGTTCCCCGATTGTTGTAAACGGGCTGTTCGACGTTGTACCACACGCCGCCCAGGATATCCACAACTTCCCGGACGACCTCCATGTCGACGCTGACATAGTAGTGCACAGGTATGCCCTTGAGGGCGATGCTGACGGTCTCGACCTGGTACTTCATGCCCAGGCGGTGCCTCTCTTCACGGTCGTCGGCGGGGGCGCCGCCATATTTCCACCCGTAAGAATAGGCACTGTTGATTTTGTCCTTGCCGCCGCGGCGGTTGTAAATGGGGACCAGGGTGTCCCGGGGAATGCTGACCAGGTCCGTTTTGCCGGTTTCAAGGTCGATGGAAACAACCATGATGGTGTCGGGGCGGAATACTTCGTATTTTTCGCCCCGCTCCTCATTGCGGTCAAAACCCAGGAGCAAAATATTCAGGGTCTTGTTGTCAAAAGCTTCCCGGACGCTCTTGATATCGGGATCGGTGTCCTCGCCCGCCGGCAAATCGGGAAACATATTCTCGACATTGCCGAGTCGGGTCAGGTACCAGGCCCCGGCGCTGGACACGGTTAACACCAGCACCAGTGCCGAAATCAGCACAACTCTTTTGGCAGGGCTCATAGCGGCCAGCCGGCGCTTTAAAGCCGTGTACACTTTCTTCATCATGTCTACACCCCCGGTGCGCTGCTGTTAGTAATTGTTGCCAAAGAAATAAACCTTTTTTCTGCTGTACTTTATTATTATAACCCGTAAACCTGTGCAGTGTAAACGGCTGCGCGCGCAATCAGGACTGGGACTGCACCACCATCAGGTTTACTTCCACCGAAAAAGGAGTGCCTTCTTCGCCCTTGCGGCCTTGAAGCACCAGTTTGTAATTGCCGGGTTCCAGGATTCCCGACGGAATGGAATATTCAATCCTGGACGCCGTGGTGGCTTGCATGGGCTGAAAGATATCGGGCAGGATGTGCTCTTCCCAGCCCTGGGAGGGGAGCTGCCGGTAGACCGCCAGGCCGGCCCAGCTGGCAGGAACAAAGAGCATGCTCTGGCTGGGATTGGCCAGGGCGATGCGGATTTCCTCATCGACCCCAAAGGTGTTGGTAGGCTCGGCAAGCAAAGTGAGGTCGCCCTGAGAATTTGAGACGCAACCGGCCAGCAATAATCCTGCCGTCAAGATACCCACTGCCAATACCCGTGGTTTTGCCATCCAAGCTGTCATGCTCTCACCTCCAGCCTGAGTTCCCTTGTATTATATATGACGCCCGAGACAAAACTTTCGTTTTCCGCCAACTAATTTTTCTGGGTGTATTCCCATACAGTGGCGGTCAGCAAGGCGACCCCCAGCCAGAGAACGTCCTCGTCGAAATCAAAGCGGGGATGGTGGTGGGGGTGGACAATGCCCTTCTCCGGGTTGCCGGCGCCCAGGAAGTAAAAGGTGCCGGGGACTTCCCGGAGGAAGAAAGCCATGTCCTCGCCGCCCATGGTGGGGTATTCCAGGACCTTGACATTTTCGGCGCCCACCAGTTTTGCGGCCACGCCGGCAAAAAAGGCAGTGAAATCCCCGTCGTTGACCAGCGGGGGATAGGCCGTGCCCAGCCGGAAAGTGTGGCGGGCATTCCATGCCTGGCAAATCCCCGCCAGCACCTCTTCCGCCCGTCGCACCAGGACCTTTTCTGCTTCGGGGTGGAAATAACGGATGGTGCCCCGCATGGAAACCTTTTCAGGGATGATGTTGTGGGTGCGGCCGCCCTCGATCTTGCCCACGGTGAGGACCCCGGGCAACAGGGGCGAAAGCTCGCGGCTGACCAGACGCTGCCACGCAGTGATGACCTCGGCGCTGATCACCACCGGGTCCACCGTCTGGTGGGGCTGGGCGCCGTGGCCGCCCCGGCCGATAACCTCGGCTTCAAACTCGCAGGTGGCGGCCATCATGGGCCCGTAGCATATTCCCACCTGGCCCAGGGCCAGCTCCGGCGCCAGCAGGCCCACATGGCCCCCCACGATGGCCTGCACGTTGTGACGCCGCAACACGCCGTCGGCTATCATAGCGGCGGCGCCGCCCTGCCCTTCTTCAGCGGGCTGGAAGATGATGACGGCGGTACCCTTCAGCTCCCGGCGGCGCTGGGCCAGCAGTTTGGCCACCCCCAGGGCGATGGCGGCATGGCCGTCGTGGCCGCAGGCATGCATCTTGCCGGGATACCTGGACACGAAATCGTGCTCGTTCTCTTCCTGCAGGGGCAGGGCATCGATGTCCGCCCGCACGGCGATGACGGGGCCGGGCCGGGCGCCGCGCACGATGCCGACGACGCCGGTGCGCCCCACCCCCGTCTCCGTCTCGATGTCCCAGCTCCTCAATTTGGCAGCAATGTATTCCGCCGCTTCTTCCACCGCAAACCCGACGCCGGGATGCTGGTGGAACCAGCGGCGCCACTGGACAAGCTCAGGCTGGATCGCTTGGGCCGCGCTTTTCCAATCCGTCATGGCATTACCTCCGTTTTTCTTCAGTATACATTGCCCCCGGTCAAAAATACAGCGAAAATGAAAAAAGGCGAATAGCTTCGCCTTTTATCCCCATTTGCCCTTGTCCATGTGGGTTTGAATCTCTGCCTTCAGGGACTGGCGGGCAAAGGCTGCAAAGTCCCTGCATTCCTCGTACAGCTTGACGCAACCGGGATCCAGGTTGTCCTCGATACCGGTGAGGGCCAGTTCCTCCATGGCATCCAGCAACCCGTTGAGCTCCATCAGCAAAGCGTTGCCCAGGCGGGAGCGCTGGATTAAACCGACCTGCTTGTCGTCCAGCTGAGCGAATTTCTCCTTGGGTGCGCCGCACTTGGGGCACTTGTCGGGAGCAGTTTCGCCCTCATGAATGAAGTTGCATACCGAGCATTTCCACATACCGGTTTCCCCTCCCTAAATTATTCTTGCCTGCAGGATTAATAGTTTTCGCAGTGCAGTTCGTACCAGGCCTGGGGATGGAAGCAGGCAGGGCAGGTTTCGGGCGCTTCAGTGCCGGTATGGATGTAGCCGCAGTTGAGGCAGCGCCACTGTACTGCTTCGTCCCGCTTGAACACGCGTCCGTTCTTGATATTGTCCAGCAGTTTAAGGTACCGCTTTTCGTGCTCCTCTTCCACTTCCGCCACTTCGTGGAAGAAATTTGCGATTTCGTCGAAGCCTTCCTTGCGGGCAACTTCTTCGAATTCCCTGTACATGGTGGTCCACTCGTAATTTTCACCGTCGGCGGCATCCTTGAGGTTTTCCATGGTGTTGCCCAGCCCGCCCAGGTACTTGAAGATCTGCTTGGCATGGGCCCGCTCGTTTTCGGCGGTTTCCATAAAGATTTTGGCGATGTGTTCATAACCTTCTTTTTTGGCAACCTGGGCATAGAAGTGGTACTTGTTGCGAGCCTGGGATTCCCCGGCAAAGGCTGCCATCAGGTTTTTTTCCGTTTGCGAACCCTTGAGTCCTTTCATCTCCACACTTCCTTCCTTTCAATAATAGTAATTCTTACTGGTATATTACCAACACCGCCGGCACAATGCAAGTTTTGAGAAGTTTTTCCCAAATCCCCGGTGCCGGGCACATCCGCTAACAGTATCCTGCTAATGCGCAAATTTCATGCGCTTGACGACGGAAGGGGAGACTGGGACTCCACCTCCGGCAGGGCAATGAAAGTGACCCGGATGCCGATGTCCCCCATGAATTCCAGTTCCAGCTGGGCCTGCATCAGGGCCAGCAGGTAGCGGGCGGCCAGCAGGCCGAGGCCGCCGTAAAATTCTTCGGTAAGCATGCGCAGGTCCTTGACCTGGGACTTTTGAGTATTGATCTCCACGGTGACCAGGGTACGGCCCTGGGGCCGCACCCTGACGGTAAACGCCTGGTCTTCGCTGGCCTGGCGCATGAGGTTGACCAGCCCGCCCAGGACGATGCGAGCGTGGTCGGGGCAGCCCTGGACGGGGGGAATGTCTTCCCCGGCGTCCAAAAGGTGCAGACAATTGCGCCGGTCCAGCACTTCCGTCAGCACGGGAAGGAGATTAAAGCCGTCCCGGAGGGGCGGCTCTTCGCTGAGGCGTCGAACCCAATCACCGAATTCCTTCATGACGTGGGCTTCGCGAATGGCCAGTTCGACGTAGGTTTCCAGCCTGTCGGTCCTGTTGGCCCTGACGTCCCGTAGAATTAAGTTCAGGCAGTTCAGCACCGTGGTCAAAGGGTTGTTGACCCGGTCTCCTGCCTCCAGGGCGAAATCCTGCATCAGTTTGTGCAGCTCCAGAGCGGCACCCCGGGATAAAAAAGGGGTATGGAATTTGAGAACCGTCAGGTCGCTGTTGCCATTCCCCATCATCCTGCCTTCAACATCCAAAACCAGGTCGTCGATGGCAATCCTGGTCAGCAAGGAGTCTCTGTATTTTCTGACCCGGGCAGCAAAGGCCGCGAGCTCTTTGCCCGCCGGCAGCTGCCGCAAGTCTTTGTTCCCCAGACTGGATTGAAACAGCCACTTTGCCCAGCGGTTGTGCCAGACAATGCGCTGTTGGGCGTTGACGAACAGCATGGGTGCCAATTGCTTGTCGCCCCAGTATTCAACCAGGTTGTCCAACTGCAGTGCCATCACCCCCTAGCGGCCAGTATAAACTATATTTCTCCAGATGGGGGGAGTTTCCTGTCTAGAATTACGACAAAAGGATAAGCTTTTTCGACAGAGACCGCTGTAAATCGGGGCAATTCGTCAGGCCAGGACTTTGACCGCCCGGGGCACAACCTCAAACCGCACCGGGGAGTTCCCCGGGGTTTCCCCGTCCATTTCCATAAGCAGGGGCTCTTCGCCGCTGATTTCCACCACCCGGGCCTGGAAAGCGGAGATCTTGGGATGGGTGAGGTGGGTTCCCTTGTAGATCCTGGCCAGGTTGGCCAGCATGGAAACCTTGTTCATGCCCCGGACAACGATTAAATCCATTTTGCCGTCTTCCATATCGGCGTGGGGCGCCAGGTGCATACCGCCGCCGAAGTAACGGCCGTTGGCCACGGCAGCCAGCACCATGGCCCCCTGATGGACTTCCCGGCCGTCGGCCACCACCCTGGCCTGGACGTTTTTGTAAGACAAGATGGACCAGAGGGTGCCGGAAAGAAAGGAGAGAAACCCGCCGGCGGATTTCGATCTGTCGTTGACCCGGGCGGCAACAGTGGCGCCGAGACCGCAGTCGGCAATGTTTATGAAGTAGCGGGTGCGGCTGGAACCGTCGGCGGCGGTAAAAGTTGCCTCGACCACATCCAGGGTCCGTTCCCGGTTGCGGGCAATGGTGTCGATGGCCCCTTCATAATCCTTGGGGATGCCCAGTGTCTTGATGAGGTCGCAACCCGTCCCCCGGGAAATCACTCCCAGCCGGGCCTGGGGATTGATAGGCTCGCCCCCCTCAAAGAACCCGTTGACCACTTCGTTGACGGTGCCGTCGCCGCCCACGGCAATAATGGTGGTCATGCCCTCCTTGAGGGCGTTGCGCACCACATCCGGCGCCTGAAATACCGCCGTGGTCAGGTGGTACCTGATGTCGAGGCCCCGGTCCTTCATGACAGCGGCGATTTCCGGCCAAATCCGCTCGGTGGTGCCGTTGGCAGAAGCGGGGTTGACCAGTACAAAAACATTGTCCATTCCTTTCCATCCTTTCGGCAAGACTGAATGCCCCTGAATTCGACATTTACTGGCAAAAAACCTTTTTGCCCGCCTCCGCAGCCCAAAAAGCAAAAGGTCCGGGCAGTGGCCGGACCTCCGCGGCGGTATAAATTGCTTATTAGTGCATGTACATTATTTTTGCTCCCTGTTGCAGGTCCCTCAGCAGGTGGCGCAACGCCCTGACGCCTTTTTCGGGAACGACGGTGAACTGGGTGACGGCTTCCAGGGGACAGGGCAGGCGCCCCTCCCGGTCGAGAATAACCGGCACCACGGCGTCGGCACAGTGCAGTATTCCTGCTGCAGTGAGGACTTCCACCGCTCCGGCGCCCATGATCCACGAGTAAACGGAGGCCGCCTGCCCCGTTACGGCAACCATGGCGGCTGCCCGCCCCACAACCTTGTCGGCCACGGCGCTGCCGGCCAACACGTCGTAGTCCAGGGCTTCCAGCAGGGGCTCAATGCCGGACATGCGGCTGCGAAACAAAACCCGGCCGGAACGCACAACCACCAGGGACTGGGCTTCGGCGTGCAGGATTCTGGCCGCCAGTTTTAAATCGCCGCCCATATTGCCTCACCTCCCGCCGGCCTGCGCACGCAGGCCCGCCGCCTGCACCCTGCCGCCGTTCTCCCTGACAATGCCAAAAAAAATATGTTCAAAATACGGACACCCCGGACCAGGGGAAGTTCGGGCTGCAGGGCCTCCCCCACCGGGACTTGGAAAGCCATTGTCATGACCCCCTCTTATGTTATAAATCTCAATTAATGAATTCTCGCTGCCGCCGGCTTATCCTGCCGCCCGGCCCATGCAATTTATTCCATAACAAAACCGCCCCGCCGGGCGGCAAGCCTTATTGGGAAAGTTTAATAAAACTCGATTTCGGGGCGAATCAGTTCCGCCCCCGCCTGTTCCGCCAGGGCGATGACGCCCTCCAGGACCCGGCGGGCGCCTTCGCTGTTGGCGCCAACCCAGGCTGCGGCCAGGCAGGCGCGGTTGCACACGTCATGGTAATCGGCTTCGTGCACCGAGAGGTTGTAGCGCCGGGCCATACGGCTCAGCAGCGATTTGACCACCTTGCGCTTGTCTTTGAGGGAATGGGCCTGAAAACGAAGTTCCAGGGTCATCAGAGCCAGAACCATAACATCACCTTCCTGGCATGGCATTGTATTAATATCTGTGGTAAACTTAGATTATCATTGCGGGAGGTGTTTATTTGATTAAGGAAAAGGCCAGGGAACTGGCCGCCGCCATTAAAGAGTCCGAAGAATTCAAGGGATTGCAATCGGCCAGAGCCAGGGTAAAACTGGACCCCACGGCATCGGGACTGCTGGAAGCATTGCGCAGGACCCAGGACAAGATCATTGCCCTGCACCAGCAAGGCAAGGCCATAACCCCGGATATCGTGGATGAGCTGCGCAGCCTGGAAAACCAGATGCAACTCAACCTCACCCTGAAAAACATGGTGGAAGCCCAGCAGAAGTTCGAAGCGCTCATGGCCGAAGTAAACCAAATCCTGGCAGAGAACCTGGAATAGCAGAAGACATCCATGTGTCATGCATGGATGTCTTTACTTTCGCTCCGGGACCGGCCGGCGCCGGACATCCTACATAGCCAGTTGCCGGATATACACTTTTCCGTGCAAAGTGTAGAGCACAAAGCGGTTGACCAGGCCCAGCAGGGTGCATTCAGCGGCATCACGCAGGATGATGCGGGTATCAAAGCCCGGGGACAGGCGCAACAGTTCGCCCTGGCGCAGAAAGATCAGGACTCCGGCCTGCCACAGCCACTGTTCCACGTCCTTGAGCTCGTAAATTTTTTCGTTGGCCACGTCGAAGTAGAACAGGGTTTCGCCGTTGCCGCCGGCGGCGGCTAGAACGGCCTCTTCTGTTGCCCGAAGCAGGCGCCACTTATTCCATGTGCCGGGCAGGCTGGCCAGGCGGCGCACACCGGTTTCCTCTTCCCAGCGCCACAGCGCCTCCCAGGTGACGCCCAAAAAGTTCTCTTCGCCGCCCAGGTAATACAGGCTGTTGCCGGTCTCCGACCAGCAAATCTGCCCCGACCACCCCTGGATGATCAGGGCGACATTCTTGCCCTGGGCATCCAGCACACCCACCTGGCCGTCCTCAGCCCAGGCCAACAGGGTGCGTTCCTCGTTCCAGGCCAGCTCCTGGCACTTGGTCACCAGGTGTTCCCGTCCCGTCTCGATGTCCAGAAGGGCGCAGCCGCCGTCCCGGACGGGGTACATGTACCAGGAACTGTTGGACACGCCGCCGGCCCAGAGGGGCCAGGTCTCGGTGACGGGATTGAGGACTTCGTAATCGGGCCGGCCTGCCGCCGTCTCGCCGGAAGGAATGCGGGTAATGGCCGGACCCGTCACCGGGCCCATGTACCAATTTTCCCCGCCAAACCACACCGGCTCCCGGCGCAGTCCCGGGGGCACCCAGGCATAGCCCTGCCAGATTATTTCCGGTTCTTCCCCGGCCAGGTCCACCAACAGCCAGCTGCGGTTGCCGTCGTCGTCCTGGTCATAAAAGAGCAGCTGCGGCCACACGCTGGCGGCGAGCCGGGGCCGGCCGCCCCGGATTTCTATGCCGCCCAGCACGTGCACCTTGCGCCCATACAGGTCGGCTATGTAAAATCCCAGCACATTTTCCGCCCAATCCATGACCAGTATCTGCCGGTCCTCGTCGGGAATGTAGCTGGCGCCAATAAATTCCCCCAAACCGTCCAGGACCATGTCACCGGCCTCCTGAACCAGGGCGGGATTGCGGGGGGGAGCGAGGAGGCTGACCTCCGTCCACACCGGCTTGCTGGTTGGCAGCGGCGGGCCAGCTTTGCCCAGGCCGTTGCCCTGGGCGCACCCGGACAGGACCAGCATTGACAGGAGCAAGAACAGAGGCAGAAAAAGCGGAAGACGTTGGTTCATTCGGTTTTCCCCCTCGGGATTAGAACTGTTTATTATTTCTTTCGTGCTGTGGAGAAAAAATCCTGTCGGTGGCGCGAAAATTGACGATAAAAAGGGGCTGTTGCCGTCGGCAACAGCCTCCTTGTCTTTACACTGCCTTTTGGTCGCCCCGCTTGCCCTGGATCCGTTCAGCGCGCCAGCGCAACAGGCTGAACATGGCGCCGGAGACCAGGGTAAGGCTGGCCAGCTTGCGCAACGGCCCTTTGGCGGCCCGCCAAAACCAGGCCGAAGCAGCCGGTTGAGGGTTTTCCGGCAAGCCGTATTCGGCCGGCGGGCGGGTGAGGATGTACACCCGGCCCAGCCCGCCCATCTCCGTCTCGCCGTACAGGCAGGCCTGGTCAAAGCCCTGCTCCTGCAGTTCCTCTACCCGGGCCCGGGCTTTGGCCAAAAGCTCCTTGCGTTCGCCGTACTCCAGGGCGCCGCTGGGACAGGTGGCCACGCAGGCCGGCTGGAGGCCGTTCATGGTGCGCTCGGCGCATCCGGTGCACTTGCCCATGACCCTGGTGAACTTGTTGATACGGGGCACATTGAAGGGACACTGCTCGACGCACAGGCCGCAACCGGCGCACTTGTCTGCGTCATGCCAGACCGTCCCGTTCTTCAGGCGCCGGACTGCGCCCAGCGGGCAGACTTCTACGCAGGCGGCGTCGGTGCAGTGCATGCAGGCGTACTTGGCGAACAGCCAGCGGCCCTGGTCGGTTTCGGTGAAGACCAGGTGGGTCCAGGTGTGGGGCTGCAGGGTGAGGGGGTTGGTGTAGGTGCCCCGGAACTTGGTGACGCCGGCGGGAAGCTGGTTCCAGTCCTTGCAGGCCACCTGGCAACCCCGGCAGGCCATGCATTTGCGGGTGTCGATCAGGACGATGTTGGCCATGCTACGCCCTCCTTATATTGCACAAAAAGGCTTTGTATTCGGGAATGGAGGTGTTGGGATCGCCGACGTGGGGAGTGAGAACGTTGGCGCTGTCTCCGGGGAAGAGACCGCGGTATCCCCAATGCCACGGCATCCCCACAATCTCCACCATTTGGCCGTTCACCGCCAGGGGTTTGAGGCGGCGGGTGACATAGGCCACCGCCTGGATCTGCCCCCGGGGGGTGGTGACGACGACTTTGTCGCCGTTGGCAATTCCCAGGCTGTCGGCCAGCCTGGTGCTTATCTCCACAAACATCTCCGGCGCCAGTTCGGCCAGCCACGGGCTGTTTCTGGTCATGATGCCGCTCTGCCAGTGCTCGCTGACCCGGTAGGTGGTCCCGATGTAAGGGTATTCGTCAGTGACAGCCAGTTTGCCCAGACACGGCAAAAAGGTGACGACGGGGTTGTGTTGCTGCGAGCTGAGGAGGTTTTTGACGGGACTTTCCACCGGCTCGTAATGCTCAGGCAGGGGACCGTCGGCCACCGTGGGGCTGAAGAGGCGGGCCTGGAGCTCGGGCAGCATGATAAAGGGCGCCTTGGCGCTTTGCTCCGGCAGTATGTCCTTCCAGCCGAAATCGGGGACGTCGTTCATGCGCCACTGGCCGTCCTCCCACCAGATCAGGGGTACCTGGCTGTTCCAGGGCTTGCCCCGGGGATCGCTGGAACAGCGGTTGTAGAGGATGCGCCGGTTAAGGGGCCAGGCAAAGGCCCAGTCGGGGTTGGTGCCAATGCCCTGTTCTTCCCGGATGCGCCTTTTGGCGGGGGGATCTTCCAGGTCGTTGTAGTAACCGGAATAAATCCAGCAGCCGCAGGCAGTGGCGCCGTCGTCCCGCAACAGGGTGAAATCCCGCAGGGGCCTGCCGTCGGCGTCGTAGCCGTTGATCTCCAGCGCCACCTGCTCGATGTCGGGTTCCTCTTCGCCCTCGCCGCCGTAATTCCAGTGCAGGTTGACAATGGGGTCGGGGAAGACACCGTCCTGCTGGTAGGCAGCGCGGATGGCCTTGTACAGCTTGTCGGCTATCCACAAATCGGATTTGGCCTGGCCGGGCGGCGCAACAGCCTGGTAGCGCCACTGGATCCAGCGCCCGCTGTTGCTGACGGTGCCTTCCTTTTCATAGGAGGCCGCCGCGGGGAGCAGGAACACTTCGGTCTTGATGTCGGTGGGGTTGACGCCGGGACGGCGCCAGAAACTGGCAGTCTCGGTCTCGAAGATGTCCACCGCCACCATCCAGTCCAGCTTTTCCAGGGCCTTGCGCTCGTATTCGGCGTTGGGGCCGCCCACGGCGGGGTTCTGCCCCCACACAAACATGCCCCGGATCTCTCCCTGCTGCATGGCATCGAAGATGGCCATGTGGGAACGGTTGCGGCCGTCCAGCTTGGGCAGCCAGTGATAACAGTATTCGTTGTCGGCAGTGGCAGCATCTCCCCACCAGGCCTTGAGCAGGCTGATGAAGAACTTGGGCTTGTTGGACCAGTAACCGCTGGCCGGGGTTTCCTTGGCCAGGTAGTCGGCCAGGGTGGCGTGGTCCTTGGCCTGGGGCATGTTGAGGTAACCGGGCAGCAGGTGGAAAAGCATGGCCATGTCGGTGGAACCCTGAACGTTGGCCTCGCCGCGCTGGGCGTTGACGCCGCCGCCGGGGATCCCTATGTTGCCCAGCAACAGCTGCAGGATGGCGATGGCCCGCACATTCTGGGTGCCGTGGGTGGACTGGGTAATCCCCATGGCATACAGTATGTTGCCGGCTTTGCCCGGCTTGCCGGTGGCGCAGTAAGTTGCCGCCACTTTGTCAAAATCGGCGGGATTGCAGCCGGTGATCTTGCACACGGTGTCCCGGTCGTAGCGGGAGTAATGCTTTTTCAGGACCTGGAACACGCAGCGGGGGTGTTGCAGGGTTGGATCCTGCAACGGCCGGCCCTCGTCGTCCAGTTCGTACTGCCAGGACTGGGTGTTGTACTTGCCCCCTTCCAGCCCCGAGAAAACGCCGTCGGAAAAAGCGTAGTCTGCGCGGAGGATGTAAGAAGCGTTGGTGTAATGGACGACGTATTCGCGGTGGAAAAGGTCGTTTTCCAGGGCATAGTTAATCAGGCCGCCCAGCAGGGCGATGTCGGTGCCGGGACGCAGGGGGAGCCAGATGTCCGCCACCGCCGCCGTCCGGGTAAGGCGGGGGTCGACGCTGATGAGCCTGGCGCCCTTGGCCCGGGCCCTTTCTATCCAGCGCATGGACATGGGATGGTTCTCGGCGGTATTGACGCCGATGGCCATGATGACGTCGGAATGCTGGTAATCTATCCAGTGGTTGGTCATTGCTCCTCTGCCGAATGAGTTGGCCAGACCGGCCACGGTAGAGGAGTGTCAGAGCCGGGCCTGGTGGTCGAGGTTGACGACGCCCAGGCTGCGCATAAGTTTGGCCAAAAGGTAGTTTTCCTCGTTGTCCAGGGCTGCGCTGCCCAGGTGCGCGATGGCTGTGGTGCGGTTGACAGCCACCCCGCCGGCCTCCCTTTCAAAGGTGGCGTCCCGGGTCTCCTTAACCCTCTGGGCAATGCGCTCCAGCGCCCACTGCCAGTCCCGCTCTTCCCACTGGGTGCTGTGGGGAGCCCGGTACAGCACCTTGGTGAGGCGGTTGGGATTGAGTTCCGGTGCGTGGCTCCTGTAGTTGTACACGGTGTTTAAGTTGAGGAGGGAAGCGCCCTTGCTGCACAGAGCCCCCTCGTTGATGGGATGTTCGGGGTCGCCGCTGACGCTGACCAGTTTGCCCCCTTCCACATAACAGATGGCCCCGCACCCGCAGGAACAATAGGGGCAGATGGTGGTCACTTCCCTGGCCTTTTCCAGCCTGAGGGCGAAGTCGGGATCCGTTTCCCAGTCGCAGCCGGCGATTACGGCGGCCAAAGCCGCGGTACCGGTTAATTTGATAAATTCCCTTCTGGTTATCTGCACAGCTCTTTCACCCCTTTTTCACTGTATTAGCAAGCGGTAATGGGACGCCGGCCGGTATCCCTGGCGCTGGGCCAGCACATCCAGGTGGATGGTGGCTGAGTTCTCCAGCTGCAGGTCGCAACCCGAACCGGCCTGGGTGCAATCGGTTATTTTCAGGTAGTGGCGGCATTCTTCGCACACCTGAATCCGCCGGCGGCGGTCACCGCCGCGGGGAACCAGCAACAACTGCCCGTCTTTGCCGCGGCAGCCGCAGACGGGGCAGGTAAACCGGGTATAGGCCCATTGCGTTTCGCACAGCCAGCAGCCCAATATACGGCGCCCGTCCTGGGGGCGGTTGAACCCGTTGACGGGATACTGGCCGCAGACGGGGCACCAGCCCTGTTGCCACCGGGACAAGTCTATGCCCGTCTGCTGCCGGGCAAAGGCGCTGAAAAAGGGCATCAGCGCCGCCAAAAACAACATGCGCAACGCGTCGGCTTCGGGAACGGGCAGCTTGTCAATCCGCACTTCCCGCACGGCCAAATCCAGCGCCATGGCCAAATCCGGTTCCGGAGAGTGTTGCACCGCCCCGGCCAACTGCCACAAAATTTCGTCGTCCAGGCGCGACAAAAGGGGCACGTAATCGGCCTCGGGGTTACTCTCCTGCAAAAGGGGAATCAGACGCAGGCAAATCTCCCGGAACAAATGGGGCGCAAAGGGCAGGGTGACGGTTTCCAGGATGTAGGTGGCGGGCAACTGCGCGCACACCGGCGCCGGCAACTCCCGGGCGATGACGTCCCGGTACCTGCGCTGTATTTCCAGAATGCGCATATTGATGCTTACCACGTCCCCGCTGAGGATCTGGGTTTCTGCACGCATTGACTTCACCTCCTGCTGCGCATCCTTTATTTATTACAATTTACGCAAGGGGTCGCACTATTCCTGCAATTATAAGCAAAACCTATTGCCGCCGCCCGCGGGGAGCAAAAAACATGAAAAAAGCCAGGCTTATCAAGCCTGGCAGTCATAAACTTTTTTTATATTGCCGCTTCCACCCCGTCCCGGGCCAGCAGCCGCCGGCGGATAAAAGCGGCGACGCCGTCCTCGTCGTTGCTCAGGGTGACGTAATCTGCGGCGGCTTTCAGGGTCTCATGGGCGTTGCCCATGGCCACCCCCAGCCCCGCCGCCCGGATCATGTCCAGGTCGTTGGCGTTGTCCCCCACCGCCGCCGTTTCCTCCATGGCAATGCCCAGGTGTTGGGCTACGGCGCGCAGGCCCCGGCCCTTGCTTACCCCCCTGGGCATAATTTCCAGGTACATGCGCTGCGGCGTGCCGGGATATAATTCCACGCTGAAGCCCATTTCCCGGGCCCGTCGCGCAAAGGGAGCCAGCCGCTGTTCGGTGCCTCCGCAAAAAAGCTTGTGCACCGTGACCGCGCCCGCCTCCACCTGCTCCGCCAGCCGGGGATTGCGGCGGACGGCGCAGCGCCGAAACTCCCCGATGCCGTATGCCAGCAGGGAGAGCTTGCAATCGTCGGCGCAAAATTCTTCAATCCAGCCGGCCAGATAACTTTTCCGCCCGGTTGTGTAAAGCCCCCGGCGATGGAAAGCCTGAACGAAAAGGCCGGCCGCCTCCATCTCCCGCAACAACAGGGCAACCCGGGCGGGCAATGCCGTTTCCTGCACCACCCTGCCGTCACGGAAGGCAATGAAGGCGCCGTTGGCGCAAATCAAGGGGAGGTCCAGAGCCAGCATGTTGGCATACCGGCGGGCGGAATGAAAGCTCCGCCCCGTGGCCAGAGTGACGCCAATCCCGTTGCGCCTGGCCAGCGCGATGGCGGCCCGGGTGTGCCGGGTCAGCTTCAGCTCTCTGTTAAGCAAAGTTCCGTCTATGTCCACAGCCAGCAGTTTGCAGATAATAACGCCCCCCTCCCTTGTTACCCCATTATACCAAAGGAACGGACAAGCGCAAATGCCCGGCCCCGCCTTCTCCCCAAAGCAGATTTTTTTTGCTATAGTATAAAGCGAGGATGAAGGGGTGATGACATGCCGCATATCCGCACACTGCAGCCCGACGACTACAAGCACCTGCTGGCCATCGAGGCAGAGTGTTTTGACAGCGGCTACAGTCCGTATTTTATCAAGATGATTCCCGTCCTGTTTGGCTCCACTTCCTTTATTGCCGTCAAGGGCAAAAGCCCTCAGGGCTATGTGGCGGCAGCCCTGGAACAGGCCAATCCGCGCCGGGCATGGATCCTCAGTCTCGCTGTCCGGCCCAAGTACAGAGAGCAGGGCCTGGGCCAGAGCTTGTTGCGCCACGCCCTGGACGCCCTGGCCCAAGCCGGCGCGGCCGAGGTCTTCCTCACCGTGGCGCCGGACAACAAACCAGCCCTGGCGCTGTACCAAAACATGGGGTTCAGCCCCGAAAAACACTGCGCAAACTATTTCGGACCCGGCGAAAACCGCATATTGTTGAAAAAAAATTTGGTCCGGGAAAATATTTAAAGCCTGTTTGCCCATAAATATAGAACAGAGGACGGCAGGCGGAGGTGGGTCCATTGACGGCCCCAGGAAAGTTGTGGAACTGGCTCAAGACCCTGGCCATAGCGGCGATTCTGGCCCTTTTCATCCGGGAAAACTTGCTGGCTTTTTACGTGGTGGACGGGAATTCCATGTCCCCCACCCTGGTCAACGGCCAACTGGTGGCCGTCAACAAGCTGGTGTATAAATTCCATCCCCCACGCCGCGGCGATGTGGTGGTATTCGTCACCCGGGGCAACGCCTTTGGTCCGGGACCGGAACGGGTGTTCATCAAACGAGTCATCGCCGTGCCGGGAGACACCGTGGCCATCGCCAACGGCGCCGTGTTTCTCAACGGAGAACCCCTGCATGAAGAGTATATCGACACTGCCGTGCACGGTGAGATGGAGCCCGTCGCCGTAGATGACGGGATGGTCTTCCTCATGGGCGACAACCGCCGCCCCGGGGGAAGCTGGGACAGCAGGGAGTACGGGCCGGTCCCCATGACCTCCGTGCTGGGCCGCGCCGAACTGATCCTTTTCCCCATCCCCGGCAAAGTTGATTGACGGGAGGAATAAGCGTGAAAAAAGAACTCTGGAGTTGGGTCCGCACCTTTGTCCTGGCCATCGTCATTGCCCTGCTGGTGCGCAAGTACGTCTTCGCCCTCTACGTGGTGGAAGGCAGTTCCATGCAGCCCACCCTGGCTGACGGCCAGGTCCTCATGGTCAACAATTTTCATTACCGGTTCTGGCAACCCAAGCGGGGAGACGTCGTCGTCTTTGCCCGGGCAGACCTGCCCGTTTTCCGCCGGGGCAGCCGTCTGACAGGCGGCAACGCCCTGGTCAAACGCATCGTCGGCCTGCCTGGTGAAACCGTCTACATCAGCGACGGCAAAGTGTACGTCGACGGCGAACCTTTAAACGAAGACTACGTCAACGCCGAAATCACCGGCACGTACGGTCCCTGGGTCTTGGACGAAGGCCATTACTTTGTGCTGGGCGACAACCGCATGCCCCGGGGCAGCGAAGACAGCCGGAGCTTCGGGCCAATATCCATCGGCGACATCATCGGCCGCGCCGATTTCATCATCCTGCCCGCCCCCAAAAAGGTAGAATAAAGGGACTTATTGTGGTATACTTCTCCTTGAGGCAGAGTAGATGCTGCGCGTCAAGTGCCGGAGGATGGGATGTTGCCTCCGGACGAAAGGTTTCGCCCTGCGGTGCAGTATCGCGTCCGCTGCCGCCCATGAAAGTTCTTGCCCCCTTTCTTGGGCTGGACGTAAACCTGCCCAAATGAAGGGAGGTTTTTTTATGCGCAAGTTTTCTGTTAATCTGCGCGCCATGGTCTTGTCGGGTTTGCTGGCGGCCATGGGCATCGTGTTGCAGTACTTTTCCATCACCATGCCCCTGATGCGCATCGGCATCAGCCCGGTGCCCATCATGGTCGCGGGGCTGGTGCTGGGACCGGTGTACGGCGGGATTACCGGGTTGGTGAAAGACACGGTGGGGTTTTTGGTGGCCGGTCAGGGCTCTTTCTTCCCGCCCATCACCGTCATCCAGATGCTGTACGGCATCCTGCCCCCCCTGTTGTTGCCCCTTTTCCGCACGCCGGTGCACTGGGTCTGGGACAAAGCTGTGCGCCCCGACAAAGTCCAACGCCCGGCCCTGCGCTGGCTGGCCGGCGTCCCGGCGCGCCTGGTCACCTGTTACCTGGTGGTGGCAACCACCCAGTTCATTACCGGCGGGCTGCTCATGCCCGCCGCGCTGTGCCTGTTGCTGGACAGGCAACTCACGGCCCAGCTTTGGCTGGCGCGTTTTGTCGCCCGCCTGCCCCAGCAGGTAATATACCTGGCAGGGTATCCTGCCGTGACCTATCCGATTCTGGAGGCCCTTTCCGGCGCCACGAGGTCTGTCCGTGAAGCCGCACTTTTTAGACATACCTGATCTTGAAACCGCCGCAGCTGAGATCGCCAGGGTGGGGGCAAGCCCTGTCAGCGTCAAGATTATGGCGCCCAAGGCGGTGTTCCGGGTCATCAAAGTATACGGCCTCCGGCCCGGCGCCGCCAACATGCTCAAGCAGGAAATGCTCAGCAAAGGCGGAGAAGCGGCGGTGGCCGACCAGGTGGTCAACTGCCGGCGGGAGAGCACCGACGTCATCCTCATGGGCACCCTGGCCCAGTACAAAAAGGTTATAGAAAAGCTGAAAATCCAGCCTGCCGGCCTGCCCGCTCTGGCCGCCGAGCTGGAAGAACTGCTTGGATTATGAAGAGGCGCCCGGAGGCGCCTCTTTTGTTATTGCCAGTGAATTCCTTCGCGTTGCAGCAGCTTTTTCTTCAGCTCCAGCCCGGCGCTGAAGCCGCCGAGCCGGCCGTTCCGGGCCAGGACGCGGTGGCAGGGAATAATGAGCACCAGGGGGTTGGCCCCGCAGGCATTGCCCACAGCCCTTGCCGCCCCCGGCTTGCCCAGGTTCCGGGCAATTTCACCGTAGGTACGGTATTCACCCCACGGAATGGCCTGCAACTGTTTCCACACCGCCTTTTGAAAGGGTGTGCCCCGGACGGCCAGGGGCAGGGCAAAGGCCTTCCTGGCGCCGGCAAACCACTCTTCCACCTGGCGGGCAGCTTCCTCCAGCAGGGGACAGGTCTGTTCTTTCCGGTTCCGCGGCGCAAAGGAAGCGGCAGTCAGGCCCTCTGCATCGGCTTCCAGGGCCAGGGCGCCCAGGGGGGTGTCGACGTAACGCAGGAACATGGTATCTCTCCTTTCCCGGTATATATTCCACTCGCCCCGCCCAATCCCTGCCGGCAAAGTCCTCACGGTTCAGGACCGATTATCTCCGCTATGACCGTACTGATGTCGGTGCGGGGCCTGCTGCAGGCAAAGTTGCGGCACACGTAGACGCAGGTCCCCTCTTGCGCCGGCAGCGCGGCGGCAAAGGGCGCCGCTTCGGCCAGCGCGGCAGGGTCCCGGGCCCACAGCCAGTTTACCTCGGGCAGGAATTTTTGCTGCAGCGCACCGAGGATCTTTTGCGTATCCTCCGCCGCGGCATCTCCCGTCACCACCACTTCCTTGCCCGGCCATAAAGCCTGGAGGGCGGCCTGCATGAAATGGGTGTAGCCGGCGGGGTACTCCTTTACCCTGGAGGCAAAGGCTGCGAGAATTTGCCTGGCGCGCTCTTCGTATTCCCCTGCTCCCGTCAGCCTTGCCAGGCGCAGCAGTTCGCGGGCGGCGACGCTGTTGCCCGATGGCATGGCGCCGTCGTACACCTCTTTGGGCCGGACAATGAGCTCCTCGGCATCGGCGGCGGCAAAGAAATAGCCTCCTCCCTCCCGGTCCCAAAACAGCCGGTCCATGGCTTCCGCCCAGGTCCGGGCTTTGACCAGGTAGTCCGGGTTGAGGGAAGCGGCATACAGTTCCAGGCAGGCCCACACCAGGTACGCGTAATCGTCCAGATATGCCGGGTAGCGCGCCTCCCCGTCCCGCCAGCGGGCCAGCAGGCGGCCGCCGGACGTCAGCTCGGCCTCGATAAAGGCGTAGGCCTTTTCGGCGCTGTGCAGGTACTGCTCATTGTGGAAGACCCGGGCGGCCATGGCCTGGGCGGCAATCATCAGGGCGTTCCAGGCAGTGAGGATCTTGTCGTCCTTGTGGGGCGGGGTGCGCTTTGCCCTGGCCTGCAGGAGTTTTTGCCGGCAGGACTCCAGTTCGCTGAGGAGCTGTTCCGGGGGCAGGTTGTGCTCATTGGCCACCTGCTTTAAATCGGCGCCGATGAGGTTGGGAATGTTCCTGCCCTCAAAGTTCCCCGCCTCGGTGATGTTGTACGCGGCGCAAAAGAGCCGGCCCTGCCGGGGGCCGAGGATTTCCAGCATCATTTGAATCTTCTTCAAAATCCTGATGTACTTCAAAAGAATAGCCTATTTTATTTTCGCCTATAAACTCTACCGCTTCCCAACAAATACCTGTTGGGTTAATCATTTTTCCTATTTGAAAGC
>JAAYIH010000008.1 GCA_012523545.1 Bacillota bacterium
CTAAACCGCCCCAACCCAGGAGATCAAAGGTTGCCAAGCCCAATCCCGCCAGCAGGGCCAGGGCAAAATTGGCAGCGGGACCGGCTGCCGCCACCAGCAGCATGGCCTTCCGCCGGTTGCCCCGCAAAAACAGGGGGTTGACGGGAACCGGCTTAGCCCAGCCGAAGCCGAACAGGGCTATCATCAGCAAACCCAGGGGATCGATATGCTTGAAAGGATTAAGGGTGAGCCGGCCCACACTTTTGGCGGTGGGATCGCCCAGCAGGTGGGCAGCTTTGCCGTGGGCAAACTCGTGGATGCTGATGGCAATCAGAAAAGACGGTATGGCGTACAGAGCATCCTGGAAATTACTTAAAAACAATTTTTACTCCCCCTTCCTCGCCAGGCTGCCGGCCAGGGCGAGTTCTTCTTCCCGGGTGGAAATCTTGCCGTCCAGTTTGGCCATGCGCACGGCGCGCAGAATCCTGCCCACCTCGGGCCCCGCTTCGATGCCCATGGCCAGCAGGTCGTGGCCGTCGATGGAGATCTCCACATCGGCCAGCTTCTCCAGGTAGAGCAGCGCCCGGGAACGCAACCCGGCTTCGCCGTGGTGAACCGCCAGCAATGCCAGCAGGGCCACCACCGGCAGGGGGCGGAGCAGGTCGTATATTTCACTGGCTGGCAGTTCCCGTTTCAGCTGTTCCGCGATGGAATCCAGTTCGTCCATCAGCACCTGCAGCGTTTTTTCTTCTCTGCCGGCGACGCCCAGACGGCTGCCGGCTTCGGCGCGCCGGTCGGGAGGCAGCTCCCGGAGCAGGAGGAAGGGATAGAGCAACCAGCTGTCCTCGACTGGCAGGTCCTGTTCCCTGCTCCAGGCAATGATTTTGGCGGCGGCGGGGATAAGTTCGTCCAGGCGCCGGGGCCACTCCTGCTGCAACACCGCTTCCATTACACCCAGGTCCCGGGCCAGAGCCAGCAGGGCCGGGACATTGGGCTCGTTGAAGAGCAGGCGAAATTCCCTGCCCAGCCGGGACGCCGGCGTCCTGGCCAGCATATTTTCCTTGAGGGCGGTGTCCAGAAAAACGCGCGTCTGCTCCTCCAGCTTAAAGCCGTAACGGCCGGCGAAGCGCACAGCGCGGAGAATGCGGGTGGGGTCCTCGACAAAACTCAGGTTGTACAAAACCCGGATCAAACCCGCCTGGAGATCTTCATAACCGCCGAAGAAGTCCAAAAACTGCCCGAAACTGTCGCTGTTTAAGGCGAAAGCCATGGTGTTGATGGTAAAATCCCTGCGGTAGAGGTCGTGTTTAATGGTGGCCTGTTCCACCTCGGGGGAGGCGGCAGGAAACTGGTAAAACTCCATGCGGGCCGTGGCCAAATCAATATGGAAACCGTCGCTGAGGGTCAGGGTGGCAGTGCCGAATTCCTCATGGACGTTGAGCTTGCCCCCCAGCAGCGGCGGCAGCAACCGGGCAAAGGCGATGGCGTCCTCTTCCACCGCCAGGTCCAGGTCAAAATTGGCCAGCCCCAACAGCAAATCCCGGACAAATCCACCCACAGCATACACCTCGAACCCTTCCTTGGCTGCCTTCTGGCCCAGTAAGAGCAAAATGCCCTGGATGCGCTTGGGCAGGCGCTGGTTAATGAGCTGGGTGAGGTTGTTGCCGAAGGAAGCCAGGCGATAATCGCTCCGGGAAAACAGCGGCTTGTGCCAGCGCGGGGTGCTGTCCCCGTGGATGCGGCGCAGCACATCGGTCCGGGTTATGATGCCCGCCAGTTTGCCCCTGTCCAGCACCGGCACGCGCCCGATGTCGTTTTGGACCAGTATCCTGGTCACTTCGTCGATGCTCATATCCGGGGCCGCAGTGATTACGTTCCTGGTCATGTACCCCCGCACCGGGGCGTGGCCCAAATCGTGGCGCATGGCCTTCTCGATGTCCCGGCGTGACACAATTCCCACCAGCGTCCCGTTGCCGTCCACCACCGGCATCCCGGTATGGCCATACCGGAGCAATAGGCGGTGGACATCCGCCACGGTGGCGCTGTCTTCCACCGATTTGACCGGGACCGACATCAGGTCGGCGGCAACCATGCCCTGGGGCAGGCGCTGCTCCAGAATGCCGATGACACGCTGCTTTAGTTCCTCGGGGCAAGAGCCCTTCACCGTCAGGGTGACGGCGCCGGCATGCCCCTTGACGCCCAGTTCATCCAGGATTTCCAGGAGATTCAACTCCGGCCGCATGCTCCGCGCCACCAGGTGCACGCCTTTTTCCATCTGCACGATGCTGACAGCCAGGTCGCAGTCCTCCAGTTCGGCCAGGCGTTGGGTCAAGCGGCCCAGGCCGCCCACAAACTGCTCCATGGACGCCGCGGTTATCAGGACGTTGCGTCCCCGGATGCGCAATGTCCCGGCGGCACTGAGCATGGCTTCGAACAATTCCCGTTGTTCTTCACTCAGGGGTATGTTGATGTACTTGCCCACTTCCGCCAAGTTGGCGCCCTGTTCCAACAGCCAGGCCGCCGCGCGCACGTCGCGCACGGTGGTGCCCGGATTGGTCAGGCAGCGGGTATCTTCGTATATGCCCAGCAAAAAAAGGGTGGCTTCAAAGGCTGTGACGGCCGCATTCCGCTGCTGCAACAGCTCGACCAAAATGGTGGTGGCCGCCCCCAGCCTTTCCCGAATTCCCTCCTCGGGGCCGGCAAACGGGGGGTGGTGATCGTAAACAGTGACAGCTGCAGCCTTGTCGCACAGCCAGGCGGCGTCGCCCAGGCGCTGACATCCCGGCGCATCCACTATGTACAACCGGTCAATTTTATCCAGGTTGAGCTGCTCCCGCCGGTACAGGCGCAGCGAATCTTTGTGCAGGGCGATGAATTGACGCACGGCAGGAAGCTGCGTGCCCGTCAACAGAATTTTGGCTCCGGGATGCAGCCTTGCGCAGGCCGCCATGGCCGCCAGGGCATCGAAATCGGTGCCGGGATGGCTGACAATGATTTCCACAAACCCACCTCCCCGCAATCAGTCTGACTGTTATTATAACATATTTACTCTCTTCCCCGTCAGCCTATGCCTGCATTGTTCAGCCACCAGGACAGGGCCAGGCCGCCGGCCAGGGCCAGGAAAAAGCTGAGCAGAGAGCCTACCAGGTAGTACTCGGCAAAATCCCGGTCGGAAAGCTCGCTGAAGCGGGCAATGGATTTAGCCGCAAACACAAAGCCGATGGCGGATATGTGGCCGGTCACGGTCAGGGTGAGGATGAGGATGCGTTCCAGAATCCCGATGTACTTCCCCGCCGGCTTGCGGCCGGCTTCATTCCGGCCGGGCCCGGGCAACAGCTGATCCAGGCCCATGCGAACCAGCACGGCGCCGCCGAAGGCAACAAAGACGTAGACGGTCAGGACCGGCAAGATTTTGCCCCAGCTTACCAAATCAATCTGAACCGGGGCAAATACACCGGCGTAAAACCTGGCTGCAGGGGCGTGGACGGGGCGGTCCCATATCCGCCATACCCAGAGCAAAGTATAAATGTGCAACGCCTGGTCCAGCAACAACCCGGGGAGCCCCGGCCGCTCCGGCCGCTTCAGCACCTGGGCCAGGACCGTCCTGCCCAGGTTTTTCAGCCAGTCCAGCAGCAGGTGAATGCCGGTCACCGCGGCGGCTGCCGCCAGGGCTTGCCGCCAGCCGAAAAAGTGCACCGCCGCCCAGGTACAGCCAAAGATGGCCAGTCCGTGCAGGGCGTAGCCCTGCCATTGATTGCGGCACTTGGCGGCGCTGACGGCATCGGTCTGGAATATGAAATCAGCCGTTCCGTGGGCCAGGAGCAACAGCCAGAAATACATCAGCAACCCTCCCTCACCGTATTTGAGGTGACGGGCGCGCTGTCACCGGATTCCGGGTGACCGGCCGGTACCAGGTCGGCAATCCGGCTCAGCCCCTCTTCGGCCTGGCGCACCTGGTTCCAGTACGCCGCTTTGCAGCGCTTCTGGACGTTTTGGGCCGCCACCCCCAAAATCTCTCCGGCCTGGGCAAAGGTTCCGGCCTGTTCATAGGTCATCACTGCCTGCCACTGGCCCTCCGTCCATCTGGCTATCAGGGTATCCAGCAGCAGCAACAGGGAATTGGCGACGGGGTCGAGGCGGTCATTGCCCGTCACCACCCGCGTCCCCGGCTGTTTTCCTTCAACGCTTTCCAGGGCCTGGCGCGCCCGGTAAAAGGCCGGGCCGCTCATTTTCCAGGGATCCGGTTCCAGCGCACCGCTGTGGCAACCCAGGCCGAGGCCGATGCGGAGCTGCAGGGGCCGGCAGCGCCAGCGCAGCATCCGCACCAGCTGCGGTGCGGACAGCCATCCGTCCATAACGCCCTGGATCTCATCCCCCCGGGAAACGGTAAAGGGAACCAGCAGTGCAGGATGGGTCAGGTCCCGCAGGAGCGCGGCCAAAGCGTGCTGGTCCAGGCCGGCCTTGCGGGAACTGATGACATCGGCGGTCAGAACGGTAATCCTCCTGATATAAAACACCCCCTCCAGGGTTAAATCCCACGGTTAACCCTTTTAGGGGTGATATTCGGGATTGAAGCCGCCAATTCCTGCCATAAACGAAAAAAGCCGGGCGCTGTAACACCCGGCGTTAACCGGCCCCGGCCTCCGCCGCTGCCGACCATTTGCCGCAGCGATCGCCCCAGCGGGCGACTACGGCATTGTCGCAGGTCACTTCGACGATCTCGCAATTGTTGGCGCAGTCGGTGCAGTAGAAACTGCGGCCGGCATGGTCCATTTCGCTGACAGCCAGGCCAACAAAGGCAGTCGGCCTGTCTTTGACAGCCGCCCGGGCCAGCAGCGCCGCGCCCAGGGCGCCGGTTACCCCGTGCTCCCTGGGCACCGTGACTTCAAGGCCCAGGGCCTTTTCAAAGGCGCGTTTGATGCCGGCATTGGCGGCCACTCCGCCCTGGAAGACCACGGGAGGGCGAATGTCCTTGCCCTTGGCCAGATTGTTGAGGTAATTGCGCACCAGGGCGTCGCACAGGCCGGCGATGATGTCTTCGATGCTGTTACCCAGCTGTTGCTTGTGGATCATGTCGGATTCGGCAAAAACCGAACAGCGGCCGGCAATACGCACGGGGTTCCGGGAACGCAGGGCCAGCCGGCCGAATTCCTCGATGGGCACGCCCAGGCGCGCGGCCTGCTGGTCCAAAAAGGAACCCGTCCCGGCGGCGCACACGCTGTTCATGGCAAAGTCCACCACCACCCCGTGGCGGAGGATGATAAGTTTGGAATCCTGGCCGCCTATTTCCAGCACCGTATTGACTCCCGGACACAAGTGCCCCGCCGCAACGGCATGGGCGGTAATCTCGTTCTTGACCACATCCGCCCCCAGCAGGACGGCGGCCAGACGGCGCCCGCTGCCGGTACTGCCCACTCCGGCAATTACCTGCCGGGGAGAAAGGACCCGGCCCAGCTCCCTCAAGCCCTCTTTGATTGCCCTGATGGGCTGGCCCCGGGTGCGGAGATAGGAAGAGTAAACCAGTTGGCCTCCCGCATCGATGAGGGCCAGGTTGGTGCTGACCGACCCGACGTCCACGCCCAAGTACAATTTTTCAGCCATGCCGGACTGCCTCCTTTTTGCTGCGGTTTGCCCGGATGATGTCGGCAAAGGCCTCCAGCCTGGTCACGAAACCGGCTTCGCCCGAGTGTTCGTCCAGGGAGAAGCAGGCCAGGGGCAGGCCGTGTTTCGCCGCAATTTTGTGCATTATTCCCCGGGCAACAATTTCAGGGGTGCAGGTAAAGGGGTAGACGTGAACCACCCCGTCCAGCCCGTCCCGGGCGGCCTTCACCGTTTCCCCCACCGAATGCTGGCCGTGGCCGCCCACAAAACAGCTGAGGTGGGGGCGGGCCAGTTTTTCGGCCTGCTCCCGGCGGCGCAGGCGCAGAAAATCCAGGAAAATGTTGACCTTGAGCCATTCCGAAATCCAGACATGGCGCACCACTTCAATGCCCATGTTGCCCAGCTTTTCCTCGATGTACAAATTGGCCGCCGGCTCGGCCAGGAGGTAGACCTCCCCCACCAGGGCCACCCTGGGCGGGACAACTGCGTTTTGGGGCAGTTTCTCCATCGCGGCCAAAGCGGCAGCCCGTGCTTCCCGCACTGCCCCTGGTGTTTCGGCCCGGTCGACAGCGGCCAGGGCCTTTTTGTACAGCCTGCTCAGGCCAGTTTTATCCACAACTCGGGGGCGCCAGTACAAACAGGCCCGGTGGATGTCGTCGCAGGCGCGCAATTTGAACAGGGCAAGCCAGGCGGCCTCGGCCAGGGCCAGCCAGCTCTCCTTTCCTTTGAGCTCCCGGGCCGCCGCCAGCACCTGGCGGGCATGGCCCAGGGGCGGCTCGATGACGATCATCCTGAACTTATAGCCCAGGGAGGCGAGAATTTCCTTCTGAACCTGGGCGTAGTAACCAAAACGGCAGGGTCCGATGCCGCCGCCCATGAGCAGGGTGTCGGCGCCCATTTCCAGGGCCTCGATGAAGTTGCCCAGGCCCAGTTTCAGGGGGTAGCAGGCAAACTCCGGGCCGTAGCGGGTGCCCAAATCGATGGTCTTTCGGCTTATGGGCGGGGGCACCACCACCTCGTGGCCCAAGCGGGCAAGCATAGCCCGCAGGGGAATGGCGCAGTAGCCCAGGTGGGGAAAAGCGATTTTCAGCAAACATCCCTCCAGTTCAGCATGTCCACAAAGGCCTCCACCCTGGTAACCAGCCCCGTGTCCGCTGCATGTTCGTCCAGGGTCAGACACATCAAGGGAATGTCGAAGCGGGCAAAACGCTGCTGTATGATTTCGATAATCAGGGAATCGGGGCCGCAGCCAAAGGAAGCCACCAGGATGACGCCGTCCGCCGCCCCCCTGGCCAGGCAGTAAAAGGCCGCCCCCACCACGTCCCTGCCGTAACTCCAGAACAGGTCTTTGCTCAGGCCCCGGGCCCCTTCTTCAATCTGCTCCCTGGTAAAGTTTTCCACCGTAAGGACGGTAACCCCCAGCTGCGCCAGGGTGTTGAGCAACCCAAAGTTGACATATTCATCGTAGATGTTGTAACAATGCCCCAGCACCGCCACCCGCTTGCCCCCGCCGGGGGAGACCGGCTCTCCGGCCTGCAGATGCCGGCGGTGTATCCGGGCAGCGCTATTTAAGCTCAGCCACCAGCGCCAGGGCTTGAGACAGTTGCAGCTTTTCAAACCCTCCTGCCAAATTTTCAGCCTGCTCCAGCTCAGGTTGACGGTGGGGCTGATGAGCGGAATCTCGTTGCCCAGGCTGCACCGGACCATGTCGGGCAGCCCGAGAAATTTTGGGCAAAAGTAGCGCTTCCTTTCCAGGCTGACAACGCGCGGAACGAAAAGGGCGTCGATATCCTGTTCGGCAAGGCTCCGCACATGGCCCATCATGACCTTAACCGGCAGACACACTTCATCCTCGCACAGGGCCAGTCCCTGCTCCAGCTTGCGCTTGTTGGTGGGCGTGCTGACCACCGGCTCCCAGCCGTTGCTCCTGAACAGCTGTTCCAGGACAGGATAGTACTTGAAATAAAGCAAAGCCCGCGGCAGACCGACACGCATCCGCTTCCCTCCTTTACAGGCGATCTTCGTCCCTGGGCTTGACGATGCTGGGACGCGATTTGCTGACGGGAACAGGTTTGCGCAGGATGATGGCCAGCAGCGCCTGGGCGTTGAAAGGTACCAGCGGCCACAAATAGGGAACGCCAAAAGACCGGGTGCTCGCCGCCCACACAAGAAGCAGGAGCAGGCCCGCCGCCACCCCCGGCACCTGAAACAGCGCCGCCAACGCCAGCAGCAGCAGCCGAAAGAGCTTAAAGCTTTGGTTGAGCTCCATGCTGGGGGTGGCAAAACTGCCAATGGCCGCTGCCGACATGTAGAGGATTACCTCCGGCACCAACAGCCCCACGCTCATGGCCACATCGCCGATGAGAAAGGCGGCGATGATCCCCAGGGCGGTAGCCAATGGAGACGGCGTATGAATGGTAGCCATCCTGATGATGTCGATGCCGATCTCAGCGATAAAAAACTGAACGTACAGCGGGACCGGGCCCACTTCATTGGCGCCGATGAAAGACAAGCCCGGTGGCAGCAGTTCCGGCTGGTAGGCCAGCGCCAGCCACAGGGGGGTGGCCAGCAAGGACAGCAAGATGGCCAAAGAGCGCACCCAGCGTATATAGGTTCCCACCAAGGGGCTTTGCCGATACTCTTCGGCGTGCTGCATGTGGTGAAAGAGGGTAGCCGGGGCAATCATGACGCTGGGCGACGTATCCACGATAATCACCACATGGCCTTCCAGAATGTGGACTGCGGCCACGTCGGGCCGCTCGGTGTAGCGCACCGTGGGGAAAGGCGAAAAACCCGTGCCGGCAATAAACTCCTCCAGGGATTTTTCAGCCATGGGCAGGCCGTCGACGTCCACTTTGGCGATGCGCCCCCGGATAGTTTCCACCAGCTCGGGATCCGCCACATCCTTGAGGTAGACCACGCACACGTCGGACTTGGAACGACGGCCCACCGTCACGTACTCCACCCGCAGGCGCGGGTCCCGCACACGACGGCGGATCAGCGCCGTGTTGAAAATCAAAGTTTCCACAAACCCGTCCCGGGAGCCCCGGGTCACCCTTTCCACGTCGGGTTCCTCGGGGGAGCGGGCGGGGTACTCCCGGGCGTCGATTTCTATGGCCTTTTTTTCCCCGTCGATAAAGAGCACCAGGGCGCCGGAGAGGATCTTGGTCATGGCTTCTTCCAGGGACTGGATTACCGCAACCTCGATGTAGGGCAAAAAATGCTTGAGCAGCTTTTCATAGCTGCGGACGGCTATTTGCTCCCGCTCCACCCGCAACAGGGACTGCATAATCCACACCAGGACATCGTCCTTGGCAAAGCCGTCAACAAAGAAGAGGGCAACATCCTTGCCCCCTGCCTTGAATTCCCGCACCAGCAAATCAAAACTCTCTCCCACGCCCAGGTGCTCTTTGAGGAAATCTACATTTTTGCGCAGACTCGCCTGCACCGGCACTTCCGCCACAGCCATCCCACCCGTTTATTTGAACGCCTGGATTATGTTGAAGACAGCCGCCAAAAGGGCGTATTTGGCGAAGGTTCCTGCCAGCGGGTTTTCCAGCCGGCTCCAGGGCAGCAGCTGCCGGAGCCAGCCGGCTTCGCCCATGGGCCTGCCGGCCTTGAGCCGGGCCACTGCATAGCAGGCAAAGGGGCCCGCCAGGCCGAGGGCCAGGTTGCCCAGCCGCCCCCCGCCCAGCTCCACCTGGGTAAAGACGCCGCCCATGGTATAAGCCGTCACTTCCACCCGCAGGACAAGGAAAGTGAGAATGGTGGCCGCCAAAGCCACCCCAGCCGCGGCCAGGCTCCAGCGCCATTGCCGCGGGCCCAACAAAAAAAGGGACAGAAGCAGGCCGAATATATCCAGTCGCAGCAAGGGCATCATCCCTTGGGGTCGAACAACAGGGCGAAGAAAAACCCGAAAATGATGGAGGCGGTAATCCCCGCGCTGGTCAGTTCAAAGATGCCGGTCAGGATGCCGATGGGCCCCGACTGGGCCGCTTCCGCCATGGCCCCCTTGACAAGCGCATTACCAAAGCTGGAGATGGGAATGGTTGCCCCGGCGCCGGCAAATTTGATCAGCGGTTCATACAGTCCCAGTCCGCCCAAAATCCCTCCGGCCACCACAAGCAACACGAGTACATGGGCCGGCGTCCAGGAGGTGAGATCGAAGAGCAGTTGCCCGATGAGGCAAATCAGGCCGCCCACCAAAAAAGCTGTGAGATATGAACCCATGGTCTACTGTCCTCCCTTCGGGAATTCGATGGATACGGCGTGGGCAATGGCGGGAATGCTGTCTCCCTGCTGGCAGGAAGTGGGGCTGTGCAGGGCCCCGGTGGCAACCACCAGGATGCGGCGATAGTTCTGATTGAACAGCAGGCCCAGAGTGACCAGAGCCGAGCAGGCGCAGCCGCTGGCCCCTGCATTTTCTGTCTGTTCCCGGCTGTAAATTATTTCCCCGCAATCCCGGTAGTTGGCGCTCAAGTCGTGGCCCTGGCGCAGGGCCAGCTCCACCAGCAGTTCCCTGCCCACCCTGCCTAAATCCCCGGTGACAATCAAATCATAGTCTCCGGGTTGGCGTCCGGTATCGGCCAAATGGGTGAAAATGGTGTCGGCTGCGGCGGGAGCCATGGCCGCGCCCATGTTATACGGGTCCTTGATGCCCAAATCCATCACCTTGCCCACGGTGGCCAGTTCCAGGACTGGGCCGGAACCCCGGGCGGCCACCACCACCGCCGCCGCCCCAGTCACGGTGTGCTGGGCCCACGGGGGCAGTTGGGCGCCGTATTCGGTGGGATAGCGAAACTGGCGCTCCGCCGTGCAGTTGTGGCTGGAGGTGGCGGCAACCACGTATTGGGCGCCGCCGCCGTCAACCAGCAACCCGCCCAGGAACAGCCCCTCGCAAAAGCTGGAACAGGCGCCATAGATGCCCAGGTACGGCGCCCCCACTTTCAGGGCGCTGTAACCCGAAATGATGATCTGGTTGAGCAAATCGCCGGCAACAAATACGTCGACGGCATCTTTGGCTACGCCGCCCTTTTCCAGGGCGATTTCCACCGCCGTGATCATCATCAGCTGCTCCGCTTTTTCAAAGCTCTTTTGTTGCATGGTCAGGTCGGGAAAGATTTTGTCAAAATACGCTCCCGCCGGACCTTGTCCCTCCTTGGGTCCCGACACAGTAGCCCAGCCGGTGAGAACCGGCCGGGAGGGGAAGGTGAAGGTCTGGCTTCCTACCTTCATCGCCATGTTTACCCTCCTACAGCAACGCCGATATCAGCCCCACCACAAAGGCAGTAACCACGCCGAAGACAATCACCGATCCTGCCAGTGCAAACATCTTGCTGCCCACGCCCAAAACAAATCCTTCCCGCTTAAATTCCAGTGCGGCGCTGACGATGGAGTTGGCGAACCCCGTCACCGGCACCGCCGTGCCCGCCCCTGCATGCCGGGCGATTTTGTCGAATACGCCGGTGGCCGTCAGCAACCCCCCGATAAAGATCATGGTGGCAGTGGTGGGGTCACCGGCCCTGTCCGGTGCGAAGTTGAAGTATTTTATGTAGATGTTTTGAATGAACTGGCCCAGGGTGCAAATGGCGCCCCCCACCACAAAGGCGGTAAACAGGTTTTTCGCCAGGTTGGGCCTCGGTTTCTTTTGTTCGGCCAGCTCCTGATACGCCTTGGGGTCCCTGAGTAGATTCTTCATGCAACCTTTCACCTCAAAATGTAGTTTGAACCCCGGCGGAATAAATATACAAATCCCCCGGACGGGGGATTGAGATTATCTCACTTCAAAGGCGGCTTTGACATTGGCTCTCCAGCCCACGATGCGGCCGTTGTCTACCTTGGCCGTCATGTTGACCAGTTCTACGCCGTTGATTCCTTCCACGGTCTTGGCCGCCCGCTGCACGGCGTCTTCCACGGCCTCCTGCCAGCCGATGCTCGACTCTCCCACCAGTTCAATTACCTTATATACAGACAATGCGCTACCTCCTTTTACGTTTGTCTGTATATAGAAATTCCCTGGGGCGGGCAGATTTATCCCTGCCAAGCCCGGCCTTACGCCATGGCCGCCCTCAGTTTGGCCAGCACACCGCGCTCAATGCGCGATACATGGCCCTGGGATATCCCCAGTTTCCGGGCCACTTCGGCCTGGGAGAGATCGCGAAAAAAGCGCAGGACAATGACCTGTCTTTCCCGTGTTTCCAGGCGGCCAATCATTTCCTTTAAAGCAACCCGCACCTCGTCCATGGTCTCGGCGGCGTGCACCTGCTCCAGACCCACCGGCGCAGCTGCGGCAGTTTCCGCCGCCGCCACTTCCTCGGCGGCCAGATTGAGGGCGGCGGCCACCTCGCCGACGGTGGGCTCCCGCCCGTATTCCTGCTCCAGCTGTTGCCGGCATTTTTTGACCAGGGCCGAGGTGCGCAGCAAATCGCGGCTTACTTTAAGCAAATTGTTGTCCCGGAGGTACATACGGATTTCGCCCACGATCCTGGGCACGGCATAGGTGGAAAAGCTGGCGTCCCGGGACAAATCAAAGTCGTCAATGGCCTTGAGAAGGCCGATGCAACCCACCTGAAACAGGTCTTCCCACTGTTCGGCCCCGGCAAATCGCGCGGCAACCTTTTTGACCAGCAACAGATTGTGCCTGACCAACAATTCCCTGGCAGCGCCGTCGCCGGCCTGAGCCCGGGCCAGCAGCTCCCGGGCCGCGGCATCGGCCAGGGGAGGCAGGGCTTCAGAGATTTGTTTCATGTCCTCCCTGCTCCCCGGTCGACAGTTTTTTGGTCATGGTAACGACCGTCCCCTGGCCAGGCTTGCTGTCAACGGATACGCTGTCCATAAACTCTTCCATGACGGTGAAGCCCATTCCCGAGCGCTCCAGGTCGGGGCGCGTGGTAAACAAGGGCTCCCGGGCCTGCTCCAAATCTTCGATGCCCACTCCGGTGTCCTTGATAATGACCTCCAGGGTATTGTCGGCGCGCAGGGTGCAGGTAATCACTATTTCGCCGCCCTTTTCACCGTAACCGTGAATGATGGCGTTGGTTACCGCTTCCGAAACTGCGGTCTTGACCTCGTTGATCTCTTCCAGGGTCGGGTCCAGTTGCGCGGCAAAGGCGGCGACCACAACCCGGGCAAAAGACTCGTTGCGGGAGTAAGCCGGAATTGTGAGGGTAAAGTAATTGGTCACTTCCATTGGCCTATACCCCCAGGGCCTTATAACAGGAAGCCAAATCGGGATGGACGGGAATGAGCTGGTTAAGGCCCGTCAGCCTGAACATCTTTTCCACCACCGGCTGCAGGCCGAAGGCCAGCATTTTGCCCTGCCATTTGCCCAATTCTTTGTAACGGCCCAGGAGAACGCCCAGGCCGGAGCTGTCCATAAAAGTCAGTTCCCTCAAATCGAGGATGATGTGGCGGACGCCGCCCTTGTCCAGCTCCGCGCCGATCTCGCTTTTTAACAGCGCCGAGGAATGGTGGTCCAATTCCCCGCTGACTCCCACTACCAATATGTCACCTGATTGCTGTTTGGTGATTTTCACCGACATCCCCTCCCGCTGTAAAAAATTCGCCGGGATCCCGGCAAATCCTGCCTGCATTCAGATTATTTTAAAGTTGCCAGGAAGTTGACAACCATCCGGCCCAGCAACTGGAACCAGCCGGCCCTGGGGACATCGGCAGTGGCCAGGAGGTCGACGGTATCCACCACCTCATCTCCCGCCAGAATATCCAGGGTGCCCACCACGTCCCCGCGCTGCAACGGCGCCTTGACGTACTTGGGCAGGTTGAGGACAGCCCGGACGGGACGGGAGTCGCTCTTCTGGATGAGCAGGGCGGCATCCCGGGCCGGCGCCGCCTCCACCGCCACCAAACGGCCCTTGTCCACCGGCACCGTCCCTACCACGTCCCCCGCCGCGTACAACAGTTCGCTGCGCCAGTGGGCAAAACCGTAATTAAGCAAATTCATGGCATCCCGGGTCCTCAGTTCGTAAGTGGGCGTCTTCATGACCACGGCGATGAGCCGGGTTCCTTCCCTTTGGGCCGTTGCCGAAAGGCAATAGCCCGCCTCTTCCGTCCACCCAGTCTTGAGGCCGTCGCCGCCGGGGTAGTTGCGGATGAACTTGAGGTTTTTGTTGGCAATGTACACCCTGCCCATAAACTGGGTGTCCCAGGGAATGCTGGTCCATTGAGTTATTTGGGAATGCCTGAGCAGTTCCCGGGACATCAGGGCTATGTCGTAAGCGGTGGAAACATTGCCCTCTCTCCCTTCTTCGGGCAGGCCGGTGGGATTGACAAAACGGGTGTTTTCCATGCCCAGTTCCCGGGCGCGCCGGTTCATCATCTCCACAAACCCCTCCAGCGACCCGCCCAGGTGCTCGGCCACCACTACGGCGGCGTCGTTGGCCGACTCCACCGCCATGGCAATCATTGCCTGTTCCACAGTAATCTCATCGCCGGCATCCAGAAAAATCTGGGTGCCGCCCATTTCCTTGGCCCGGGGGCTGGTGACCATCACATCGTCCAGGCTCAGTTCGCCACGCTCCAGGGCCTCCATGACCAGGAGCATGGTCATTATTTTGGTCAGGCTGGCAGGACTGCGCGGGGTGTGGATGTCTTTGGCAAACAGAATCGCCCCGGTGACGGCGTCCATGAGCAGGGCGCTCTCTGCCGCCAGCTCCCCCTCATAGGGCGGAACTTCTGAGATTACCGGCGCCACAGTATGTTGTTGCGGCCAATATGTATCTGCGGCGCGGGCCGGCACGGCGCCCAGCAGCATCAAGGCCAGAACCAGGTAAGTCAGCTTGCGCATTTGCATCCCTCCTCTGTATCTGGCCTTAGTCTTTCCCCGGGCAGGGGTTAATAATACAAAAAGAGGATAAATTATCCTGCCGGAAAAGGCGATAAAAAAAGCGGGGTGCAACCCCGCCAGACTTACAACCGGCCCGCCGTGCCGCAGACCAGGGGCAGCGGACTCTCGCCAGGCGCGCCGATTTCATAACACTGCAGTACTGCCGCACAGGCCTGGCTGACCAGCTCTTCGTTGTTGCCGTGGACAATGGCCAGGGGCTGGCCCCGGTCCACCTTGTCCCCGGGCTTGGCCAGCACTTCCAGGCCCACCGAAAGATCAATGGTATCGCCCTTTTTGGCCCGGCCCGCCCCCAGGATCAGGGCGGCATTGCCGATGCCTGCCGTATCCACCCTGCGCACCCAGCCTTCGGCGACCGCGGCAACCTCCCGGCGGAACCTGGCCCGGGGCAGTTTTTCCGGCGCATCCACCAGGGAAGCGTCGCCGCCCTGGGCGGCCACCATTTGCCGAAGTTTTTCCAAAGCCTGCCCCGAAGCCAGGAGGCCCTCCAGCAGCTTCCAGGCCGCGGCCAGGTCGGCAGATTTCCCGGCCAGCACCAGCATGCGGCTGCCCAATTCCAGGCAAAGCCGGCGCAGGTCCTCGGGCCCGCCGCCCCGCAATACCGCAATGGCCTCTTTCACTTCCAGGGCGTTGCCCACTGCACGCCCCAGGGGACGGTCCATGGCCGACAGCACCGCCACGGTGCGCCGGCCCATGCGCTCGCCGATATCCACCATGGTCTCGGCCAGGAGCTGAGCAGAGCCAATGTCCTTCATGAAGGCGCCGTTGCCCACTTTGACGTCCAGGACCAGGGCGTCGGCGCCGGCGGCAATTTTCTTGCTCATGATGGAGCTGGCAATGAGGGGAATGCTGTCCACGGTGGCGGTGACATCCCGCAGCGCATACAGCTTGCCGTCGGCCGGCGCCAGCCTGGCCGTCTGGCCGATGACGGCCAGTTTGTATTTGTTGACTGTCTCTACAAACTTTTCCTTGCTCAGGCTGACCTGAAAGCCCGGAAATGATTCCAGTTTGTCCAGGGTACCGCCGGTGTGGCCCAGCCCCCGGCCGGACATCTTGGCCACCGGCACGCCGGCAGCGGCCACCAGCGGCGCCAAAACCAGGGTGGTGGTGTCTCCTACGCCGCCGGTGCTGTGTTTGTCCACCTTGATGCCTGCAATGGAAGAAAGGTCGACGGTCTCCCCCGATTCCACCATGGCCTCGGTCAGCCAGGCCACTTCCTGGAAGCTCATGCCCTGGAAGTACACCGCCATGGCCCACGCCGCCATCTGGTAATCGGGGATTTCGTCCCGGGCATATCCGAGGATGAGGCGGCGTATCTCTTCCCGGCTCAGCTGTTCGCCGTTGCGCTTTTTCAGGATGATGTCGTAGACGCGCATTTAGGGATCCACTCGCCTCAACCAGGCCCGCACCAGATTGATGAACCTGGGTCTGGTCTCGTTGGCAACCCTGACCACCTGCTCGTGGGTCAGGGGTTCCAGTTCATCGGGCAGGGCCATATCGGTTATGCAGGAAATACCCAGCACGCGCATACCCAGGTAATTGGCCACGATGACTTCGGGAATGGTGGACATGCCCACCGTATCGGCGCCAAGGGTTATCAGCATACGCAGTTCCGCCGGGGTGCTGTATGAAGGGCCGCTGATGGCCATGTACACGCCCTGGCGCAGAGTAATGCCCAAATCCCGGCCCACCTCGAGAGCCAACTCCCTGTATTGGGGATCATAGGCCCGGGACATATCGGGGAAACGGGGTCCCAGTTCTTCGTAATTGGGGCCGATGAGGGGATTGGGCAGAATGTTGATGTGGTCGGTGATGAGCATCAGGTCGCCGGGCCGGAAATCCCGGTTCAGCCCTCCGCAGGCGTTGGTGACCACCAGGGCTTTGCAGCCCAGGGCCTTGAGGACGTAAACGGGAAAAGTGACCTGCTGCATGGAGTAGCCCTCGTAATAGTGAAAACGCCCTTGCATGGCCGCTACTTTTTTGCCCTCCAGCATGCCCAGGACCAGGCGCCCGGCATGGCCGGCCACTGTGGAAACGGGAAAATGGGGAATGGCGCTGTACTCGATGACCCGGGCTTCTTCAATTTCATCGGCCAAAGTGCCCAGGCCGGAACCGAGAATCAGGGCAATTTCCGGCTGAAAATCGGCAATGCTCCGGATAAACCCCGCGGCCTCCTGAATTTTTTCGGTGAGCTTCACTTGGCATCCCTCCCAATTCTTACAATCAGCCGGGCGGCCAGGGCCGCGAACTTGCTCTTTACCCTGGCAGCCGCTTCAATGACTTCCTCATGGCTCAGCTTCTCCGCCCCCATTCCGGCGGCCATGTTGGTTATGCAGGAAATCCCCGCCACCTCAAGGCCGGCATGGACGGCGGCGATGACCTCGGGAACGGTGGACATGCCCACGGCATCGGCGCCCAGGCGGCGGAAGCTCCGGATTTCCGCCGGCGTTTCATAACAAGGGCCGGTGACGGCCAGGTACACCCCTTCGCGCAGGGGAATACCCAATTCCCGGGCCGTTTCCCGGGCAATCTCCCGCAGGCGCGGAGAGTAAGCCCGGGACAGGTCAGGGAAACGGGGGCCGAAGCGTTGGGGATTGGGGCCGATGAGCGGATTGCCGCCGGTAAAATTAATGTGATCGGCAATGAGCATCAAATCTCCCGGCCTGAATTCCGGGTTGAGGCCGCCGGCGGCATTGGTCACCAGCAGAGATTTGGCCCCCAGGGCGGCCAGCGTCCACAGGGCAAAGGCAATCTGGCGCTGGCTGTAACCTTCGTAACCGTGGTACCGCCCCTGCATGGCCACGACGCTGACGCCCTCCCAGGCGCCAAAAACCAGGCGTCCGGCATGGCCGGGCACGGTGGAAGGGGCAAACCCCGGGATTTCACTGTAGTCGACGGCAACGGGCGCAGCGAGGCCGTCGGCCAGGTCCCCCAGGCCTGAACCCAATATCACCGCCACCCGGGGCTGGCCAAACCCGCGCCGGCGCAGCAGAGCAACGGCTTCATCCAGCAATTTATAGGTATTGTCCATCAGGCTTTCACCTCGTGCCAAAAACTGGTGCCCGGGCACTTGTACTCCACCGCCAGCATTTCCGCCACCGCAGCGGCCACATCGGCGAAGGTTTGCCTTGTACCCAGATTGACGCCCCGCTTTATCCTTTCTCCATACACCAGAAGGGGCACGTATTCCCGGGTGTGATCTGTTCCGGGAAAGGTGGGGTCGCAGCCGTGGTCGGCTGTGACGATGAGCACGTCGTCGTTGCCCATGGCCGCCATTACCCGGCCCAGTCCCCGGTCGGCCTCTTCCAGAGCCCGGGCATAGCCCGGGGCGTCATTGCGGTGCCCGTAAAGCATGTCAAAGTCCACCAGGTTGGTGAAGACCAAATCGCCCTCTCCCCGCTCCGTGACGTCCAGCAGAATCTCAATGCCGTGCTGGTTGCTGCGGGTTTTGTACGACCGGGCAATGCCCCGGCCCGAAAAGATGTCGTGAATTTTGCCAATGCCGACGACTTCCCGGCCGTTTTGAGCCAGGGCATCCAGCACCGTCTGGCCCTCCGGTTCCAGGGCAAAGTCCCGGCGATTGGCGGTGCGCTGAAAAGCACCCGGCACGCCGATGAAGGGGCGGGCAATAACCCGGGCTACTTTGTACTCGCCGTGCAGCAGCTCCCTGGCCGTTTGGCAAATTGCATAGAGCTCAGCCAGGGGGATTACCTCCTCGTGGGCGGCAATTTGAAATACGCTGTCGGCGGATGTGTATACTATCGGTTTGCCCGTCTCCATATGCTCCTTGCCCAGCCGGGCAATGATTTCGGTGCCGGAGGCGGCGACATTGCCCAAAATGCCCCGGCCAATTCTGCGGGTAAACTGCTCTATCAGTCCGGCAGGGAATCCCCGGGGATATGTGCGAAACGGTTCGGAAACTATTACACCGGCCAACTCCCAATGGCCGGTGATGGTATCTTTTCCTTGTGCTGCCTCGGCCATGCGGCCATAACAGCCCAGGGGCTCGTCCTGGGCCTTCAGGCCTGACACATCGAGAATATTGGCCAGCCCCAATTTCTCCAACACCGGCAGTTTCAGCTGCCCCACCGTCCGGGCTGTGTGGCCCAGGGTGTTGCTGCCGGCATCGCCGTATTGGTCTGCATCGGGCAGGGCGCCGATGCCGACGCTGTCCAGAACCACCAGGAGTACGCGCATCCTCTTCCCTCCTTAGCTCACTGCCTGGCCCGGGGATGGTAGCGTTGGTAAACATCGCGCAGGCGGTTGGCGGTGACCTGGGTATATATTTGCGTTGTGGATATATCCGAATGGCCCAGCATCTCCTGCACGGCCCGCAAATCGGCGCCGTTCTCCAACAGGTGGGTGGCAAAGGAATGCCGCAGGGTATGAGGGGTAATCTCCCCGTCGATGCCGGCCTGGCGCACGTACTTTTTCAGGATTTTCCAGAACCCCTGCCTGGTCAGACGCCGGCCGTGGACATTTACAAAAACGGCGGATTCCTGGCTGTCGCGAACCAGCTTGACGCGCCCCCGGCGCAGGTAGTTGTCTACACTTTCGACGGCAGTTTTTCCCACGGGGATAATCCGTTCTTTGGACCCCTTGCCCACGCAACGCAAAAAGCCCATTTCCAGGTTGACATCGGGCAAATCCAGTGCAACCAGTTCCGAAACGCGAATTCCCGTGGCATACAGCAACTCCAGCATGGCTTTGTCCCGCAACCCCCCGGGCTGGCGGATATCCGGCTGTTCCAGGAGCCTGGTAATCTGGGCAACGGTGAGGACAGTGGGGAGGCGCTTGGGAATTTTGGGAGATTCCAATTCCGCCGAGGGATTAGCGGCCACCAGGTTTTCCTGAGTCAGGAAACTGTAAAAGGACCGGATGGCGGCCAAATTGCGGGAAACGGTAGCCGCAGCCCGTCCCCGGTTGTGCAGTTCTTCCATGTACGCCATAATACTCTGCCTGTCCACCTGCTGCAAAGAAAAAACCCCCTGGCGGCGCAGAAAACCAATAAACTTGGCCAAATCCCGCCGGTAGCTGTCCAGGGTATTTGCAGCCAATCCCCGCTCAACTTTGAGGTGCACCAAGTATGTATCGACCAGTTGTTCCATCCGCCCAACTCCTTTGCCACTGTAGGTTTCTATTACCAAACTTACCATAATTCCTGTCCGGGGTCAAAGAAAACTCAAACACCTGAGCAGGCAAATTCCAGCATATCCTGCAACATTTGCCCCCAATACCCCAATTTCCCGCCGCTGGCAGTTATGGCCGGCGCCAGTTGCCGCCAGGACAGGAGCAGCCCCAACGCGCCAAAAGCCAACACAATAAGGGTAAGGGCAATTTTGGGAATCCGGAGCCAGAACACCCTTCTGCGCCTCACCTGCATCCCTCCCCTATACACTATGCCTGCCGCAGGCAGATTAGGACAGCCGCAAGCCAGGCAACAACCTGACCCGGCAAAACAAAACAGCCCGGGCTTAACCCGCAGCTGTCTCGTCCGCCGCATTGTCTTCCAGGCCCAGGAGGCGGAACAACCAGGGCGCGCCCAGGCAAACCCACAGTCCTAAAATGAAGTAACGCAAAAAGGCAGCTGCCTGGTACAGGGCATCGCCCTCCGGGGGACCGTTAAAGGCGGCCAGCAACACCGGTTTCAGGCCCATGCGCAGGGCAAACAGCCCGGCAACGCCCAGCACCGCTTTGAAGGCATGTTGCCGCCAATTGCCCCGGACGCGAAAGCCCAAAAAATCGGCATCCAGCCGGTATCCCCACAGCGCCCCCAACATAAAACCTGCAACCAGGGGTCCGTCGCCCTCATGGTGCACGGCCAGTAACAGAGCGCTAAAGACCAGAGTGGCCGCAAACCACTGCCACAAGCTTAACCTCAGCCGCAGGCGCCGGGCAACCAGTTCGTACACCGCAATCCAGGCAATTCCCACCAGGATGCCGGCAATTATATCGGCAGGGTAATGCACGCCCAGGTAAACCCGCGAAAAGGCTACCAGGCAAAAGATTACCGCCGCCGCGATGTACGCCCTCCGCTTTCTTAACTGCACCGCCAGGTAACCCCAAAAACCGGTATTGCCCTGGGCGTGCCCGCTGGGGAAAGAATATCCGCCCTGGGTAATTTTATGCAGTTCCCTGGGCGGCCTTTCCGCCCGGAAAATATGCTTTAGAAAGGAGTTCAGGTACGCATTGAGGAGAAAGAAGATCCCGAAACGCAGGGCAAACTTCTTGTCATACAGCCAATACAGCAGCGGGATGGACAGGATGTAATATTCTTCGTTGCCCAAAAAGGTTACCGCTTTAAAAAAGGCATCCAATAAGGGATTGGCAAACTCCTGAACCCAGATTATGAAACTGGGGTCTGACACGGGCTGGTCCCTCCTCGCATTTTCTTCACTGTTAACAATTCACCTCCCGGGTGAAAATTCCTCCCTCTCCCCGCCGGCCGGCACTTGAAATTAATTGTTTTTGCTTGACTTGACTTGTTAACGACGGTATAATTTTTCGGGAGGTGGAGCAGCAATGCCAAGTTCAGGCTGGATTACCGAAAAGGTGCTGGCCAGGGCCCTGGACCTCAGCGTCGATGCCATTCGTCAGCTTACCCGGGACAGGATTATTCCCTCGGTCCAGTTGCCCACCGGCGAGTATCGTTACCGCCTGGATGCCGTCATCCAGGCCCTCACCGGTCAACTGCCTTTTTACCGCGGCCGCCCCGGCCAACCCAGCGACCGCCTGGAAACCCTGGAGGGGAAGGTGACGGCAGTGTCCGCCCCTACCCTCAGCCACCAAAGGGTTTCGGCACGGCTGACCAGGTTGCTCCAGGATTATTTTCGCGCCGTCGACCCCCTGGGCGAAGTCCTCACGGCGCCCCTGGAAGTTACCCTTCAGGATTTCACCGTCGTCCAGCCGGATATAATCTATATCGCGGGGCGGCAACAGACCATTATCCAGGGCGAGCGGATAGTGGGGGCGCCCAACCTCATCGTCGAAATTAGCACGGCGGCATCCCGGTGCATCGACAGGGACAAAAAATACAACATCTACCTGCAGGCAGGCGTTCAGCATTACTGGATCGTCGACCCGGAAGAAAAAACTGTTCGTTGCTACGCCCTGCATGAAGACAAATACATCCTTATCGCCAAGGGCAGGGAAGGCGACGTCGTCAACCACCCCAGTTTTGCAGGGCTGTCCCTGCACCTGGCCCGCCTGTGGCAAAAAGAGACCCGCCGGTGAGGCGGGCTTCTTTTTATTTCAGGTATTTGTTAAACCAATCGGTAATTTCCTGTAAGCGGCGAATGCGGTGCTTGGGTTTCCCGCTCCGGCTCAGCTCGTGGTTTTCGCCTCGGAACATGCAGAGACGGGCTTCGACGCCAAAGTAGCGCAGGGCGGTAAACATCTGCAGCGCTTCCGGCAGCCAGCAGCGGTAGTCCTCGTCGGAATGGATGAACAGCGTCGGCGTCTTGACTTTGTCGGCATATTTCAGGGGCGAGTGCCACCAGACCTTGTCAATGTCGGTCCAGGGCGTGGCGGCAATCTGGTCTTCGGTAAAAAAGTACCCGATATCAGTGGTAAAGCCCATGGAAACCCAGTTGGAAATGCTGCGCTGGGATGCGGCCGCCTTAAACCGGTCGGTGTGCCCGATGATCCAGTTGGTCATAAATCCGCCGTAGGAGCCGCCGGTAACCCCGACCCTGCTCCGGTCGATGCCCGGGTACCGGGCCAGCACAGCATCGGTAAAGGCCATCAGGTCTTCGTAGTCGATGGTGCCGTACTTGCCCCGGATGTCTGCAAACTCGTTGCCCTTGCCGTCGCTGCCGCGGGGGTTGCAGAAGAATACAAAATAGCCTTCATTGGCCCACAGCTGCATCTCGTGGAAAAATACTTCGCCGTACACCGTCTTGGGTCCGCCGTGGATATCCAAAATGGCGGGGTACTTGCGGCCTTCCTCGTAGCCCACCGGCTTTATGACCCAGCCGTCGACGGTAACGCCCGGGGCAGTCTCCACGCGGAGGGGTTCCGGTACAGACAGCGTCCTTTCTTCCTGGACCCAGTCATTAAAAGAAGTCAGCTTGCGCTCTGTCCCCTCCTCCAGGGCGTACAGTTCCTGCAGGCGCAGGCCCCGCAGGCCGATGAACAGTATTTTGCCGTCGCGCACGTCGTAGCTGTCCACCGAACCCGGCGCAGCGGTGATCTTTTCAATCCGGCCTTCCAGGTCAATGCGGTTGATATAGGAGCTGCCGCCTTCGGTGGTGATGAAGTAGAGGTAATTCCCGTCGGTGCGGTGGGGATCCCCTCCGCCCAGCCGGCAGTCGGAACCCACCGAATTCCAGGTGCTCCTGTCAAAGTCCGGCGTCAATAACGTGCGTTGGCCCGTTCCGGCATCGACCAGGTAAAAAACGGGGTTCTGATTGAGGCCGTAGGACTTCATGTCTGAGCCCAGGGCCAAAATCCTGTCGCCGATAAAATGGGCGTCGCGCCAGGAGAACTCTTCCAGCGGCGTCAGCTGGCGATACGACTTGGCCTGGATATCCAGGATGTGCAGGGCGCTGATCCGCTCCAGCTTGCCCTGCCAGGTTTGGGCAATAAATACGGCCCTGGTCCTGTCTGCGTTGAGACGCACGGCGGATACATCCATCAGTTCGGGGGTAAGGGGCTCATATTGGCCGGTGGCAGCATCAAAGAGGTAAATGCGGGTGCGGTTTTTTCTGGTAAACCCGGCGCCGTTGCGCCAGTAGGGAATCTCTTCCAGGACTTCGTAGTCCTTTTCCTCCTTGCGCTTTTTGAGTTCCTTGGCCCTCTCCTCCTCCGTCATCTCTTCCAGGCCGGGCCGGTTGGGATTGTAAGTGGCGGTGAGCAGGAAGCGGCTGTCGTCCAGCTTCTGGATGCTCCTGACGGCAAGGGGAATCCGAAAGGCTTCCCGCGCTTCCCCGCCTTTGACCGAAATCTTGTAGTAGACGGTAAAGACCTCGCCCTCCTTGGCTTTTTCCCTGTCCTTGGGCTTGCGCATCCCGGGAAAGAGAACAGTGTCATCGTCCAGCCAGATAAAGCCCTTCTCCTTGTCAAAGGCGGTGAGCTGCCCGATGTCGCCGGTGCCAACATCGTACAGCCAGAGGTTGGAGCTGTACCCGTTTTCCTCCATATCCGCTTTGTGAACGACAAAACAGGCACGGCTGCCTGAGGGGTTATACTCCACCCCCGACAAAAAGGTGTACCGGGTAAAGTCGTCCAGCTTCAGCCTTTCCATGTGCATCCCTCCAATTTCATACATTATATGAGTATTTCGGGATGCTAATTAAAATTCCTGCCTGCCGGCCCCAAGTGCCCAAAAAAACAGCCCCGGCATCGGGGCATCATCCCGCCTCGGGCTGGCGGGAAGCGGCGAACTGGCTGGTATATAAATCGGCATAGAATCCTTTTTTGGCCAGGAGCTCTGCATGGGTCCCCTGCTCGACAATCCTGCCCTCATTCATGACCAGGATCAAATCGGCGTTGCGAATGGTGGAAAGGCGATGAGCAATGACAAAGCTGGTCCGGCCCTGCATTAATTTTTCCATCGCCTGTTGAATGAGGATTTCGGTGCGGGTATCAACGTTGCTGGTGGCCTCATCCAGGATGAGGATGGCGGGGTCAGCCAGGATGGCCCGGGCGATGGTGAGGAGCTGTTTCTGCCCCTGGGAAATGTTGGAGGCCTCCTCATTGAGGACGGTGTCGTAGCCCTGGGGCAAGGTGCGAATAAAGCGGTCGGCATGGGCCGCCTCCGCCGCCCGGACGATTTCGGCCTCGCTGGCATCCAAACGTCCATAGGCGATGTTGTCCCGTATGGTGCCCTTGAACAGCCAGGTATCCTGGAGCACCATGCCGAAAATGGAGCGCAAATTCCTCCGGGGCAGATCCCGGATATCCACCCCGTCCACCTTTATACTCCCGGCCTGCACGTCGTAAAAGCGCATGAGCAGATTGACCAGAGTTGTCTTGCCGGCGCCGGTGGGTCCCACTATGGCCACTGTCTGGCCCTGGCGCACCTCTATGTTGAGGTCTTCGTAGACCAATTCGCCTTCTTTGTAGCCAAAACGCACGCCCTCAATGCGCACGTTGCCCCGGGGCGCCGTCAGCACCCTGGCTCCCGGTTTGTCCGCGGGCTCCTCTTCTTCATCCAGCACTTCGAAAACCCTTTCGGCGGCAGCCAGGGCGGACTGGATGATGTTGGCAATGCTGGCAGTTTGCGTAATGGGCTGAGTATACCGGCGCGAATACTGGATCATTGCCTGCAAGTCTCCAATAGCCATGCGCCCCCGGAACACCAGGACTCCGCCCGCTGCGCAGATGACAATAAAACCGATGTTGTTGAGCAAGTTCATCACCGGCATGATCAGGCCGGAAACGAACTGGGCTTTCCAGGCCGTGCTGTACAGTTCTGCATTGATGGCGTCAAACTGGCGCAGGGAATGCTCTTCCCGGCCGTAAGCCTTGACTATCTTGTGGCCCGTCAGCATTTCCTCCACGTGGCCGTTGAGCTCGCCCAGGTACTTCTGCTGACCGGAAAAGTACTTGCGCGAGCGCCTGGCAATCTGCCCGGTGAGCCAGGAAGCCGCCGGAAGGACCAGCAGGGTAACCAGGGTAAGCAAGGGGCTGATGGTCAGCATCATCACCACTGTGCCTACAATGGTGACGGCAGCAGTAATGAGCTGGGTCACACTTTGCTGCAACGTGCTGCTGATAACATCGACGTCGTTGGTGACCCGGCTGAGAACCTCCCCGTGGGTGCGGGAATCATAATAACTCAAAGGTAATTTGCTCAGTTTTTCCTTGATCTCCCGGCGCAGTTCGTAAACTGTCCGTTGGGCTACCCCAGCCATGACAAACTGCTGCCCAAAAGCAAAGAGAGCATTGAGAATATAGAGGCCGCTCAAAAGCAGCAAGACCTTGCCGATATAGGCAAAATCTATGCCGGCGCCGGACCGGGAACCTGTAAACAGCTCGGTTGTTGCCAGCCCCAGGACTTTGGGGCTGAGGATGCCAAAGGAGGCGCTCAGGACAGCCAGGACAAAAACCAGCGCCAGTTGGCCCAGGTGGGGCCGAAGGTACCCTCTCAGTCGCCGGAAAGTGCCGCGGGCGTCCCGGGCTTTTTCGTTCAGCGCCAGGCCGCGCATGGGGCCGCCCATGCCGCCGCGAACCCTGGCCCCCTGCTGGCGGTCTCTTCTTTCTTCCCTCATACAATTTCCTCCTCAGACAACTGGGAATAGACGATCTCGCGGTAGACCGGACAGCTTTCCAGCAACTCCTTATGAGTGCCTATCCCCGCCACTTTTCCTGCATCCAGGACAACGATGCGCTGGGCGTCCATGACGGTGCTGACGCGCTGGGCCACTATGAGGATTACTGCGTCGGAAACCTCTTCCCGCAAGGCCCGGCGCAAGCGGGCATCGGTGCGAAAATCCAGGGCAGAGAAACTGTCGTCAAAGATGTAGATTTCGGGCCGCCGCACCAGGGCCCGGGCAATGGCCAAACGCTGCTTCTGGCCGCCGGACAAATTCACTCCTCCCTGAGCAACTTCAGAATCAAAGCCCCGGGACATGGCCATAATGAAGTCCAGGGCCTGGGCCACCTCGGCGGCCCGGCGCACTTCCTCATCGCCGGCATCTTCTTTGCCGCAGCGGATGTTGTCGGCGACGCTGCCGGAAAAGAGCAGGGCCTGTTGGGGCACGTAGCCAATTTTTTTGCGCAGAACCTCCTGGGGCAGGCGGCGGATATCCACGCCGTTGACCAGAATGCTGCCGCTGTCCACGTCGTAAAAGCGCAGGAGGAGATTTACCAGGGTGGATTTGCCCGCACCTGTCCCTCCGATAATGGCGGTCACTTCACCGGCGCGGGTGCAAAAGGAAACGTCGCGCAACACCGGCACTTCTGCCCCCGGGTACCTGAAAGTCACGTTCCTGAACTCGACAAGCGCCCGCTCCGCAGACGCCGGGACCTGCGCCTCCTCTTCCGGAGGGTCAGCAATGCCCGGCTCTGTCTCCAGCACGGCCCTAATCCTGTTAACCGAGGCCATGGCCCGGGGCAACATGACAAACATCATGGAAACCATCATCAGCGAAAACAAAATCTGCATTAAGTACTGCAGAAAGGCCATGAGACTGCCCACCTGCAAGGTGCCCTCTGCCACCCGGCGCCCGCCAAACCACACCGCCGCCACCGCGGCCAGGTTAATCAGCGCCATCATGCCCGGCATGGCGGCGGCCATCAGGCGATTGACCAGCACTGCAGTCCGGGTCAAGTCCAGGTTGGCAGCATCAAACCGCCGGCTTTCATACTCATCCCGGTTAAAGGCGCGTATGACGCGGATCCCCGTAAGGTTTTCCCGCAACACCAGGTTGAGGCGGTCCAATTTTTCCTGAATAGCCTTGAACAGGGGGACGCCTATACGGGCCAGGGCGATGACTGCCGCCGCCAGAACGGGGACCAAAAACAGAATCATCCGGGACAGGTGGACGTCCCTGGACACCGCCATGATTACGCTGCCAATCATCATCAAAGGCGCCATTGCCGCCATGCGCAGGGCCCCCATGACCATCATTTGCACCTGAGTAACATCGTTGGTGGTCCTGGTAATCAGCGAGGCGGCGCCAAAGCGGTCGTATTCCTGCAAAGAAAAGCTGAGGATGCGGGCAAAGACGGCCCGGCGCAGGTTGCGCCCGTAACCTGTCCCCGTCCGGGCCGAAAAGTAACTGGCGGCCACGGCGCATGCAACCCCCAGCGCCGCCACCAGCAGCATGAGGACGCCCGACCGCATGATGAAGCCGATGTCTCCGACGGCTATCCCTTTGTCCACAATATCTGCCATCAGCGTCGGCAAAAACAGCTGGGAAAAAGATTGCATCAAAACCAGGAGAATGACCAATAGGGCGGTCGGCCAGAAGGGCCGGAAATATCTCAAAAGCACGTTCATCCTTGCCTTACCTCCAATTAACTGCCCCCCAGGCTGCTGGCAGGCCGATACAATTGACTAAAGTATATGGATTTTGGCACTGCCCGTCAACCCCGCCCGCGGCCCCCGGACAGGGCCAGAGAGAAAGCCCTGTGCGCTTGACGCACAGGGCTTCTCCGCTTTTAAGAGGGGGTAAACCCTTGCTTGTCCCACCATTCCTCGCGCAGGGCGTCGTACTCCTGCTGGAACTGCTCCAGATGCTGGTACTCCCAGCGCACGAGGACCTCATACAGCGCTTTGGCGGCAGGCAAATCGGTCTCAAGGGCCGCCCGGGTGTAAAAATCTATGGCAGCCTTTTCCAGGTTGATGCCGATGCCAAAAACCGATACCGCCAGTGAACCGCTTTCGCGTCCCACGGCGGCCCAGTCGTACTGGACCGGCGCCGCGGGCTCCTCAAAAGCAGTGGCGTCGAAAGCGTCCAAATTGTTGTCGCGAATGCTCCGGTACAGGGCCAACAACCATTCCACATGCTTCTTTTCTTCCGCCGCCAGCTGGTTAAAGGCGTCGCGGGCCTCGGCAGATTTGGCCTGCTGAGCAGCCATCTGATAAAAATCAATGGCCTCTTGTTCGTTCAGCAGCGCCTGCCGGATGATCCTGACTTCCTGCATTGACATGGAAACACCTCCGCAAGAGTATTAAGTAGCCGCCAGGGCCTTGTTGAGGAAAAAGACCGCAACTCCGCCCAGGCCAATATGACAGCCCAGCACGCTGCCGACGACGTTGACGATAATGTCCTTGCAGCCAAACTTGGTTTGCAGCAGCTCTTTCAAGTACTGGGCAGCAGTGACGTCATCGGCATGGGCAATGCCGATGGTCTGGCGAAAATTGCTGCACCGTTCCTCCACCAGCTCCACCAGCCGCTTAATCGCCTTCTTTTTGCCCCGCACTTTTTCAATGGGAATCATCAAACCCTCTTTGACGTGCAACAAGGGTTTGATATTGAGCAAGTTGCCCACATAAGCACTGGCCCGGCCGATGCGGCCGCCCCGACGCAGGTAATCCAGGTCGTCGACGGTAAAAATGTGCTCCATGTGCCGGGCCAGCTCCTGCACCCGTGCGACAATCTGCTCTTTGCCGGCGCCTGCTTTGGCCATTTTTGCGGCCTCCAAAACCAGCAAACCCTGGCCCAGGGAACCGCAAAGCGTGTCCACAACCTCGATATCGCCCTGGGTTTCCTCCCGCACCTGGCGGGCCACCATCATGCCGGTATGACATGTCCCCGATAATTTTGAGGAAAAGGCTATGTAAATACAACTCATACCCCTGGCGACACACTCGGTAAACACCCGGCGAAAAAAGTGGGCAGGCGCCTGATTTGTCGTGAGCACCTTACCGGCGCGAATGGCCGAATAGACATGCTCCGGGCTGATGTCCTGGCCGTCGGCATATTCCTTGCCGTCCATCACGACCAACAGGGGAACTACTTCGATATCGTATTCCCGGATCAGATCTTGCGGCAAGTCGCATGCGCTGTCTGTTATGATTTTCACTGCCATCCTATCACCCCCTGGTGAATTTTGCTCCAATTCCCTGTAATAAACCCTTCCCTGCAGAAAAGCTTACAATAATCCTAAAGCTTGGCAATTTATTTGTCAAGCTAAAACTTTACTGCGAAGAAGAAGACGGAGCATCTTCCTCCGCCTACCCGCTAAAACTGCTCCCGACGATTGGCATACCGGTTGACGGGACCGACAAAATTGTTAAGGGGAAAAGATTCCCGGATTGCATTGGTAACAAAGCGCTTGGCATCTTTCACCGCTGTCAGCACATCCCGGCCCAGGGCCAAACCCGCGCAAATGGCGGCCGAAGATGTGCACCCGGCACCGTGGGTATGGGCGGTATCGAATTTTTCCGCCCCCAGGATGTGGAAGTCTTTGCCGTCATAGAGGACATCCACGGCGGTTTTATCCCCGATGGCGCCGCCCCCGGTAATCCAGACGTATTGGGGGCCAAGGGCTTTAATTCTGCGGGCGGCCTCCTTAACCTCTTCCAGGGTGGAGATGGATTTCATGCCGCTGAGCTGAGCCGCTTCAAACAAGTTGGGCGTAACCACTGTAGCCAGGGGCACCAATTCCTCCCGATAGCTGACGGTATGCTCAGGATGGAGCGGCTCGTCTGTGCCCTTGCACACCATGACCGGGTCCACTACCAGGTTGCACACCTTGTATTCCCTGAGCTTCCTGGCCACCATTTCGATCATCGCGCTTGAGCCCAGCATGCCCGTCTTGACTGCGCTTATGGCGCCGACCCCTTGCAAAATGGTATCGATTTGGGCCTCCACCACGTCCATGGGCACGGCAAAGACATGGTGGTTCCAGGCCGAATCCATGCTGACGATGGTGGTTATCGCCGACATCCCATAGATGCCGAATTCGTGAAAAGTCGTCAGGTCGGCGGCAATACCGGCGCCGCCGCTGGAATCAGATCCGGCTATTGTCAGTGCTCTCTTCAATGTCACTTCTGACCACCCCCGTCCGAATTTACTCTAATTGTACACCATGGCTGCCGATAAAGAAAGGCGCCCCCGCGCGCTGCACGCTGTTGCACAAATTTGGGCGCCCTGGATCGCAATCTGCATCGCCGGGGCAATAAGTCAAAAAGGATAAAGGGCTGTCGCCCGCCTTGCGACAGCCCTGCTTTTATTTATTATGGAGCTTTTACAGGAATTGTAGTGCTGAGCACATCCCGGCCAATGACCTGGGCGACGGCCAGGCTGGCGCCGGGTTCCACATCTTCGGCGGCAACCTTCAAAATCCTGGGGTTAATGAAGGTTGTCTCCACAGCTTTGCCGTCGCAGTAAACCTGACTCCACGGGGTAAAACCGTCGCCCACCACATAGACCGTGTCACTGGTCCGCCTGACGTCGGTGATGACGATTTCCGTTATGCCCATGCGCAGCTGGGAGGAGACATAAGGGCTCTCGCCGCCAAAGGCGTACTGTTCCCCGCACACCATATCGTAGGCCAGCATTTCCAGGGCAGTTTGGTAATCGTCCCGGTGTCGCCAGGTCTGGTGGAGCTTGGTCAATATGCCGGTGCTGATGCCCGCCTGCTCCAGAACATAGGCCCCCAACTGATATGCATGCAAATCCTGGTAACCGGCCTCCAGAGGGAAATTGCTCCAAAGCACATATTCCATGTCAAACAGCCCGCCTTTGCGCAAATCCTCCTCGGCAATGTCCAGGCTGGGCAGGTGGTCGCCGTACAAAACCAAAATCACGGGCTCGTCCCAGACGGCGAGTTCGTCGAGCAGTGCGCCGATGAAGGCGTCGGTTTCATAAATTTGGTTGACAAAATACTCAAAGGCGTTCTTTTCCTTTTCGCTTTCCAGGCCTTCGACGGTGATCCTCTGGTTGGGATCCAGCGCCTCGGAGGGAAATCTGCCGTGAGCCTGGACAGAAATGGCAAACACGAAATCGGCCCCCGGAGTATGTTTCAGCGCCTTCATGATTTCCCCGGTCAAAACCTTGTCCTTGGCCCAGCCCACTGGGGTGAACTCTACATCATTCATGTATTCCCGGGAAGTAAAGGTGTCAAAACCCAAATTGGCAAAGACAATATGCCTGCCGTAGAAAGTGCCGGTATGGTTGTGGATGGCATGGCAGGTATAACCCAGTTCCTTTAAATCAAAGGGAATGCTGGGGGTGGTATTCTCCCGCAAGACGGTCTTGTACGGGTATTCTCCCGCGCCAAAGTAAGCGAGGCTCAAGCCCGATAAAATTTCAAACTCAGTGTTGGCGGTGCCGGCGCCCAGGGAGGGAACCCGCAAAAAGCCATGGGGATACTCTTCCTTGAGTCTGGAAAAAACCGGAACGGGGTTCTCGGAAAACCGCAAATTTTTCAGGTAGTTGACGTCAAAGAAGGATTCCAGCTGCACCATTATGATATTGGGCTTGCGCTGGGGAACTGTGACGTCATGGGGAGCCAGCTCGTCCAGTATGCCGGCAATGACTTCCGGGGAATAGTACTCGGGCTTGCTGATGCCCCGGTCCACCAGTCCCAAAGAAAAGCAATACGCAAAGCCGTAATCCCTGTATGCATCAGCCAGGTTGCCAAACTGGGACGAAATCGCTTCCGCCTTGATGAGAAAAGAGGTAGAAACGGCGAGAAAGATGACCACGGCAACCAGCATTGTCACTGCAGTGACGAGGCTGGGCTTGCGTTTGGGCGTTTTAATCCAGGCATATACCAATCCCGTTCCCACCACAATTGTCCCGACGGCAATCAGTATCGCCTCGCGGAAATTGATGTACATGGCGATGACATTGCTCACCGACTCCAACAGCTGAATGTCGATAATTCCAAAGGGCGTGGTGCGCAGGGACAGGAGGATGCAGTTGGTAACCCCCAGGGCAAGCCACAGCATCGAGATGATGCCCAGGGCAAAATACCGGCGCTTGACTGCCGGAGCCAGGGACAGGGTAAGCATTATTATGGCCGAATTATATAAGAACACCACCGGTTCTGTAACCAGAAAACCCAGACCGGCCAACAAAGAGTGGCGGCTCAGGCTTTCCACGATTAAATTCAGGATTAGTGCCAGGCTGGCGCACTGGAGCGCCGGCCGACGGTCGAGCCAGGCAAACAGTTTCATGTAAACTGCCCCCTTTCCTAGGTAATATATAACGGTTTCAGGAAATTGTAAAGGTAAAAGGTGTCGATTCTTCTGTTGCCTCTCTTTACTTATATATGACTCCCGGATTGCCCCGGCGGTTCAATGCGCGCCGCTTTTTTCCGGGCATGGCGGACAAAAAGGCGGCTCCCGGAGGAACCGCCCTGTTGCGCCGAATTTGCCCAAAATGCCGGCGGCGGCGGAAAGGTAAAAAAACTCCCTGGAAAGATTCCTTTCCGGGGAGGCAATTTCCTCGTCTATGGTCTTGCAGTTGCCAGCGCTTCCAAAAGAACGGGATAAAAGCTGATGAAATCCGGGTATTGGTCCCTGTTGCGCTCGTATTCTTTCAGGGCGTCGGTGAGCACCTCGGTGTAAATAAAACCGGAGTCCAACTCGCGCCTTAACGCCCTGCTTCCCTCCTGGGGGCTGTCGGCATAAGCCAGCCGGACGGTAACTGCCCGGACAATGTGCTCGTTGAGGCAGGACACCCAGGATCCGTATTGCAGTTCTTCCATTTCTCTCCGAATGGGTTCCAGCAAGTATTCGTACTGCATGACTTCGTCATGGAAAAGGTCGGTGACGCGGTTGACAAAGCTATGACTGAACTCGTGCCGCAAAATCAACCGGAACGTGGCCTTGTCTCCGTACACGGGCACGTCGTCCTGCATCTCGGCATCGTCAAAGGCGAGGAGGATGCAATAGGCTTCTATATTGCCTCCGCGCTCGACATGGGATCCAAAACCTCCCCCTCCTCCGTACAGGGGAACAGGCAGGACGGTGAAAGATTCGTATTCCATCCCGAAGTAGTCCTGGAGTTCGGCCACATAATCTCCGTCTTCCAGCAACGCAGCTACCCGGTAAACGTTGTCCCGGTAAAAATCTTCATTGGCGGCATAGAAAAGGTGGAAGTCGCTGTCCCGGAAAAAGTCGCGCAGCACTTCAGCAAATTTCCTGAGCTTTTCCTTGCCGCCGGCGCCGGCCAAAACATGTCGGCTGAGTTCGGCATCGTCATCCCAGCGCATGCTTTCGTTCAAGGACAGGGCAAAATTGGCCGGAGAACTGAATCCAAAACCCGTCCGCCTCATTTCCTCGTACATTTGCACCGCCGGATGATCGAAAAATGCCGCATAATGGGCATCCACCCTGTCCCGGTAAGAAAAATTCGCAATGGTGATAAACTCGCTTTGCGTGCTGAGATACTGCACGATGGACATCAATTCCACCCGGGGATCGACGGTAATGCTAATGCCGTTGCGTTCCAGGGTCACCGGCATTATGTACGGCAGGGGCTCCTCCCGCCGGCAGCCCGTCGGAACGGGCAACACCAGGAAAACCAAAATGATACAATAAAGCCGTTTCAAAAGCATCCCCCCAGACAACACTTACCAATATATTCCCCACGGCCAGGTCAGACTCCTGCCAGCCGCGGACACACAGCCCATGGATTTCTCCCCGCAGCGCGTTTCAGCTGATGGAATCACAGCGCGGTCCCGGCGGTGCGGACATCTGTCTTGCCCGTCACTGCTTCGGCGATGGCCGACAGGCGATAGTGCTCCAGGCGCTCCAGACCGGCCTGGATTTTTGCACGGAGGGCGTCTATCCTGGCCGTCTCCCGGTCGAGACGGCGGACAATGGCATGCTGTTCTTCCAGCGGCGGCAGGGGAACTTTTATTGCGGCGATGACGGCGCCGCTGAGGTTTTTCAGACCAGTGGAGGCCGATGCCAGGCAGCGCAACTGGCTGCGGCCGGGGCCGCTGTTAAGCCAGTAGAATATGTACTTGGGGTGGACTCCGCTTGTCAACCTCAGCCGTTGCATGAAGTTGGAGAAGGCGCAGTTCATGGCGGCCACCTCTTTGTCCACCAGGGCAGCCTTGCCGATGTGCCGGGCGCTGCCGCTGGACTTGGTGACGAGCAAATCGCCTGCCCGCAACAAACAGCGCCGGTATTCCCCGGACTCCAGCCTGCACCGGGCAGGGTCGGTTATCTGCCAGCACCCGTCAGGGGAAATCTCGGTTGAACGCAGGACTATCGTCCCCACCCCCTCCGGATCCTCTTCACCCCACGTCCCGCCCTCGTTTCTGACAAGCAAATGGGCCAGTTTCTTCACCTGCCAATGGGCAGGAATCTCCCCCGGCCACTCCGTTGGAGAGCCTTTCAGGTGACCCCCGCCTGCAAAGCCCTGGGTTACCCCGCGGCAGACGACGGCCTGCCGGTACTGGGCCCAAAGCTCGTCCAGCCGGGCCTTGGCGGCAATGAGGGCGTCGACAGCCTCGGTTTTTTTGTCCAGGAATTGGGCAATTGCCCTCTGTTCCCGCAGCGGCGGCACCAAAACAGTGTACCGGTTGAGATCTGAAATGCGCAACGAAGGCTGCATGTGGTCCGGGATATTTGCCCTTTCGAAGTGAAACATGGGAAGCAGGTAGTAATAGTAGTACTTGTCGTAAACCTGGCCGCGGCTGACCAGCAACAGGCAATTTTGCGACAGGCAGAATTTGCCGCCGATGTACATCGGCGTCATAGCCTTTGCGCCTACAGTGGTCACAAATATGCCGCTGGGGATGTCGTACTCGTACCTGTTCACTTTGCCCATAACGCCCCGATCTGCCGTCTGACCGCTGTATACCGGGTATCCCCCGGGGTTTTCCCCGATAAATTCCCTGGTGTACAGACTGGCGTTCCTGCCCTTGACAAAGGCGAAAAGCGCCTTCAGCCTGGCTTTTCCCCAGTGTTGCGGTATAGGCCCAACCCAGGGAATCCCGGAGTCTTTATAGTTGCTGTATGCCGGATACCGTTTCACAGCCTTCCCCTCCCGCGCCTGTCAAACCGCTTCTTCACCGCGCCGGCTGCTTTAGCAAATAAGGGTTATCCCGGATGATAACCCTTGCTGGCCACTGTCTGTCGGTGCGTTCAGAGCCCGTTGGCCCCACCGCCAAATTTGCCCGCAGTGGCAAGCTCCGGAAAAACTCGCCAATCTCCGTTTCCCGCTCACCGTCCCGCATCCTATTGACTTCATCCCGCATCCTTAAAATTATAGACGGGCCGGATGATCTCCAAAATCTCCACGGTGTCCTGCACGTTCTCGATAATCTCAGCCATGGGCTTGTAGACCAGGGGGCACTCGTCCAGAGTGTTTTTGTTCACCGATGTGGTGTATATCCCCTCCATGAGCTCCCGGTACTGGCTGAGGGACAAAGAACGGCGGGCCTCGGTCCTGCTCATGAGGCGCCCGGCGCCGTGGGGAGCGGAATAATTCCAGTCGGGATTGCCCTTGCCGATACAAATGAGGCTGCCATCCCGCATGTTGATGGGGATAATGAGCTTTTCTCCCCTTTGCGCGGAAACGGCGCCCTTGCGCAAAATCATGCGGTCTGTATCGATGTAATTGTGGATGGTGGTAAACTGCTCAGTCACTTCCAGGTCCATGCCGCGGAGAATTTCCCAAACCATTGCCCGGCGGTTCAGAGCAGCAAAGCGCTGGATAATTTTCATGTCGTGAATGTAGTCCGCAAAGAGCCGGCCGCTGGTATAGGCCAGTGCCCTGGGAATGCCCACAGCCTGCTTTTGCAGCTTCTTGCGCTGTTTCCCTGACAAGTGCTCGCCCAGAGACGGACCCGCCTGCTCCAGCAGTTGCCGGTAAGCTTCCCGCTGATAGTAATTGGCCACTTCCAGGCCCAGGTGGCGGCTGCCGGAGTGAATGACCAGGTAGAGTTTGCCCTGACTGTCCTTGTTAACTTCAATGAAGTGGTTGCCGCCCCCCAGGGTGCCGATGCTGAGCCGGGCACGGTCGAGGTCGACGTGGTCCCGGCACCGCAATTGATCGAGGTCGATCTCTTCATTAAAGGGGTGTTCCCGCTTGCGCACGGCAAAACCGCTGGGGATTCGCTCCCGGATCAGTTTGTCCAGCCTGGCCAGAACCAGGCTGTCCCGGGCCAACCGGGCCACTTCCAGCCCGCAGCCTATATCCACCCCTACCAGGTTGGGGACCACCTTGTCGGTTACGGTCATGGTTGTGCCGATGGTGCACCCGGCGCCGGTATGGACGTCGGGCATTATCCTGATCTTGCTCCCCCGGACAAACTCCTGGTCGCATAATTCCTTAATCTGCCGGGCGGCGCTTTCTTCGATATTGTCGGCAAAGACGATGGCGGTATTGTACTTGCCCCGAATTTCCAGCATGCCATCCTCTCCCTTTTCCTGATTTTCGCGGCAGGCGCCGCTGCATCCCCATATTACCAGATATTCTCCCGGTAGGGAAATAGAACCGGAGGGGTGCTGCGGGGAAAACACACCGAACCAGATGCGCTTTTTCCGAATCATATAAGTAAACAGCTAATCCTAATCCGGAAGGGATGAAAAGGCTATATGGAAAAACGCAAACGCCGCTCACTCCTCCTGCTCTGCGCCTGGATTGCCATGATTCTGACCAACGGCACGGCATGTATCGGCAGGATTCGGGCCGCCGATCTCATGGCAGACATCGTTCCCGGTCCGGTTCAAGGCAAAGAAGCCGACGCCAGGTTTATTGAAAACACCGCCGGCTTCGCCCTGGACCTGTTTCGCCATAGCCTCGCCGACGACGGCAATTCCCTGGTCTCCCCCACTTCGGTCCTGCTGGCCCTGGCCATGACCGCCAACGGGGCAGCCGGCGCAACCCTGGCCCAAATGGAAACGGTGCTGGGCCGGGATATTCCTCTGGCCGAGCTCAACCAATACCTGTTCAGCTATGTGCAAAGCCTGACCAGCGCCAAGGACTCCAAACTCCGCATTGCCAATTCCATCTGGTTCCGGGACGACAGCAGCCTGCAAGTGGCGCAGGACTTTCTGCAGACCAACGCCGATTATTACCGGGCTTCGGCCTACAAGGCCGCTTTCGATCTCCAAACCGTCAGGGACATCAACCACTGGGTGGAAGACAACACCGACAGCATCATTGAAAAAATTATCGACGACATTCCCGCCGATGCCGTCATGTACCTCATCAATGCCATGGTCTTTGACTCCCGCTGGCAAAAGGTGTACAACAAGCTCGACATTTACCGGGACGAGTTCACCGCCGCCGACGGCACCAGACAACAGGCCGACTTCATGCGCTCGGAAGAAGGCAAGTACATCGACGACGGCATGGCCACGGGTTTTATTAAACCCTATGCCGGCGGCAAGTACAGCTTCGTCGCCTTGTTGCCCAACGAGGGCCTCTCCGTCCGCGATTACCTTGCCGGCCTCGACGGGCAACGCTTTGTCAGCGCAATCCGCAACGCCTCCCCCACCACCGTCAAAGCCGCCATGCCCAAATTCAGCTGCGAGTACACCCTCGAAATGACTGAAATCCTCAAAACCATGGGCATGCCCCTGGCCTTTTCCCGGGAAGAAGCCGATTTCAGCCGCCTGGCCCATGCCGCCCAGGGCAGCTTATACATCGGCGAAGTGCTGCACAAAGCCTTTATCGCCGTGGATGAACTGGGCACCAAGGCCGGCGCCGTGACCAAGGTGGAAATCAAGGTCACCTCGGCGCCGGTGGAGACAAAAACCGTCATCCTCAACCGGCCCTTTATCTTCGCCATCATCGACAACGGCACCAGCCTGCCAATTTTCATGGGCGCGGTGGTAAAGTTGTCCAACTGAGCAGCATCCTGCCGACAACCCGCCGTCCGCATTTAAATCCGTAAAGGAAAGGTGTTGCCAAATGAAAAGCCGCAGAGCCTTGCTGTCCTCTGCGCTCTGCCTGTTATTGCTCACCGCCGCAGCGACAAACCTTGCCGCCTGCACCGACCGGGTCCGGGCCGCCGACCTCATGCTGGACATCACTGCCCAAAAAGTTGAAGGCCGGCCTGCCGACGCCCGGTTTATCGGCAACGTCGCCGAATTTTCCCTGCGGCTGTTTCGGAAATCCGCCGACCCCGGGCAAAGCTCCCTGGTCTCTCCCCTCTCGGTGTTGCTGGCCCTGGCCATGACCGCCAACGGGGCAAACGCCGCAACCCTGTCGGAGATGGAGGCGGTATTGGGCGGGGACATCCCCCTGGATGAACTCAATGAATATCTGTACGCTTATGAAATCAGCCTGCCCAGCGAGCAGAAAGCCAAAATGTCCATCGCCAACTCCATCTGGTTCCGGGACGACGAAGACCGCCTGCAGGTAGAGCGGGACTTTCTGCAAACCAATGCCGACTATTACGGGGCGGCGGCCTACAAGGCTCCCTTTGACCAGCGAACCTTAAAAGACATCAACAACTGGGTCAAGGCCAATACCGACGGTTTGATCGACAAAATACTGGACGAAATCCGCGACGATGCCGTCATGTACTTGCTCAACGCCATGGTCTTTGACGCCGAATGGAAGGAAATATACAGCAAAAACAGCATTTATCAGGGTGAATTTACAGCCGCCGACGGCAGCAGGCAGGCCGCGGAATTCATGTTCTCCGAAGAAACCTGGTACCTCGACGACGGCAAAGCCACCGGGTTCATCAAGCCCTACGCCGGCGACAAGTACAGCTTCGTCGCCCTGCTGCCCAATGAAGGTATTGAAGTGCGCGACTACCTGGCCGGACTCAGCGGCGAGAATTTTTTGCGCATAATCAACGAGGCCCGGGAAATCGCGGTTAACGCCAACATGCCCAAATTCAGCTGCGCTTATACCGTAGAGCTGAATGACTGCCTCAAAGAGATGGGAATGCCTGCCGCCTTTTCGGCCGCCCAGGCTGATTTCAGCCGCCTGGGCCGGTCTTCCCGGGGCAATATCTTCATCGGCGAAGTGCTGCATAAGACATATATCGCCGTGGACGAACGGGGAACCAAAGCCGGCGCCGTCACCAAGGTGGAAATGCGGGACGAAGCGTATATCGAAACCAGGACAGTCACCCTGAATCGGCCCTTTGTCTACGCCATCATCGACAACAGCTCCAAACTGCCCCTCTTCCTGGGCACGGTGCTGGAGATAGAAAGCAAGTAAAAATAAATCCCGCGCACGCGGGATTTTATTATGCCACTTCCAGGTCGCCCAGGTAATCTTCTTTTTCATCGACCACAGGCACTTTCCAGCGCCCAATGAGGAAGAGAATCAACCCGGCAATGCAAATGAGAAAATTGCTGCCCACCATGGCAAACCACACCGACTTCTCCGCCAGGGAGGTAAAATTCTTGAGCAACAGCACCAAGGGGATTCTCAGGCCCCACAGCCTGCCCGTAGTTACGAACATGGCCATGACGGTATGTCCCGACCCCTGGAAGCAACCGACAAAAGATTGGAATATTCCCATCAGCGGGATGGACAGGGTGATGAGGCGCAGGTAGTAAACCCCCTGGCTCAGGATATCAGGGTGCTTGGAGAAAATGCCCACAATGGACGGGGCCGCAAAATACATGACAATGCCGCCGACGGACATTATCCCCACCGACAGCAGTATGCTCTCTGCCACCGCCCTGACCGCCCGCCGGGTCTGGCCGGCGCCCAGATTCTGGCCCACCACCGCCGCCAGGGCAGAACCTATACCCATGGCAGGCATGAGAATCATGGAGTTGATGCGGTTGCCGATGCCGAAGGCGGCGATGGTGTGCTCGCCAAAGCTGAGGACAAAGGCGTTCATAATCATAAAGCCGAGACCAGTGATGGATTGCCCGAAGCCGGCCGGCATGCCCACCTTGATTATCTTCAAGAGGATTTTGGGGGCAAACCGCAAATCACTGATGCTCAGGCGCAAGCCGCGGTCGGTAAAAAACAAAATGTACAGACCGGCAAAGGTGCTCAAAGCCCTGGCCGCCACAGTCGCCCAGGCGGCGCCGGCTACCCCCATGCCAAAGGTGAACATGAGCAGCGGGTCCAGGACCATGTTCAGCACCACCGAGGCGCCTGCCAATAACATCGGGGTAAAAGTATCGCCCTGGCCCTGTTTTATGGATTGAAAGGCAAAAAACACAAACATGGCTGGGGCGCCCCCAAAAATTACGCTAAGGTAGGTCCAGCCGTGCTCGAGGATTAAACCTTCGGCCCCCAAAAGCACCAGCAGTTGCCGGCCCAAAAGCCAACCTGCCAGGGCCAACAGCAGGGAAAAGAAAAAGGAAAATGCGATTAGCTGGCCGGCGGTCCGCCTGGCCTCCCGCTCTTTGGCCAGGCCAATGAACTGGGAAATGAGGCTTGTCCCGGCAATGCTCATGCCGATACCAAAGGCCATGGCGGCATGAATCATGGGACCGACAAAATTAACCGCCGCCATGGCGGTGTCGCCGTCGGCCAGCCGGCTGACCCAGAACATGTCCACCACGCCGTAGATGGTTTGCATGGCATTGGCCAGCATTACCGGCAAAGCCAGCTTAAGCAGAACCCGGCGCACATTGCCCTTGAGAATCAACTCCCGTTTCGTCGTCTTCATGCTCAGTCCTCCTATCCTGCTTTCCTATTCTACCACAAATCCGGTAATTTTGTTCGGGATACAAGAAATTAGCATCCGGGAAAAGATGCTGAATAATCCCATATATGCGGGGAAGAATGGGCATAAGGCAGGTGATAAAATGGAATTCTTGCGCTTTCTCACCTTTTTCGCCTTCCTGGCGGTGCTGGGGTTCGGCTTGTACTGGGTGAAGGAGTACCGGGACAAGACGCGCCAGCTCAATTCCGTTATTGCCGACCTGGTAAACTGCAACGGCGAAATGAAGAAAACATTGTTGCAAGGACTGGTGCCCCGCTTCGGGGCCGAAGACGAGGCCGATCCCGCCCTGGACTTTGCCCGGTTTGTGGCACGGCTGCTGCGCATGAAGTACGGCGGCAAGACATCGGTTACAATGGCCAACGCCCTGACGGGCGTGGACATTCAGTTCTGGAGAGGCCAGGACCTGCTCCTGGGCCGGGCCATATGCTGCCCCCAACAGCAGCCCATCGACTTTGAGCCTGTGGCCGTCCTCCATTCACAAATGCTCAAGCAAGGCGCCAAGGGCGGCTTTGTGGTCACCACCTCAGACTTTACGCCCCAGGCCAGAAAGTACGCCCAGGACCTGGCCATCGACCTCATCAACGGCCCCAGGCTCATCGACCTGTGGGTCTCTGCCCTGAAGCAGGCACCCCATAAGCAGCGAGAAACAGCACAAGCCCAGGAAGCGTAGCCACTGTTCAGGGACCGGAAGCACAAAAACGGAGTCCCCCGTCCGGCTCGAAAGGGAACTCCTGTCGACATGCGAAAGGCGGCTGCCCGGAATCAGCCGCCAGTTTATTTTTGTGTTGTTTTCTAAAGCTGTGCCCGCTGGAAGTCGTGGAAACGGGTGCCCTGGTCAATCAGAGCATACTAACCCTTCTCATTGGCTATTCCCGCCGGCACATGGCCGGTGGGCACGTACCTGGAAGCCGGCAGGCAGTAGGTCTGCTGGTCGTCAAAGAAGATGTGGGGACGGAACTTTTCCAGAATCGGCTCCTTGTTCAGCCCGCCCAGGAAAAAGGCTTCATCCACCGTCACGCCCCAATGGCGCAGGGTCTTGATGGCCCGCTTATGGGAAGGCGCCTGGCGGGCGGTGACCAGAGCTGTGCGTATGGGACGCATGTTCCTGGCCCGGTAAGCAGTTTGCAGGCGGTTGAGGGCTTCGAGAAATCCCTTAAAGGGCCCCGGGGAAAGGGGGATTTCCTGCTTCTCCACCTCGTGGCGGGTAAAGTCTTCCAGGCCCTTGCTTTTGAACACCCTTTCGGCCTCGTCGCTGAAGAGCACGGCGTCGCCGTCAAAGGCAATCCGGATTTCATCGGTATCGTCGTCGGGATACTCGGGCCCGGTGAGCAACGTGGCGCTGGCGTACCCGTGTTGCAGCGCCAGGCTGACGTCCTCGGGATTGGCGGACAGAAAGAGGTCGGCTTTAAAGGCGGAAAGGTAGGTATAGGGAGAACGGCCGCAGGTAAAAGCCGCCCGCGTAATATTGATTTTATGGTGTTCGATGGAGTTAAAGACCCGCAAGCCGGTGTTGGCGTCGTTTTTGGAGACCAGGATGACCTCCACCGCTCCCTGGCCTGTCTCGGGGTCTTTCAGGGCCAGCAAGCGCCTAATAAGGGGAAAGGCCGTCCCCGGCGCCAGCGGGATGTCCTCGTGGGCAATCTGGTACTCGGCGTAGCGCTCCAGGCCCTCCTCCTCAAAAACGCGGTTGCTCTCCTCCAGGTCAAACAGGGCCCGGGAAGATATGGCAATGACCAGTTTGTCTGCCAGTGCTTGTGGCAATATACCACCCCCTCGCCTAGATATTAGCACAATTCCCGGACAATGTGAGCACTGATATTCAGAAACAGAATAGCCTCCCGGTTGTGCCGGAAAGGGCACTGGAGGCTTCCTGTCCATTAAGTTACAGACCCTTCGCGCAGGTAATCCTCCTGGTCGTCCACCACCCGCTGCTTCCAGCGGCCGCCCAGGAAGAGGACCAGACCGAAGATGCCGATGAGCAGGTTGCTGAGGACCATGGCATACCACACCGATTTCTCGGCCAGGGAGGTGAAGTGCTTGAAGAGGAGCACCATGGGGATTCTCAGCACCCACAGCCGGCCGGAGGTCATCATCATGGCCATGACGGTATGGCCGGAGCCCTGAAAACAACCGACGAAGGACTCAAATACCCCCATCAGGGGAATGGCCAGAGAAATCAGGCGCAGGAAGTAAGTACCCTGCTCCAGCACCACGGGTTCCTGCGAGAATATCCCAATAATGCGCGGCGCGATTATGCATATGATAACCCCGCCTATGGCCAGCATGGATACCGAGAGCCGGATGCTTTCCCATACAGCCCGGGCTGCCCGGTCAGGCTGGTCGGCTCCCAGGTTCTGGCCCACCACCGTGGCCAGGGCAGCGCCAATCCCCATGGCGGGCATGAGGATAAGGGAGTTAATGGTATTGCCGATGCCAAAGGCAGTCACTGTAAATTCGCCAAAGCTGAGGACAAAGGCGCTGAGGATCATGAAACCGATACCTTCAACTGACTGGCCCAAACCGGCGGGGAGACCGATTTTAACGATATCCCGCAATATCCTGCCGTTGAAAAGCAAATCCCTTAGCCGGGGCGACAGGCCGTCCTGCTTAAAAAAGAGCAGGTACATGCCGGCGACGGCGCTGAGGGCCCGGGCCAGGACGGTGGCCCAGGCAGCCCCGGCAATGCCCATGCCAAAGGTGAACATGAACAGCGGGTCCAGGAAAACATTCAACACCACTGATACCCCGGACAGGATCATGGGCGTCAACGTATCCCCCTGGCCCTGTTTGATGGACTGAAAGGCAAAAAAGACGAACATGGTGGGCATGCCCAGGAAAATAGCCCGCAGGTATTCCCAGCCAAGGGTGTGAATCAGCCCCTCGGCGCCCAGCAGTGACATGAGGGGCCTGCCAATAAGCAATCCTGCCAGGCCCAGGAAAATGGAAAACACAAAGGAAAAACTGACCAGTTGCCCGGCCACCCGGGTGGCTTCCCTTTCCTTGTTCAACCCGATGAACTGCGAGATCATACTGGTCCCGGCGATATTGATGCCAATGCCAAAAGCCATGGTCACAAAAATCATGGGCCAGACAAAGTTTATGGCGGCGACGGAAACGTCACCGTCGGCCAGGCGGCTCACCCAGTAGGTATCCACCACCTGGTAAATGGTCTGTATGGCGTTGGCCAGAACAACCGGCAAAGCCAGGGAAATCAGGACCTTGCGGATATTGCCCCGGAGTATTTTTTCGCGTTTGCTCATGCTCTCCATAACATTATGCCCCCTCGTACAGTGCAGTAATTTTGCCGCGTCAGCTGGTAAAATCGTTTCTGCCGCTGATGTAATTCTATGAAAAGAAGGGCTGCAATAGCCCTCATGCGATATCCAGTTCCCCCAGGTAATCCTCCTTTTCATCCACAATGGGCTTCTTCCAGCGGCCCATGGCAAAGAGGATGAGGCCGGCGACGCAGGTCAGGAAGTTGCTGCCCACCATGGAAAACCATACCGATTTCTCGGCCAGGGGAGTAAAGTGTTTGAGGAGCAGAATCAGGGGAATCCGTATGGCCCACAGTCGTCCCGTGGTAATGAACATGGCCATTACGGTGTGCCCCGCCCCCTGGAAGCAGCCGACTATGGACTGGAAAATTCCCATCAGGGGAATGGACAGGGTAATGAGGCGCAGGTAGAATACACCTTGTTCCAAAACGACGGGATTGTCGGAAAAAACCCCCACAATGGACGGCGCTGCAAAAGCCATGGCAATGCCGCCCACCGACATCATGGTCACCGAAAGCAGTATGCTCTCCTTCACCGCCCTGGCCGCCCGGTCCACCTGCCCCGCGCCCAGGTTTTGCCCCACCACTGCCGCCAAAGCGGAGCCAAAGCCCATGGCGGGCATGAGGATCATGGAGTTGATCTGGTTGCCGATACCAAAGGCGGCAATGGTGTGCTCCCCAAAGCTGAGGACAAAGACGTTCATGATCATGAAGCCCAGGCCGGTGACAGACTGGCCAAAGCCCGCCGGCAAACCCACCTTGACTATCTTGGCCATCAATTTCCGGATAAAGCGCAGGTCACTGACGCTGAGGCGCAGGCCGTTGTCGGTAAAGAAGAGCAGCCACATCCCGGCCACTGTGCTCAAAGCCCTGGCCGTCACCGTAGCCCAGGCGGCCCCGGCCACCCCCATACCGAACGTAAACATGAACAGGGGATCCAGGACGATGTTTAGCAACACCGAGGCGCCCGCCAGAACCATGGGCGTCAGGGTATCGCCCTGCCCTTGCTTAATGGATTGAAAGGCAAAGAACACAAACATCGTCGGCCCGCCCAAAAAGATGATACTGAGATAAGTCCAGCCGTACTCCAGGATGCTGCCCTCAGCCCCCAGCAAAACCAGCAATTGGCGCCCGAAGAGGAGCCCCAGCACGGCCAGCGCAACTGAAAAGAGCAGGGAAAAGCTGACCAGCTGCCCTGCAGTCTTTTTGGCCTCCCGCAACTTGCCCAGGCCAATAAACTGAGAGATGAGACTGGTCCCCGCAATGTTCATGCCAATGCCGAAGGCCATGGCGGTGTTGATCACCGGCCCGACAAAGTTTATCGCCCCGATGGCAGCGTCGCCATCGGCCAGGCGGCTGACCCAGTACATGTCTGCCACGCCGTAGAGCGTTTGAATGGCGTTGGCCAAAATAACCGGTAACGACAAGGCCAATAAGGCTTTGCGAATATCTCCGTGCAAAATAGTGTCCCGACTGGTTGTCCTCATCTGCTGCCCTCCCGATAATACGCTCCTATTTTAGCACAAAATCCGGGAGAAAGTTCGGCATGCGAAAAAAAATAAACAAAACCCTGCCGTCCCTTATTCAAAATGGCGCACGTAGAAAATGGCCAGCTGGGTTCTGTCCCGCAGCCCCAACTTTTCCAGAAGCGCGGTGACGTAATTGCGCACCGTGCCCTCGCTGAGGAAAAGCTTCTCGGCTATTTCCCGGTTGGACAGGCCCTGCCCCACCAGGGACAAGACCTCCATCTCCCGCTCCGTCAGGGCATACCGGGCGCACTGGGTTTTTCCGCCGTCGCGCAGCATTGCCGACAGGCTGGAGGCCACGTCCCGCTCCAGGACGATATTCCCCTTGTCCACAGCCCGCAGGCTTTCGACGATGCTGTCGGCGGGCTGGCTCTTAAGAATATAGCCCTCGGCCCCGTTTTTCAGGGCCTCTTTTATGTACTCTTCATCCCGAAAGGTGGTGAGGATTACCACCCGCACCTGGGGATAGAGAGCCTTGATTTTCCTGGTGCCCACCACCCCGTCCATCACCGGCATGCGGATGTCCATCAGCACCAGGTCGGGCAACTCCTTCCGGCACAGCTCCAGGGCTTCCTCGCCGTTGGCGGCGAGGCCCACAACCTGGAAATCCTCTTCCATTTCCAGAATCATTTTCAGGCTGTCCCGGATCAGGGCATCGTCATCGACGATCAGCACGCGCAAAGAGCTCTCCCCCTCCCTCTTCCCGGGGCAAAACCGCGACGATCATGAAACCGTCGTCGGCGCTGAAGGAAACGGTTCCGCCGGCATTGCGCACCCGTTCCCGCATGCCGCTCAGCCCCATGCCTTCCTTAATCTTTTCACAGCCCGCCCCGTTGTCTTTTATGGACAGGCGCACGATGCGCTGCCGCACCTCCAGCTCGACGGCGACCCGGGTGGCCCCGGAGTGCCGGGCGACATTGGTCAGCGCCTCCTTGAGGATGGCGGAAATCAGCTCGGCCTGGCTGGGGGACAGCTGGGACAGGTCGCCCAGATGGCGGAAGTCTACGGGGCAGAAGTGAAAATTCCCGATGATTCGCTGAAAATAGTCCAGCCCCGGCTGCTCTAGGGGCCGGATGTTGTGCACCGTGTCCCGGAGCAGGTTGAGGGCGCCGGACAGGCCGCGCACAGAGGCCTGCAGCAGTTGCCTGGCCCGGGCCTCGTCCCGGTCCAGGGTCTTGACGGCAGCCTGAAGCTGCAACAGGATTCCCGCCAGGCTGTGGCCCAGGGAATCGTGGATTTCCCGGGCGATGCGATTGCGCTCCCTGATCTCGGCCAGGTACGCGGCTTCCCTCGCGGCGTTCATGAGTTTGACCTTGGCCTCCTCCAGGGAGTAGCGGTTGCGCCGCTCCTGGTCATAAACTGCGCGGAAAGAAAGCTCTTTTTGATCCAGGGTGCGGCGCAGGTACCCGCAGAGGGCGGTGAGACCCACCAGGCTAAGGAAAAAACTCACTTCCGCCCCTGCGTAAAAATACAGCGCAGCCGGCGGCAACAAGAGGAGGGGCCAGTACAGCCCTGCGGCCGCCAGGTCAAAGGCCAGCACTGCGGCAAGCAGCAAAAACACAGGATCGGTCATTGCCAGGGCAATAATGAGGACGTATTCCGCCGCCATCAACAGCGGGCGGGGAAAATACTTCTCCCGGATTATCCAGATTGCCGCCAGCACCAAAAGGCCCAGAATCCCCAGGGGGGATACCGAGTCCCCCTGAACCTGGAGAATCAGGACCAGCAATACTGCGCTCACTTTAAACAGGTACGACATGGTTCCGCCCCCAGTCGCCTCCATTATACTGCCCGGGGCCTGGACTTGCCAAGAATTATTTGGCTATTTCCACTCTGCGCCATGTGCCCAGGAGGAAGAAGACCACAATGTAGCCCAGGATGATGGCCAGCTCCATGCCGGCATCGGCCAGGGAGTTGCCCATCATCACCTTGTCAGCTGCCTCCACCACCCAGGTGGCGGGCAAGAACTTGCCGATGGTCTGCAATATCTCAGGCATGATGGCCCGGGGCCAGAAGAGACCGCTGAGCATGCTCATGGGCGTTATAAACAGGGTAGATATGGTTCCGGCTTGCTGGGTGGTCCGGGCCAGGGAAGCCAGCGCCATCCCCATGGCTACGCAGAGCAGGGCAAAAACCGCCATCACCAGGTAGAGATTTATCACCGAAGCGCCCAGATCCATGCCAAAGATAAAGCGCACCACAGCAAAGGTCATGGCTACCTGGACAAGCAAGATCAGCAGAAAGCAGAGGATACTTTGGATCATGTAGCTTTTCAGGCGCAGGGGCGAAGCCATGACGCGATAAAAAGTCCGGTTTTCCCTGTCCTTTATTAAGTTGATGGAGGTAAAGGACGAAAGCAGCAGCATGTTCATGGCCAGCATCCCCATCCCGCTCATTGTGCTGTCCACCCTGGATTCAGCCTGATAGGGCTTGACGGCCAGCGCAAAGCTGCCTGCCTCGTAAGCGGACAGCCCCCGGTAAAAATCGCTCTCTTCCCGGGATACGCCGGCAATGCCCCTGACGGCGCCCAGAAATCCCTCCACCTGCAACTTAACCCTGCTGGCCAGGTTGGCTTCCTGGATGCTGTATCCCCGGAGGCGGGGCTCCCCGCCGGCAATAATTTCCTGAGTAAAACCGGGATCTATGACCAGGATGCAGTCGGCCTTGCCGCCGGCCAAAGCGCTCTTAATCTCCTCTTCCTCCAGCATCACCACCGGCGAAGTGCGAGCCAGGGAATCAGCAAGCATTGGGGTCAGCGGAGTGTTGTCCAGATCCACCAACCCCACGGTAATTTCGGCAGAGCCCAAATTGCCCAGGCCAAATATCATCCCGATGAACAGGGGCGGAGCGACGAGGACCATCAGCAGATTGACTTTGTTGCGCATTAAACGCATCAGTGTATAGCGGAATACCGTCATTGCACTGCTCTCCTCTCCACCAGCATGGCAACAGTAAAGGTGGCAATAATTATCACCACCATGCCGGCAAGCATCAGCACGGTCTGTCGGGAAGAGCCATGGTAAATGGTGTTAAACAGCGCCGTCTGGGCCAGGTAATTGGGCGACAGGTACTGCAGATGGGCCAGCGCTCCCGGCAGCGAAACTTTGATATACCCCCCGGCAATAAAGGTAAATACGACGATGATGACGTTGAGAAAGCTGTGGGCGCGGGACTCTTCCCTGGCCGCCATGACGGCCATGGCGCCCAGGCCGGCAGACAGCACAGCCATGACGAAGACAATGAGCAGGACCAAGGGCAGGTTATCCCCCCAGCTCACGCCATAGGCCAGGCGGGTAAAGGCAATGATAATCAGAGCCTGGGTAAAGACGGTAACAACATTGGCCGCTATCACGCCGATGTACTGCTCTGAGGGACTTATGGGCGATGCCTTGATGCGGCGGCCGATGGCCGCCAAATAGCTGCGCTTGAGGGTGTATGCTGAGTACAGCGATCCGTACATCATAATCATCACCAGCATGGTCACAGCGTAATAGCCCATGGCATTGGGCATCAAACCCCGGGCGGAGATGGGATGCTCCTGAATGCTGCCCACGGCAGGGGCATACCGGGGCTGGGAAACGCCCATTGCGACCATGGCCTGCACGGCGTTGCCCCCGCAGACAAAGCTCTCCAGTACCGTCTCCACCATGGTCACCTCCAGCGACCTGCCCGGATGGCCGATGACCTGTATTTCTGCCCTCTCGCCCGCCATGACCAGCCGGGAATAACTGGCATCCACATGGATCAAGGCTGAGATCTCTCCGGTGCGCAGGAGCTCGTGCCCGGCAGCCAGGCTGTCCACCGCCCTGACGGCCAGCAGTTCTTGAACCTCCGGCCTGGCCAGGAAATCGTCGACCAGAGAACCTATGGGACCCCGGTCCTCATTTAAATAGCCGACTTTTGTAGCCCCAATGGTTTTGGGCTGAAACACAGGGTTCAGGGCCAACCCCAGAATGAGGATAAGAACTATGGGAAGTACCAGCATCTGCCCAATGCTGACGCCGACATCCCGGACATTTTGCAGGACAGAGTACTGAAATACGGTGAATATGCGTCCCACTCTACCCCTCCTAATCGCGCAGGGTCTTGCCCGTCAAAGTCAGGAATACGCTTTCCAGCGTCGGGCGCTCGGCGCTTAAGCTCACCACTTCTGCTCCCGTTCCGGTTATGGCGTCGACAATCCTGCCGATGACGGGGCTGTTCCTGGCCACCTGCACCGTCAGGGTGTTATCCCTTAAAACGCAGTCCTTAACCCCGACGATTTTCTTAACCTCTTCCACCAGGGTATAGTTGACGTTGGCCAGCTCGACCACTATGGTGTCCTCGGATGAAACCAGTTCCTTCAGCTCCTCCTTGCTCCCCTGGGCGATGATGCGCCCCTGATCCATGATGGCCACCCGGGTACACAGCTCTTCCACCTCTTCCATGTAGTGGGAAGTATAGATAATGGTCGTCCCCTGTTTGTGTAACTCAGCGACGGAGGTCAAAATGTGGTTACGGGATTGGGGATCGATGCCCACTGTGGGTTCATCCATGATGAGCAGCCTGGGCCGGTGCACGACGGCGCAGGCGATGTTTAGCCTTCGCTTCATGCCGCCGGAAAACTTCCTGGGGAATTGCCTGCCCTTGTCCGCCAGGCCGGAAAACTCCAGGGCCCAATGCACATTTTCCCTGAGCCGTGATCCCCGCAGTCCGTACAGCTTGCCGAAGAAAGTGACGTTTTCCGCCGCCGTCAAATCCTCATAGATGGCCAGTTCCTGAGGGACAATGCCGATGTGCCTGCTTACCTCCTCCCGGTGGCCGTTGACTCTTTTGCCAAAAATGGTGATTTCTCCGCCGTCGACCTTGGTCAGGCCGATGAGCATGTTGATGGTGGTCGTCTTGCCGGCGCCGTTGGGGCCCAGGAGACCGAAGACCTCTCCCTCGGCAATCTCCAGGTTGACATTGTCCACCGCCAGGGTGTCTCCATATCGCTTGACAAGATTGCGCATCTCCACGAGCACAGTACTCCCTCCTCCCGAATCAGTCCTTTGCCCCTATTCTACTCCCGGCCAATACCCGGCGCCAGTGACGAGAAGAACATCCTGACATGACATTTGTCATATATGGGCATAAGCGAGCACGGCGCACGCAGTTTACCTGAGACGCCTTCAGTTGATTTTACTTGGCAGTTGGTATATAATTCTGTCGGAGGTGACCGCTGTGGATGCAAGAGAAATCTTGTCCGCCCAGGCCGTTGCCGAAGCCCTCGGCTTGACACCTGAAGCCATATCAGAGTACACCCGCAAAAAAACCATACCCTGCGTCGGGGAAGACCAGTACCTGCTGCACGAAGTGATGTCTGCCCTGGCCGGCGTGCGCGAAGATACCGCAACGTACCGTACACAACGCAAACCCTTTACATACAAAGATTATCTGAAACTTCCCGATGAGCCGGGCTGGCGCTACGAGGTTCTCAATGGCCAACTGGTTAAAGAGCCCCCCGCCAAGTGTGCTCCACCAGCGGATTATCGGGAAACTGCATTTGCTGCTGGCGCCGTATTTTGGGCAACGGGGAGAATTGTTCGTCTCTCCGCTGGATGTCACTTTTGGCAAACTGACTGTTGTTCAGCCCGACCTGCTCTACGTGGCCAAGGAACACAAGGGGATAGTTAAAAAAACCAGAATAGACGGTCCCCCCACCCTGGCCATAGAAGTAATCTCACCCGCCAGCCGCCGCAAAGACAGTATCCAGAAAATGCAGATTTATCTCCGGGCCGGAGTCGCCCACTACTGGCTCGTCGATCCGGACAGGCGCACACTCACCTGTTTTGTATTGGAGAACGGCTCCTACAAAGCTGTGGTACTGGCCCGGGATAGCGAAGTGGCCGAGCACCCGCATTTTCCCGGACTCAAACTTCCCCTGGCCAAACTCTGGCAACACAGCTAAGCAGGCCCCAAGACCTTTTCCCTTACCCTGTTTCTCCGGTATTTGCACCAGTTTGCCTAATCACTGAATATTTGCGGAATGCCAGCCCTATTGTAATATAATATTACATCTGGGAAAATGTACTATAGGGCAGGTAATTGGGCAACATACCAGTTAGAACTTGCATATCAGAGTAAAGGAGAGAAAATGATGGACGCAACTGAAAATATCGTGTTGACCGACGATGAAGGCAACGAACTGGAATGCGAATACCTGGACACCATTCCCTACCAAGGCAAAGACTATGCCATTTTGTATCCCCTGGACCAGGACGAAGATGAAGGCGAAGTCATCATCATGGAGGTCGTGACCGGTGACGATGATGAGGAAGAATTCCTGCCCGTCGAAGACGAGGACCTCCTGGATGCCATCTTTGCAGAGTACATGAAGATTGTCGAGCTGGAAGAATAAAAACAGGGCAGTATCCATGTCAGGATACTGCCCTGTTTTAAAGATTCCTGAATTAGTTCAGCACCCCCCGAACAGCCGAAAGAAATAAGTAAGTCAATACCCATGCAGCTGCAGTTATCACTCAGAAACAATGGCAAGACTAGCCCCGTTTCTATTTCTCCATGCCGAATAATAATTTCTTTAATATCCTAGGTGAAAATAGTCAACTAAAATTAAGTTGCCGCGCTCATGTTAGTGTCAAGTTTTGTTCGCAAAATCCATCTGCACTCCGTAAATGGATTATGCCACCTGTAATCGATCTTCCTTAGTTAACTGGATAATATCTGGCTTTATATAACATCTCCCTGACGACCAATCCTCGGCATATTCAATCAGGTATGTCGTAACAAGACGGATATAGGAATCCATGCTTGGAAAGATGCCAACAACAGATGTTCGCCGACGAATCTCCCTATTGAGCCGCTCTAACA
>JAAYIH010000009.1 GCA_012523545.1 Bacillota bacterium
GATCTCGCTGGGATTGGTAATCTGCGGGTTGGCGTTGATTAAAGCCTGGAGGCTGACCCCGAAGCGCTGGGCGATGCTGAACATGGTGTCCCCCGGCTGCACGGTATAGCGGCACATGAAGCCCGGCGGACAGCTGACGGGCATCCGGCACTGCGGTTCACAGGGCACGCAGAGCACGTCGCAGGGGAAGATCTCGCTGGGATTGGTAATCTGCGGGTTGGCGTTGATTAAAGCCTGGAGGCTTACGCCAAAGCGCTGGGCGATGAAGAACATGGTATCCCCGGGCACCACGGTGTAGCGGCCCTGGAAGCCTGGCGGACAGCTGGCAGGAACCCTGCCTGAAGGCGGCCCTCCGCCCGGCACGCACAGCACATCCCCGGGAAAGATCAAAGACGGGTTGGTGATATGGGGGTTGGCGTTGATTAAAGCCTGGAGGCTTACGCCAAAGCGCTGGGCGATGAAGAACATGGTATCGCCGGGCTGCACGGTGTAGCGGCCCTGGAAACCCGGGGGACAACTGGCCGGGACCCGGCCGCCCCGGAAACCCATTTCCTGTCTGTCAAACCACTGGCAACAACCGCTTTGGATTCTGTCTTCCAAAAAACAAAACCTCCCTTCCTTGGTGTCGTACCATAATATGAAGGGGAGGCAAAAAGAGTAATAGGCAATTGCCGCAGCCTAGAATCCCGCACCGATGTCGGTGCGGTAATACATATCTGTGAAGGCTACCGTCCGGGCCGCAGCGTAGACCCGCTCCCGGACCAGGGCCAGGGACTCCGCCGCCGCAGCCAGGGTGAGGACGCGGCCGCCGGCGGTAACCGCCTGCCCCTGCCGCAGTTCGGTGCCGCCGTGGTAGACTTTGACCTGCCGGGCGGCAGCTGCCAAACCCTGAATGGGGTAACCCCGGCGAAACGGCCCGGGGTACCCGCCCGAGGCCAGCACCAGGCAAAGGGCTTCCTCCCGGGACCACGTCAGCTTCTCCGGCAGGCCGCCCCGGGCCACCTCCGCCAGCACCGCCAGCAGGTCGTCCTGCCACAGCTGCAGGATGGCCTGGGTTTCGGGGTCGCCGAAGCGGGCGTTGAACTCCAGGACCTTGGGACCGTCACCGGTCAGCATGAGGCCGGCGTAGAGCACGCCCTTGAAGGGCGTCCCGGCCTCCGCCATGGCGGCCAGGACCGGAGCGATAATCCTGGCGCCAATCTCTTCATGCAGGTCGCCGCCGAGCAGGGCAAAGGAAGCCACGGCGCCCATGCCGCCGGTGTTGGGTCCGGTGTCACCGGCGCCGATTCGCTTGTAATCCCGGCTGGGAACCAGGGGCAGCCAGCGCCTGCCCTGGGCCAGCACCATGAAGGAGAGTTCCTCGCCTTCCAGATACTCCTCGATGACGGCGGGGCCGGAGAGGGTCAGGGCGGCCTGCCGGGCCTCTTCCCCGGTCATGGCCACCGTCACCCCTTTACCTGCCGCCAGGCCGTCGGCTTTGATGACCACCGGCGCTCCCCACCGGGCCACCGTCTCAGCCGCCTCCCGGGGGCCGGCAACCTTGACGTACCTGGCCGTGGGAATACTCCAGGCCGTCATCAGCTCCTTGGCAAAGGCCTTGCTCCCTTCCAGGCGGGCCGCCGCCCGGGAAGGGCCGAAGCAGGGTATGCCCGCCTCTTCCAGGCAATCGCTGACGCCGGCCAACAGCGGCGCCTCCGGCCCGATTACCGCCAGGTCCACGGCCTGAGCTCTGGCCCAGGCGGCCACCTCCGGCCCCGAGCAGGGATCCAGGTTCGTCACCTTTTCTGCCTGCCCCTCCAGGGCGGCGTTGCCCGGCAGCCAGTACAATTTGGTTAACAGCGGGCTTTCCAGGATGCGGGCGGCCAGGGCATGCTCCCTGGCGCCGCCGCCGATTAACAGCACGCGCACTCTATCGCCTCCTAGTGCCGGAAATGGCGGATGCCGGTAAAGACCATGCTGACGCCCAGCCGGTCGGCGGCCTCTATGGCCCGGGCATCGCCCTTGGAGCCTCCGGGCTGGACGATGACGGCAATGCCGGCCGCGGCGGCGGCTTCCACCACGTCGGGGAAGGGGATGAAACCGTCGGAGGCCAGCACTGCGCCCCGCGCCCTGGGTCCGGCGGCTGCCAGGGCTGTGCGGGCGGCGCCGATGCGGCTGGTGCTGCCGGAACCTATCCCTACAGTCATGCCGCCCGCCGCCACCACGATGGCGTTGGATTTGGCGTGCTTGGCGGTATACCAGGCCAGGCGGGCGTCTTCCTCCCAGCCCGGGGGCGGCGGAACGCTGCCCGCCACCCGCCACGGCCCGCCTTGCCCCCCATCGGCCTGCTGGACCAGCAGGCCGCCGGCAATGCTCCTGATGAGCAGGCCCGCTTCCTTCCGGGGCGGACAGGCCAGCAGGCGCAGGTTCTTTTTGCCGGCCAGGATTTCCCTGGCTGCTGCGGTGAAGTCCGGCGCCGCCACCACCTCCAGGAAAATTTCCGCCAAAGCCGCCGCCGTCTCGGCGTCCACCGGACAGTTGAAGGCCACGATGCCGCCGAAAATGGAAACGGAGTCGGCTTCCCGGGCCCGGGCAAAGGCCTGGACCGGGGTGGCGCCTGTGCCCACCCCGCAGGGCGTCGCGTGCTTTACCGCCACCGCCGCAGGCTGGCTGAACTCCGCCGCCAGGGCCAGGGCGGCATGGGCGTCGTTGAAGTTGTTGTAGGACAATGCCTTGCCCTGGAGGGGTTCAGCCCAGGCCAGGGCATCGGTCTGCCCCTCCCACCGGTAGAGGGCGGCCTTTTGGTGGGGGTTTTCCCCGTAGCGGAGTTCGGCGCCCTTAACCGCCGCCAGCGTCAGGTGCCGGGGCAGTTCATCCCCCAGCCAGGCGGCGATGGCTGCGTCATAGGCGGCAGTGTGGGCAAAGGCCGCCTGGGCCAGGCTGCGCCGCTGCGCCTGGGACAAGTCCCCCTGCTCCCGCAGGGCGTCGAGAACGTCCCGGTAGTCTACGGGCCGGCACACCGGGATGACGTCGGGGTAGTTCTTGGCCGCCGCCCGCAGCAGGGCCGGTCCGCCGATGTCGATGTGCTCCAGCGCCCGGTCCGGGGTGCACCCGGGTTCGGCGGCCACCCGGGCAAAGGGGTAGAGGTTGACCGCCACCAGGTCCACCAGGCCTATGCCGTGGCTTTGCAGCTCGGCCAGGTCCCGGGGCTCGCTTCTCCGGGCCAGAATCCCGCCGTGGATGCGGGGGTGAAGGCTTTTTACCCGCCCTTCCAGCAGTTCGGGAAAGCCGGTGACCTCCTGTACCGGCGTCACCGCCAGGCCGGCTTCCTCCAGGGCCCGGGCGGTGCCGCCGGTGGATACCAGCTCGACACCCAGCTCTGCCAGCCCCCGGGCAAAATCCGCCAAACCCTCTTTGTCGTAAACGCTGAGCAGGGCGCGTTTAATCCGCATATGCAACCTCCTCGCTTTCATTTTTCGGCCCCGGCTTGACCTGGCCCCGGGCAAAGGCCGTCACCGCCTGCACCAGGAGCCGGTGTTCCTGGACCTTAATGCGCGCATGCAATGTTTCCGGGCTGTCGCCGGGCAGCACCGGCACCGCCTCCTGCAAGAGGATGGGGCCGGTATCCATGCCCTCGTCCACCAGGTGCACCGTGCAGCCGCTGAGCTTGACCCCCCGGGCCAGGGCCTGGGCCGGGGCGTCCAGCCCCGGGAATGCGGGCAACAAGGAGGGGTGCACGTTGATGATGGGTGCAAACTGCCCGATGAATTCCCGCGGCAGCAGGCGCATATAGCCCGCCAGCACCACCAGGTCGGGCCGGTAAGGGGCCATGGCCCGGGCCAGCCGGCGGTGGTAGCCTTCCCGTCCCTCCCCCCTGCGCGGGGCCAGGGCAAGAACCGGGATGCCTGCCCGGCGCGCCCTGGTCAGGGCCCCGGCCCGGGGATTGTCCGACGCCACCAGGACGATGTCCGCCACGCCGCGCCGGTGCACCTGGTCGATGAGGGCCTGGAGATTGCTGCCCGCGCCCGAGGCCAGCACCGCAACCCTGTACTTACTCATGGATACGCACCCGCCCCGTGCCCGGCTGAAGCGTGCCGATGGGCCAGGCTTCGATGCCGGCGCCGTGGCAAAGGGCGATGAACTCCTGCACCTGGTCGGGCTCCGCCACCACCGTAAAGCCGATACCCATGTTAAACGCCGACCACAGCTCCTGCCGGGGCACCCCGGCCCGGGCCATGGCGCTGTAAATCCACGGCTGGGGCCACGATCCCGCCTGCACCACAATGTCCAAAGTATGGGGCAGGGTGCGGCCGGCGTTGCCCGGCAACCCGCCGCCGGTAATATGGGCCATGGCCTTTGCCCCCTTCTCGGCCAGGGTCCTGGCCAGGGGCAGGTAGAGGCGGGTGGGCCGGAGCAGGTATTCCAGCAGCGGACCGTCGCCGCCGGGATAGGTTTTTTCGGCCTCCAGCAGGCCCCGGTCCAGCAACAGGCGCACCAGGGAGTAGCCGTTGCTGTGCAGGCCGGAACTGGCCAGGCCCACCACGACGTCGCCGGCCCGGCAGCGGCGGCCGTCGACGATTTTGTCCCGTTCCACCACGCCGACGGCAAAGCCGGCCACGTCGTAGTCCCCCGGCGGGTAGAAACCCGGCATCTCCGCCGTCTCGCCGCCCAGCAGCGCGCACCCGGCCTGGCGGCAATAGCGGGCAAAACCGGCCACCACCGCTTCGGCGGTGGCGGCGTCCAATTTGCCCACCGCCAGGTAATCCAGCATAAACAGGGGCTGGGCGCCGCTGGTGGCCAGGTCGTTGAGGCACATGGCGGCGGCGTCCATACCCGCCGTCCGGCCGCGCCCGTTGGCGATGAGCAGGCGCAGCTTGGTACCCACCCCGTCGGTGCAGGCCGTCAACACCGGATTGACGTAACCCGGGGGCAGGCCAATCAGGCCCACAAAGCCCCCCACCCCCGCCAGGACGTGGCGGGAGTTTGTGCTCCGGGCCAGGCGGCGGTAGCTTTCCACCAGGGCTTCGGCGGCAGCCGTGTCGACGCCGCTGGCCTTGTAAGTCAGTTCTGCCATCAGCCTTCCCTCCTTACAGGATGATTGCCCAGGAAACAGCCCAGGCAGAGGCTGTCGGCATCCAGCCCCACTGCCCCGGTCATGCCCCGGCAGGACAGGAACTGCAGGCTGTCTGCCCCCACATGCCTTGCGATTTCGTCGGGCTGCATGCGGGCGGCGATGAGCTCGTCCCGGGTGTCGATGCCCAGGCCGCAGCCGTAGGCGATGGGGGGAGAGGCGATGCGCAGGTGGACCTCCACGGCGCCGGCCCGGCGCAGCATGGCCGTCAGCCGGGTGCTGGTGGTGCCCCGCACCAGTGAATCGTCCACCAGCACCACCCGCTTGCCCTTGACCACTCCGCCGATGGCATTGAGTTTCAGAGCCACCCCCTGCTCGCGCTGGCGCTGGGTGGGCTTGATAAAGGTGCGGCCCAGGTAGCGGTTGCGAATCAGTCCCGTCTCGTACGGCAGTCCTGCCTCCTGGGCGTAGCCGGCAGCGGCGGACAGGCTGGAGTCCGGCACCCCCAGGACGATGTCGGCCGGGGCGGGGGCTTCCCGGGCCAGGATGCGGCCCAGTTCCCGCCGCACCATGTGCACGTTGCGGCCGGCAAAGATGCTGTCGGGACGGGCAAAGTAGATGAACTCAAAGACGCAGAAGGCCTTGCGCCGGGGCGGCAGGAGGGGGAGGGAATGCAGACCGTCGGCGCCGATGGAAATCAGCTCTCCCGGCTCCGCCTCCCGCACCAGTTCCGCCCCCACCGCGTCCAGGGCGCAGGACTCCGAAGCGACGACCCAGCCCTGGGGCAGCTTGCCCACCACCAGGGGGCGGATGCCGTGGGGGTCCCGCAGGGCCATGAGGCGGTCGGGGGTGAGGACCAGCAGAGCATAGGCCCCCCGGATCTGGCTCAAAGCCGAGTGCAGCGCGTCGGTGAGGTCGGTGGTGGTGGCCCGGGCCAGGAGGTGAGCCACCACTTCGCCGTCGCTTCCGGTCTGGAAGATGGAACCCTGCTGTTCCAGGTGCTCCCGGATTTCCGGGGCGTTGACCAGCCGGCCGTTGTGGGCCAGGGCCAGCTGCCCCCAGCGCCCGGTAAAGAGCAGGGGCTGGACGTCTCCGGCCGCCGGGCCGCCGGCGGAATAGCGCACGTGGCCGATGGCGGCGGGGGCATCGATGTCCCCGGCGGCGAAGTCCCGGAACACGTCTTCCACCAGGCCGGCGCCCCGGTGCAGGTGCAGGCCGTCCTTGCTCCAGCAGATGCCGGCGCTTTCCTGGCCCCGGTGCTGGATGGCCACCAGGCCGACGATGGCCGTCGTCACGGCATCGCCCCCCGGTGCCCACAGGCCAAAAACGCCGCATTCTTCGCAGATCAGCTTACGCACCGGCAAACACCTCCGCCAGCGTCCCGGTCCAGGCCCGCTCCATTTCCGCCAGGCTGAGGCGGATGAGGTCGCCGATGACCAGCTCCGGTTCCGCGCTGACCCGACCCAGTTCGGCAACGGGCACCCCGTGCTCCCGGGCCAGCTCCCGGAAGGCAGCCAGGTCCCCGGGCTCCACGGCCACTGCCACAGCGCCGGGAGATTCGGAAAAGAGCCAGAAATCGGGGCGTCCCGGCCAGGGCAGGGACAGCTTCAGCCCGGCCCCGGCGGCCAGGGCCATTTCCGCCACGGTGACGGCCAGGCCGCCGTCGCTGACGTCGTGGGCCGCCTTGACCAGCCCCGCCGCCACCGCCCGGGGCAGCAGGCGGCACAGCCGGGCTTCCAGGTCCAGGTTGACCCGGGGCACCGGACCGGCCAGGTCTCCCGTGCGCGACAGCAAGTACTCGCTGCCCCCCGGCAGGGGCTGGATTTCCCCGGCCATGACCAGCATCTGGCCGGGCCGGGGCGCGATGGCGCAGGCCCGGGCGACGTCCTCCAGCAGCCCCACCATGCCGATGACCGGCGTCGGGTAGATGGCCGCATCGCCGCTCTCGTTATACAAACTGACATTGCCCCCAACCACCGGCGTGTCCAGGGCCAGACAGGCCTCTTTTATGCCGGCAATGGCCTGGGCCAGGGCCCAGTACTGCTCCGGCACCTCGGGGCTGGGGAAGTTGAGACAGTTGGTCACCGCAACTGGACGGGCGCCGGTGCAGGCCACGTTGCGGGCCGCCTCGGCCACCGCCCGCACAGCGCCCTGGCGGGGGTCCAGGCGGCAGTAGCGGCTGTTGCAGTCGATGGCAGCCGCTATCCCCTTGCGGCTGCCCGGGAGGCGCAGCACGGCGGCGCTGGTTCCCGGCCCCTGCACCGTGTTGCCCCCCGCCAGGTAATCGAACTGCTGCCAGATGGGGCGGCGGCTGCAGATGTTGGCGCTGGCCAATAGCTGCAGCAGGGTGCGGTTGTAGTCGGGCGGGGGCAACTGCCGCCACACCTCTCCCGCAGGCGCCGGCGCCGGCTCCTGCATGGGCGGATTGCGCCGGGGAACGCCGTCGGTCAGCAGGGCGGCGGGGAGACGCCCCACTTCCCGGCCGTGCATGCGGACAACCAAGTCTTTTCCCGCGGTGACCTGACCGATGTCGGCAGCCTGCAAACCCCGGCGTCTGAAGGCCTCCTGCACTGCCGCAACGGCCCGGGGACGCACCACCAGCAACATGCGCTCCTGGGACTCGGAGAGCATGATTTCCGCCGGCGTCATATCTTGCTCCCGCACCGGCACCCGGGACAGTTCCAGCTCCATGCCGGCGCCGCCCCGGAAGGCCATTTCGCTTCCGGCCGAAGTCAGTCCGGCGGCGCCCAGGTCCTGGATGCCCACCACGTCGGGATTGCCGGCCAGTTCCAGGCAGGCTTCCAGCAGCTGCTTTTCGGCCAGGGGGTCGCCCTGGACTACAGGGCTGTCGCCGTCTTCCCGGTCCAGCCCGGCCGAGGCAAAGGCGGCGCCGGCAATGCCGTCCCGGCCCGTCCTGGCCCCCGCCACCAGCACCCGGTTGCCCGGACCGGAGGCAACGCCCTTCATCAGGCGCGCCAGGGGCGCCACGCCTATGCACATGGCGTTGACCAGGGGATTGAGCCCGTAGCAGTTGTCAAAATACACCTCGCCCCCCACCGTGGGCACACCCAGGCAATTGCCGTAGTCGGCCATGCCGCGGACGGCGTCCCGCAGCAGTTCCCGGTTGCGGCTGTCCGCCAGGGCGCCGAAGCGCAGGGAATTGAGCAGGGCCACCGGCCGCGCCCCCATGCTGAACACGTCCCGGACGATACCGCCGACGCCGGTGGCCGCCCCGTGGTAAGGCTCCACCGCCGAGGGGTGGTTGTGGCTTTCGATTTTAAAGGCAATGCCCATGCCGTCGCCGGCGTCGATGACCCCGGCGTTTTCCCCCGGACCCTGGACCACCAGGGGGCCCTGGGTGGGCAGGGTTTTGAGCAGGTGCCGGGTGTGCTTGTAACTGCAGTGTTCCGACCACATCACCGCCAGCATGGCCAGCTCAAGCTCATTGGGCTCCCGGCCCAGCTGGTCCACGGCGGCCTGGTATTCAGTATCGGCAAGACCGTACTTTTGCCAAATTTTCAGTTCCGGCATTGCGCTTCCTCCAGTCTTTTCAGGACTTCCCGGTACCCCTCCAGCACGTCGCCGCTGTCGTTGCGGAAGCGGTCCTTGTCCAGGCTCTCGGCGGCGCCCGCCCGCCAGAGGCGGCAGGTATCGGGAGAGATTTCGTCGATGAGGAGCAGCTCGTCCCCGGCGACGCCGAATTCCAGTTTAAAGTCCACCAGGTCCAGCCCGGCAGCGGCAAAGATTTCCTTCAGTACGCGGTTTACCGCCAGGGCCCGGCTGGCCATGGCGTCGCACTGCTGCGGAGTGGCCAGCTGCAACAGGGCGATGTGCTCCCGGGTGAGGAGGGGATCGTGCAGGCGGTCATTTTTCCAAAAGAACTCCACCAGGGGCGGAACGATTTCCAGGTTTGGCTCCAGCCCCAGGCGCCGGCAGATGCTGCCGGCAGTGCGGTTGCGCACCACCACTTCCAGGGGCAGCAGCCGGGCCCTCCTGGCCAGCATGGCGGCGCTGCCTGCCAGGGCCACAAAGTGATTGGCGATGCCGGCCTCGGCCAGGCGGGTGAAGAGCAGGGCCGAAATCTTGTTGAGCAAGGCCCCCTTCCCCGGCAGCACCGCTTTCTTTGCCCCGTCCCCGGCGGTAATGGCGTCGCTGAACTCGATGATGCAGAGGCCGGGATCGGGGGTGGCCCAGACGGATTTAACCTTGCCTTGATGCAACAGCTCCCTTTTTTCCATGTTATCCCCTTCCTTTTTCAATCCCCGCGCGGGCCAGGATGTCGTCCACCCGGGCCAATAGGCGCCGGAGATCAAAGATTGCGTCCAGTTCCTGCTCCGTCAGAAGCTCCCGGAGCCGGGGCTGCTCCGCCGCGACCTGCCGCAGCGAGCCGCCCCCCTGCCAGACCTGCATGGCCGCCGCCTGCACCAGGTCGTAGGCCTCTTCCCGGGTCAGGCCCTTGTCCACCAGGGCCAGCAGCAGGGAGCCCGAAAAAGTCAGCCCCCGGGAAAGCGCGATGTTCTTCTGCATCTGCTCGGGGTAGACGTGGAGGTCCCGGAGGATGTCGGCAAGCCTGTGCACCATGTAGTCCACCAGGATGGTGCTGTCGGGGAGGATTACCCGTTCCGCCGAGGAGTGGGAGATGTCCCGCTCGTGCCAGAGGGCGACGTTTTCCAGGGCGGCCAGGCTGTTGGCGCGCACCACCCGGGCCAGGCCGCAGAGCTGCTCGCAGCCGACGGGGTTGCGCTTGTGGGGCATGGCCGACGAACCCTTTTGCCCCGGGTAGAAGGGCTCCTCCACTTCCCGGGTCTCGGTGCGCTGCAGGTTGCGGATTTCCAAAGCCACCTTTTCAATGGAGGCGGCGATGAGGGCCAGGGTGGTCATGAGGGCGGCGTGGCGGTCCCGCTGCAGCACCTGGGAAGATACCGGCGCCGGCTCCAGGCCCAGTTTGGCGCACACATACGCTTCTATTTCCGGGGGAATATTGGCGAAGCTGCCCACCGCCCCCGACAGCTTGCCCACCGCCACCTCTTTGCGGGCGGCGGCCAGGCGGCGGCGCTGGCGCAGGAATTCCTGGTACCAAAGGGCAAATTTGAGCCCCAGGGTAACGGGCTCGGCGTGGACGCCGTGGGTGCGCCCCATCATCACGGTGTACCGGTGTTTGTCGGCCTGGCGGGCCAGCACTTCCAGCAGTCCGGCCAGACCGGCGTCGATGATGTCCACCGCCTCCGCCAGTTGGCAGCTGGCAGCGGTGTCCACCACGTCGGACGAGGTGAGGCCGTAATGCAGGTACCGGGATTCGGGGCCCAGGCTTTCGGCCACGCAGCGGGTAAAGGCGATGACGTCGTGGCGGGTGCTCTTTTCCAGCTCCAGGATGCGCTGGACGCTGAACCTGGCCCCGGCCCGGATTTTTTCCGCCGCCTCGGCGGGGATGCGTCCCAGCCGGGCCCAGGCCTCGCAGGCCAGGATTTCCACCTCCAGCCACAGCCGGAATTTGTTTTCCAGCGTCCACACCCGGGCCATCTCGGGGCGGGAATAGCGCTCAAGCACGGCCTTCCACCAGCTTTGCACGCAGTTCCGCATCCCCGGCCAACACGCGCCGGGCCTGGTTCCGGCGCAACTCTTCCAGCTTGTCCGCCAGACGCCCGTCGCGCAGGGCCAGGATCTGCACCGCCAGCAGGGCGGCGTTGCGGGCGTTGTCGATGCCCACCGTCGCCACCGGTACCCCCGGCGGCATCTGCACCACCGAATACAGGGCGTCCCGGCCCTGGAGGGGGCCCGCCGCCAGGGGCAACCCGATGACCGGTCGCCGGGTATGGGCCGCCACTACCCCGGGCAGATGGGCGGCCAGGCCGGCGGCGGCGATGAAGACCTGCACCCCTGCCGCTTCCGCCTCCCGCACAAAAGCCGCGCATTCCGCAGGGGTGCGGTGGGCCGACAGCACCCGCACCTCCGTCTCGACGCCGAATTCCCGCAACAGCTTCCAGGCCTCCTCCGCCCTGGGCCAGTCCGAAACGCTGCCCATAATCAACGCCACTTGCATAACAGCACCTCCCGCAGTTTTGTCTAAAATTTAAAGCCCAGACAGGGTAGGTTACGGTCAGAAACCTACCCGCCTGGGCTTTTATCCCTTCGGTGTAGCTGCGTACACGACGCAACCTGTACCACTCGGACCCAAAAATGGGAACCCTAGGTACACTTTCCCCGTAGTCAGGCAATTTACGGTTGCCTGGTAGAGACTCCCGAGCCCTATTCCCGGGATTATACGAGCTGCTATTCAATTACACTTTCATCATACCCCTGCCGGTTGGACAAGTCAAGGAAAACCCTGTTCTTTCGCTTCTTGCTCTTTTTCAAAGGAAAAAAGGCCGGCTGACGCCGGCCCTTGCCGTTAGTGCGCAATGAAGTGAAGCAGGGAAGCCAAAGCCAGGATGTACACCAGCCAGTGCACTTCCTTGCCCTTGCCGGAAACCAGTTTGACAATGGGGTAGGAGATGAAGCCGGCGGCAATCCCGCTGGCGATGCTGTAGGCAAAGGGCATGAAGACGATGGTCAAAAAAGCGGGGAAAGCTTCGGTGAAGTCCTCGAAATTGATGCCGGTGACAGCGCCCATCATCAGCACGCCGACGATGATCAGGGCGGGGGCGGTGGCTGCACTGGGCACCATGCCGGCCAGGGGGGTAAAGAACAGGGCCAGCAGGAAGAGAATACCTACTACCACCGCCGTCAGGCCGGTACGGCCGCCCTCGGACACCCCGGCGGTGCTCTCCACGTAGGTGGTGACGGTGGAAGTGCCCAGCAAGCCGCCAAAGACAGTACCGACGGCGTCGACCATCATGATTTGCTTAATCTTGGGCAGGCGGCCCTTTTCATCCAGGTAGCCGGCCCGGGCGCCGGTGCCCAGCACGGTGCCCATGGTGTCAAAAAGGTCGACGAAGCCCAGGCTGAAAATGGTGATAAAGCCCAGCTTCAAGGCAGCGGCCAAATCAAACTTGAAGGCAATTTCGCCCAGGGCCTTGAAGTTGCTGGCTATGTCGAGGCTGATGAAGCTCTTCAACCCTGTGGGAATGCTGGTTACAGTGACGGCAACGTCCTCAGCCAGGCCGTATGCTTCTGGACCCACTCCCCAAAACCAGCCAATGAAGGGGGCGCCGGCAGCATATGCGGCGGCGCTGGGGAAGAACCAGCCCAGGACTGTGGTGATCAGGATGCCCAGCAAGATGGCGCCGCGGACCCGGGCGGCCATGAGGATAGCGGTGATAATCAAGCCCAACACGGCCAGGAAAACCGGAGGCGAAGCGATGTCGCCCAGGCTGACAATTGTCCCTTGTCCCTGGACGATGATACCGGCGTTGGAGAAGCCGATGAGGGCGATGAAAAGACCAATACCGGCAGCCACGGCTTTCTTCAGGGAGGCGGGCACCGCCGCGTCAATCCAGTCAATGGCTCCGGTAATTGCCAGGATAAAGAAGACGGTACCGGAAATGACCACAGCGCCCAGGGCGGCCTGCCAGGAAGCGCCGAGGTCGAGAACTACCGAAAAAGCAAAAAAGGCGTTGAGGCCCATGCCGCTGGCCAGGGCAAAGGGATAGTTGGTTACCAGACCCATGAGGATGGTGGTCACGGCCGCGGACAAAATGGTTGCCGTCATGATGGCGGTAAAAGCGTTGGGCGTGTCAATGGCAGCGGAGAGAATGTCGGGGTTGACAAAAATGATATAGGCCATGGTCATAAAAGTAGTAATGCCGGCGACAATCTCGGTGCGCACTTTCGTGCCGTGTTCCTTGAGCTTAAAAAGCTTCTCGAACATTCAAGTCCCTCCTGTTATAGAGATGGTATATAAAAAATCCAGGTGCAGGTCGACAACGACAACCTACCCCTGGATTTCTGCCCACGCCCAACTGAGCCCATACCGCCCGGGCATGGAAAAAACAAAAGGGTAAGTCCTCGTAGTCAGACAATTTACGGTTGTCTGGTAGAGACTTTCGGGCCATATTCCCGAAATTATACGAGAACGCATTTTTGAATTTGGAACCACGTGACTAATCATAGACCATTGCAACCAAATGGTCAAGCCCTTGCAAGAAAAAATCAGTCACGCTTGTCCTGAAAAAGGATTCGACAATGTGCGCCCAAAGTCCTCCAGACAACGCCGTGGTTTAGTTGTCCTCTGTATTATGCACTGGGCGCTGTCTTTTTATATAAGCGACATCCCCAAAACGCCACTGGGGCGGTCCCCAATGGCTGGTTTTGTATTACTCCCACTCGATGGTTCCCGGGGGCTTGGCGGTGATGTCGTACACCACCCGGTTGACCTGGTCCACTTCCCTGACGATGCGGGCGGAGATGCGCTCCAGGACCTCCCAGGGCAGCCTGGCCCAGGCGGCGGTCATGGCGTCGGTGCTGGTGACGGCCCTGACGGCCACCAGTTCGCGGTAAGTGCGCCGGCCGCCGGCGACACCGACGCTGCGCACCCCGGGCAGAACGGCAAAGTACTGCCAGAGCTGGCGGTCCAGGCCTGCAGCAGCAATTTCTTCCCGCACTATGGCGTCGGCCTCCCGGAGGATGGCCAGGCGTTCTTCCGTCACTTCCCCCACAACCCGTACGGCCAGGCCGGGACCGGGGAAGGGCTGGCGCCACACAATGGCATCGGGCAGGCCCAGCAGGGCGCCTACTTGCCGGACTTCGTCCTTAAAGAGCTCCCGCACCGGCTCGCACAGTTCAAACTTCATATCTGCCGGAAGCCCCCCTACATTGTGGTGGCTTTTTATCGTTTCGGCGCTGTCGCTGCCGCTCTCGATGACGTCGGGATAGACGGTGCCCTGGACGAGGAACCTGGCTTCGCCCAGTTGCCGGGCGGCGGCTTCAAACTCCCGGATAAACTGGTCCCCAATGGCTTTGCGCTTGGCTTCGGGATCGGTTATGCCCCTGAGGCGTTGCAGGAATCTTTGCTGGGCGTCGATCTTTACCACTCTGATGCCCCTGTCTGCAAAGGCAGCCATTACCTCCCGGGCTTCGTTTTTGCGGAGCAGGCCGTGGTCTACAAAGAAGCAGGTGAGCTGGTCGCCCACAGCCTTGTGGACCAGCGCAGCGGCCACCGCAGAATCCACGCCGCCGCTGAGGCCGCAGATTACCTTCTCCCCGCCGATTTGTCTTTGCACTGCTGTTACAGTCTCTTCCATGTAATCTGCCATGGACCAGTTGGGCGCAATGCCGCAGATGCGCAGGAGAAAATTGGCCAGTATCTCCCTGCCCTGGGCGGTTTGGAAAACTTCGGGGTGGAACTGGACGCCGTACTGCTTCTTTGCCGGGTGCGCTATGGCTGCCGCCGGGACGGCCCGGGTTGCGGCTATAACCTTAAATCCTGCCGGGACTTCGGCCATATTGCTGCCGGGGCACAAGCGAATCTGCAGGGGGCGCGTAATCCCGCTAAAGAGGGGATCGTCCTCCATGTCCACCGTTTCCTCCCCGGCCTCCCCTGCGTTGCCCCGCTCTGTCTTGCCCCCCGCCAACTGGACCATGAGCTGCATGCCCGCGCCTATGCCGAGCATGGGCCAGCCCCTGGCCAAAATTTCCGGGGACAGGGCGCCCTGCCCGGGACCGGGCGCGCCGGCGGAGTCGCCGCACAGGACCAGAGCCAGGGGATTACAGGCTTCTATCTCCTGTACGGGGGTGCTCCAGGGCAATATTACCGACCATATCTTCAGTTCGCGGATGCTCCGGGCCAGCAGCCGGCTGTGCTGCCCGCCGCAGTCGATGATGACAACAGGTCTTTTCACAGGCTCCACCTCGCTGAAAAAGTCCGCAGGCTTCTTTTTGTCAATAATACTCCTTGGCAAAGAAGTTGGCAAATCCTGCGCAAAAAATTTCGCCCTTAGTGTTCCCCGTGCAGGCAAAAACCCGGCCCTTTAAGGCCGCTGTATTCCTTGCCTCGGATATCCACCAAAAACGCATAGTATGCGGCGTATGCGGCCAAGCCGTGCGCATTTACAGCAAAAGACGGCTTCCGGGCAGTGCCGGTCGCCGTCTTTTTGGGTATTCTGCAGGGGCTGCGGCGCAGTCTCCATTGGAAGTTTTCAGCTGCGCTTAACGGGTGGGTACGGGAACGGTGTTTACCAGTTTGGCGATGATGGCCTGGGTGCTGACGCCCCTGAGTTTGTCCTCGGGGGTGAGCAGAACCCGATGGGCCAGGACCGGAACGGCCAGTTCCTTTATGTCGTCGGGGATGACGTATTGTCTGCCCCGCAGCCAGGCCAGGGCTTTGGCGGCCCGGGCCAGGCCCAGGGAGCCCCGGGGACTGGCGCCCAGGTACAGGGCGGAGATGTCGCGGGTGCGGCTGCACAGTTCTATGATATAACGCACCATATTGTCTTCCAGCTTGACCTGGGCTGCCGCCTCCTGGGCAGCCAGCAGTTCGGAAGCGGTTATGACTTGTTCAATGGTCTCCAGGGGGTGGTGTCCGAATTCCTGGGTGCGTATGATTTGCCCCTCCGTCGCCGCGTCGGGATAACCAATCTCCAGGCGCAACAGGAACCGGTCCAGCTGGGCTTCGGGCAGGGGGAAGGTTCCCTCGTACTCGATGGGGTTCTGGGTGGCAAAGACCATAAAGGGCTTGGGCAGCGGCCGGGTCACGCCGTCTACGGTGACCTGGCCCTCCTCCATGGCTTCCAGGAGACTGGATTGGGTTTTGGGAGAAGTGCGGTTGATCTCGTCGGCCAGGACGATGTTGGCCATTACCGGGCCGGGGCGATACTGGAATTCCATGGTTTGCTGATTGTATACGGTGACCCCCACCACATCGGACGGCAGCAAATCCGGAGTGAACTGGATGCGGCTGTACTTGCTGCCCATGGACTTGGCCAGGGCCTTGACCAGCATGGTCTTGCCCAGCCCGGGGACATCCTCCACCAGGACGTGACCTTGGCAAAGCAGGGCCACCGCCACCATTTCCACAACCCGGGCTTTGCCCAGCAATACTTTGTTCAGATTATCCAACAGGGCTTGAATTTTTTCCGTTGACAATGACAATACCCCTTTCTGCAGTTAAATCGGTTATCTGCGGCGGCGGTTGGCCAGGCGGTGCCAGAGCAACCGCAACAGCGAATAGTGCTTTTTCGCTTGAGCAGGCGGCTGGACGTCTGCAATGCCGCCGTACACCGCAGCTTCCAGACTGTCAACCATTTCCGCAAAAACCGGCTTCATCGGCAATTCCTCTACACGGTTTACGTGTTCCCGCGGAGTCTCCCAGGGTTGGCGCTGCCAGCCAAAGAGGCGGAGCCGACGCTGGATTTTTTCATACAGGGCGGCGACGCTGATCTTGCGCCATTTGTGCCACAGTATGGCCGCCGCGGCAAGCACTGCCAGCAGAACGGCCCCTGCTGTCGCCAGAATCCCCGGCCAGACGGCTCTTTCGGGTTCCGGCTCTTCCTCCTCGCCGGGGAGTTGTGGCGTAGCAGGCTCCTGGCCGGGATCGGGTTCGGGGTCGACACCGGGCTCCTGGGGCTCCTGAGGTTCGCCGGGGTCGGGCTCACCCGGGGAACCGCCGGGATAGACCCGAGGCAACGTCTGCCCGGGAGTAGCCTCAAAGGGCACCCAGCCGTAATCGTCAAACCACACTTCGGCCCAGGCATGGGCGTGGCGGTTCTGGATTACGTAACCGCCATCCTGCCGGGTACCGGAGCTGTAGCCTATGACCCAGCGGCTGGGCAAACCCACCGCCCGGGCCATAACCACAAAGGCCGAGGAAAAGTGCACACAGTATCCTTCTTTCTGCTCAAACAAGAACCAGTCGACAAAGTCAGCTCCCGACGGCGGGTACTTGGTGTCCAGGGTGTACTGCCATTCCCCTCTGCGCAACGCCTCGGCCAGGGCCATGGCCTTGTCATAGCCGTTGTCGGCACCGCCGGTAATGTTGCGGGCCAGCTCTCTCACCCGATTTGGTATGTTTGGCGGCAGGCGCAGGTAAATGCGGTCGGCCTGGGCATGGCCCAAACTGCGGAGCAGTTCGGGGTCGTCGTACGGCAATACGGCCTCCATGACGTAAGTATCGCCTTCCTTTAAGCGTGAGGCGGTCAAGAAGGTGTAGTCCATGTAGGCGTACATGGTATTCACCGCCACGGGCAAATAGGTTGCGTAGCGCACCCCCGGTCCGAGCTGCAAGCTGCGGATAAAACGGGGAACGAACAAGGTATTGATGCCGTGCTCGCCCATGGCGGTTACGGTAACGGTTACCTCCCGCCCCTGGAGGTGCTGGGGCCCAAAAACCGGAACGGGCTCCAGGGTTTTTTGCGCAGCCGTCCAGACCTGACTGTGTCCGATATATGTCACCCGGTAATCGCCGCGCAGGTAAACGGGCACCGGGGATTGCACAAAGAGCACCGGCTCGCTGTCTTCCCGCAAGGGTCCTCCCAGCCTGCTGGCTTCGCTGTACCGGCTATAGCCGACGCGGGCAGGACCGCCCTCCCTGGGTCCCGGCCACTCCCATCCCAGCAGGTTTTCCCACCATGCCTCCTCAAGGAAATTGCCTGCGGGCAGCGCCCAGGCCACGGCAGTCATTAGCGCCACCAGCACCAGCAGGCTGCTCAGCCAGCGGTGGAGAGGAAAGAATGTGTCCCACTGGACCCGGGAAGTTGCCATTGCCGCCAGCCCCAGCACCGTATACAGGCTGACGGACCAAAAGGCGTTCTTTCCCGCCCATAAATTTACAGTTGCCAAAAGCGCCGCGCCGAAACCCAGCAACACCAGAACGCCCCGGCCGCGGCGAACCAAGACTTTGTAAACCGTTTGGGCGGCAATCACGCCCAACAGAGACAGGGTTGTGGATGTCAGCGTCAGCACAGTCATGTCGCTGGCACTGATGCCGGCCAAATCGGCGGCAATCTCTCTGACCAGCATGTTCAGCCAGTTGAGCTCGAAGATACTGCCGGCAAAGAAACTGCGGTGGATTATTACCAGGGCAATGAACACCTTGGCCACCCACGCCTGGCGCGGGATGGCCAGGTCGGCAACCAGGAACAATACCAGTGCCGCACCCAAAAGGTCCACATTGATAAATTTCATCGCCGCATTGAGTCCAAAAATCAGGGGCAGCAACCACAGCCAGCTCAAAAAAGCAAGGAAAAGCCTGCGTCCCCTCTGCATTACAGCACCTCCCCAGTGCGATGCAGACTGAGATCATCTGCTTTGGCGATATTGACAACGCTGACGCCGGGGCCGGACCAGGGGCGGCTGGGCTTGCCGGCGCCCACCTGGATGACGGTGACGGCGTTGCCCCGGCCCGAAATGCGGTACATAATCTCGCCGATGCTTTGCCCCTGCTTGGCGGTGACAATTACGATGTTGCTGTTATGCAGGGCCAAATCCCTGTACAGGGCCTGACTGTACAGCACCTTGCCGGTCGGAGCAATGCCGGCCAAATGCAAAAGCAAGTAGAAATACTCGGCCCGGTTGGAAACCCGCAGGCTTCCGCTGTGTTCGCTGAAATTGCTGTAGAAGCGGACGGGGATTCTCTGCAGCAGGGCGGCCTTGACCAAAGACGCCGCCACCGAGACGGCTTCCTCAAAGTCGGGGCCGCCTTCCCGCCCCCAGGCCTCGGCGGAGCAGTCCAGAACCACCAACGAAGAGCTCATCATGAGCGGGTCAAACTCTTTGCTGTGGAGCTCATTGGTTTTGGCCGTGGCCTTCCAGTGGATGAGACTGAGCCGGTCACCCGGCTTGTATTCCCGCACCCCCGCCAGCTGGATTTCACCCTGGTTGACGGCTTTTCTTGCCACCGTCCCCTCCAGCCTGCGGGGGAAGAAGCTGAAAGCGTTCAGCGGCACCGTCCGGGGGTATACCACCAGCTTGTCATCTGTCCAAATTTGGTTCTCATAGGTCACCATGCCAAAAGGATCTCCCGATTGGACAAAGACCGATCTCCAGTAGAAAATGCCCCGGGGAAGCTGGCGCAGGCTGTAAGTGACATAACGGGCCCCTCCGCGCCAGGCCCAAACCATGTTGCCGCCCGGACGGCCCATAACCTTGTCTGCCAGGTCCGCCGGCACGTTGTCCCTGACCCCCAGCCACGGCCAGGGCAAGTAGCTGCTGACTTTTGCCACGAGCATTACCCGTACTTCCGATCCTGCTTCCAATATCTGTTGCCGGGTGCGAAACGTCCTGACAATTTCTATGCCCCGCCAATCCCGCCACTTGTACACCAGGATTAAGACAGCGCAAAGCAGGCTGAGATAGGTCAGAAACCACAGCACCGGTTCCTGCAGCCAGGCGGCATAGGCAAGGGCTGCCCCGGCAAAGACCGGCAGAATCCAGAATTCGTAACGCAACTTGGTCAATAGCAGTCCCCCCAGGGAACATTTTATCAATTTTATATATTCTCTTTCCCCGCGCCGAAAGCCTTCCGCCAGTGCAAATTTTACCCAACTGTAACTTTTTGGGAATAAAGAAAAATGCCCCTGGTTGCACCAGGGACATTCTTTTTACATCATTGGCATGCCGCCGCCCATGCCCTCAGAACCTTTTTCCTTTTCAGGGATATCGGCCACAACCGCTTCGGTGGTCAGGAACATGGACGCAATACTGGCGGCATTCTGGAGAGCGGAACGAGTGACCTTGGCCGGGTCGACAATGCCGGCCTTGAACATGTCTTCGTATACTCCGGTAACGGCGTTGAAGCCGACTCCGGGCGGCTCGTTCTTAAGGCGCTCCACAACAACGGAGCCTTCCAGCCCGGCGTTTTCGGCAATCAGGCGCACAGGCTCTTCCAGGGCCCGGCGGATGATGTTGACGCCGGTGAGCTCGTCGCCGGTGACGTTGATTTTGTCCAGCACCTTCATGGCGTTGATAAGGGCGGTGCCGCCGCCGGGGACAATACCTTCTTCAACGCCGGCCTTGGTGGCGGAAAGGGCGTCTTCAATGCGCAGTTTCAATTCTTTAAGCTCGGTTTCGGTGGCAGCGCCGACTTCGATGACGGCTACGCCGCCGGCCAGCTTGGCCAGGCGCTCCTGCAGTTTCTCCCGGTCAAAGTCGGAGGTGGTGTCTTCAATTTGCGCCTTGATTTGCGCAATGCGCTTCTTGATTTCTTCACTGTCGCCGTAGCCGTCGACAATGATGGTATCTTCCTTGGAAACCTTGACCTGGCGAGCGCGGCCCAGCATGTTAAGTTCAACATTCTTGAGCTCCAGGCCCAGCTCTTCAGAAATTACCCGGCCGCCGGTGAGGATGGCGATATCTTCCAGCATGGCCTTGCGGCGGTCGCCGAAGCCGGGCGCCTTGACAGCCACGCAAATGAAGGTGCCCCGCAGTTTGTTGAGAACCAAAGTGGCCAGGGCTTCGCCTTCCACGTCCTCAGCAATGAGGAGCAACTGCTTGCCCTGCTGAACGATCTTCTCCAGGGCAGGGAGGATATCCTGGACGTTGCTGATTTTGCGATCGGTAATGAGGATATAGGGTTCTTCCAGAACGGCTTCCATCTTCTCGGTATCGGTGACCATGTAATGAGAGAGGTAGCCGCGGTCAAACTGCATGCCTTCCACGATATTGAGGCTGGTACCAAAGCCCTTGGACTCTTCTACGGTGATGACGCCGTCCTTGCCCACTTTTTCCATGGCTTCGGCAATGAGTTCGCCGACTTCTTCGCTGTCGGCAGAAATAGCCGCAATGCGGGCGATATCTTCCTTGCCCTCGATGGGCTTGCTTATGTTCTTGATTTCGTCAACGACGGCCTTAACCGCTTTTTCAATCCCCCTGCGCATGAACATGGGGTTGGCGCCGGCAGTGACGTTCTTTATGCCTTCCCGGATAATAGCCTGAGCCAGCACGGTGGCAGTGGTGGTGCCGTCGCCGGCCACGTCCTGGGTCTTGGTGGCCACTTCCTTGACCAACTGGGCGCCCATATTTTCAAAGGGATCTTCCAGTTCAATTTCCCGCGCAATGGTTACGCCGTCATTGGTGATGATGGGAGAGCCGAATTTTTTGTCCAGCACTACGTTGCGGCCCTTGGGACCAAGCGTTACTTTTACTGTGTCGGCCAGGGCATTGACGCCCCGCTCCAGGGCCCGGCGAGCATCTTCTCTGAAGCGAATTTGCTTAGGCATTAAGTATACCTCCTTCAGCTGAAAATTAATTATTTAATTACGGCCAGAATGTCCCGCTCGCTGAGAATAAGGTATTCCTGGCCATCCTTTTTGATTTCGGTGCCAGCGTACTTGGAGTAAATGACCCTGTCGCCCACTTTAACTTCCATTTCCTGGCGGGTGCCGTTGTCCAGCACTCTTCCGGGTCCTACGGCAATGACTTCGCCCTCCTGGGGCTTTTCCTTGGCCTTCTCGGGCAGAACAATGCCGCTGGGAGTGACTTCATCTTGCTCCAACGCTTTGATAACTACACGATCGCCAAGAGGTTTGATATTCAACGGATATACCTCCTTTTTGGTTTTGTATTATTAGCACTCGTCGGTGGCGAGTGCTAATCGCAAGTATAATTTTACGTTTACCCCCGGCACGAGGCAAGAGTCAAATTCCCCAAATTCCCGCGATTAGCCGGAAATATCTGCCCCGTTCTCCCAATTTCTCATAAATATGGCTTCTTCTATCTCAAATTTCCTACCATACCAGTATAACCCTGGGCTGTGCGTTTATTCAAACCGCCTGGACACTGGGGACGGTTCTTTTTGTCCAGTCCACGCGGGGCAAGAAGAAGCCCTGGACAAAAAGAACCGTCCCCGGTGTCCGGCCCAGGTGGCCATGGCGCAGATGGCGGCGATGGTGCCCCCCTTGCCGCCAACGCCGCTAAAGGCGCCGGCAGAAGCCGTGAAGAGCGCGGCGGCCAGGACCAGGGCAACCATGACGTGGCCCAGGCTCTTCAGGCGGCTTGGCGACGACATGCCGATGTAGGAAGCGCAGGCCGCCATGGGCGCCAGGGAAGCGCCCTGGGGAAACAGGGCCGGCAGCACCAGCCCGGCGGTGAGGGTGACCACCGCCGAGGACAGCACCGCACCCCGTTGCAGGCGGCAGTTGAGCAGCCAGGTCAGCAGCCCCGCCCCCAGCGAGACCAGCAGCGTCGGGATGAAGTCCATCTCACATCCCTCCCAGAATCCTGAAGATGAAGGCGGTGGCCAGCACCGCCGCTGCGGCGATGGTCCCCAGCTTGCCGCCGAAGCCTTCATAGACGGGCTGGACAAGGTAAAAGATAACCCCCACCAGCACGCCGGTGCAAAAGACCATGGGCAGGTCTGCCAATATTGTTGGGGAGGACATGCCGGCAAAGGAAGCGGCGTAGGCCGTGGCCGCCAGGTTGCCCGGGAGGAACAAGGCCGCCAGCAGGCCCACCAGCCCCGACGCAACGCACGCGTCCAGGCCCAGGATGGTCCGCGAGGCCCAGGTCGCCGCGATGCCCGCCACCCCCGCAGCCAGGATGGGCAGCAATTTGCCTTCTGCCCGGCCGGGATTTTTCCGCAGGTCCAGGAAATGGAAAACAAGAGCACAAAGAAAAATGAGGCCGATTGCCGCCAGAACATACAGTTTCCATCCCCCGGTCCCGGCCAGGCTGCCCGCCAGGAGGCCCAGGCCGACCGCCGCCAGGATTATAAGGCTGATAACAGTCCTGCTCACTTACAATTCCACCCTCCAAGGATTGCAGTATATGTTAAAACGCTGGCCGCGGGCAAAGCCCACCAGGGTCAGGCCCGCCTCCTCCGCCATGGCCACCGCCAGCGACGTCGGCGCCGCCCGGGATATCACCAGGCCGATGCCCATGCGCCGGCATTTGGTCACCACTGCAGCGGAAATCCGGCCGCTGATCAGCAGGCACAAACGGGAGGGGTCACGATCCTCCAGAACGATGTTGCCGGCCAGTTTGTCGATGGCATTGTGCCGGGCCACGTCCTCCCGAAAAACGAGGATTTTATCCCCGGCCAGAGCCGCGGCGTGCACCGCCCCGGTTTCGCGAAACAGGGCGGAGGCGGTGGAGAACTCCGCCATGAGGCCGGTTATCCGGGACGAGGAAAGCCTGATGCCACCCGGCCCCTGCCGGCGGAGGGACTCCTCTCCGGCGGCCGCCGGCGCCAGTTCCAGGACGGCCTGCCTGCCCCCGGCGTCCAGGGCCAGCGCCCTGATGTCACTTTTGGAGGCCAGCAGGCCATTGTTGTACGCATAGCCCACCGCCAGCTCTTCCAGGTCAGCGGGAGTGGCAAACAGAGTTGTGCACCGGCGGCCGTTGACGACGATGGTCAGCGGCCATTCCCTGGCCAGCCAGTCGGGCTTTTCCACAGCTTGTCCCTCGCTTACCGAGAGCACCAGGCGCTCTTCCTTTTGGTCCATGGCCGTCCCTCCCCGTACCGCCGGGAATTATTGACAAAAAAAATGGCGGGAATGCATGGGAATCGAACCCACCGCGGACATACCCTGCCCGCTACTGGATTTGAAGTCCAGAGAGCCCACCAGGACTCATCCATTCCCGCTACTATTATACTGTGCCCGCGGCCGGGAGGCAAGTTTTCCCCGGCTCACACCACCGCCAGCCGCTTGTCTCCGCCGGGGGGCAGCACGCGCCCGATGGGCCAACCCAGCCCGGCTGTGACCAGGGCGTCGGCATCCTTCGGCGGCAAACTGAAGAGCAGGCCGCCGGATGTCTGGGGGTCGAAGAGGAGGTCGACCTCGGCGCCGGACAGTTCCCGGACAAACTCCACCATGCCCTTGTTGTATTGCAGGTTGCGCTTGGCCCCGCCGGGCACCAGGCCCATTTCGGCGTGGTCCCGGGCGCCCGGGGCCAGCGGTACATTTTCCCAAATTATTTCCGCCCGGGTGTCGCTGGCCGTCATCATCTCCCCCAGGTGCCCCAGCAGGCCAAACCCGGTGATGTCAGTGCAGGCGTGGACTTCCAGCTCCCGGGCAGCCCGGGCGGCCCGGGCGTTGAGGGTCGTCATGATTTCGGTTATGGCCGCTACCTCCCCGGGGCTGGCCAGGCCTGCCTTGATGGCAGTACAGACAATGCCGCTGCCCAAAGGTTTGGTCAGCACCAGGGCATCCCCCGCCCGCGCCCCGGCATTGGTCCAGATGGCCCCGGGATGGACCAGGCCGTTGACAGCCAGGCCGTACATGGGGGTGTCGTCGGCGATGGAATGACCGCCGGCCAGGCGCGCCCCCGCCTCCTGGACTTTGTCGGCGCCGCCCCGGAGAATGGTCTCCAGCACCGCCAGGGGCAGGCAACGGGGAAAGGCCACTATGTTCAGTGCCAGCAACGGCTCGCCGCCCATGGCGTAGATGTCGCTGAGGGCGTTGGCCGCAGCCACCTGGCCAAAGGCATAGGGATCGTCCAGCATGGGCGTAAAGAAATCCAGGGTGCTGATCAAGGCCAGGTCGGGGCTGAGCTTGTACACAGCCGCATCGTCGGCGGTGTCCGCCCCCACCAGCAGGCGTTCATCGGGTTTGAGGTTGAGACGGCCAAGGACGCTGGCCAGGTCCGCCGGACCCAGTTTAGCCCCTCAGCCGGCCGCCTCCACCATCTGGGTCAGGCGAATTTCTTCAGCCACGGAGATCACTCCTTAACAAAAATTGCACGAAGGCCTGCTGGGCCGCCGAACGGAGGCGCCGGGACTGAACCAGCCAGAAATTGCGCCGCAGTTCCAGTCCTTCGACGCACGCCCAGGCCAGGCGGCCGCTGTCGGTGTAGTCGGCAGCAGCCGCTTTGGACACCACCGCCACCCCCAGGCCGCGGGCGGCGGCTTCCAGCAGAGCCCTGGAGCTGCCCAGCTCCATTATTATCTTCATATCATCGGGATCATAGCCCCTTTCGGCCAGGGCCCTTTCCAGCACCTGCCTGGTGGCCGAACCCTGGGTGCGTTGCAACAGGGGCTGCGCCAGCAGGTCCTCAACGCCGACCTTGTTCTGCCGGGCCAGGCCATAGTCGGGGGCAAAGACCGCCACCAGCTGGTCTTCAAAGACGACCTGGGCTTCCAGGGCGTCATCCTGGGGCTGGTAACCCACCACCGCCAGGTCCAGCCTGCCGTCCAGCAGGGCAGAGACGATTTCTTCGCTGGACCCCACCTCCATGCGCACCTCCAGTTCGGGGTGCAGGGAGTGAAATTGGCACAGCAACTGCGGCAGCAGGTAGTCGCCGGGAGTGGTGCTGGCGCCCAGGGCCAGGCGGCCCTGGAGGCGCTGCCGCACACTTTCCAGTTTGTGCAGCACCGCCTGCCAGTCCTGCAGGAACCGGCGGGCCTGGGCATAGAGGATGGCCCCCGCTTCGGTGGTCTCCAGCTTATGCCCCCGGCGGCGGAAGAGCTCCACCCCCAGGTCCTGGGCCAGAGCCTGCATCTGCATGCTCACCGCCGGCTGGGACAGGTGCACCCGCTCGGCGGCCCGGGAAAAGTTACCCGCTTCCACCACGTGGACAAAGGTTTTGAGAAAGTTGAGGTTCACGGTATCACCCCCGCAGTTTCGCTCCGGGAATGCGCACATCCCCCCGGCGCCGGGTATAACCGGCGCCGTCCAGGTATTCCAGCAAGGGCAGGGCGTACTTGCGGCTGGTGCCCAAGTAGTCCCGGAACTGGGCCAGGGTCAGCTGGGCTTGGTCCTGGAAGTGCCGGGCCAGGCGCGCAACAGCCTCTTCCACCGCCTCCCGGGCAAATACCAGGTCTCCGGCCTGGATCAGAGCCCCTTCATCGCGCAAAAGCTGCACCACCGGCCCCACCTGGCCCAGTGCTTCCAGTTCCGCCCGCTCGGGGGGTGCAAAGAGGTTCCGGCGCACCAGGGCCAAAATTTGTTCCCTGAGTTGGGCCTGGGCCTCGTTCAGCTGCACCCGGTGCTCGGCCAGGGCCAGTTCCTGGCCGCGGATTTCAACGCCCGTGCCAGGCAGGGCGGCTTCCAGCAGGGCGGCAAAGCCGCGGCTGCTGAGGCCGGGCAACAGCCTGGTGCGCACCTCCTCCCGGGGCATGCCCTGGCGGAGGGGATGCTCCTGGTGCCACCGGGCCAACAGAGCGCGCAGATCCTGGCTGAACTGCCGGCTTTCGCTGAAATACCAGGTCTCGCCGTCGGCGGCGAAGCTGAGCACCGCCTGCCCTAGTTGGGCCAGACCCGCATCCAGTTCGGCGGGGGCCAGCTGGGTGCGGGCCAGCAGCTGACTCCGGGACAGGGGACGACCGGCCTCCTGGAGATAGGAGAGGGTCACGGCGGCAGGCTGGCCTTTCTCCCGCACCAGCAAGTTGCGCACCACCGCCTCCTTGCGCCGGCTGAGGCGGCGCCGGCCCGTCTCGATAATCTCGCCGCCGCCGATGGTGGTCACCGGCGACCACGACCGGATTACATAGCGGTCGCCCCGCACGGCCACCACCGGTTCGTTGAGGCGGAATTGCACCAGAGCGTCGCCGCCGGGTTCCAGCACATCTGTGCCCAGCAACACCGCCCGGCCCAGGGTCTCGCTGGACCCGCAGTGAAAGCGGATGCGGCTGTTGGTAACCAGGGGCGGCGCCGAGGGCAACAGTTTGAGGCGGGCGGCGACCTTGTCCACCGCCTCCAGCCCCTGGCCTTTAAAGAGGACCTGGCCCCGGCGCACATCCTGCCTTTCCACCCCGGCCAGGTTCACCGCCACCCGTTGCCCCGGCTCGGCCCGGGCCACCTGGTTGCCGTGAACCTGGAGCTGGCGTACCCGGGCCTGGATTTCGCCGGGCATCAACAGCACCTGGTCCCCCTCCCGGAGGGGACCGTCCAGCAAGGTCCCCGTAACTACGGTGCCAAAACCCTTGAGGACGAAGGCCCGGTCCACCGGCAGCCGGGAAAAGCTGCGCCGGGGCCGGGGCGGCGCGCTGCCGACGGCCTGGACAATGGCCTCCCGCAGCTGATCCAGACCCTGTCCTGTGGGAGCGGCAACCCGGATGCGGGGCGCCGATTCCAGGAAAGTCCCGGCCAGGGTCTCGGCGATATCCGCTTCGGCCAGTTCCGCCGTTTCCTCGTCCACCAGGTCCACCTTGGTAATAACCACAATGCCCGCCTTTACGCCCAGGAATTCCAGAATGGCCAGGTGTTCCCGGGTCTGGGGCATGACGCCTTCATCGGCGGCCACCACCAGCAGGACCAGATCGATGCCGGCAGCGCCGGCCAGCATGTTCTTGACAAAGCGTTCGTGTCCCGGCACGTCGATGATGCCTGCCCGGCGCCCGTCGGGCAGGTCAAACCAGGCAAAACCCAGTTCGATGGTGATACCCCGTTGCTGTTCCTGCTGGAGACGGTCGGTGTCGATGCCTGTCAGGGCCCGGATCAGGGTGGTCTTGCCGTGGTCGACGTGGCCGGCGGTACCGATAATTACATTACCCATTTTGCTCCCCCTCCAGGACTGCCGCCACTGCCGCAGCTGCCATGGGGATTTCTGCGGCGCCGACGGTGCGCAGGTCCAGCAGCACCGGCTCATCCCGCACCCGGGCCACAACCGGCACCCGTGCCCGGCGCAGCGCCGCCGCCAGCTCCCGGGCCGGCCGGGCCGAGGTAATCTTTACCGCCCTGGTTTCCAGCTGATGCAGGGGCAGAGCGCCGCCCCCCACCGGGCTGGTTTCGGCCACCACCTCCACCTTCAGGGGCAGGGCAGCCAGGGCACCTGCCAGCTCCCGGGCCCGCGCCTCCACGGCTTCCAGGGGCTCGGTGAGCATGGCCAGCACCGGAACCTTTTTCCAGCCCCCATTTTCCACATACAACGCCAGCGTGGCGGACAGGGCGGCCAGAGTTACCTTGTCGCAGCGCAGGGCCCGGGCCAGGGGATGCTTCCTGAGCCGGTCTATCCACTTTTTGGCCCCCACCACAATGCCGCACTGGGGCCCCCCCAGCATCTTGTCGCCGCTGAAGCAGACCAGGTCGGCCCCGGCTTCCACGCTTTCCTGCACCGTGGGCTCGTCAATGCCGTATGGGCGCAGGTCCACCAGAGTGCCGCTGCCCAGGTCGTCCAGCACCGGCAGGTTGTATTCCCGCCCCAGGGCCACCAGTTCGGCCAGGGTCACTTCGTGCTGAAAACCCACCACCCGGTAATTGGAAGGGTGCACCCGCATCAGCACGCCGGTTTCGGCGGTGATGGCACGGCGGTAGTCGTCCAGGTAGGTCTTGTTGGTGGTACCCACTTCCACCAGGCGCACGCCGCTCTGCTCCATCACTTCCGGCACCCGGAAGGAGCCGCCGATCTCCACCAGTTGTCCCCGGGAAATGATGCCCTCCTTGCCTCTGGCCACTGCGGCCAGGGCCAGGAGCACGGCGGCAGCGTTGTTGTTGACGGCCAGGGCGGCCTCGGCCCCGGTGAGGCGGCAGAGGAGCTCTTCCACGTGGGCGTGGCGCGAGCCCCGCTCCCCCGAGTCCATATCCATCTCCAGGTTGCAGTAACCGGCAGCGGCCGCAGCGGCTTCGACGGCTTCCGGGGCCAGGGGCGACCGGCCCAAGTTGGTGTGGATGATGACCCCGGTGGCGTTGATGACGCGGCCGGGGCCGGCCTGGGTAAGCTGCGCCAAACGGAGCTCCACCCGGCGGCGCAGTTCCGCGGCCGTGGGCACTGCGGTGTCGCCGGCCAGGATGGCCCGGCGGGCCCGGTCCAGTTCCCCTTCCAGAGCAGCTTTGACCTGGGTCCGGGTATACCGTTGCATCAGTCCCGCCCACTCGGCGCTGTCCAGCAGGCTGCCCACCTGGGGCAGTTTGCTGAGGTATGCCTGCATTTATTTCCCTCCTTGCCCGTAAAGACCAAAGTTCCAATTAATGATATTATAATATATTTTTATATACCAGTCGAGCAAACACCAAGGGCCCTGCCCGGGGGCAAGGCCCTTCTCTCCGTCACTTTTTGCGCTTGGCGGCCAGCAGCCTCTCCATGACCTCGTCGGCCTTTTCTTCCTCCGCCGGCGGGGCGGGCCTGACTTTGCCCCGCCGCCTGCCCCTTCCCGGCAAGCCGCCGAAGCGGCGCAGGGCTATATCCGCCGGCCACAGGACGATGGCGGCCAGCGCCAGCCACCAGGTAATGTCGGTGGACTTGCGGGGCGGAGCAGCCTTGACATTAAAGACCTCCTGCGGCTCGCTCAGCACCCGGCCGCCGGTTTGGGCGGCGATTTGCTCCAGCAAGCCGCGCCCGGAATAACGCTGGATCTGAAATTCCGGCGGGTACGGCACGGCGAAGCCGCCCAGGGCCTGGGCGACGACAACGCCGTCCCGGCGCCGGGTGGCGCTGAGGAGGTAGACTCCCTGGCCTGCCTGCTCCAGGCTGGCGGTGTACATGCCCCGGCCGGCGGGAAGCAATTCCAGTTCACGCTCATTGCCCCGGGCATCCACCAGCGTCACCGCCAGGCTCTCCCCCTCTTCCAGGGGGCTGGTCAGGGCGGATATCTCCACCCCGGCGCCCTGCAGGCGCGATTCCAGGGCAATGTCCCCGCTGGAACCGCTGGGGGTTACCCAGCTCAGGATGTCCAGCCACAGGCTGGCAAACCCGGGATGGGCCAGGAAATCCATGCTCCACATCCCGTACGTGTCGCTGGTGAAGGCCACCGCCCGGCCCAGGCCGTACTGCCAGCGGGCCAGAAGCGGGTGGTCCCGGTGGGTGCCCAGAAGCACTTCAGCCAGCGGCTTGGCGGTGGAGGCGATGTAGCCACCGAAACCGGGCATATCTCCCGCCAGGGCTACGGCGTCGGGATGGAGCAGGACAGGGACAAAGGGCTCCTCCACCAGCCACTCTCCCCCCGCCAGCACCGTCTCCTGGATGAAAATCTCGGGCAGGTCCCGGCCCTGGAGAGCTTCATAGGAACGGCCGTTGCCCTCTTCGGCCAGGAAGCGCATGTGCCGGCTATCGGCCTGCTCGCCCAGGGCAATGGTGCTGATGGATATACCCCCCGCCCGGGCCCGTTCCAGCAGGCTCTGGTAATTAAACTGGCTCCCCTCCTGGCCGTCGCTGAGGAGGATGATGTGCTTGGCCTTGGTACTGCCCTCCAGCATTCGCACCGCCGCCTCCAGGGCGTGGTAGATTACAGTGCCTCCTCCTTCTCTGATTCCCCTGATGACCTCTGCTATTTTTTCCTTGTCGGCGAGGGGAGTGAGGCCAATCTCCTCATAGTAACTGGTGTCGAAGGTTATTACGCCCAGGCGATCCCGTTCCTTGAGGACATCCAGGGCGCGCAGAGCAGCGTTTTTGGCCATATTCAGCTTTTCGCCGGCCATGCTGCTGGACTTGTCGATGACCAGGACCATGTCCAGGCCGGGCAACTCTTCCTTTTGCTCCACTTCCATACTGACGGGCAACAGCTCTTCCAGCGGGGTGTCCTGGTACATACCCAGGCCAAAGGAAGTCCTGCCGCCCGTGGCCACCAGGCCGCCCCCCAGCACCCGGACAAAGTTTTCCAGGGCCTGCATTTCCGCCTCCTGAAGGGCGTAGGCCGGCACATCGGCCAGAACCACCGCCCTGTAAGCGGCCAGGGCGACGGGGGAGAGATCTGCGTTGTCGGCGGGCCGGGTGTCCACCGCCAGGCCCGCGGCGGTAAGGGCCCCGGTCAGGGCCGCGCCCTTGCCGGGCCTGCCCTCCACCACCAGCACCCGGGGCGGGGCCTGGACAAAGGTAAGGCCGTCCATGGAGTTGTTGCGCGCTTCGGTATCCACGGCAGGCTCGATGCTGGCCCGCACCCGTTGCAGATTCTGCCCCTGCACCACCAGGGGAACCGAAAAGGACTGGCTGCCCGGGGACAGCTCCACCTCAGTCCGGAAAACCAGGTTGCTGCCCCAAAATACCATCAGCTCTGCCGCTGTGGCCACCGTGGATTCCACCGTCACCTCGGCCACCACCTCCTGGCCCGGCCAGGTGTTCTTGGGCAGCGCAATATTGCCCACGGCCACTTCATCCCCCTGTTCGGTGCTAAGGGGGAGAACGTCGACGGGAATGCCCGCCCTGGCCAGCAGCTCGGCCTGAGCCAGGGCGTCGCCGCTGTTCTCCAGGCCGTCGCTGATGAGGACGATGCGGCTGCCGCTGCCCGGCAGCAGGCTGTAAGCCGTTTCCAGAGCCCTTTGCAAATCTGTAAACTCTGCATCCACCTCTGCCCCGGTGACGGGCAACCCTGCCATGGCAAAGGGCTTGAGCAGGCGGGTGTCGCGGCCGAAAGCCACCACTGCAGCCCGGTCCTTTGGCCCCATGGCCTTTAGGCTGCGGCTGATCCAGGGAATATAGTCTTCACCCCTGGCGCTGTGGGACCGGTCCAGGAGGTAGACGACACTGAATCCCGGCACCGCTGTCACCAGGTGAGGCCCGGCCAGGGCCAGCACCAGGAGGGCGATGATGGCTCCCCGCAGGGCCAGAATTAACGCCCGGGAGCCCGGGGGATAGCGACGGCGCCCGTTGTACACCGCCAGCAGCACAGCACCCGGAAGCAAAAGCAAGAGGTACCAGGGACTGGCGAAGCTAAGACCCATAGTTATCCACCCCCCATTCCAGCGCCACCAGCACCAGGGCGACCAGGAGCAGCGGCCAGAGCAGCGGGGTCTTGGCCACGCTCAGGGTCCCCGCCACCGACCCGGCTGCCGTCTCCAGTTCCCGGCGGGCGGCCAGGGAATCGGTCACCACCGGAGCGTTGACGGCCACCGTCTGCTCCCCTTCCGGCGACCGGTAAACATATACGCCGGCCCTCAGCCTTGTGCCCGCCGTCAATGGTTCTGAAGCGCCGGCGGGCAGCAGGGAGACGTCGCCGCCCGGAACGGCCTGGCCGAATTTGAGCGGCACCGGCGGCTGGCTGTGGCCGGTAAAGCGCTCCAGGATGTTGCGCAGCAAGATGGGAAAGGCGGGGCGCAGGGGCAGGTCTCCTGCCTGCACGGCGAAGCCAAAGACCACCAGGGGGCAGCCCTGTTGCTGGTACTCGCTGGCCAGCAAGCCCCGGTCGCTTTCCAGCAATCCGCTTCCTCCCACCACCGTCTTACCGAAACCGATGCTTACTTCGCTGAAATCGGCATAGGTCATAAGGGGATGGGGCAGGGGACGCAGTGCAGAAATCTGTACCGGCGGCCCCGTGCCGAAGTGGGGATTGGGGTGGGGCGGATCGAAGACCAGCACCGGGGCAGCGGGCAATTCCCCGGGCAAAAATCCGTCCAGGACAAAGACATCGTACAGCTCCGCCATCTCCGGCGTATAGGCTTCGGGAGCGACGCGGCTGACCGTCAGGCGGGGAAAGAGGAGCAGGCCCCGCTCCAAAAAGAGGTTGCCGGCGCTGACCAGGAGCAGGCGCCGGGGTCTGTCGCTCCGGGTCAGAGCGTAAAATTCATTGTCCAGAGCCACCTGGTCGTCGGCGCTGATGAGCACAGCCTTGTACCAGGAGCTTTGCGGCAAATTGCGCCACACCAGCACCTTCCGCTCCCCCGGGGGCAACTCCACCCCGCGGCGTCCCACCGGAACCCCGGCGGCATCCCGCACCTCCACCTGAGCGGCAAGGGGCCTGGTGCCGTTGTTGTATACGCTGACATAAACCTGTTCGCCGTCGGCCACCACATCTTCCAGCAAGAGGTTGCCCACCTCGGCGCCGCCCACGGCGACAAAACTGAAGTCGGCCTCGGGAAGGCGGGCAAAGGAGCTGAAGCAGCCGGCGCTGAAAAGTATGACATGGGCGCCGCCCTCCGCCTTGGCCATATTCTCCGCCAGGGCCAGGGCGGCATCGAGATTGGCCCGGGCCGAATCCACCTGTATCCGGTCCAGGGCCTGGAGCAGCGTAGCGGCATTGACGTTGAAGCCGCTGACCACAACAGCTTCTTCACCCATGGCAATAAGGGCCAGGCGGTCTCCCGGAGCCTTGCCCCTGATCATGGCCCTGACCTGGTCCTTGGCCAGTTCCAGGCGCGTCCCGCCCTTTTCGGCCACCGCCATGGACATGGAAGTATCTATAATTATGACGCTGGTCCGGCTGACACCGCCGATGACGGTGACCACCGGCCGGGCCAGGGCCAAAACCAAAACCAGGGCGACGAGAATCTGCAAAGCCAGGAGCAGGCTGCGCAGCAGTCTGGACAGGCGCAGGGCAGGGATGTTGAGGCGTTCCAGGCGCAGCCAGAGCATGATGCTGGACACCGTTTGGGGGCGGGTGCGCTTTTTTAACATGTACAGCAGAATGATTGCCGGAATTGCCAGCCCTGCCAGCAGGGCCAGGGGCGTCAGCAGCGTCATGCGCCCTCCCTCCTTTTACACGGGTTTCAGAATTGCCGGGGCAATTTTGCCCAAAAAGTCCACGGGGTTGTCGGCGGGGTTGTACTGAAAACAGGCAATGCCCCGGGAAAGGCAAAAACCTTTAATTTCTGCGGCATGCCGGTTGACGCTCTCCCGGTACGCAGCCAGCGTAAACTGGTCCAGGTCGATGTCTTTTTTGGCCCCGGTCTCGGAATCCACCAGGGTGACGGAGCCCAGCCAGCCCGGCTCCAGTTCGTCGGGACTGATGACGTGGAAAACCAGAACCTGCTGGCGGGCCGCCAGCAACTTTTCCAGCCCCCGCTGCCAGGGGCTGAGAAAGTCGGAAATCACTACCGTAAACTGCAGGGGGCGGAGCAGGCGGCCCAGGGAAAGGAGCAGGGCATTGAGATCGCCCTCATGGCCAAAGCGCTGTTTCTCCAGAAATGAAATGAGCCGCGGCACCGCGCCCCGGCCGTGGACCGGCGGCAAAAAACTGTCTACAGCCTTGGTCCCCACCGCCACCGCCACCCTGTCGTAGGCCCGGAGACTGATATAGCCCAGAGCCAACGCCAGCCCCAGGCTGCGGTAACCTTTGTTGTGCTCGCCCCAATCCATGGAAGCGCTGCCATCCACGGCGATGTTTACCGTGGCGTCCAGTTCACCGCGGTTGAGGCGGGTGTAAAGGCGGCGGCTGCGCCCGTACAGCGACCAGTCGATGCGGCGGATGTCGTCACCGGGCAAGTACGGCCGGTAGTCGGCAAATTCCAGGGACGAACCGTACTTGTTGGTGAGGCGTTTGCCGGCATTGCTGCCGGTCAGACCCCCTTTGTGCCTGAGGATGAGCCGGTCCAGGCGCTTTAAATCCAGGTCAAAGGGCAGGGCCATGTCCTAGCCCCTTCCCACTTTGGCCAGAATGGCCTGGACGACGGCGTCGGCGCTGACGCCGTCGCCCTGGGCTTCAAAGTTCAGGAAAAGTCGGTGCCGCAAGGCGGGCAACGCCACCCGCTCGACGTCGGCAAAACTTACGTTAAAGCGCCCGTCCAACAGGGCCGCCACCCGGGCGGCGAGGATAATGCTCTGGATGCCCCGGGGACTGGCCCCCACCTGCACGTAGCGCCTGACCTGGCTCGGGGCCAGCATGCTGTCGGGATGGGTGGCGGCCAGGAGATTGAGGGCGTAGTCCAGGACTTTGTCCGCCACCGGCACCTCCCGGGCCAGGCGGTTTACCGCCAGGATTTCCTCCCCCGACATGACGGGCCGGGGCTGGTACTCGGATACGCCGGTGGTGCGCAGGACGATTTGCCGCAATTCGGCCACGCTGGGATAGGGCACCAGTATTTTAAAGAGGAACCTGTCCAGCTGGGCCTCGGGCAGGGGATAGGTTCCCTCCATCTCCAGGGGGTTCTGAGTGGCGATGACGAAGAAGGGCTTGGGCAGCTCCCGGGTCTGGCCGAAGACGGTAACCACACCCTCCTGCATGCTTTCCAGCAAAGCGCTCTGGGTCTTGGGCGTGGCCCGGTTGATCTCGTCGGCCAGCACCAGGTTGGCAAAAATCGGACCGGGGCGAAATTCAAAATCGTCGCGCCCGGCCAGGATGAGGTTGGTACCGGTGATGTCCGCCGGCATCAGGTCGGGAGTAAACTGGATCCGGTTGTACTCCACTGCAAAAACCTGGGCCAGGGTCCGGGCCAGCAGAGTCTTGCCCAAACCCGGCACCCCTTCCAGAAGGACATGGCCGCCCGCCAGCAGGGCCGTCAGGGTGAGGTCCACCACTTCTTTCTGCCCCACCAGGACGCGGCCGATTTCTTCCCTGACCTGAGCAAGTTTTTCCAAAAGCTTTGTATCCATGTCAATTGCCCCCTTGCGGTGCGATGGCTTCAAAATAGCTGCGCACATAATCTTCCAGTTGACGCGGGATTTCGCCCCGGCCCAGGGAGCCCAGGGCGCGCTGGCGGTAACCGCTGAAGTAATTGCCGTAGTCCTGGCCCAGGCCCGGGTCGATGCGGAGCAAATCCCGCAGGGTATATTCTCCGCCGTCCCCTTCGCCGCCCAGGCTGAATTCGCCCTGGCCGGGGATGTAGACAAACTGGTGGGGAGAGGCTCCTGATCCGACGGGACTGGCGCCCTGGCCTTCGCCGGAGCCCTGACCGGGACCTTCACCGGAGCCCTGGCCCGAACCTTCTCCCGAGCCCTCGCCGGAGCCCTGGCCGGAACCTTCGCCCGAACCCTCGCCGGAACCCTGGCCGGAACCTTCGCCTGAACCCTCTCCAGAACCCTGGCCGGGGCCTTCTGAGCCGGAACCCTCCCCGGACCCCTCCCCGGACCCCTGGCCGGGGGTGTTTTCCTCCCCAGGCGTGCCGTCCGCCACCTGCCCGGCCTGGGCCAAAGCACTTTGGGCAGCCTGGGCATCCAGGCCGCTCAGGCGCTGAACCAGCTCCTGCCATTGGCCCGGCTGGGCGGCGGCGGGGTCGGCCGCCAGCTGGCGCAACATGTCGCCCAGGTCCTCAAACCGGTCCGGCAAAGCCTCTGCCAAATCGTCAAGCCTTTGTGCCAACTCACCGGCGAACTGGGGATCGCCGGCAGCGGCCCGGGCCAATTCCTGCGGAGACATGCCCTGCATAAGGTCCTCCAGCCCCTTGAGGGCGGCGGCCAGTGACTCCAGCTCCCGGGTTTCTGCCTCCAGCAGTTCCCGGGCCTCCCGGAGCAGGAGTTCCATTTCCTCGGGTGTTTGCGCCTCCAAAGCCTGGCGCACCAAATCCTCCAGTTGCTCCCGTATGCCCTCCAGCAAGGGGTCATCCTGCGGCAGTTCAGCTATAATTTCCTCCAGCTCCTCTGCCGTTTCCTGGCGCAGTTCCTTCAACTCCCGGAGCTGGTTAAAGGAGCGGGCCAGGCCGGGGGCAATGATCATGGCGACAACCACCAGGACAATAGCCGCCAGGGACAGCGCCGCCGGCAGGAAAAAGCGGCGGCGCTCCGCCCGATATACGGGCGGATTTTCCCTGAAGTACGCACCTGCCTCCTGGCGCAACATGGCCAGCATGTCGCCCTCCCGGCCCTGGTACTCCACCAGGGTCTGGATCCGTTCCCGACTGTTGAGATCCCGGTCCAGGCGCCGGGCAATTGCCAAATCATCGGGCCGCTTGATAAAGAGGATGACTGCTCCTGCCAAAACTGCGCCCAGGCTGAACAGCCAGCGCCATGGCCCCAGGCCGGCCCAGGGCGCTGCAGCCAAAACGCCTGCCGCATAGCCTGCCAGCCCGGCTGCCGCGAGGAAGAACAGGCCCGCCAGCCAATATTCCAGGCGGCATTGACGCCGCACCTTTTTCAATCCGGTCAGTTCCTGCGGCCATGCCATAACAGAACCTCCCTGCACTGCAAAAGTTTATTTACAGTAAGACGTTACCGAATCTGCTTTTGTTTACCCTTTGCGCTTGCCAATAAGCGGATTGACACCCCGGGCGGCAATCCTCAGGCAAAGGAATGCGAAGGCAGAACTGGCCAGAAAAACCAGGTGCCAGAACTTAACCGGGCTGTTGACAAAGGGGTAATGGGGCAGGAAAAACTCGAGCGCAGCACCTGCCTCCTCGGGGAAAACCCATTCCAGCAATGCCGCGGGGTTGAGGATGAGCAGGGGATAGGAAAGCACCGTCCCCGATTGATAGAAAATCTCCGAAAGCAGGATCGCCAGGATCAGCGTCCCGCCCGTGAGAAAGCCGGTCAAAGCATAGGAAGCGATGATGGCGGTGATGGTGCGCCGGAACAGGGCAGAAAACATCACCGACCAACAGCCCACAAAGAAGGCGGTGCACAACTGGGCCAGGAAGAGAGTTGCCAGTTCCGCCGGGGAGACTCCGCCCATGAGAAAGACAAAGCCGTACAAAGGCAAGCTGGCAACCATCAGCAGCACCACTGCACTGAGGCCGGCCGCCAGTTTGCCCAGAACAATCCCCCAGGGGGTCAGCTGGGTGCAGGCCAAAAGGTCAAAAGTCTGGCGCTCCCGTTCGCCGCTGACGGCGTTGCCCAACAGGGCGGGCACCGAAAAGATGACCAGGCCGGACTGGAGAAAGGCAAGGAAAGCGAACATCGCCCGGCCCAGCTCGGAAAGAGAGTCGTAACCCATGCGCACCGTGCTGAACATGGCGCTGAAGAAGAGCAGGGCGAAACCTCCCAATCCCAGCAGGTAGAGGGAGACCATGGCAAAGGTGCGCCAGGTGCGCATGCGGATGCGCAATTCTTTGGCCAGCAGGGGGTTAATTCTCAGGCTCGGCATTGCCGTTCACCTCCGTAATTTCCATAAAGATCTGCTCCAGATTGCCGCTGCTGGGCGAGAAGGAAAAGAGAGTGAAGCGATTGGCCATCTCCCGCAGCAATCGAGCCTGAGTTTCCCTGTCGCCGCTAAACACGGCCTCCAAATGGCCGGAATTGGTCACCGTAGCTTCCCGTACCCCTTGCTGCTCCAACAGCCAAAGCCTGGCCTCCTCCAAACGGTCGGCCACGGCGATTTCGATGATGACTTCTCCCCTGACCCGGGCCAGCACATCGGAGACGGGACCGCTCAGGGCCAGCACCCCCTGGTTGATGATGCCCACGTGGGTACAGAGCTGGGCCAGCTCGGCCAGGATGTGGGAGCTGATGATTATGGTCTTGCCCATGCGCTGCAACTCTTTGATGATGTTGCGAAACTCCACCCGCGCCCGGGGGTCCAAACCCGAAGCCGGCTCGTCCAGAATAAGCACCTCGGGGCGATGGACCAGGGCCCGCGCCAGGCACAGGCGCTGTTTCATACCCCGGGACAGGTTGTTGACATAACTGTCTTTCTTGTCCGCCAGCCCCACCAGTTCCAGCAGGCCGGGGATATCCCGGCGCACTTCGGCCAGGGTGCGGCCGGATACTTCGCCGTAAAACTCCAGGTATTCATCGACCCGAAGGTCGTCGTAAACGCCGAAAAAGTCGGGCATGTAGCCCAACAGCCGCCGGGTGCGGCGCAGGTCACGGGAAACGGGCACCCCCCCGATTTCCACTTCACCGGCAGTGGGAGCCAGCAGGGTAGCCATTATCCGCAGGGTCGTGGTCTTGCCGGCGCCGTTGGGGCCGACAAAACCGTAAATGCTGCCCTGGCTGACCACAAAGCTGAGGTCCCGGACGGCGGCAAAATTTCCGTAGTACTTGGTCAGGTTGCTGACCTTAATCATTGAACCGGCCCCCCTTCACAGACACATCCATGCCTGTGCGGTGAAAGCCAAAATTGCCTTCAAATTCTATCCGCACCCGCAGGCGATTATCGTAGATCAGCTCTTCCACGTGTTCCAATAGTATGGAATGAACCGCTCCGCCCAACAGCACATCCCATTCGGTCAGGATTTCCCACTCGTCCCTGGCGTAGTTATACACCTGCAAACTGCCCGAACCGTGGCCCCAAAGAGGGTCCATGTTGAGGTAAAAATCGCCTTGGGTGAAATCAAGGTTGGGGGGGAAGGCAAAGACCAGTTCGACGGCGCCGGGTCCTATGAACTCATAGCTTCCGTCCCCTCTTCCGGATATCATGTTGCCGGACTCTGCCACGATTTCGGGGAACAAGAACCGGCGCGGGATGTCCGCTGTTTGCTGGTCAAAGGCGATGTTATCCAGGTCCAGACGCTGAAACCACATGTCCAGGGCCACCACTTTGTCGGCCCCTTCTGTCGCAATTACTCCCCCATCGCCAAAGCCCAGGAATAAGAACGACGCGTTGGGCAGAAGTTCGTAAATGTCATACCAGCCGTAAAACTGCGAGGCCGAATAGCGCCTCAGTAATTCATGTAAATCCACCTGGTATAACGATGACGCGTCCACTTGCCTGCTCTCTCCCGCCCCCAGGGGGCCAACCCTGTACCAATGTTCACCCAGGCGAATGTAGCTGTCAAACATGGCGTATCCGGTATTATTGACCACCTGGACCGCCAAGGTAACCTTATCGCCTTTGTGCACAGCCTGAACGGCAAAATTGCCCGGCAGAGACAGGTAATCGGTAGCGTAAAAGCGTTGTACCGACCACAGGGGCGGTCTGGCAAAGCTTATGCGGGTTCCGTCTCCCGTCCAGGTCACCGTTCCCCCATCCCCGGCAGCGAGGGCGTCGGCCTGGGCAACCAGCGTCACCGGTTTTCGGTTGGGGGTAAAGACTCCTGCGCTGCTTTCGGCGTAAGCCAGATTTTCGCTGCACACCTCAATGACATTGAATTGGTAAACCACCCGCTCGGAGCCCATACCAATGCGACCGGCAGCAAAGGTGCCGGCGACAAAGAGAACGGCCAAAAGGGGAATGGTCACCCAGGCCCACTCGCGGCGATCCAGTTTGCGCAGAATCACCCAATTAATCGGCCCGGCCAGGAGAATGTAAACCAGGAGCACCAAAAGCAGCTTCCCGGGAGAAATAGCCTCTGTGGCCTCGCCCTGGGCAATGGCGTTAAAAATACTGCGAAAAGCCCACGACTCGCCTGGCACAACGGGCTGGGTGGCAACGGGCAGGAACAAGAAGAGTTTTCGCCAAAAGGCGATGCTGTTGCCCATATCGTCCAGGGGCGGGGCCGTCAAATCCAATGCCGACCACAACACCACCCCTTTCCCCACCGCGTTCTGGACCAGCAGCGGTATGTCGCCGGAATGGTGCAAAACAACGCCCAGGCTTTCCCCCAGGACGACAGTATAATTCTGTGGGGGGATGGGAACGGGAAGCTCCAGGACTTCCAGGTCCCGGGCGCCGACGGCGCCAATCCCCCGGGCGCGGACGGGCGCCAACTCCTCCGGGATCAAATCCAGGGCGCGCTGCCCGCCGCTGCCGCCGCCCAGAACCAGGACTCCGCCCTGTTCCACCCAGCAGCGCAGGTTTTCCTTCTGACGTGCGTTGAGCATGATGGGCTCCGGATCGTTGACGACAATGGCCCTGAAGTTGACGGCAAAGGGGAGGTGGTCCAGATGCTCGGGACCAATTCTTACCAAAAAGGAATTGGGGAGGGCGTTGACCAGTTCACCGAGCCCCTGGGTACTGCTCCCCAGCACTCCAATGTATTTTGTGTTTTGATAATCGTCACTGGAAGCAATGCCAATCCGTTTCAATTCCCTGCCCCGGGAATCGCTGAGGACGATGACCGGGCTGTTTCCGCGCCAATTCTGACTCGGCGGCAGGTGAAAGACCGCGACGGCGCTTGCCCCGGCCTCCACAAAGACCTCCTGGCTGTAATGTCCTCCGAGACTGACGGTAAGGGTACCCTGCAGGTCCTCACTGTCCTTGTTTATTACAGTGACCTCCAGCCTGTTCCAGGTGCGCATATGGAACAGCGAATTGCCCAGATTCAATTTATAGTTGAGTTCGTACCCTTCAGCCCGGGCAACGCCCGGCGCCCAGGCCAGCAGCAAAATGGCCAGGGCCAGGACGGCCGGCATCTTTATCTTCATTACTTGCTACCTCCATTCCGATGCATTGTTGCCTCGCAACGATTGGGTGCCAAATCTGCCTCCCGCCATTGCGGCGCAGCATTCCCTGCCCGCCGTTGGGAAAGGCGCGTGCGCCCAACAGATTTTAGCATCCATGCCCCGGCAAATTGCCGCGGGGACTGCATGTATAATTCCATACCGCACTCCCGGTTCCCTGCCGCAGAAATAAATATTGCAAGCAATCGGCAAAGGCAATTGCTGCACGGTACCGCCGCCCTATGCTTCAATTCCGCGCGATTTCCGAATTTGCCTTTCGCGTTGCCAACGCGGCAGCCCGCCAGCGGGATTATCGTGACTCGTCGCCCGGAGACGGAGACAACCGGATCAGGGAAGCGGCCAGGGCCTCAGCGGTGACTGTATGCCACGGGCTCCCCTGGTACCAGCGCGGAGTCAAACCGCCTTTGCGCCTGGGCACGCCAAAGCGCCGCCCCCACAACCCGGCGACGTCCAGGGCCACGGCATAAGGCAAGTACTTTTCAAAGCGCGCCGGGCCGCCGGGCTTTTCCCGGTCCATAGCCAGCCACTGCCGCAATCCCCGGGCCTGGTCCAGGAGTTGCTGTCCCGCTGGGGTGGGCACCGTCAACGCCCGGAGGAAAAATCCGGTGGCGGCATTGATGCCAAGGCCCGCTGCGGGCATGGTCCAGCCCAGATGGGTCGCCAGCCAGCGCCCCCACAGCCAGGTCAGGCCTGCCGCCGCCGCCAGTTCCGCCGCCAGCACCAGGGCCACTGCTGTCCAGCCCCAGTCGTCGGCCAGTCCCGGCAACCGGGCGGCGGTGCTGAGGGCGAGCATGGCCAGGGCGAAGCCCCAGAGCATAAAGCCCAAAAAGGCCAGGGTAACCCCAACAGACACCGGCAACAGGCGGCTGCTCAGGACGGCGCCCGCCGCCGCCAAAAACGCAGCGGGGTAAATCCGGCCCCGGTTAAAATGCAGCAGTTTGCCCCGCGCCAGCGCCAGCAATTCCCGCTTTTGCCGCTGCCGAGCAGTGCGCAGCAGGGTCCTGTCCCGGTGCAGAAAAACGGCCTGGTTGCGGGCAAAAAGGGCCTGGAGCAGGGTCTCTTCGTCCCGGGGCAGGGGCTGCCCGGCGCCGCCTCTGACCAAAGCGTACTTGCCCGCCTCCTCTACTATCAGCAGGCGCCCCTGCACCGCCAGGCTGATGACGGATGCCGTAAAGGACCTGCTGTCGTATACTCCGGTGCGCACATAGCGCAACAGCGCCGGCGAGGCCTGGGCAGGGAGAGCGGAAACGGGCTGCACCTTGCCTGCAGGCCGCCGGCCCCGGTGCAACCAGAGCAAGCCGTACCAGCCCAGGAGCAGGGCAAGCAGACCGAGGCTGACGGCGGCGCCGGCATTGTCCCGCAACCACCACCGCAGCCGGTATTGCCAGGCTGACGGCGGCAAAGCACCCCGGGGCCAGGCCACGGCGCAAACCAAGTTTTCACCGGGCGCCAAAGGACGCGTGGTTGCAAAGACAATTTTTTCCCCCTCGGTATAATGGAAGACCTGGCTGTCCGTTGTCCCTGCGCCGCCGATAAAGGACGCCGCCAGGAGTTCCTTGTCCTGCACGGCCTCGGGCAGCTCCAGGCTGAAAGTAACCTGGTCAATTTCCCGGTCGAGGAAGTACCCCGGCAACAGCCATTTTATTTCCTCCCGCCCCCCGGCAACAGCGGCCTGGCGATCCAGGCTGTAGACCAGAACCAGGCGGCACCGACCGCGGGGCAGGGGCTGCCGGGGACTGCCCACAACCAGGCGCCTGCCGCCGTGAATGCTTTGCCAGGTCCACGGGACGTCGGCGCCGTTTACCTGCACCTGCACAACCTCCAGTTCCGCCAGCCGGCGCCGGCCCCCGGCGTCCCTGTACAGGCCGGGGAAGTCCCGGACAAACCCGCTTTGAAAACTGCCGTCATTGTCCAGGACAATTTCTTCCCGCACCGTCAGGCGCCGGCTTTCGTCCAGCACGGCGCGGGCATCCAGGCTGAGAATGCGCTCCCTTTCCCGGGGCAGGTCGGCATAGCCCCGGGGCCAGGACACTTCCACAACCATAGTCTCCCCCGGCTCCAGCGGCCGCACAGCCTCTACCTTCAGCCAATCCTCCTCTTCCAGCGTGCTGGTCCAATCCCTGTCCCTGCCCCCCACCAGGGCCCCCCACCGGGAGAAGCCGGGGCGGGGAGTGCGGGCAAAGTCCACGCTGACCGCCACCCGCTCCGCAGGCCAGGGCCAGGGGCCCGCCGCGGTCCACACCAGGGTTTCCAAAGACTCATGGAACCGGAAGAGGCGCATGCTCCGGTAACGCAAAGTAAACACGTAACGGCCTGGCGGAAGCGTGCTCCCCATCGTCACCGTCAGGCCGTCGGGGCAGTCCGTCAGGGTGTATGCCTCCGCACGGCCATCCCTCAACACTTCCAGGATTTCATAAGCACAGGCCTGCCTCAGGCCGTGTTCTGTCTCGTGCCAGCGGGGGAGCAGGCGCTCAAAGGCGGGGCTGTCCTGGTGAACCGTCAGGATTACAGTTTCCGAAACTTCAATTCCTCCCTGGGGCAAAATGGTAATCCGGGCCAAAAAAGACTTGATGCCGGGTTCATCCGCCGCCGCCATTTGTCCCCGAACCGGCACAGGATACAGCACCAGCAGCAACACAAGGACGAAAACAAGCTTCCTGGCCACAGGCGCCACCCTTTCAGTGTTTTTGTAACTTATTGAATTCTATTGGATAACTGCATTTTCCTGCAAAAAAAATTGGCTTGCGCCAAATTTTTTAGTCCTTTGCCCTTTCTTCCCGATCCTGCCAGTACCTGCTGAAGTATTCGTTGGTGGTGCATAAGCTCTGGGGCTCGGCCAGGTCGATGGCCAGGCGTCCGTCCAGGTGCTCCAGTTCGTGTTGCAACAGTTCAGCCAGGTCCCCCTCGGCCTCCGCCGTGTGCACCTGCCAGTTGAGATCGCGATAGCTGACCGTAACCCGGCGGTGGCGCCGGACCTGAAACCAAATGCCGGGATAGCTGAAGCAGGAATCCCAGACGACAAACATCTCCTCGCTTTTTTCAGTAAACTTGGGGTTAATCAGGACCCAGGGCATGCCCTGGTGCTGGATGACCACCACCCGCCGGTGCACCCCCACCTGGGGAGCGGCGATGCCGCGGCCGTAGCCCATGCGGTGACGAAAATCCAGCAAAGTATCGTACATGTCCCGGGCCAGGGCGTGAATTTCCGCCAGCTCTTCCTGCCGCACCGGCCGGCTGGGCTGGCGCAACAGGGGATTGCCCAACTCAATTATGGGACGAATTGCCATTGCTCTCACCTCTCTCTGCGCCTTGCGACTTATCCCAATACCTTCAGTTTACCGTCGGCGGCCTTGGGCACATCCGCCATTATCTTGGCTGCCAGGCCCTCGCCCAGGGGCATTGTTACAATCAGAGAGTTTGTCTCGCCAAAATCGTACAGCCCTCGCACCTGTTTGCCGGTGTCCACGGCTACACAGGCCGGACACCCCTTGTGCCTTTCCTCTTCCCCCAGGGTCTGGCAGCATCTTTTGCCAATCAGCTCTGCCCCTTCCCCAAACATTTCGGCATGGGCCTGGTTGCACCAGACCACCTTCATATCCCTATCCACCACCATGATTTTAAAAATGGGAGAAGAGACCACTGCCTCCCCCAACAGCCGGGCCATCTTCGTATCCATTGCGCCCCCCAATCCAGATATACTGCCGAGAAGTTCTCCGCCCCGGGCCAAAAATCCTTTCCCGGCGCAGGACGAATCACTAAATAAATATTTAGAATTGTTCTTGCAGTGGGCTGTAAATTGTGCTACCATACCCTTAATCATTAGCGGAACGACATCATGTTGCAAGGAGGGACGCTATGCAGCCGGTATTGGAGTTTAACGAGGTAAACAAGAGGTTTTCCGCCGGAGGCAAGGCTGTCCAGGCCCTGGACAAGGTGAGCTTTCAGGTGCCTCCGGGGACGATCTTCGGCCTCCTGGGACCCAACGGCGCCGGCAAGACCACCACCGTCAAAGCTGCCTGCGGTCTGGTTACGCCGGATTCCGGCTCCGTCACTGTGGGGGGCTGCGACATCCTGCGGCAACGCAACTCCGCCCTGGACCAGGTGGCGGCGGTGCTGGAGGGAAACCGCAACATTTACTGGCGCCTCACCCCCCGGGAAAACCTGGAATTCTTTGCCGCCCTCCGGGGGCGCCGGCCCCGGGCGGTGAAAAGGGAAATTGACGACCTCTTGTGCCTCATGGATTTGGCGGAAAAGGCCAGAACCCCCGCCCGCAAGCTGTCCCGGGGCATGCAGCAAAAACTCGCCCTGGCCGTGGCCCTGGTCAGCGGCGCGCCCGTACTCCTCCTGGACGAGCCCACCCTGGGCCTGGATGTGCACACTTCCCTGGAAATCCGCAACCACCTGCGCCGGATTGCCCGGGAGGAAGGCCGCACGGTGCTGGTTACCACCCACGACATGCACGTGGTGGAGGATATCTGCGCCCACGTGGTCATCATCGACAAAGGACGGGTGGTGGCCAATGACAGCACGCAAAACCTGCTCCGGCTTTTCCGCTTCCGCTCCTACGATCTGACGGTGGGAGAACTGGCGCCCGACCAGTGCGAAGCCCTGGCGCGCATCCCCCACCTGCACCTGGAAGAGAACAACGGCTCCTGGCAGATTTCCCTGGAGGTGGAAGACCACGCCCTGCTGTGGCAAGTGCTGGACATCCTCCGCACCCGGCACACCTCCATTGAAGCTATCCGCCGCCGGGAGCTGAATTTTGAGGGAGTCTTTATGGAGATCCTGGGGAGGTCGGAAACATGAGATTGGGTTTGGCTCTTATAGCTATGATAAAAAAAGAGCTGATTACGCGGTCCAGGTACATGGCCAATGCCCTGGGCACACTGATTACCCTCTACCTCGTCTTCATGCTCATGTTTCTGGGTGTGCAGGGCCTGGCCGGCGGGGCCATCATGGGCGACGGCCTGGAAAGCCTGGTGGTGGGCTATATAACCTGGTTTGTCCTCCTCATCTCCTACCAGGCAGTCCCCTACACCATTTTGTCTGAAGCCCAGCAAGGCACCCTGGAACAGCTCTATACGGCGCCCCTGAGCTTCGGCGCCCTGGCAGCCTTTAAGCTCATCGCCGAAATCCTGGTGGACATGGTTTTAGCGGTCCTGCTTTTGCTCTTTATCATCGCCACTACGGGGACAAGCCTCCACCTGGATATCCCTTCCCTGCTGCCCTTGTTGCTGCTGGTCATCATCGGCGGCAGCGGCCTGGGCTTTCTCCTGGGCGGCGCGGCCCTGCTCATCAAACGCGTTCAGCCCTACCTGCAAATCGTCCAGTTTGCCATCATCATCCTGGTGGCATCCCCCGTTAAGGGGGTGTGGCGCTGGCTGCCGGTAACCCTGCCTGCCCACTGGATGCGCCAGGTAATGGTCCGGGGCCAGGGTTTGTCCCAGGTACCCCTGCCCGATTGGCTTGCCATGATTGGAGCTCCCTCATCAGCCTCACCCTCGGCGTTGTCGTGTTCCGGCTTTGCGAACTGCGGGCCCGCCAACTGGGGATCATCGGCCACTTCTAGCACAGCGTGCGACAACGGCGCAACCGCAGTGAACCAAATGGCATTTGTTGTCGCTCATACCTGTGTCAATATGTATTGGGAGGATTGACCTATGCAGAAAATTGTTGCCGCGGCTGTCCTGGCTGCCCTGTTCCTGGCCGGGTGTTCCGGCGCCAAGGGCGGCGATGCCGATCCGGCCGATATCTTTGCGGCCATCAAGGACCACGTCCGGGCAGACCTGGAAGCAGCCGGTTACAGTGATGAAGATTTTCAGCTGCAGGAACTGCCTGGTTACAGAATCGTTAATTTGCAGGGTGCCGATTTCGAGCAGTTGCCTCCTGGTATCCGCCCCGACGATTTCCGGGAAGGCTACATGCTTGAGGCCGACATGATGCTCAACGCCGACAGGATTATTCTCTTCCAGGCCGAAAAAGACAAAGCCGGCGCCATCCAGGATGCCCTGGAGCTCTATCAGGCAGCCCAACTGCAAATGTGGGAACAGTACATGGCCGATCAGGCCGAGAAGGTGCGCAACACAATTATTTCTGCCCGGGGCGATCTGGTAATCTACATCACCTATCCTGATGCCGATGCCATTGCCGACATCTTCGCCAGGCATGCAGGGCGGCGGTAGCGCCGCCCCGGGGGAGGAGTATCGTGGTTTTTAGCAGCCTGCTCTTTATATTTTACTTTCTTCCGGCGGCGCTGGGTCTGTACTACCTGGCGCCGCGCCGGTATAAAAACCTGGTCCTGTTTCTGTGCAGCCTCTTTTTTTATGCCTGGGGCGAACCGGTGTACATCGTGCTCATGCTCTTTTCCGCCGCCGTGGATTACAGCGCCGGCCGGCTGATGGGCAAGTATAACGGCAACAAGGCTGTCCGCCGCTGGTGCCTGACGGCTTCTGTGCTGGTCAATCTGAGCCTGCTGGGCTTTTTTAAGTACGCCGATTTCCTCATCGCCAACCTGAATTTCCTGCTGGGCAGCCGCATTGCGCCCCTCAACCTGCCCCTTCCCATCGGCATTTCCTTTTACACTTTTCAGACCATGTCCTACACCATCGACGTCTACCGGGGCCAGACAGACGTGCAAAAAGATTTCATCGCCTTTGCCGCCTACGTCTCGCTGTTTCCCCAGCTCATCGCCGGCCCCATTGTCCGTTACAGCACCGTGGCCCACCAGCTCCGGCAGCGCAGCGTCGACGCAGAAAAATTCGCCCTGGGCATCAAGCGCTTTGCCGTGGGCCTGGGCAAAAAAGTGCTGCTGGCCAACAACATCGGCCAGCTTTGGGCACAGATCAAAGATACTGCGCCGGCCGACCTGCCCGTGCTGACGGCCTGGCTGGGCATCGTCGCCTTCGCCTTTCAAATCTATTACGATTTCAGCGGCTATTCGGACATGGCCATTGGCCTGGGCAAGATGTTTGGCTTCGATTTTCTGGAGAACTTCAATTATCCCTACATCGCCCGCTCGGTGGCGGAATTCTGGCGGCGCTGGCACATTTCCCTGGGCACCTGGTTCCGGGACTACCTCTACATTCCCCTGGGGGGCAACCGGGGCGGCGCCGCCAAAGCGGCGCGCAATCTCCTGATTGTCTGGTTCGCCACCGGCTTTTGGCACGGCGCCAGCTGGAATTTCGTGCTGTGGGGCCTGTACTTCGGCGCCCTGATCGTGCTGGAACGCCTTTTTTTGCAAGCCTGGCTGCGCCGCCTGCCCGCCGTCCTCAGCCACCTCTACCTGTTGCTGGCGGTGTGTTTCGGGTGGGTCATCTTTGAATTCAACGGCCCCCAGGCCCTGGCCTACCTCCGGGTGATGCTTGGGCTGGGGAACAATGCCCTGCTCGACCCCGGACTGATATACATGCTGGCCACCAACGGGGTGCTCCTGGTCATCCTCGGCCTCGGCGCCACCCCCCTGCCCAACGCCCTGTGGGAAAAGGTCATTGCACCCAGGGGGAAAAGGCGGGGAGCAGTGCTGGCCCCGGCTTTCTGCCTGCTCATCCTCGTCGTCGCCACCGCATACCTGGTGGACTCCAGCTACAACCCCTTCCTGTACTTCCGCTTTTAGGAGGGATGCCAAGTGCAGCGCCTATCCGACCGCTTGCTGATAACGGCCTTTGTCCTCTTTCTGGCCGCGATGCTCCTGCTCAACATAGCCACAGTTGACCGCGCCTTTTCGGAGCGGGAAAACCGCTACCTGACCCGGCGCCCGGAACTCAGTCTCAGCTCGGTGTTTTCCGGCCGCTTTTCCCGCCGCTTTGAAGAATACATCACCGACCAGTTTGTCTTCCGGGATCAGTGGGTGTTCCTCAAAGCCGATGTGGAGCGGTTGCTGTTGCGCACCGAAAACAACGGGATTTTTCTGGGCAGGGACGGCTGGCTGCTGGAAAACTTCCAGCGCCCCGGGCCTGCCCTGGCCCGCAACATCCAGGGCATCAACCGGTTTGCCGACGCCTTCCCGGACATCCGCATCCACGTCCTCCTGGCGCCCACCTCGGCGGCGGTGTACCCGGAAAAGTTGCCGCCCCTGGCCGCCGTCTGGGACCAGCGCCAGGTGCTGGCCGAAGTGGCACAAAGTCTCCGTCCCGGCATTGCATTTGTCCCCGTCCTGGACGCCCTCAGGGCAAGGCGGGACGAGTACCTGTATTTCCGCACCGATCACCACTGGACTATGACCGGAGCCTACTACGCCTACCGCGAACTGGCGGACGCCCTGGGTTTTTCACCCCTGGCCCCCGAGGAGTTTCACCGGGAAACTGTGGCCCGGGACTTCCAGGGCACTTACAGTGCCAAGGCCAATCGCCGCCGCATCCGCGGCGACGCCCTGGAGGCCTGGCGGCCGCGCACGCCCCGACCGCTGACCATCACCTTCAACGACCGCCCGGGCAGCTTTGACAGCCTCTTTTTTCCCCGGCACCTGGAGGGCCGCAACAAGTACGACTATTTCCTGGACGGCAACCACCCCCTGGCGGTAATCAAAACCAGCCGGCCCGGGGGCAAGCTGGCGGTGTGCAAGGACTCTTTTGCCCACGCCCTGCTGCCTTTTCTGGCCCAGCATTACGCCGAAATTCACGTCATCGACCTGCGCTTTTTTACCGCCTCCCTGGAACAGTACATCCGGCAGCAGGAAATAGACCAGGTCCTGTTTCTATACGGCCTTTCCGCTTTTGCCAGCGACGCCGGCCTCACCAGCTTCCGCTGACGCGTCCGGCGGGACGGTTACAGGGCGGCCGTTGGCGCATACTAGTACGAGGTGATTGCATGACTCCCCTGGTTTTGGCATACGGCGACGTCATCCTCCGTGACCGCATTCCTGCCGATATCGCCGACCACCGGCGCTGGCTGACTTCTGAAACGGCCTGGCTGGAATGGGACGCTCCCTGGGAAAAGATCGATGAGCGCTGGGTGCAAAAGTACCTGCAGCGCATGGCGGAAACCCTCCGCCGCCCCCTGCCGCCCGTTCGCTCCACCCTGGAAATCTGCCATCGCGACGGCACCCACATCGGCATGGTCAATGCTTATTACATCGACGGCGACAAAGAGAAACCGGCGGTTGGCATTACCCTGCGGGAAAGCAGGTACTGGGGCCGGGGCCTGGGCAGCCAGGCCTTCCCCCTCTGGCTGGATTACCTGTTCCGCGCCGGCGGCTACCCGCGCCTTTACTGCCAAACCTGGTCGGGCAATACCCGCATGGTCCGGCTGGCTTTAAAATGCGGCTTCCGGGAATCCCAGCGCCTGGTCAATTGCCGGGAAGTGCAGGGGCGGCGGTACGACGCCCTGACCTTCGTCCTGTCCCGCTGCCGGTTTGCCGGCCTGCCCGTCCCTGACCGGCGGTGATGTTCCCTCTTTACCAGCAAAAAGCCCGCTTCAAGCGGGCTTTTGTCTTTGCTATCTCCGGGCATCCAGGTACCGGGCAGCGCTGAGGGCGGCCACCTGGCCTTCGCCGACGGCTTTGGCCAGCTGGTACGGACGGCCGGTTACGTCGCCGGCGGCAAAGAGGCCGGGGATGTTGGTGGCCATGTCCCGGTCCACCTTGATGTGCTTGTCTTCCAGGGCCAGGCCGGGGACGATTTGGGTGGCGGGCAGCTGTTCCTTGTGGAAGAAACAGCCGTCCACTGCCAGCTCCCGGCCGGATTTGAGAACGAGCCGCTCCAGCCGTGTGCTGCCTGCAAGTTCAGCGGGCTTATCTTCCAGTATTTCCACGCTGTCCGCGACCCGGTACTCGCCCTGGTAAAGGGGGAGGTACCAAACCCGGTCCGCCAGCTGGGCCAGCAAATTTACTTCCTCTTCGCCCTCGGGGGAATCGGCTACAACGGCCACCCGCTTGCCCTTATAAAAATTCCCGTCGCAGGTGGCGCAGTAGCTGACGCCGCGGCCAATGAACTCCACTTCCCCGGGCAACGGCCGGGCGATGCCCACCCCGGTGGTGATTATCAGCGTGCGGGCCTGGACAGTCTCCTGGCGCAGCTGGAGTTCAAAGTAATCGCCCATGGGGTAGACTGCAGTGATGGCTTCGGTGCTGGGCACGATCCCCTGGGCCCGGGCATGGTCGAGGAAACGCTGGCGCAGCTCTTCACCCCGGATACCCGGGAAACCCAGGTAGTTGTCAATGCGGTGCGCCTTGTGCAGGGCCGGGCTGCACAGTTTGGCGCCGAACACCTTTACTTCCTTGCCCCGGGATCGGGCGTTGATGGCCGCTGACAGCCCCGCCGGGCCGCAGCCGATGACAGCAATATCCAACACAGTGCTCCCTCCTCTCAGTATTGTGGCCGCTAACAAAAATGCCCCGAGGGCATTTTTGTCAGTCCAGAGCGGTCAGCTGGGTGCCGGGGAAATAATGGGCAAGGATTTCCTCCAGGGACCAGCCCTGGCGGGCCAGTTCCCGGACCCCGTACTGGCTCATGCCCACGCCGTGCCCGAAGCCGCCGCCATAGAAAGTTACTTTTTCCAGGGCCTCATCGCCCTGGGTTTCCCAAATCACGTGGGCGCTGGGCAGCAAACTGTAATTGTTCAGGGTGCTGCCGTCGTGGCGCACCAGCGTAATGGGCCGCTGGGCGCTGCCCTGGGGACGCAGGACGTGACGAATGTAGTATTCCCGCTTTACCCGCCAAGTACCGTTGCTGCCGACGATATCAACCCACATGAGGACGCCTCCCTCGCCCCTGCGGGCAGGAATCAGTTCCAGCAACTGGCCCACGGGGTCGTCGGGAATCTCTTCCACCGTTTCAAATTTTCCGTCCGCGTTCTGCCGCTCCACCGTTTTCTCGTTGACAACAAATACGCTCTTCAGGTTGTCGGCTATAATTTCCTGAAGCTGGTCGGCCGGCACAGTAAAATGCCAGCGGAACCAGGGCGAAGCCTCATCGTAGCAGCCCGGAGGAGGGTTGTGGATGAAATCGGCATAGTTTTCTTCGCTGTATTCCTCTCCCCCGGGAAATTGCGCTTTGCTCATCAGCCAGGGTTTCGGCGTGCCCGGAAAAGCCTCGTTTCCGCCGGTTCCTTCGCCCCATACCTCATGGTAACTGGCAGTATACCCGCTGCTGGTGGAAAAATACCGCACCAGCGCCGGCTTGCCGTCCCGGGCGAGGTACTGCCCCCGGGTAGACTCCACCGCTGCCCGGGCGGCGGCAGTGGTTCCGGAGTTATTGTAGACCTGGCTGAGGACGCTGTCCACCACGTGGGCAGAAGTGGCTCTCCACTGGGAAGCATAGAGGTTGCCCAAAGCGTAAGTCCTGGCCACCACGGCCTGAACGGCCAGGGCCTGCGGACCAAAGGACTCGGGCATCTCCCCGGGCAAGACATAGCAGAGGTATTCCTCCAGGGGAACTTCATTGACTATCACCAGATTCCCGCCCATATTGGCCACTTCGATGGTGCCGGGATAACTGGGAACGCCCTGGGCCCTGATGACAGAGGGCAATCGCAGCTTTCCCTGCGCCTCCAGGGGCGTGAAGATTAACCGATGCTGAAAAGTTTCGGTTCCCATCAGCAGGAAATCCCCCTGGGCGCGAAGGGTAACGGAGCCGGGTTCCAAATCCAGGCTCCTGCCCGTCACCGCCTCGACGACCTGCCACCGGCCCGAGCAGGCAATTTCCACCTGGGCATGGTGAATTCCCCCAAATCCGGTGGTGTTGATGTTGACGCGAATGACGTCGGGCACGTACTCCTGGGTGAGCACGGCCGCAGCCACACGGCCTTCCCGCCCGTACAGGTTCAAGGCGTCCATGCCCACCACCGGTGCAACTTCTTTACCCTGGAAGAAGACGGTAAAGTACTCCGCCAGGTCCTGCCAGCCCAGATGCAGCCATTCGGCCCGCTTGTCCTCCTCCAGCAAGGTGAGGAGTTTGTCGTGGCCCATGGGCTCCAGGGGCTTGGTCAGGGCGGCGTCGCCGACAGTCAGCGCCAGCAGGGGCTGGTTTTGTCCCGCAGTCACCGATACCTGGGAAGGAGGAGCGTCCTTCGGCTGCCACCGATTCCCCCGCCGCTCCAGACTCAACGCAAAGCCGGCTTTGCGTCCCCCCTGCTCCAGGATGATTTCCGCCCGGGCCTTGAGGTCCCAGGTCAGGCGCACCTTGCCCACGGAATAGAGGGGCATGCCGAATTCCTGCAGGTTTTCCGCCAGCTCGACTAAGGAACCCGACAGCCCGGCTGTCTTTTCAGCAGCCAGATTATCCATAAACTCAGCGGCGGCCAGCCGGGCGGAATGGGTCATATTCCCCACCCACCAGGCGAAGACCAGAAAAGCCGCCGCCGCCAGAACCAAGAGCACTGTTGTCACTCTGCCCGCCTGTTTGGACATTTTATCCCCCCACTTCAGCCTTTCGTTTTATAAAAAAAGGACCACAGCGGCCCTTACTCAGCGTACTCGTATAGTCTTATGCTGTCCAGTATGTGCGGGAAAAAGGATGCGTACTGGGCATGCAGACCGCTTTGATAAGAAAGGGTAATCAGATAAGTGTAAGTCTGGGTCTGCTTGTTGCGGTCAGTCAGGGAACGGCGGAAGTAAATCTGATGCTTTCTCAGCATGTAACCCGCTTCAATACCTTCGGCAACGGTGTAGCTTGCCTCGCCAAAGCCGGGCAGGGTTACCGACTCCTGGCTGAGGACGCGAAAAACATGAGGCTTGTTGTCGATGCGGTACTGATCCGGGTTCAGGGTAATGGCGCTGATAATATGGATATCCAGGGTCGCCCGCAGTTCGTCTTTGAGGACAAATTGGGATTGGGCGTCATAGTACAGGCTCCAGCCGATGCCGGGGACATCCATGGAAATACCGTAGGGATCGAATTTCATGGGAACCCACTCACGGCCTTCAGGGTTATAGGCGTGACCGACATTCTTGTCGGGAGCGTCGTGGATAAAAATTGCGTAGCCGGCGCCGCCGAGCAACAGCGCCACCAGGACAATGACCAGAATGGTGATAACCCTGGTGCTGCTTCCGGAGCGTTTGGAAGTCTTTAAGGAGCGACCGCAGTTGCTGCAGGATTTCGCAGTATCAGCCACCTCTGTGCCGCATTCCGGGCAAAGCATTAATTTTCCCCCCTCAGAGGATTGTAGTCTCTTCCTAATTCTACATAACTGTTGTCAAATCCTCCCAGAGGGAAAAACAATTTTAAGTCTCCGCCGGGTTCCTGGCAAAAAATATCTTCAGCTCTGCGTCCTGTCTTCTGGGAACCAAGTACAGGCAGGTCTGGGCGTCCCAGCGCTCTTTGACAGGATAGACAATCATCTGCGCTTCCCGCCGGTCCTTGACCACCCAGGCCCGCGCATCGGCTTCCCAATGCTTGTCCACCAAGTACACCTTCACAGCCAACACCCTCACCCTCCTGTGCCTGTTCTCCGCTCTATTATACAGAAGGGGCGAAATTTGTCAAATCCCGTCCGGGCATTTAATTTTTCACTGGCAGCATCAAAAACAAAAAAGCAAGGCCATGGCCTTGCTCCCGATCGAAAAAAGCCCGGTCAATACCACAATTTTTCCAGACCCCGGTAAATCCAGCGGGGCGCCCTGAAGATCCAGCTGAAGCAATCTACCTGGCACAGGCGGGTGATGCCAAAGGCTCCTGCCGTCAGCAAGCCCGCCTCGGCATACGCCAACTCTCCCCGGGCCAGTCCGATGACGAGGAGCAGCGCGGTGCAAAAATAGGCAATATTGCCGCCCACCTCAGACCAGGACCACGCGCCGGCGATGACTGCGCCCAGCACCGCGGCCAAAACAACGAGGAAGCACCCTCCGTAGAAAAGAAACAGGAACTCGGGGTATTCCGCCGCCACATACACGTAAAACAGCAGGGGCGCGCCGAGGGTCAGCAGCACCAGCAGGGAAGGATGGCGCCAGCGCCGGAGCAAATGATAAACAGCCAGGCTGACGGCCACCGCCGCCGCTGCGGCATAAAAAAATTCCGGCGCCGTCCGTTCAGCTTCACCCAGCCCCCAGAGAATCAAGGCCGGCAATAAACCAATAAGTACAGCACTGATGTCACGCATAGTCCATCCTCCTCCTGTGTTTCATTTCGCCGCAGGGAATACAATTTCCTGCCTCCCTCCGTCCCGGAATATTTGCACATTTGCCGGACAAAACTGCCGGCAAATCCCCTGGTCAGGCCCGGCAAATGTGATATAATGAAAGTGATATCTTTCATTTACGGAGGAAAACATGAACAAGCCCATCGCCCTGTTGCCGATGCTGTTGCTGCTGGCGCCGGGAGTGGTGATTGGCGCGGGCCTGACGGCCAGGAACTTCCGCCTCTACTACCCCCTCTTTGCCGTGCTCATGGTGGCTTTGCTCATCAACGTGGCCATGATGATCTGGCATCGCCACAAAGAACAACACCGCAAAAAATAAAGCGCAAACGCCCGTGCGGTTATAATTAAGGCTGTCGCAATGGTTGCCACAACCGAAGCGACAGCCTTTTCGTTTCGGCTAAAGACCGGAGCCAAGGCCATAACAAAAGCAGGGAAAGCAAGCTTCCCCCGCTTTTATTTAAGGAGGTTTGCGCAGTCAGCTTTTCAGCGAACTGCTGCGTAAAAAATGATTTTATCGTATAGAATTATTATCAGAAAAATGTTCGAAAGGAGGTATGTTATGACTTAATAAAGAACGTGGATTTAACAATAAATAATTAGGGGGGAAAGTTTTGAAACGGTATTTGCTTACTTTTATCGCAGTCGCAATAGTTATTATCTTATTACATGTGAATACCTGCTATGCTGCTGGTTTACCTATGAGGAAAAATATCTTTTAATTTTATCCTGCCACAGCTATACCGCATGGCCGTTTGATTTTTATTTTCCCTTTCCGTACTTTATGTTCAGGGTTGACGGGGACAACATTGAGTGCCTTCAAGATGCAACAGCCAGAAAATTTGTCGCTCCATTCAAAGATGAAAAATATAATCGCTTGGAGAATTTCTCGCAATACGTAAAGGCCACCGCCCGCAACCGGCACACTGTTGCACGCGCCAAGGACTACATGAGCGTGCAAGACCTCATTAAGGGAAATAATATTGTTATTGAAATTCAACCCACAAAAATCACCAAGGCAACTCCCCTTGTTTACGATACGAAATTTACTGTTTTAAAGGAGTACCGCGGCTCATGTCCAAGGGATTATGTGTTCCTGCCAAGGGAGCTCGATGTCAGCAAAAAGTATATAATTTTTCTCGAAGAAGTTGACGATGGCGACGGCTACTACCTGGTCTCCAGAAACAGTATTTTTTCCGAGGAAGACAAAGAATACACCATCATTAAGGACGCATTGAGCAAATAAATGGTTAAGAAGCGCAAATTCCTTTTAAGATTTGTTAGCGTCAATCTGGCTGTTTTAGCTGCAATTTTGGTGATTATGACAACTAAATCTAATACCCCTTTAGCATATGTACTGGGGATTGGGCTTTTGACAAGCGGCCTTGTTTACCCGGACAAGGCACCCGCAAGCAAAACTATTTCCGGTTATATCCTGGGGCTTATTATAGGCTCCATGGCTGGGTATGGGACATATCTTTTCCTGATTATGGATTGGCGATGGTCTCTGCCGCCAAGGCTAATTGTACTGGCTATTCTCCTGGTAGTGTCTTCTGTTCCTCAAGTACTGCAAATAGCGGTATCCGATCACAACCCATGGGTTATCCTGTGCTCGTTGCTGGTTACGGGGATTGCAATAAGTATAATATTTTTCGGGTTGCTCCCAACGCCATTCCTTTCCCTTAACAATTCATTGATACTGTTATTCTTGATACCCTCTCTAATTACAGTTTCTCAGCATGTCATCGCAAAGTATTTGTTTCGATCCGGCTAAATAACCTGCTTGTGCGTCCCCAAAAGTACTCGATCGCCACAGTAGTTTTCAGCCTTTGCAAAAACTGCCAGTCCGGCCGAAGCGCCGGGCTGGCAGTTTCCGTTATTGGGCTTTTAATCCTCAGTTGCCGGTGTCGAACAGCCAGTACGGGGTAAACATGCTCTTGGCCACCAGGTTGCCGTGGTCGCCGCCGGTCTCAGTTTCGTACATGCCGTGATCGGCATAGATCAGCACCCGGCCCCGCCAGTTTTCCACCAGCTGGCGGACGTATTCGTCGGCCTGGCCGATGGCGTCCAGGGTGTTCTGGTGCAAATCGCCCCAGTCGTGACCGGTGGCGTCGATGTCTTTGTAGTGGACGAAGAGCAGGTCATGGCTCTGGCCGATGACGCTCAGGGCGTACTGGGTCTTTTCGTCATCGGTGCTACCGTCGTTGTTGCGGTCGACGTTGAAAACCGGCTCCACTTCCAGTTCCACTGTGTTCAGGGGCCCGATGACGGCGGTCATGACCTTCCCTGCTCCGGCCTGGGCAAAAATTGTGGGCACCTCCAGGCGCCGGGTGCGCCGGTCGTGGACGCCGGTAACATGGGGCAGTTCCCCGGACAGGGAGGAAGCCACGTTGACCGGAGTGATGGACGGGTAAGCAGACATGGATACCGCCGGCTCCGGCAGGGTGTCTAGAAACGGCGTATACCCGCGGCTGCTGGCATATTGGTATTGGTGCAGACCAAAGCCGTCCAGCAGGATGACCAGGATGGGCACCCCCTCCTCCAGCGCCTGCAGGGAATCGGCGTAGACATCGGTTATGCGTTTGGCGGGAGGGTCCAGGACAAGGCCCTTGGCCCGGGGAATGACAAGTTCATCCCCCGCCATATAGCCCAGGCAGTTCTTGTCCAGGATAAAACGGCCGTCCTGGCGCAGCGGCTCCACCCGGCCGTCGGCGCCGACAACCGCGGCCGTCCTGCCCTCCAGGCTGACATAGTCCTCCAAGTCAACGGTCCGGTGCCGGTAGAAGGTGGTGGCCGTCAGTTCTTTTCCTTCATGTTCCACCGCAGAGCTTCCCCGCAACGATGCGGAAATGGAGTAGCCCTGTTTGTACAAGGCTCCCGCCGACAGCCGGGCGATGTCTTTGCCCGGCTGGATGATGGTGAAGGCCTGGTCGACGGGCAAATCCTGGGCGATGATGACTATTTCCACGATGTTCTTGATGTTGCTGCTCACCGGGTGGTGGAGGTTGATGGCCTCCCAGCCGTTTTCCCGGCTCAGGGCCAAATAACACTGTTCGAGATTGTCGTTGTCGATGAGGGCGCTGAACCCGTCGGCGGCGATGAAGAGGATCTCCAGGCGTTGGCCGTACGGCTGGGCCTGCTCGATGACGGGCGCCAGGGGCGCCGCGGCAACGGTTTTGTCCTTGTGCTTCAGCTTCACCGTCTCCGGAACATCCTGCAGCCCCCTTATGGTCAGGGGATTGTCCACATCCCCCAGGACTGTCAGGGTCAGCCGGACGGGTTCTTCCCCGCAACCCGCCAGCAAGCTGCCCGCCAGCGCCAACAGCAAGCAGGAGGCAAGCAGTTTCAGTCCAAATCCCTTTGCCATCGCGCTCACCCTTGCCTGCGGGCGCTTACTCAACAGCGCTGATGGACAGGAGGTACTTTACCGAGGCGCTTTTGGGAAGATCCGTAAAGGCAGAGGACAGAATGCCGTCCTTGCTGCGGATGAACACGATACCCTTTTCCAAGTCAGCGGCGCTGACTTCCACGGTATAACCGTCTTCAGCTTCCAGCACATAGGCGTCGGCAGCTTTGAGATTGAGCTTGTCCGCCAAATCCTTGAGGCTGATGCCGCTGTCCTCGCCCACCTGGGCGGAGGCGAAAAATTCCAGGCCTTTTTCCACGAAGACAAACCCGACATCGCCGGCGCTCACTGCCACCAGGTTCTTGACATGCATGCCTTTGGGCAGGTCGGGACCACGGAAGGCCGGCGCATTATCGCCCTGGATGACGATGCAGTTCCCGGCAAAGGTGGCCCATTCCTCATTCTTTTCAAAGCCGTCGGAGGCCAGCATATATACCGAAGGCGAGGCTTGTACATCTTTAAGCAAATCGGAGGTTTTTACCGCCTTGGCGCCGGCCTCAGCCTCGTAGTCGACGACATCCAGCCTGGTCTGCAGGGTTTCGAAGAAGAAAATCTTGCTTACAGGACCGCCCTGCCCGCCGCCGGTTTCCTTGCGATTGATGGTGATCTTGACGGTGTTTTTCACCCAGTACATGGATTCTTCCTGGGGAATGTACATCCGGATGGGGCGGTTTTCTTCGTACAGGGGTTCGCCGTCAATCTCATAGGCCAGGATGATCTTTCCCCTGGCGACGATGTCGCTGGGGACCTCGACGGAATAACCGTCGCCGGCGGTAAAGCGCACGGTGTCCATATTATCGGCGCTGATGTTCAGGTGCGCCAGCACGGTTTCCAGCAGGACGCCCTTGATGGGGTACTGGTCGACGCTGCCGTCATCCCTGGTCCTGACTATATCCTCGGTGACAGAATCCAGCTTCATCAGGTCTGCCACTGAGATCTTCACTTCCCCGGCTTCGGGGCTGGCGATTGTTATGAAATCGTCTTCACCGGTATACTTGTCACCGGGGTCATCGGTTTTGCCGCCGCAACCCGTCAGCAGCAACATAACGGTGAAAAGAACGGCCAGCACGGTCAAATGGGACTTATGCAACTTCATTTCTTCCCTCTCCTTTGTGTGTTATTATTTTCACAAAACCACCGGCATCCCAGTTCCCCGGCATCCCCCCTTGCCGACAAAGCAAAATAAAAACAGACTCTTGGAAAAGAGTCTGCACAATGCAGTACAGCAAAAAATACAGTTCTGCCTGCAGCTCCTTTCCAAACACGGGAGGCAGCGCCGTTTCCAGCGCTACCCAGCGGTCAATGTTTCATAGTTTCCCTTAGAAACAAAGACTCGGAGCAAAGTATTGCATTTGCCTTCAGTCTATAGACAAATAAAAAGTTTGTCAAGGGCGGTCTCTTTAGTCCGGCGGCGCCCCGGCGGCATCCCGGCACTGGCACAGGCCATGTTCGGCCTGGACCACTTCCAGCCGGGCCAGCACCGCCTGGAGCACGGCTCCGGCGTCGGCCTGGCCGTTAAATCCGGCGTACTCGGCGCTGCCCCACAGGTTGCTGCGGGGAAGATCCCGGACGGCGGCGGCCAATACTTCATACATATTCAGACACCGGGCAACGGCGGGATTTTTGGCCAGCCTGATAAAACAATTTGCCTGTTGCTGAAAGCCGGTCACTGCAATATCCGCCCCCAGTTCCAGCAGCATCATGGCGACGTAGTAGACATAATTGCGCACAGGCACAGCGGTAACCACCAGGCAGTTGCCCACCTTGTGCAGCGTGGCAGAAAGCGCGGCCTGCAGGCGCACCTCCCGCTCGATCCGGCTGGTCACCCGCAGCACCCGGAGCAAGTCGTTATAGGCAACCCCGCCCTCCTCCAATATCATGGCCAAATCGATGAGCGTGGAATTGGCGGCGGTGGTCAGGTACCTGGTGTCGCCCATAATCCCCGCGCCCAGCGCCAGGGCGAGGTTGGCATCCAGCCGTCGCTCCAGACGGCGGCACACCTGCCACACCAGCTGGCAGGCTGAATCGCTTTCGGCATGGAGCGACGCCAGAGCGCCGGCCAGCAGTTTGTTGTCGGGGTGATGGTCGATGAGCAGGTACTGCGCGGGCATGCAGCCGGGGAGCTGTTGGGGGTCAGCGGTATCCACCAGGATGACGAGATCGTACTGGCTTACATCGGGCTGGAATATGACCTGCATGCGCAGCCTGTACTGCAACTCCCGGGCATGCTCGCTGACGGTCCGGGGCACAGCCATGTCGGCGCCCAGGACCGACGCCAGGACGTAAGCCGCGCCCAGGGCGTCGCTGTCGGCGTCGTCGTGGCAGAGAACCAGCAGGTTCCGGTCCATGTTGTGCCTGAGCACTTGGATAAATTCGTCCATGGTCTCACCGTCCCCGGATCAAATGAACTTGCCCCACATCACGACTTCCGTTTCCAGGTCTACATTGTGCTTTTTCTTTACCTCGGCCTGGACTTTTCTGATCAGCCGGTAAATATCCCGGGCCGTGGCCTGGTTATCGTTGATGATGAACCCGCAATGCTTTTCCGACACCGCCGCGCCGCCCAGACGAACGCCCCTGAGGTTGCAGGACTCGATGAGCTGACCGGCATAGTGGCCGGGAGGACGGCGAAAGGTGCTGCCGGCGCTGGGTTTGTCCAGGGGTTGTTTTTCCCGGCGCCGGCGGGTATACTCGTCAATTTTGGCCTGGATGGCCTCGCCGTCGCCGGGGGTCAGTTCCATCTCCACTTCCAGCACCACGTTGCCGTTGCGCTGGAAGATGCTGGTGCGGTAGCCCAGTTCCAGTTCGGCGGCGGAGTAGTGGACCAGTTCGCCCCGGGGCGTCGCCGCCAGCACCCGGCGGACGACGTCCTTCATTTCCCCTCCGTAGGCGCCGGCATTCATCACCACCGCCCCGCCCACTGTGCCGGGAATGCCGCTGGCAAACTCCAGCCCCGCCAGGGAATTGGCCAGGGCAATGGCACTGAGCCGTGTCAGCGCCGCTCCGGCCTGGGCCGTCAGGGTGGTACCCGCCAGCCTGACCTCGGCCAGATTTTCTCCCAGCACCATTACCACGCCTTCCACGCCCTCATCGCTGACCAGAAGGTTGGTGCCCTTGCCCATGACATACCACCGGATGCCGGCGGCATTGCAGTAGTTAATTACCCCGACCACCTGGCTGTAGTCCCGGGGCAGCACCATGTACTGGGCGGGACCGCCCACCCGAAAGGATGTGTACCTGGCCATGGGCTGCTGGCAGAGGACAGCGCCGACGGCGGTAATTGCTTCCAAATCGGATTTTACATCCACTGTAACGACCTCCCAAACTCCGTCCGGCACAGGATAGCATAGCCATCCTGTCCGGGATAATTCGCGCCGGCAGGAAAAGCGGGCGCCGGTGCAGAAATAGAGAGCAACACCCACCAGGAGGGACAATCGCATGACCCTTGATAAAAGCAAGTTTTGGGCTCTTGCCTGTTATATTCCGCCCCTCTTTGCCCCGATCCTCCTTGTGCGGGGCAAGGACACCCTGGCCGCTTTCCATGCCAGGCAGGCGTTTGCGCCCTGGCTGGTGATGGCCCTGGCGGTGACCCTGGGCCTGCTTCCCGGCAGTTTTTTTGCCGTGGCCAAATGGCCGGCCGTCCTGGGCCTGGGGGCCTATGCTCTCTTCTTGTTGACCCACGGCGTGGTTATGGCCGCCAGGGGGGAAACCGTCCCCCTGCCCCTCATCGGCCAACACATCCACGCCCTGCTCGGCAAAAAATAACCTGCCGACGGCGGAAAAAAGAACCCGGAACTGGGTTCTTTTTTCATTCCAACTCCAGCTCGTCACCGGGCGCCATGACCTCCACCCGGACCTTGCCCCGGGCTTCCACCTCGGCCTTAAACTGGTAAGGATCCTGGCGAATCAGCTCAAAGGTGTTGTAGTGCATGGGAATAACCACTTTGGGGTTGAGCATCTCCACCGCCAGTCTGGCGTCGGCGGGGCCCATGGTGTAATTGTCGCCAATGGGCAGCAACGCGTAATCGATGTCCTCCAGCTGGCCCAACAGCCGCATATCTGAAAAGAGTCCGGTATCCCCGGCAAAGTAGATGCCCCGCTGGTGGAAGTTGACGTAAAAGCCGCAGGCCAGCCCCCCGGCGACCCCGGCGCCGTGCAGGGCAGGGGTGAAACGCAGGTAGCCGAAGGGAAAGTTGGCCCTGCCGCCAATGTGGCCGGTGTGAATGCGGCTGACCCCCTGACTGCGGCAGAGGTTGCCCACCTCAAAGGTGGAGATCAAAATGGCGTTATTGTGCTGGCAGATTTCCACGGCGTCCCCCAAATGGTCGGCGTGGGCATGGCTGACCAGCACATAGTTGACCTCAATGTTTTGCGGGTCCAAATCGCCGGCCCCGGGATTGCCGTTTATGTACGGGTCAAAGATGAGGCTTTCCCGGCCGTTGCTCAAAATAAAACACGCGTGCCCCAAGTAGGTGAGTTTTACCATCTGCTCGCCCCCTTGTCTCATTATCTCTTTGCCCCGCGCCCCAATACGGCGCCGGGGGTACTTGCTGACACAAATTCTCCTCTGCGCCGTCGCAAAAGTCATGGGCCAGCTCCACCGGCAGCGCCCCGTCCACTGCCGGGCGCGCCGCCAGGTACCTGAACCTGCCCACCCGGCAGGCCCCGAGCCTGGGAATACTGCGCAGGGATAACATGTGCACAGCGCCCGCCGTCCCAACGCCCCGGCGGGCGCCGGGTCCCCTTCCGGCGGCCGCAAGCAGCCGCAGACCTTCCCTGGTCAGCATGGCCGCAGCGACCAGAACGCGGGCGCCCGTCCTGAGCAGCCCCCACAGCCCGGCCGCCGCAAACCAAAACAAAGCCGCAATGTTCATGGCGCCGCCTCCCGTACCTGATGTTCCAGTATACGCACCGGCGGCGCCGGCTGCAACTAAATCAGCTTCAAGTTTCGGGCCTGTTCCGCCACCGTCTCCGTCACTTTGTTCTTTAACTCCTCCGGGGCCAGTACTTCCACCTGGTGACCGTGGCTGAGCACCCACGGGAAGATTTCCTCCAGGGTGCTGACTGACTTGTGGAACTCCAAACTGCCGTCGGGCAGGTCCACTAATTTGTCGGCCCGCTGGCCGTGGTACTCCCGCACAAACCGGCTGTATTCGGGGCTGAAGCGCAGCACTACCCGGTAGTCCATTTCTCCTTTTAAAACGTCCCAGCAGCGCGTGGAATAATCGTCGTAGTTAAAAGAGGGATCGGGCTGAAAACCGGTTTCCAGCAACTGCGCTTCGAGAATCCGGTCCAGGCGGAATTCCCGAATGGCCTTGCGCACCGTGCAGTAGGCCACAATATAGTATTGGTGGCGAAAATAAATGGTATACGGGTGAATAATCCTTTCGCTGCACTCGTCGCTGGCAAAGGCGTGGTAGCGGATGTGCACCTCCCGGTGCAAGCGCACGGCTTCAATGAAGGTCTTGAGGATCTGCCCTTCCCGGCTGCCTCCTCCGGGCAGCTCCACCCGAAAGTGCTGGTAAATTGCGCGCAGATAGCTTTGCTGCAGTTCAGGCAGAGTGGAAATAAGTTTCCGGGTCAGCTCTTTGCCGGCATCCACCACGGGATCACTGCCCAAAGCCTCCAGCAGCCGGTTCATGAAAACCAGGGCCATCAGTTCGGCAAAGGAGCACTGCAACCCTTCCAGCTTATAGCCGTCCAGCATGAAATAATAACATTTTCCGTCGCGGACTTCTTCGGTGACCGGAAACACGCGGGAGAGGCAATCCAGGTCCCGGTACACCGTGCGCAGGCTGACCTCAACCCCCAGGTCGTCCCTCAGTTCCCGATGCAGATCTTCGGCTGTGCGTCCGCTTTTCCAGCCGTCCAGGGCCCGCAACAGGTAGAGTTGGCGCTCAACCGCGCTTACGCTCAAAACCGCACCCCCCGCAGCATACGTTTTCCTAATATTTCGCTGCATTCTCGCCCATTTCCTGCCTCGGCGCCGGCCCGAAAAAGGAACATCCTCCGGCAACGCGAATTATATATAGATAAGGAAGCGCAACCCCTGCTTCCGTGCAGCGCCGCCGGTTGGCTAATCCGGGGACGGGCCTGATATTAGCCCCAATAACACCGAGGAGGAATTATTTTGCGCCTCTGCAAAAAATGCCGGACTCTGCTGGAACCCCAGGATAAGTATTGTGCTTATTGCGGGCGGCCTGTGGCCGCCAAAAAGAAGTCCCGCTGGATTATCATTGGCCTTTTGGCCTGCCTGGCCCTGGCGTTGCTGGCTGTCGCCAACCTGGACCCGGAAAAACACAAACGCCCGCGCAGTGAAGAGCATCTTGCCCTGGGCTATCAATACCTCGAAGAACAAAACTTTGAGCAGGCCATCGCCGCCTTTGACCTGGTGTTGCAAGTTGAGGCCGGCAACACCGAAGCCATCCTGGGCAAGGCCAAAGTCTTTCTGGCCATGGGCGACACTGAGGAGGCCAAAGCCATCCTGCAGCAGGCGGCGACCCGGCACCCTTCTGCTGAAATCTACATCTTGCTTTTCCAAATCTGCAGCGCAGATGACATCCTTTCTGCTCTGGAAATTCTGCACCAGGGATATGAGCTTACCACAGCAGAGGAATTGGCTGAATTGTGGGCAGAAGAAATGGCCAAGATTACCATTGAGATTGAGAACGCCAGTCCCGCCCTGGGCGAAACGGTACGCCTGAGGTTGCTCTACGGCCACATTCCTCTGCCCGCCCATTGGGAAGTGGAATACCCGGGCCAGATGGTTCCCCGGGAGCACGGCATACTGCTGTCGGCGGAGGAACCCGGCCTGGTCACCGTCATCGCTTCCACCGGCACTTTCGCCCGGGAAGCCCAGGTCCTGTTTACCGAACCCGCGCCTCCGCCCGGAGAGATTGAAACCCTGGTGCTGGAACTCAACCGGCTCTTCACCCTGCCAGCTTTTCAGCATCCCGATGACATTCCCGACGACACCCTTTTGCAAATCCTGTATTTTTGGGCACAGGAACAAACCGGGGAAATGGTTATCCCCGCTGCAGAAATCGACGCCGCCTGCCGCCAAATCTTCGGGCCGCACAGGCAACTCCCCCAGCACCGCTCCACAGTGTTGCTGGTATGGGACCCCGCCGCCGAAACCTATGAGGTAATCCCCACGGGCTTTGAATGGGCCAATGCAACGCACCTGCTCAATTCCGGCGCAGCCGGGGATGAATTCTTTGTCGAAGCAGTGCATATTACGCTGTACTGGGCTCACTACGATGAAGATGACAACCTGATCAATGCAGTGCAAGATGAAAAGGGCAATTTCGTCGGCTATTACGGCGAGGACGAAGACATTCCCCAAGACATACTGAAGCAGCTTCCCCGCCGACGTTATGTTTTTGCCAAGAGCGCCGGGGGCGAGTTCCACCTGATTAAGAGCGTACTCCTCGATTGACTGCCCTGTGCCGAAGCTGAACAAACACCAGCTCAAGGCTGGTCAGGTTGCTTACAAACCTGCGGTTTGATTTGCCGCAGGGTTTGTTGCCATGCTTGAGGTCCAAATAATTTTTGAAATATCGTCGCAATATATTTATACTATACTAAAACGAGAATAATCGAAGGGAGGGCAATGTCATGAAGAGGATATTAGTATTTGGATTATGCTTTCTGTTAATTTCCGTCACCAGTATAGCTGGTTGTTCGTCGCCAATTGTCGGAGAGCAGGACATTACTTACTTAATCGATTTTCCCGTTTTAAACGAACCCCCCCGGAAGATAGACGGCGTGTCTTTTTCCCCCGCAATTGACTTCAGCCAGTTAAATACCCCGCTGCCCATATACGAGGTATCCGCAGCGATGTATTCCGAAGACGAGCTGAAAACATTGGGGGAAACATTAGACTTCCGGTTTGAAGATGTGAGCAGGAACGAACAGTTCTGCCATTGGTATGCCC
>JAAYIH010000010.1 GCA_012523545.1 Bacillota bacterium
CCTTTTTGGCCAGACCCGGCGGCAGGGCCTTGCCCTTGCCTCCTTTGTCCTTGTGCGCCTCCCGGGACAAACCCTGTTTCTTGGCCTGACCCGGCGGCAACGCTTTGTCTTTGCCGGCAGCGCTTTGCCGCGCCGGGGTCTCGAGCTTCTTGGCCTGACCGGGGGGAAGGAGTTTGTCGTTGCCGTAATTGCCCCGGCTTATCTCCGGCAGTACGCGGCCTTTCTTGGCCAAGCCCGGCGGGCCGTTGCTGCCATTGGCCGGGTTGCTCGCTTCCCGTGCCGCGGGAGGATTGTCGCCCTTGCCCGCCTTTTCCGCGGGCCGCTGCGCTTCTTTGGCGTGAGGCTGCCTGGTGGCCGGACCACGACCGGAGGCCTCGTCTCCCGGTTTGGGTTCAGGTTCGGGAAGGGGAATTCCCTTTATCTTTTCAGCCTGGCTGCCGGGGGCAAAGGCATTGGACAACACCTGTTCCACATCGGCGCCGGCGGTAATCAGCGCAGTAAAGGGATTGGCTTCCTTAATTTGCTCCAGGGAAATGTTGATGCCCTGATGGCCGGCGCCGGCAATAAACAGGGCCCGGCCGGCGCTGACGCCCAGCTTGTTGGCGGCCTCCCTGGCCTTGGGATCCACCGACATTACCAGGACGTCCACTCCCGGCGCCTGCTGCTCAATAACTTTGGAAATTTCGCTGGTGTCGGCAGTGGAAGTAACCAGCACTGCAGCATCGCCGTGTTGGCGCGCCCAGACCAGGTAGTTTTGCACCAGCGTTTCAAAACCGGCACCGCCTTGCCAGGACTCCAGGAACCTCTTGCCTCCGTCGTTGAGCGGGCGCAACTCCAGGATTTCCAGCCTGTCATTGACCAGCAGTTCCAGGCTGGAAGAACCGTCCAGGGTTACCCAGGCCCGGACGGGAGCGGGCCGGAACAGGGGAATCAGCAAGAGGAGGGCGAGACAGGCAGCAGCGGCGGGCAGCCAACGCCCGTACCTGGGAGACCGCACCTGGTCAAGCAGGACGTGTTGCCCGACGTAGCGCGCCTGGGGCAGGCGCCGCGCCGGCAGGCGCACAAACATCCCGTCGTCGGTGAGAAGGGTGACATGGCTTTTATTCAGTTCCAGAACCAGGGCGCCCTTTTTCATTCGGCACCAGCCTCCCCTGGCAGGTATTCGGACAGGTATTGGTAATCTCCGGTTAAGATGATAAACAGGCCGATGATATATTTGCGCTGCCTTTCCAAAGTCTTGCGGCTGACGCTGAGCATGGTCTCCAGCTCTTTGAGGGGCAGTTCCTTCCTGGTCTCAACGTGCTTGCGCAATGCGGGGTTGTCTGCCAGCAGCCTGGCCGCCTGCATGGCCCGCAGGCGCGCCTGGCGGTGCTTGGGAGTCGCCGCGGCCAGAGCTTTGAGATCCAGGTTGTATGCCGCCAGCTGTTGGATATACTGCTGGACTTCGCAGCGCCTGTTTTCCTGGACTTCCCGTTCCCGGTATTCCAGCCAGGCCCTGCGCGAATCCAGGGGCAGCAGTTGCTGAGCGACGGCGCTGGCAGGCAGTTCTTGACACTTGCGCCGGCGCAGGTAATCCCGCAACCTGTTGCTGATCACCAGGTTGGCAAAACTGGCGAAGCTGGCGCCCCGGGAGGGGTCGTACTTGTCTATGGCTTCATTGAGGGCCATGAGGCCGATGCTGATCTCTTCGTCTCTCCCCCGCTCTATGTACCGGCCCGTAAGCCCGGCCGCAATTTTTATAACCAGCGGGGTATATTGATCCAGCAGGACCTGCCTGGCCTCATCATCTCCGGAACGGATAGCCTGGAGGGTAGTCTGGTATTCCGTTCTGTCTGCAGTCATTCCTACCCCTCCTTAATTATATTCGCCGCAGGGGCAAAAAAAGCGGGGGTTAACGCCGGCCAATTATGGCCATGATGATGGAAAGCAGGACGCTCAACAGCACCATGGTCCCCAGGGGCAAAAAAACGGTGACATTGCCCCGGCGCCAGACGATATCGCCGGGCAGGCGGCCCAGGGGCAGCCAGTCGGTGCTCACCGCCAGGCCGATGACAATTAAGACGATACCCGCGATAATCAGCCATTTGCCCAAATCACTCACAGTTCTCTGCCTCCCACAAGTCTCCCTGGTGCACTCCGATGCCCAGGTGTTTGTATGCAGCCGGCGTCACAACCCGCCCCCGGGGCGTTCTCTTGATAAAGCCCAGTTGCAGCAGGTAGGGTTCGTAAACATCTTCGATGGTCGTCACCTCTTCGCTGATGGCGGCAGCCAGGGTGTCGACCCCCACCGGACCGCCCCCGAACTTTTCCACTATCGTCGCCAGCAACCGGCGGTCGGAACTGTCCAGACCGATACAATCCACTTCCAGCCTGTTCAGAGCATGCCGGGCTACAGCCAGGTCGATTTTGCCCTGGCCTTCAATTTCAGCGAAATCCCTGATCCTGCGCAACAAGCGGTTGGCAATCCGGGGCGTGCCCCGGGAGCGCCTGGCTATCTCCATGGCGCCCGGCTCGTCGATGGCAATGCCCAGGATGGCGGCGGAACGAGTTATGATCTGCTTGAGCTGTTCCGGGGTATAGAATTCCAGGCGGTTGATGACGCCAAACCTGTCCCGCAGCGGCGCGGTGACTGCCCCGACGCGGGTGGTGGCGCCCACCAGGGTAAAGGGATTTAAGGGCAGGCGGATTGACCTGGCCGCAGGCCCTTTGTCCAATACTATATCCAAACAAAAATCCTCCATACCCGGATAGAGGACTTCTTCCACGGCACGGCTGAGGCGGTGAATTTCGTCGATGAACAGGACGTCCCCGGGTTGCAGATTGGTGAGGATGCCCGCCAGGTCGCCGGGCCGTTCAATGGCAGGACCCGAGGTAATGTGGATGCTGCTGCCCATTTCCCTGGCGATGATGGTGGCCAGGGTGGTCTTGCCCAGGCCGGGCGGCCCGGACAGCAGCACGTGGTCCAATGGCTCTCCCCGGCGCCGGGCTGCCTCAATGAATACCGCCAGGTTGGCCTTGACGGCGTCCTGGCCTATGTAATCCTCCAGGCGGGTGGGCCGCAGGCCCGATTCGCCCCGGTCGAGTTCGGTGTTGTGCGGGGTTACCATTCTGGTGTTTGCCATTACTTTTCACCTCCAGCCAGCCTGGCCAGGGCCGCCCTGACCAGGGTCTCGGTGCTGGTGTATTCCCTGCTCAGCGCCCGCAACACCGGCCTGGCTTCAGCAGAGCGAAAGCCCAGGGCAAGCAGGGCAGCTTCGGCTTCGGCCAGAAAACCGGGGGCCGGGTCGCCGGCCGCTGCCGGAACCTGAATTTTGTCTTTGAGCTCCAGAAGCAGGCGCTGGGCGGTCTTGCGCCCCACGCCGGGAACCGAAGTAAGGGAGGGAACGTCTTCCCGCGCCAGGATTTCCCGCAACTGGTCGGGGCGCCACGTCGAGAGTATGGCCAGGGCCAGGCGGGGGCCGACACCAGTCACCGAGATGAGCTGGCGAAAAACCGCCAGTTCCTCCTCGGTTTGCAACCCAAAGAGGGCGATACTGTCTTCCCGCACCGCCATGTGAATATGCAACTTAACCTGGACCCCGACGCCGATTTCCCCCGCCTGGGACGGGGGAACAAACACCCTGAAGCCCAGGCCGCCAACGGCCACGACCACATAATCGTCGCCGCTGTCGACCACTTTTCCTTCTATGTATGCCAACACCCCGCCTCACCCCCGTCTCAGCGCAAAGCCCGGCGGCGTGTTGCCGTGGCAAAGGGCCACAGCCAAAGCATCGGCCGCATCGTCGGGCCTGGGTATTTCCGCAAGGTTGAGCAACACTCTGACCATGGCCCCCACCTGCTGTTTGGCCGCCCGGCCGTTGCCCACCACCGCCTGTTTGACCTGCAGCGGCGTGTACTCGGCAACGGGACAGCCGTTTTGCGCCGCCGCCAGCAGGCAGACGCCGCGGGCCTGTCCAACCAAAAACGCATTGGTGACGTTGCGATTGAAAAAAAGCTGCTCCACCGCCATTACCCGGGGTTGCCACTCTTTTATCAGCCGGTCGGTATCCCTGTACAGGCTGAGCAGTCTCTGCTCCACCGGCAACCCCGCTTCGGTGCGAAAGCAACCGTACGCCAGCGCACGGAAAGTATTTCCCTGTTTATCTATTATAGCATATCCCAAGGTGGCCAGGCCGGGGTCAATCCCCAAAATCCTCATGCCAATCCCTCCCAGCAACATATGTTCGACACAGGGCCGTGGCTTACCTGCCTGGGCCAACAAAAAACCCGGCTTGCCGGGTCAACTGGTGATATCGATGAGCAGGTTTTCGCATTCTTCGGGGCTGCTGAAGGGAATCCCTTCCGCCAGGCGATGGAGAAAGGAGCCGGGGGCAACCCCGTACACCGCAATCATGACGCCATCTGCATCGTAAACGGCTATATTGTTGTCTGCTGTGAGGCCGATGTAACCCCGCTCCGGCCACCTCAGCGGCGAGCATTGGGCACACAGGGCGGGCGGGAACTGCACCACCGCCTGGTCAGGCGCAAAGGAAAGAATGGCGGCCTGGGGATAGTCCCTGGCCAGCAGGGCGCTTAACTCCTCCCGTGTTTTTCCCGCCCATTGCTCGATGACTGCCGGGGCCACGGGATACATGCGCCGCTGGCACTGGCTGCACCATTGCAAAACGAGCACTTCTGCTGAAGTCTGCAGCGCCGCCCCCGAACGCACAGCGCCGAAACGCTCTGCGCCCAGCGCCGCCGCCGTCAGCATTGCGGCCAGACCGACAACAGCCAGGATTCTTGCTTTGGGCGCCGGCACAACAATCACCCCCGGGTATTTTCCCTCGGGGGCGCTGAAACTATGCAAATTTAGTCTGTTCCCGCCATGTTCCAGTTGGTGTAAACATTCTGGACATCGTCGTGTTCTTCCAAAGCCTCAATCAGCTCCATCACTTCCGGGGGACCGTCGACGGTGGTGTCGGGAAGCATGGTAATCTCCGCCGATACCATTTCCACGCCCCGGGCCTCCAGGGCCTCCCGCACCGGCTCGAAATGCTCGGGGGCGGTGATAATCTCCCAGCCCTGCTCCACATCCCGGACATCCTCGGCCCCTGCTTCCAGCGCAACCAACATCAGCTCTTCTTCGTCGAGGGCGCTGTTTTCCTTGGCCACAAAAATCTGGCCCATGCGCTTGAACATCCATGCCACACAACCGGTTTCGCCGAGGCTGCCGCCCTTGCGCGAGAAGATATAGCGAATCTCCGAAGCAGTGCGGTTGCGGTTGTCAGTGAGAATGTCCAGCATAATGGCGACACCGCCGGGTCCGTAGCCTTCATAGGTAATCTCTTCCAGATTGTCGCTATCGGCGCTGCCCGCTGCCCGGCTTATGGCGCGGTTGATGTTGTCATTGGGCATGTTGGCGGCCCGGGCCTTGGCCAAGGCCATGCGCAGGCGCACGTTGGCACTGGGATCGGTGCTGCCGCCCTGACGGACGGCCACAATAATTTCCCTGGCAATTTTGGTGAAGATCTTGCCCCGGTTTGCATCCTGGCGGGCCTTCTTGTGTTTGATATTCGCCCATTTGGAATGGCCGGCCATAAAACCCTCTCCTTTTTCTTCCGTATCTGCACAGATTATTTTAGCATACCCGCCCCCTGCGGGCAAAAAAAATACGCGTCGCCGCGTATTAAAAGAAGAGGGGGTTAACTTGAGAAGCTATGGTCCACTTTATTATAGACAACTCCCCGCTCCTTTTGGTTAAGATAACATAAAAATAACATCACAGTTTTGTTACAAGGGGCAGACAGGGGGCATTTCCAGCTTGTGTCTGGCCCGGGCAATGGCGGCCTGAATTTTATCTTCCGCCGCGGCATCGGTGGTCCCGGACAGAATGTACTCGTCCAGCTGGCGGTAAGTAAAGCCCAGTTCCTGCTCGTCGCTCTGGCCGGGCCACAGGCCGGCCGTCGGCACTTTGGCGATGATCTTGTCGGGGATTCCCAGGTGCCGGGCCAGCTGGTACACCTGGGTTTTGACCAGCTCGCCGATGGGCTCCAGGTCCACCCCGCCGTCGCCGTACTTGGTGAAAAACCCCGTTACCAGTTCCGATTTATTGCTGGTACCCGTTACCAGGTAATTGTGTTTAGCCGCCAGGTAGTACAGCACCGTCATGCGCAACCGGGGCTTGACGTTGGCCGCGGCCAGGTCGTCGGCTGCCGGCGCCTTCTTCTCCACTGCCGCCAGCAGAGCGGAGTAAGCGGCATCCAAATTGATCTCGACGCATTTGAGCCCCAGGGTTTTGGCCACCAGCCACGCGTCCTCCACGTCCTCGGCGCTGCTCTGGACCGGCAGTATCACCGCCAGGGTATCGTCGGGAAAGGCCCTTTGCGCCAAAGCCGCAACCACCGCCGAATCGACGCCGCCGCTCAGGCCCAGCACACAACCCCTGGCCCCGGCGGCGGTGACCTTTTCCCGTAGCCAGTATACTATTTTCCCGGTAATGAGTTCGTAATCCACACACAGCCCCTCCTCCGGTAAGGATTCTTCGCTGAAAAGCAGCAACCCGGCCCCGGCCAGGGCCGCAGCGGCCACCCCGCAACCGGCTTGCACGGCGCCGGAAAAATCACCGCTGTAAATGGAGCGCACGCCGCAACTGGGGCTGCGTTCCTTGAGCACAGCAGCCGCGGCGCCAAAATCCCGGGCAGCCCGGACAGCCGCAGCCGCCCCGGCGCGAAAGTGACGGGTGACATCGGCGCCGGCGCGGGTCAGCACCGCCGCCCCGCCGTCCAGCACCCGCCGGCCGTCGCCGCCCTGGATTTCCGCCGCCGGCCGGGGTACAGGCAAACCGCCGTCCACCTCGGGGCAGACGGGAATATATTCCTTATCCGCAAGAAACTTAAGCACTGCAGCGTTGCAGTTGTTGCCGCCGTTGTATTTGCAGTTGCGCCCCAGCAGGCAGGCGCTGACCACAAAGCGCATTACCCGGACACCGGCCGCACCAGCCCGATGGGAGTCTGGGCGCGTTCCTGCCCCATGGGATTGTCCCGCAGAATGTCGGCAAAATCAATGCGGCGCAATTCTTTGTGGGACCAGCCCTTAATCCTGCCGCCGATGTCGTTGATATCCGCTATCACCACGGGATAGCCGCAGGAGGCCGCAATGTCCCGGGCAACTTTATTGGGATCGGGCAGGGGCAGGATGACTTTTTCCCAGTACGGCCAGCCGGGACCGCCGCTCTGCCCGTCGATGGAACGCACTTTGTCCCCGGCTATGCGGTAGAACCAGCCCCGCAACCCAAACAGCTTGGTGACGGCGCTGACCGCCGCAGCCAGCAAAATGCGCCACAGCCCTGCCAGCTCAATGGCGACCTGCATCTTTTCCGGGGTGCCGATGCCGCGGCCGAACTGGGTGGGCTTGACGTATTTATACAGCCTCCGCGCCCACCAGCCCGGTTTGATCTTGCTGGTATCTATGGCAAGGCCGATGCTGGTGGCCACGCATTTTTCGCTGACAATCAGGTAATCTCCGGGCTGATAGATGTCATCCAGGTAGCGCAGCGCCACCTGGCCGACGTCTTCCCCTTCCTTGATAAAATGGGTTTTCACCAGTATCCGCTTGTAACGCTTGCCGTGACTGACAATCTCCGACTCCAGTGTTTGTCCTGTGGCAAGACCGCGCGGGTCGCTCATGCTACCATCCCTTTCTTGCTTGCTCTCCTGATTATAACCCCTTTGCACTAAAATGTGAATTGCTTGCCGCAGTCTTTGCACTATTTTGCCTCCCAAAAGCAGGGATATGCCTGTTTTGGGACTGGAAAATGTGTTATAGTGAAAGGAAACACACCTGAAGAGGTGAGTTCTTTGCGCATAATAATTATTGGCGCCGGGGAAGTGGGTTCGGAACTGGCGGCCAAGCTGGCCAGGGAAAACCATGACGTCACCGTCATCGACAAGAGCCCCGCCGCCCTGGCCCGCCTCGAAGAACTGGACGTCCTGACCATTGCCGGCAACGGCGCCGGAATTGAGGTCCTGGAAGAGGCGGGGGTGCAATCTGCCGACCTGGTGGTGGCGGTAACCCGGGTGGATGAAATCAACATTATGGCCTGTCTCCTGGCCAAAAACAGCGGCGCCAGGCGGACCATCGCCCGCATCCGGCACAGTACTTACGGCAACGAGTACAGGAGCCTGACCAGCGACCGGCTGGGCATCGACATTACCATTAATCCCGAACAGGTTGCCGCCCAGGAAATCGTCAAGGCAGTGAAAAGCGCATATGCTTCCGAAGTGGAAACTTTCTGCCGGGGCAAGGTGCAGATGCTGGGCATGCGCCTGGGCCCCCAATCTCCTCTGCTGGACGTAAAGCTCAAGGACCTGGAACTGGGCGAAAACATTCTCGTCGCCGCCATCATCAGGGACAATCAGCTCATCATCCCCCGGGGCGACGACAGCTTAAAACTCAACGACCACGCCTTCTTTCTGACTTTGACCGACCAGCAACCGGATTTCCAGCGGTTGAGCGGCAAGGAAGCCCGGCGTGCCGAAAAAATCATGGTCATGGGCGCCGGCAAAGTGGGCCGGCACGTGGTGCGCCTGCTGACCAGGAGCAAAGGCAGTGAAGTCAAGCTCATCGACGCCGACCTGGAAAAGTGCAGGGAGGCGGCGGACCTCTTTCCCGAAGCACTGGTCCTGCACGGCAGCGGCACCGATTTGAATTTCCTGCGCCAGGAAAACATCGAATCCACCGACGTATTTATCGCCGTGTCCGGCAACGATGAAGTCAACATCCTTTCGGCGCTGTTGGCCAAAAAACTGGGGGCCGGAAAAACCATTGTGGAAATTAACCGCCCCGATTACGCCCCGTTGGTGGACACCCTGAACATAGACGCCGCAATTCGGCCCAGGTTTTTGACGGCCGGGGCCATCCTCAAGCTGGTGCGCAAGGGGCGCATCGAATCGGTGATGATCCTCGGTGAAGACCAGGGGGAAGTCATCGAACTCAACGTCGGCGAAAAATCGGCGCTGGCTGGCAAAACCCTGAAAGACATAAAACTTCCCCGGGGCATACTGGTGGGCGCCATTGTCCGGAATGACAAGGCCATCATCCCCGGAGGCAGTGACTTCGTACACCCCGGGGATCGGGTAGTCCTCTTCTGCCTGCCGGAGCTGAGCCAGCATGCGACGACCTTGTTTTCGGGGTAGGTGGCAGCATGTATTCCAACACCCATCTCAACATATGCGGTAAGTTTTTATTAATCCTTGGTGCATGCATGGCGGCGCCTCTGGCCATATCCCTGGCCTGCCAACAACCCGACAGCGGGGCCTTCTTGCTGTCCGCAACCATCACCGCCGCCTCCGGCGCCGTCCTGACCGTCCTGTTCAGGCCGGGGCGGGGAGAACTGCGCCTGCGGGACGGGTACATCCTGGCGGGCCTGATTTGGCTGGGCGCCGGCATTTTTGGCGCCTTTCCCTTTTATTTTTCCGGGGCCGTCTCCTCGCCGCTGGATGCGCTGTTTGAATCCGTTTCCGGCTTTACCACCACCGGCGCCACCGTCTTCGCCGGCGTCGAAGACAAGCCCATGGGCGTTCTCTTTTGGCGCAGCCTCTCCCACTGGCTGGGGGGAATGGGCATCATCGTCCTGTCGGTGGCTTTCCTGCCCCGGCTGGGCGCGGGCGCAATGCAGCTATTCCGCGCCGAAGTTCCCGGCCCCTCGGCGGAAAGGCTGTTGCCCCGCATCAAGGAGACTGCCAGGGTGCTGTGGCTGCTGTACGCCGTGCTGACGGCGCTGATGGTGTTGTGCCTCCTCGGCGCCGGCATGGGCTGGTTTGACGCCGTCAACCACGCCTTTGCCACCGTGGCCACCGGCGGGTTCTCCACCCGGGACGGCAGCGTCGGCGCCTTCGACAATGCCTGGATCGAGATTATCGTCATTGTGTTTACGGCCGCGGCGGGGGTTAATTTTGCCCTCTATTACTATTTGTACAACCGGCGCTGGCATCTCATCAGGGAAGACCGGGAACTGCGCTTTTACCTGGCTATTCTGGGCGGCGCGGGGTTGATTCTGGCCCTGAACCTGTTCTTCAGCGGCGCCTATTCTTCCTGGCGGGAATCCCTGCGCCACGGTTATTTTCAGGTGGTTACCGTCATCACCACCACCGGCTTTTCCACCGCCGACTTCGCCCAGTGGCCGTCCTTTGCCCAGGGTTTGCTCATAGTGCTTCAGTTCCTGGGCGCTTCGGCCGGCTCCACCTCCGGAGCCATAAAGCTCATCCGCATCGTAATTGTGCTCAAGCTCATAGCCAGGGAATTTTACCGCCTCCTCCACCCCAAAATGGTCCGCCCCATTCGCATCGGCGCCAAGCTCATCCCCGAGGAAATGCTGCACGGCATAACTGCCTTTATACAGCTTTACTTCCTCATTTTCGCTGCGGCGGGACTGCTGGTGTCCGTCACCGGCGTCGACATGGTCAGCGCCTTCAGCGGCGCCGCCGCTACCCTGGGCAACGTAGGACCGGGCCTGGGCCAGCTGGGTCCTCTGGGCAACTACCTTGGCCTTCCCGCCGCCGCCAAAGTTGTCTACATACTTTGCATGTTGCTGGGCCGCTTAGAGGTATTTTCCTTTGCCCTCTTTCTCGCCTGGCCGGTGCTTGCGGCGGTAAGAAAAATCAAGGAAAGGAGATGAACTGCCGTGCTTACCTGCGGCATTGTCGGCCTGCCCCTGGCGGGCAAGACGACTTTGTTTTCCCTGCTGACGGGACAGCATACTCCCGAAGGACGCCAGTCCGCCACCGCCATGGCCAACGTACCCGACCCCCGTCTGGACACATTAACAGCCATGTACAAGCCCCGCCGGACTGTATACGGGCAGATCCAGGTCACCGATATTGCCGGACTCAGCCAGGGCTCCGGCAAGAGCGCCGTTTTCCTCGACGCCATCCGACCCGTTGATACTCTCATCCACGTTATCCGGGCCTTTACCGGTGATTTTCCCCATCCCCTGGGCTCCATCGACCCGATGCGGGACTTTGACATCGTCAATCACGAACTGTTGCTGGCCGATCTTGCCCTGGTCGAAACCCGCCTGGAACGGGCGGAAAAGAGCAACAAGGGACCCGGCAAAGCCCAGCGCCCCGTTCTGGAAAAATGCCTGGCGCACCTTCTTGAAGAAAAACCCATGTCCCTGCTGGACCTGACCGGCGAGGAACGGGAACTGCTGCAGGGCCTGGTGTTTTTTACCGCCAAGCCCCAGCTGGTGGCCGTCAACATCGACGAAGAGGACCTGGGCGCCGAGCCCCCGTGGCTGCAACGCATCGCCGCCGCAGCCCGGGACAAGGGATGGCCGCTGTTGACGCTGTCGGTCAGGATTGAACAGGAAATTTCCCAGCTCGGCCCCGAAGAACAGAAGAGCTTTATGGAAGAGCTGAACATTGCCGAGCCGGGCACCGCCCTGCTGGCCAGGGAAGCCTATTCCCTGTTGGGGTTGCAGACCTTTTTCACCACAGGGCAGGACGAAGTCCGGGCCTGGGCCATCAAAAAAGGCGGCACTGCCCTGGATGCCGCCAGAACCATTCACAGCGACATGGCCCGGGGGTTCATCCGGGCCGATGTCATAAGCTATGCCGACCTCGCAGCCCTGGGCAGCGAAGCCGCCGTCAAGGAAAAGGGGCTGGCCCGCCTGGTGGGCAAAGACTACATCGTCCAGGACGGCGATATCCTCCGCATCCGCTTCAATGTCTGAGCCCTGCTGGGGGGCGGCTGTCATTTGGGACGCGGCTGGAAAGCTTCCCGGGGACAGTGGCGGGAACTCATGCTGGCTTTTACCGGTTGTCCAAAACACCGCCCGTTGTCGCCCTTTTCCGGGACAAAGTTAACGCAGTCCCTGCACCGGCTCATCCCCATCACCTCCCTTTTGGGGTTTGAGTACAGTTTAACCTTGAAAGAGAGCAGATATGAAAAAAAGCGGGTTATTCCGCTTTTTCCGCATCATCCAGGTTGATTATGTCCACTTTGGCCAGGACCGCATCCTTGACACTGAGGAAAATTGCCGCCCGGGGCGGCCCTTCCGGGCACTCCACCTTTACCGCCGTGCGGGGATAGGTGATTACCTGGGTCACCATGTCCCAGGGCTTGGGCGTCTTGTAATGCACTTTGACAGTAATATCGCCGTTGGCCTGGGCATCTCCCAGGTGCACCGAGTACCCGCCGGTGGGGCGCTGGCCCATCCTGACGGCAAGGTAAACCCAGCCCTGGCTGTAAAAAGCCCCGAACCCTTCGCTGTGCTTGTTCTCTTCCAGCCACAGGTACACTGCAGCGGGAATGTCTTTGTCCGCCAACCTTTCCAACTCGGCCACGGTAAACGTTTCACCTCCCAATACAGAGGGCAGGATGACGGTTGCAACTGCCAGCACGACAGCTGCCAGGACGACAATCAATATTATTTTTTTTGTCCTTGTCAACAAAATCCCCCCTCTTATTATTATTCTGCCTTTGGCAAAAAATCCCTTGCAAACAATAACCGGACTCCGCCGCTGGCGGAGTCCGGAATGCATAACCGGGTTAGTAGACCGGCACCGTCTTGGTGGCGGAACCGGTGGCCGATCCCTTTGTCGCCGTGGCTTCGATGGTGTATATTCCCCTGCCGTCGGCAGCAGTGGTGGTGTAGGTGAAGGTTATAGTCCCGCTGGAGTTGGTGCTGCCGCTGCCTTGCAGGACCCGGCCGGAAGCCGTGGTCAGCTTGAGGTTGACCTGGGCGCCGGAAACCAGGGCGTTGTTGTGATCCCGCACTGTGACGGTCATGCGCATGGTTTCGTACAGGTAGTAGTATCTGTAGTTGGTGCTGATGCTGACATTCAGGGTCTGCGGCTGGGGATCGGGGCTGCCGCCGGTGACGTATTGGTAAGCCGCCCAGGCATCCACCAGGCCGTTGCCGTAACGCCACGGGTCGTGCCACATGTCATTTGCAGTGGCGTTGAGAATATTCCTGATTTGCACATTGGTGAGACTGGGCTTGACGCTCTTAATCAGCGCAGCCACCCCTGTCACGTGCGGGCAGGCCATGGAGGTGCCGCTCATGGTGCCGTATCCGCCGTTATAGGTGGTGCTGTAAATGTTGGACCCCGGCGCCATGAGTTCCAGGGTGGACCCGGTGCTGGAGAAACTGGAACGGGTGTTGCTGGAAGTAATTGAACCCACCGCGATAACTGAAGAATAGCGGGCAGGATAGTTGATGCATTCTGTGGAGCCCGATGCAGTGCCGCTGTTGCCCGCCGCCGCCACCAGCAAGATGCCGGCGTTATACGCCGCATTGCAGGCGTTCTGCAGGGCGGTGGAGCCGGTACTGCCGCCCAGGCTCATGTTGATGATGTCCATGTTGTTGTTGATAGCCCACTGGATGCCGGCGATAATATCGCTGTACGTGCCGTTTCCGTTGCGGTCCAGAACCTTTACGGAGTACAGGCGCACCGCCGGCGCCACGCCCAGCACGCCGACAGTGTTGTCCAGGGCTGCTACCGTTCCCGCCACGTGGGTGCCGTGGCCGTTGTCATCGTTGTAGCTGCCGGTACCGGTGGCATCGTAACCGCCGTACACCGTGAGGTCGGGATGGTTGAGGCGAATACCGGTGTCGAGGATGGCGACCTTGACGGCGTTGCCCTTGTATCCGGCGCTGTGAACTTGAGGCGCCCGCACCCTTTCCACTCCCCACGGAATGGTCTGGGCGGCCGCCCTGGCTTCACAATCAGGCTCGACATATTCTATGCCCTGCGCCCTGGCCAGCCTTTCCACAGCGCGTTTGGGCAGTTTGACCTGCACGGCGTTGATAAAGTCAAACTCCCGCTCTATCTTCCCTTTGGCCAGAGCGATGGCACTCCGCCCTCCTGCGTCGGAGAGACCGATAATCACCGACACGTGCTCGTCTTCGGCTGCGGCGGCATGGCCCAGGACCGTCAGCGGCAGGACCAGCAGTACCGCCAGCAGCGCAGCAAGAAGTTTTCTCAAGTCAATACCCCCTGTTATTTATTAGCGGCGATTGTGCCCATGCCCGCCGGGCGGACCGGGTTCCATCGCTTTAATAAAAATATATGCAGGGAGTATTCCTTTGCAGACAGGCATTAACAGCAACGTTTGCGCCCATGATTTTTGACAATTGTATCGGCCGCACCGGCGCAGTTACGGCCCGGGCTCGGGCAGGGGGGAAAAATCAAAGTCGTAGGGCATGGGCAGGTTGATGACGGTTTCCGGCACCTTGCCAAAGTAAGCGGCGGTGACCAGCGGCGTAAAGGTCCGGACCTCTATTTCCCGGGCCATAAAGGGAACGACAATTTTTACCGTGGCCGTAAGGTCTATCCCCACCTGGTGGGAAACGATATTGATGCCGCCGGAGGCAAAGGTCTGCTGGATTTCCGCCCTGACGGAGCCCACGGGTACGAGGGTTACGGGAATGCGGGGGCCGAGATTGGCCAGAATCTTGCTGCCCAGCGCCTGGCCCAGGGGTATTTCAATTTTTTGTTTCTGGAGATTTTCCAGCGCATCCTGAACGCTCATGGTGGTCAGGGCCTGGATCCTGGCTATTTCGGCATTGTTGACTTCCGCCATGGTGATGTTGCCGGTATTGTCCTTTTGCACGAAAATCAAATGTTCGTACCGGCTGTCCCTGGCAATCCTTTGATTGATGGCGTTGCTGATGGCTTCCGTCGCCATTTGCCTGGCCCGGGTTTCGGCGATGGCCACTATCGAGGGTCTGAGGTTGGCTTCCAGGTACATAAAGGACCTGACGGCCAGATACAAAAAAAAGGCAAAAAACAGAAATCCCAACAAACCGGGCCGCATTTTAAATTTAAACCATGAAAAAACCGGCCGGCGCCGCAATCTGCGGGACATTTTTCCGCCTCCTCGTTTATGTTGACAAAACCACCGATATTTCTTACAATAAACTGTGCCGGGATGTGGCTCAGCTTGGTAGAGCGCTGCGTTCGGGACGCAGAAGTCGCAGGTTCAAATCCTGTCATCCCGACCATTTCAACAAACCGCCAAACCCACAGGGTTTGGCTTTTTTGTTGTTGCCTGTATTTTTTTGCCGGCGGCGGGGAATGCTAATCAGTTAACAAGAAAATCTTGTTGTGCTATAATGGGATAGGTTTTCATCCCTTCATGTAAGGAGGCAAGTGCCATGAACCGTAAAATTGACTGGAAAAAAATATGGCAGCAAAGCAAACCCAGCTTGAAAATTTTTGGTTCCGTCACCTGGTTTTTGACCAAACTGGGCATTGTGGCAGCTATTGCTGTCCTGGTGGGCGGAATCGGCACAGCGGTAGGCATGACCATGGGCGCCCTCAGGGATGTGCCGCCCTTTGATCCCAGCCTGCTGGAGGAACCTCCTCTTCCTTCCTATATTTACGACCGAAACGGCGATTTAATCACCGAAATTCACGAGGCCGAAAAGCGGGTAATCGTTAAATACGAAGATCTTCCCCAGCATGTCATCGATGCCTTTTTGGCCGCTGAAGACCAGCACTTTTTTGACCACCCGGGCATAGACCTGCGCGGCTTTGTGCGCGCCATTTATACCAACCTGCGTTACGGCACCAGCCAGGGCGGCAGCACCATCAGCCAGCAAATTGCCAAGCAGGCCTTCCTGACCAAAGAGAAGAAGATCCGCCGCAAAATCCAGGAACTGTACCTGGCTTTGAACATGGAAAGTCAGTACAGCAAGGAAGAGATCCTTGAGTTTTACGTCAACAACGTCACCTTTTACGGCAATGCTGCCTACGGAATCGAAGCCGCCGCCCAGACCTATTTCAGCAAATCGGTGACCGAGCTGAACCTGGCCGAAGCGGCTTTGCTGGCCGGTATTCCCAACTGGCCGGACAAGTACGCCCCCGACCCCGACAACCTCGAACCCGCCCTGGAGCGGCGCAATGATGTGCTCAGGCGCATGCGGCGCTTCGGGTTCATCACCGAAGAAGAGTACCAGCAAGCAATAGCTGAAGAGCTGGTCCTGAACATGAAAGAAGCCAAGGGGTGGCCTTTCCCCCACTACGTCGATGCCGTACTTCATAACTATGCCGTTAAAGCCCTGATGGAAACCGGACGCTATGAAACCGAGGCCGACGCCGCCAAGGCCATACGGCGGGACGGCTTGAATATCTACACTGCCATGGACCCCCGCATCCAGCAGGTTGTCCAGGATGTCATGTTCAGCGACGCTTACTACCCCAAGGATTCCTTTGTCTATCCCGAAGGACATTCCCGGGCGGGCAGGCGCTATCCCCAGGGGGCGGCGGTGGTGATGGATGCCAAGACCGGTCACGTCCTGGCTGCCGTAGGAGGCAGGGAATACAATTCCACCAACCGCATCAACAGAATCAACAGCGGCTTTCAGCCGGGTTCCGCCATTAAGCCTGTCCTCGTCTACGGTCCCGCCATTGAATACGGCCTGCTTTCCCCCGCCAGCGTCCTGGACGACGCCC
>JAAYIH010000011.1 GCA_012523545.1 Bacillota bacterium
CAGGCTACACTGCACACAACTCCTCTTGGTATCGGTCGGAACCGCATGCAGGTTCACCCCAAGCCGTAGTAATATACCCTCTGTATAAAACCACGCACTTGGGTCTCCGCGGAAGTGGGGTCAACGCCTACATGCCCTTGTAGATCGCCCCAAATCCTTAACTCCCAGCACCAGCCCCCGACGGGGCGTCGAAAGCCGACACCAGGAACTTCATCGATATGCCCTTTGAAGGATTTTTAGGCCCGCCTTCGGCCAGGCTGTGCCGACTAGGATACTGCACCACCCATTTTGGCAATATTAGTTTAACATTTTTTAAACCAATAAACAATGGTGCTTAAAACCATGGCCGCTTCAGACAAAAAGAGCAATAAGCCCACAGCTTTGCCTTTTGCTGACAGCAGCGGCATTTTTTGGGCGAAAAAGGCGCTAAATCTTCAATTCCGGCGCCGGCCTATGTACAGCGCCAATTCCCTGAGAATGTGAAACTCCTGACGCCCGGCAGGCAGGCAGGCCACCGCCGCTTCTGTTTCAGCAGCCGCCATTTTTTCCGCCTCCTCCAGCCCATACACGGTGACAAAGGTCTGCTTGTGCATGCGGGCATCGCTGCCGGGATTTTTGCCCATTTCGGCGCTGGTGGCTGTGACGTCCAGGATGTCGTCGACGATTTGGTAAGCCAGCCCCAGGGAAGCGGCATACTCCGTCAGCGCCTCCAGGGTGCCGGCATCGGCGCCGGCGGAAATGGCCCCGATGCGCACGGCGGCCTTGAGCAGCTCCCCCGTCTTGCAGGCGTGCATGTGTTTGAGCAGGGCGGGATCCCGCCTTTCCATGCCCTGAATGTCCAGGGCCTGGCCCGCCACCATGCCCTGCGGGCCCGCCGCAACCGCCAGTTCCTCTATGATGGCCAGCGCCTGGTCCGGGTCCAGCTCCCGTGCCCGGGCCAGGACAGAAAAGGCATGGGTAAGGAGGGCGTCCCCGGCCAAAATGGCCATGCCCTCGCCAAAGACCCGGTGATTGGTGGGCTTGCCCCGGCGCAGGTCGTCGTCGTCCATGGCCGGCAGGTCGTCATGGATGAGGGAATAGGTGTGGATCATCTCCACGGCGGCGGCCGGAGCCAGCGCCCGGTCCAGGGACCCGCCGCAACATTCGGCAGCAGCCAGGGTGAGGATGGGGCGCAGGCGCTTGCCGCCGGCGAAAAGGCTGTACTCCATGGCCTGGCGGAGCAGGGAAGGGCAACTCCCGGCGGGAGGCAAAAACCGCCCCAGGTTGCGTTCAAAAAACTCCCGCCGCTGCGCCAAGTACTCGGTAATCTTCACTAAACCTCGTCTCCCTCGCTTTTCAACTGCTCCAGTTTTTGTTCGGCCTCCTTGAGCTGCTTGTCGCAGGCGCGGATGAGGCCGATGCCTTCCTCAAACAGCTTGAGGGCTTCCTCCAGTTCCGTCTCCCCCTGTTCCAGGCTGGCCACGATCTCCTCCAGCCGGTTCAGGGCCTGCTCGAATTTCATTTCTGCCAATTTTCTCCCCCCAGTGCTTTAATAACTGCTTCCGCTGTGCCGTCCCGGAATTGGACGGTCACCGGCTGTCCCACAGTCAATTGCTTTACGCTCTTTATTATGCCCTTTTCAGTGCGCACCACCGAAAAACCCCGTTCCAACACTGCCAGGGGATTGAGATCCACCAGGCGGGCGGCCAGGGCCGACAGCTCGGCCCGGCGCTGCTCCAGCAAGCGCGCATAAACCGCTTTAAATTTGTACGCGGTGTGGTCCAGGTTCTGCCGGGGTTGCAACAACAGCTGCAACGGCCTGGCCAGCGGCGCCCGGCGGGCCAGATGGTCCAGGCGCGCCCGCCGCGCCTCCAGCAGGCCGGACAGGGCCGCCGCCAGGTGCCGGCGCAGCCGGGACAAATCCCGGAGCAGGGCCGCAGCGTCGGGAAGCACCAGGCGCGCCGCCGCCGTGGGCGTCGCCGCCCGGGCATCGGCGGCAAAATCGCAGATGGTGAAGTCCGTTTCGTGCCCGACGGCGCTGACCACGGGAATGGGACAGGCCGCCACCGCCCGGGCCACCGCCTCTTCGTTGAAAACCCACAACTCTTCCAGAGACCCGCCGCCCCGGGTCACCACGATGACGTCCACCTGCTGCGCTATGAGGCGCTCCAGGGCAGCCAGGACGGACGGCACCCCCTGTTCTCCCTGGACGATGGCCGGCGCCAGCACAAAGGTGACAGGCCAGCCCAGTTGTTTGGCGGTAATCAGGAAGTCCTGGAGGGCAGCGCCCTGGGGAGAGGTGACCAACCCCACCCGGTTGGGAAACCTGGGCAGGGGGAGCTTGCGCTCCTCGGCAAAAAGTCCTTCCCGGGCCAGCCGCTCTTTGAGTTGGGCAAAGGCCAGGGCAAGAGCGCCCTGGCCGGCCGGTTCCATTGCGTACACGTTGAGTTGGTAATTGCCGCCCTTTTTGTACACTACGACGTCGCCCCGGACATAAACCTGCTGGCCGTTTTGCGGCGCAAAGAGCAGCCGGCGGTTCCTGGATTCAAACATGACGCCCTTGATGCTGCAATTTTCGTCCTTGAGGGTAAAGTACATGTGTCCCGAACTGTGGTGGACGAAATTGGACAGCTCGCCGGCCACGATGACATCGCTGAGCTCGGGATTGCCCTGGATGGTCCGGGTAATGAGCTCGGTCAGCTGGCTGACGGTCAGCGTCCGGGTTTCAGTTAACATCTCTTTGCGGCAAGGAGCGTATTCTTGAGCAGCATGGTGATGGTCATGGGACCGACGCCGCCGGGAACCGGCGTTATCTTGCCTGCCACTTCTTTGGCCGAGGCAAATTCCACGTCGCCCACCAGCTGGTCATCCACCCGGTTGATGCCCACGTCGATGACCACGGCGCCGGGCTTGATCATGTCACCGGTGATGAAGTTGGGCTTGCCCACCGCCACCACCAGGACGTCGGCCTGGCGGGTCATGGCGCCCAGGTCGGCGGTGCGGGAATGGCAGATGGTTACAGTGGCATGTTCCCGGAGCAGGAGCAGGGCCACAGGCTTGCCCACAATGTTGCTCCGTCCCACCACCACGGCGTGCTTGCCCTTAAGCTCCACCTGCTCGTGCTTTAACAGCTCCATGATGCCGTAGGGGGTGCAGGGCAAAAAGCTCTCCTGGCCGATGAGCAGACGCCCGGCGTTGACGGCGTGGAATCCGTCGACGTCCTTGCCGGGAGCAATGGCCTCGATGACCGTATTCTCATCGATATGCCGGGGCAAAGGCAGCTGCACCAGGATGCCGTGTATTTTGGGGTCGTTGTTGAGCTCATTGACCAGATTGAGGAGGTCCTGCTGGCTGGTTTCGGCGGGCAGGCGATGCACCTCGGAATACATGCCCACCTTGACGGTGGATCTTTCTTTGTTGCGCACATAGGTCTGGGAAGCGGGGTCATCCCCCACCAGGATGACGGCCAGGCCAGGGGTAATGCCGGTTTCGGCCCTGAACTCTTCCACTTCCCGGGCAATTTCCTTGCGCAACAAATTGCTGATGGCCTTGCCGTCGATAATGGCAGCAGTCATTATTTTTCCTCCTTTTGCTTGGACTTGATGTACTTGTCAATTGCCTCAGCGGCAATCTTGCCGGCACCCATGGCCTTGATGACGGTGGCGGCGCCGGTGACCACGTCGCCGCCGGCGAAGACGCCGGGTATGGAAGTAGCGCCGGTTTCATCGGCCACTATGGTGCCCCACTTGCTGGTTTCCAGTCCCGGAGTGGTGCGCGGGATCAGGGGGTTGGGACCCTGGCCCACGGCGACGACGACCACGTCCACGGGGAACTCGAACTCAGAGCCGGGAATGGGCACGGGACGGCGACGCCCCGAGGCGTCGGGCTCGCCCAGCTCCATCTTGATGCACCGCAGGCCCGTCACCCAGCCCTTTTCGTTGCCCAGGATTTCCACGGGGTTGGTGAGCAGTTTGAACCGCACCCCTTCTTCCCGGGCGTGCTCGATTTCTTCTTTGCGGGCCGGCATTTCCGCTTCAGACCGGCGGTACACGATGGTCACTTCTTCGGCGCCCAGGCGCAGGGCGGTCCGGGCAGCGTCCATGGCCACGTTGCCGGCGCCCACCACTGCAACCCGCTTGCCGATGTGGATGGGGGTATGCCATTTGGGGAACTGGTAGGCCCGCATGAGGTTGGTGCGGGTCAGGAACTCGTTAGCGGAGTAGACGCCGTTGAGGTTTTCGCCGGGAATGTTGAGGAAGTAGGGCAGGCCGGCGCCGGTGCCCACAAACACCGCCTCGTATCCTTCTTTGGTCAGCAGCTCTTCCAGGGTGATGGTGCGGCCCACCACCACGTTGAGCTGGATATCCACGCCCAGCTTCTTGAGGTACTCGATCTCCCGCTCCACAATGGCCTTGGGCAAGCGGAATTCGGGAATGCCGTACATCAGCACGCCGCCGGGCTGATGGAAGGCCTCGAAGATGGTGACCCGGTAGCCTTTCTTAATCAGCTCGCCTGCAGCGGTGAGGCCGGCAGGTCCGGAACCCACCACCGCCACCTTGGGCCCGGTGGCTTCCACCGGTTTAACCTCGGCCTTGCTGTGCCTGGCCTCCCAGTCGGCGGCAAAGCGCTCCAGGCGGCCGATGGCCACGGGCTCGTTCTTGATGCCCACGATACACAGCTTTTCGCACTGGTCCTCCTGGGGACAGACCCTGCCGCAGATGGCGGGCAGGCTGTTTTTGTCCTTGAGGATGTCAATGGCGCCCTGGAAATCCTTTTCACGTATTTTAAGAATAAAGCCGGGGATGTCGATGCCCACAGGGCAGCCCTCGACACACCTGGGATTTTTGCACTGCAAACAGCGCAATGCTTCCTGAACGGCGACGTCTTCGCTGTAGCCGTGGGTAACCTCGTCAAAATTCTTAATCCGCTCTTCAGGCGGCTGAGCAGGCATGGGATGTTTGGTCGGTCTGATCCTGGCCATTATTCATCTACCTCCGACATTTTTTCCTGTTCCCGGTACATACACAGGCGGCGCATTTGTTCGTCGAAATCCAGCAGGTGGGCGTCAAAGGAAGGCCCGTCGACGCAGGTGAATTTTACCTCGCCGCCCACTGTGACACGGCAGCCCCCGCACATACCCGTTCCATCCACCATCATGGAATTTAGGCTGACGATGGTCTTGATGCCGTACTTGCGGGTGAGGTCTGCCACCGCCTTCATCATGGGGATTGGCCCCACGGCAATGACGAAGTCAATGGGCCTGCCTTCATCGATTAATTTTTGCAGTATGTCGGTGACAAAACCGTGATGGCCCTTGCTGCCGTCATCGGTGGCCACAAAGAGCTCGTTGCTGACCGCCGCCATCTCCTCCTCAAAAAAGAGGAGCTCGCTGGTGCGGGCGCCGATGATGGAGGTTACATTATAACCTTTCTGGTGCAGCTCCTTGGCTTCGGGATAAACAGGAGCGATGCCGACGCCGCCGCCAATGCAAACGGCATTTTTGCCTTCGGGGTGTGCGGTGGGTTCTCCCAAGGGACCCAGAAGATCCAAAATATAATCCCCTTCGTTCAGCCGGCCCAGCAAGCGGGTGGTCCGGCCAACTTCCTGAGCAACCAGGGTGATGGTCCCCCGCTCCCGGTCAAAGTCGGCAATGGTAAGGGGAATTCTTTCGCCCTGCTCGTGAACCCTGAGCATTACGAACTGGCCCGGCTGGGCCCGGCGCGCAATCATGGGCGCTTCCACCACAAACTTCTTCAGTGAAGTTGCCAGGTCTTGCCGCTCAATGATTTTGTTCATAGTTGCTACCTCCCTGACTACATACAGTTTACCCGGATATCTTCGCTCCACTGCCGCCAGAATCCTGCCTGGCCGGGATAAATTTCGCGCGCAACCTTCCCCCCGACCTCAGCCCGTTTCTGCCCTGCGGTTACGGCGCCAGGCTTTGTCGGAATATAGCAGTATATATTCAGCAGCCTAATCTCTGTCAGCGCACACAGGTGATGATGACATGGTTCCCAAACGGTCGGGATGCTCCAGCGTTCAGATCTCCTCCCAGTGGTATGAGCTCATGTTACATAAACCTTAAACGGGATTCGGACAGCAGACATTTTCCGGGCCGATCGGAATACCGCGGGCGCTGGCGGTGAGCAGAAATGAGAAAAGCGAAAACATCCTCTGCATCCCCAATATGGATACGGCTTTCAGGAGCACAAAACTATAACTTGAGGCAATTTTCGGCCAAAGTTAAAATAATTTACATCCACCCCTTATGTATGCAGCTATAATTTTTTTAATCGTTTCTCACACATTGACATTTCTGTGAATTGCAATATATAATTTAGCTGGCAGCGAGGTGCGGGAAATATTACAACTAGAAAGGAGTAGTGAAAAAAGGGCTAAGGTTTTCTCTCTTCATCCTGGTGGTAACTATTTTGCTCGCCCCAGCGCTATGTACCGCAAAGGATCTGCTACGGTAATACCTATGTGGCAGAGGAAGAAACAGACATATCGCTTAAAGGTATTGTGTCGGTCAGAAGATCAGATTGGATTAAGTCAGGAAATAGTTGGTACTATCCTAAATATAGCAGGATAAGCTATTACAATAAATTCGGGAGTAAATCTGCAGAAGCAACTGCCTTAGGCCCAGATGATAACCAAACCAGAGTAAAGTACACATACTGGAACAAACGATTAGATGGGTATCCGGAAAAGAACTTTAACATTGGCCTTACCAGACGATTTGATACCGACCCTGAACCAGAAGGTGGAAGCCTCGACTGACCTTTGGCCAGGAAATCTTGCCGAGTGTCCCGCCCCACGCTTCCGCTATATACGAGGTGATGATTAGCATGTTACTCAAACAGCAACTGCTCTTAAACCTGCTTAGCATTCTTATAGCCTTAAGTGTTTTGATGATAGTGGCTTATATTCAAGAACGCGTAACTGAGTGGTCCCCCGATGCCTATCCTTTTGGCATGAGCGAAAAACACGTAATTATGAAGAGGGAGTCTGAACAGCGGGTTACCTTTGACGACATCATCGACGTTGACAAAGATACCGGAGTGGTGGTCATAAGCAGAGACGAGAACAGTAAAACCATTGGAGTCTATGACCCTAACATGGTCATGGCCTTTCGGAATACTTCTGCTTTGGGTATTGGAATTGCCCGCTATTTTTCCTATGACGATTATGTTAACAAGACAAAGGTAGGAATTTTAGTTTCCTATGCCGACAACAGGGATTACACAAGCGATAATATCAGCGAGGTCTTGTATTGCACTCATGTGCGTGATGCTTTCAATTACGACGGCAACACCAAAGAAGTGGTCAACCTTGCGTCAATGGATACTCTTGGAGAATATGTTTTCCTTGATTACGGCGACAAGCAGGTTGCCGACAGAATCATTAAGCGCTTGCGCAACTCTGGGTACCGGAGGCACAATTTAATGGAACAAATTGGTTTATTGAAGGCACTGTTAAACGCTAATATATTCCCTGACGGCAACATTTTAACAGCAGGACTTTTAATATATTTGTTTTTCGGGGTTGCTTCTTATTGGCACTTTTATAATGACCGCAAAAAGATTTCCGTCCACTTCCTGCACGGCGGCACCCTGAAGAAAATGGCCGGCAAAATTACAGGCCGATTTTTCGGTTTTAACCTGCTGGGTTTAATTCCAGTACTGTTGTTCTGCTATTTCCTCCGAAAAACCGACTATTTTATAATGACCAACTTTTCATTGTTCATGTTTCTTGCCGCACATGTATTGGTTACCACGCTGATGTACTTCATGACGTATTACATCGTTTTTGCCATGATCCGCAGGAGCGAACGGGGGGACAGTTATGTACGCTAATTTGTGGCTGGGACTCCGGGACATTTGGAAATATAAACTGTTTTTTGGGGCTTGCATTGTTTTTTTGGTAGTTTTCTGCACAGTTGTTAGTATCGTTTGCTGGATTATAATGGGTGTAATTGATTATCGTAAAAGTTGGGAGGCCAGAACACTAGAAATTTTTGAGCCTGTATACACTCAATACGAATTTACATACAACAGAGAACACCTGGAAAATATTTCCTGGATTTATCAAAAAAATGCCGTCTCTTCGCGAATATCGCTGTCGCTGTCCAATAGATATGGACGCCCGGTCTATTTGGTATTCGGAGACGGCTCTTTAATCAACCCCGGCATTGCCAATCAGGAGGGAATTGCCGTTTATGCGTACGATACCTGCGACTTGGATAAAGTCGAAATATTGGGGGTTGAGCACAAGGTCAGGCCCACCCTATCTTTCTCGGAAACGTTCGAGTTCTCCGGTTTTACTCCATTTCCTGACCCGGATTCCATCTTTGTTGCCTATCAAGGAAAAGCAATGGTGGACGTCATCCATCTCATGGCCGAGCAAAATCCCGATCGTTTTATTGAAATACTCGGGGATACATGGATCCGGGCTGAAGACAGTGAGCGAATTGAATATTTTACCAAGTACGTAACCGACCACATAGAGGGGCTTTACTTCAAAGGTTATTCACATAATCAGATGCCGAAAGACTACAGCTCAGTTATTATCTACGTGGTGTTGATGGCGATTATCTTATCCTTGACCGGGGCAGTTTCCTTCGTGGTAATCTTCCAGGGCATGCTCCAGAGGATGCAGCGGGACCTGACAATCCACCTGCAAAGCGGAGCCCGGTTCAGAGATGTCTTGCTGCGATTCTATGTGTTCTATGGAGCCATCATCGGCGTTTCCGTGGCAATTCTCCATATGCTTGGGGTTATTAATTACCGCTTCATCGGCATGCCGGAGGAATATGGTGCTTTGTTGGCTATCTATGGTACTTTGTTGGCTGTCGTCATTGGCATTTCAGCCTACATCGCCCGGGCGCTGAAGCGGACAAACCTGTTCGAGAACCTGAGAGGTGACATGGTATGAAACTGGTACTGGAAAATGTCAACCGGATTTATGAAAAAGGCGGGGACAAAACCCAGGCCCTCTGCGACATCAACGTCAGTTTTCACGCCGGCGAACAAGTAATGATAATCGGAGAATC
>JAAYIH010000012.1 GCA_012523545.1 Bacillota bacterium
CCTGGACCTATGCCGGCCGGGACAAGGGCCTTGTAAAATACACCTCCCAGTCCGGGGGCGAATTTACCGTGGACCGCCTTCCCGGCGGGAATTACATCCTGGGCTACCAGGAAAATGAGTACAGGGTGGCTGTAAAAAATTCCCGGGTAGAAATTGTATTTCCGGATGGCAGAGAAATCGGCGCCACCGCGGTATTCCTCGATGGTGAAGTGTACTTTCCTTTCGCAGATTCGCTGCGGAGGATTTGCGTATTTTAGGCCTTGCCGCTAAAGTAGACAGGGTTTTTCAACCCAAAGGCGGGTATATCGTCCTGGCGACAATAATTGCGGTACTGGGGGCTGCCCAGTATGGTTTTCCTGTGACCAGCGCGAAATTGGTCTCAGAACTCCAGGCATGGATGATAAAGGATCCTGAGCCTACTGAAGCGTACGTGCTGATGACCAAAATAACCGGCGGGTTAATAATGCTTGGGGGATGGATTTTTCTCCTCTGGACTATCTGGAAATAAGGCGAAAGTTGACGGGGGCCGAAAGGCCTCATTACTTTTTGTGCCAGACTCCTGCCTCCTGCTGCCTGGGGAGAACCCACAGTGGCAGGCCAAAAAGAGAGCCGCTTTTGTCCGGCTGCGGGAAAATTGAAAAGGCGGCAGGCAGTCCGGGGGGCAGGCACTCATGGGCGGGTAAAAAATAAGCGCTGTCCTTTGGGGACAACGCTTTATAGTGCATATTAGCTTTTACAGGAACCGTTTCACGACTTCCACTATTTCAGGATAGGCGATGCCCAGCTCCTCCAGTTTTTCTATGGTGGGAATGGCATTGGGGGTCCAGCCCCGCCGCTGGTAGACGACATCCAGCAGGCCCTGGTATTGCTCTTCCCGGTATTTCCTCAGGGCCTGGATTTTTTCTTCAACCGTCATGCCTTCGGGGTCTACGCCCGCTTTTTCCCGGAGCTGTTTGTCATAGCGCTCCCGGCGGGATTCGTATTCCTCGACGGTGACCGGTCCCACCGCACGGTATGGCGGGTTGTCGTATTCTCTGGTGCCCTTGCCCATTCTCAGGTTGAATACCTTCTGGAAGTTGTATACGCGCTCGGACTGGCGCAGCATTTCCTCTTTGGAGAAGGGCTGGCCGGTAACAGCGGTAAAGAGGGCGACGTAGTTGTCCACGTGCTCGGGCACCTTGGCCGGTTCGTCGGTCAGGTGGTTGTCGGCGGGCATGATGTCGTTCCACGGCAATTTGCACAGGCCGACGATGCTGAACCAGGTCCTGAACAGGGGGAAGTAGTGCAGGGCTTCCGCCTTGTCTTCAAAGGTGGGCATCTGGTTCCGGATCATGTCCATGAAGATCAGCCAGTTTTCATCGTGCTGGGGCCCTTTGTTGGCCGTTCCGTAACCCGCCTGCTGGGCCAGGGATTCCTTGGAAATGTATTCCGAGAACTCCAGGCCCTTCATTTCCATGCCGATATCTTCCAGGAAATCTTTGTCGGCGCCGTATTTTTCCACGAACAGTTTCTTCAGGCGGTGAATGCCCTGGCCGGCAACTACGCCGAAGCCTTCGCCCCTGGCCATCTGGTGCAGCAGTTCCATCTGGGCTTCCCAGTTGCCGAACCTGAGCTCCAGTCCTCCGGTGATCTCCTTGTTAATGATGCCTCTTTCATAGCATTCCATCAGGAAGGCGCAGGTGGTGCCGAAGGAGATGGTATCGATGGCATAGGTGTCGCAGTAGAAGTTGGTCTCGACCAGGGCGATGGGGTCGAAGATGCCGCAGTTGGAACCGCAGCCCGCCAGGGTTTCGTATTCGGGACCGTCGGTAAATACCTTTTGCCCTTTATACGGACCGGTCTTGATTTCAAAGTTGGCCAGGGCATGGGCACAGGCCAGGGTGCAGCCGTACCAGCACCCGTCGGGCTTGCCCAGGTCAAACAGTTTTTCAAAGCTTTCCTTGCCCAGCCTGGGCGCCTCGGGGTGTTCGCCGTATTGGAAATTGTTGACGGGCAAGAGGTCGTGGGCGTTCATGGCGTCCACCAGCTGGGTGGTGCCGTGCACCCGCATGTTGCACTGCAGCTCGTCGTTGTCGTGGATTTCTTTGTGCAGCTTGATGCCCAGCTTGATAATAGTGTCCAGGTCATGGGGATCGTTGAGATCGCCTTTGATGCCGGACTTTTTCACCACAATCGCTTTAACTTTCTTGTCGCGCAGAACAGTGCCGGTGCCGCCCCTTCCGGCCTGCTTCAGCTTGCATTTCTTCCTTCTGACGTCGTAGTAAGAGAAGTTGAGGATCCCGAAACGGGTATGCTCGGCGGCCACCCCTGCCGACACGACGGAAACGTTGCGTTTGTCCTCTTCGGAATCGGCGTACATCTCGGTAAGGGTTTCGGCCAGGATGTGGCTGTTGGTGTCCATATCGGCGGGGGCTTCTTCGATGGTGACCTTGTGGTTGTCGCCGTCGATAAATATAATCACGTCTTTTTCGGCTTTACCCTGGATTTCCAGAGCGTCGAAGCCGCAGAATTTGAACAGGGGGCCAAAGTAGCCGCCAACGTTGCTGTCCACCGGCAGGCCGGTAAGGGGGGAGATGGTGACCACGTAAGATTTGCCTGCCCCAGGGTACTGGGTGATGCCCCCGATGGGCCCCTGGGCAATGATGAGTTCGTTTTCAGGGCTGTTCCACTTGGTGTCGGGGGTAACGGCATCCCAAAGGTACTTCATCCCGTAGCCCCGGCCGCCGATGAATTTTTTCTTCATCTCTTCGGGGATGGGTTTGACCTTAATTTCATTGGTGGAAAGATTTACGTAAAGAGACCTGTCGGCGTAGCCTCTGTGCAGCTTTCTGGGCTCGAAACTGAACTCATGCAGTTTGACAGGCCTGGTTTTGCAGTTTGTGCATGCCATTGACGTCTTCCCTCCTTTACTCTGCTTCCTGCATAAAAATTGCGCCGGTGGGGCATGCCCTTGTGCACGCTCCGCAGGCAATGCACTTGAAGGGGCCCACTACGTCTTTGTGATACCTCATGGCCAGGATGGGGCAGAAGCCTGCGCAGGCGTAGCAATGTACGCATAAGTCCTTGTCAATCATAACCGTGCCTGCCTTGTTTCTGTGGATGGCTTCCACAGGGCAGATGTCAATGCACTCTCCGCACTGGTTGCAGACATTGATGTCGTAAGTGCCGTCGGCTTTTTCGGCAACTTTTATTGCGGTTTTTTCAAGGTCGGTGGCTTTGAACAGTACCTTTGCACAAGCTTCCATGCACGCCTGGCAGCCTGTGCAAAGCTCGGGTTTTGCGGCAACGTACTTCATGTCCGTTCACCTCCTTATGTAATGTCTGAGACTGCGCGGCTTGGTTAAACCCCCGGTAAACTTATTTCAGGACAGGCAAATGCTGCCGCATATAGAATAACACAGGCGCGCAAATTGGACAATCCTTTCGACGTGCGAAGCAATACCCTCGCTGGGGCAGCCAATATAGCATATTAAAAGACGCCCTGCCTGTATGCCGTATACAGTGCAGGGCGTCTTGCGCTGGAAAGATTGGGTGTCCGGCCAGCGGGGATGTTACAGGGCAAAAACATGTTTGCCAATACTGGTGATGATTGGCCGGGAGCGAATCCACCGGTTGGTGGCGGTTGCCGGGTTGTAGTAATAGAGGGCGCCGCCGGTAGGGTCATTGCCCTTCAGGGCCTCCCGGACTGCGGCATATGCCGTTTCATCGGGGGTAAGCCAGAACTGGCCGTCATGCACGGCCGTGAAAGCCCAGGGCTGAAAGATTACGCCGCTGATGGTGTTGGGAAAGCGCTGGTCCTCAACCCGGTTGAGGATGACGGCGGCGATGGCTACCTGGCCCTGGAAGGGTTCCCCCCGGGCCTCGCTGTATACCGCCCTGGCCAGCAAATCCAGCTCATATTGGCTGACTGTTATTCTTGTCTCTTCGCTTTGTTGCTCTTCAATTTTTTCCACTTTTTCTGCTTCCTCTTCTATCCCGGCAGCGGCCAGGGTGTTCCCGGCCAGGCCGGCGTCTTGCTCTGCTGTGGTTGGGGCCGAAGCGTTGCCTGCGGCCAACTGCGCAGAGACTGGTGTCAGGGCCAGGACAAAAAAGCCAATGCAAACTGCCAGGCAAATTGTTTCGGTAACTCCTTTAAATTTAAAACGCATGGTCTTTCACCAGCCTTTCTATTTCACTTCTGCCGAATAAGTATAAAAAAATAAAGCGCCAGGCGCAAAAGAGAGGAGCTGCGCTCAATGCCGTTCACCGGCATGGAACGTTTTTTATGACGGCGGGCGGCAATTTAACGCAAAGTTCCGGGGCGATGACAGGCTCAGCCATGGAATTTTCTGCGGCCGTAAGGAAATTAAGCTGTCCACTTAATAAAAAGAGTATTTTGGGAAAAATTTCACCGCCTGACGGCAGGATAATGTAATGACTTTGTGGAAGTAAACAAGGTAAAAAAAATTTGGCTGTAGTGGGTTATTTAAGGGGATTTTCCAGTTTGTTTAGCCCTCAAAGCAGCTTAGGGAGTGATAAGGTGTCTGGAAGTGAAGGCCGGAAGGGAAGAGCAAAAGCCGGAACAGTGCTGGCAATGCTGGCAGCACTTATTTTAGTATGGGGATGCAGTTATGTTAAGGGTAACGTTCCTGTCCAGCCCCTTCCGCCTGGCGACGAGGATCCTGTCATTACAGAGGAAGAGCCAAAGGTCGAAGAGCAGCAGGATGAACTTGAAGAGCTCGTCGGGGAAGCGGATCCGGAGGAAAGCGGAGAATCCGGCGGCGAAGAGGAGCCGGAACCTGAACCAAAGCCTGAGCCGAAGCCAAAACCCACGCCGAAACCAGTGCCTGCCAACTATCATTTTAACCCGTATGATGCAAAAGAGCGGGAGGCGGCCTTTAAAGCTGTGGGCATTACCGACCCCAGCCTCGGCCATGCCGTGGTTAAAATGGTGAACAGAATTAAAGTGGACGACCAGACGCTGGCTGGACAGGCAAGGACAGAGTTTTGCGATCTGTTTCGAAGAACCCAAAGGGGTAACTTTGCTGAATACCTGCGGGGTTACGGCGTCCCGGCGGGGCGATTTGTAAACATTCCGATTTGGGAGCTGTGCGCCCATCCTGAAGACCGGAAATTCCTTAAAGAATACGCTGAGGCCAGATATGAACTATTTAATTTAATGGGCCGCATGAACAGGGATATAATTTTGGACGAGCTCCTGGACTTTTATTTGAAATACGGCTCGATGATATACGAGGACAGATTGCCCCCAATCGGCCATATGGTTTTAATGGGGACAGCAGATGATATGCTTTTTATTAGCGGCTGTGTAATAGGGTACTATCCTGTGCAGGATGAAGTGTGGGAAAGCTGGCATAAAAAGATTGAAGACACCAAGAAGTATTATGCTGGGCAAATAAAGAAGGGGAATCTGGCCCCGAAATAAAACGCATGTTAATTATCCTGCCGCTCAAGCCGCCGGGCTGCGCGCCAGCGGCGGCTTTTTATTGGGGGACATTTGCCTGCGTTTATGCCGGTCCTTGGGCTGTTTGGCCGCGGCCAAAAACAAAAAACGGGATCAGGGTCCCGCTTTTTGCTGTGAGATTAAACTTTTTCAAACTGAAACTGGTAACCGCCCCAGATGCTCTTGGTATAGTCCAGCCTGGTGTTGCTGAAATAGGGCATAAAGCGGTCGCTGACGACAAAGGTAATGCCGTCTTCTGTATGGATAACTTCATCATTGGGTTGAGCTGACTCTTCCAGAGCCATTTGATACCGCGGACCGCCTCAGCCGGCGGTTACGTACAACCTGATAAGGGTTTCCTCCAGGTTTTTGCCCATGGAACTGAGCTGTTTTTTCAAGGCTTCTGCGGCTGCGGGCGTTACTTGAATCAAGGTGTTCACCTCTTTTGGGATAATACCGTATGGGGGTATACGGTGTATGTATATTGTAACCGCGCCGCGTCAATCTGTCAAGGAATAATTGACCAGGGGAAACGCGGGCCTGTGCGCCCCTTTTTTTAAATTTACCCGGCCGATTCTATGCTATGCTGGGAAAATGTTGTTTGCCATTGCAGGATAACGGCTTATCGATAGCGAATCCTGATAAGCAGCAGCATAATGTTGGAGGTCGAAGGATTGGCAATTGTACAATTTGAAAATGTAACTCTGCGCAAGAAAGATGAAAAGAATAACGAAGTCACCATTTTGTCGGACCTCAGTTTTTCTGTGGAGGCCGGGACGGTATTTGCCCTGGCGGGTCCATCGGGTTCGGGGAAGAGCAGCGCCTTGCGCCTCATCAACCGCCTGGATGACTGCAGCAGCGGGAATATATACATCGACGGCAAGGAAATCCGCGCCTGGGATGTCCGCGACCTGCGCAACAAGGTGGGCTTTATGTTTCAGGAGGCGGCCCTTTTCGAAGGCACTGTCATGGAGAACGTGCTCTATGGCTTGTGTATCAGGGGCTTAAGGAAGTGCGAACACGAGCCCACCGCCCTGGAATTGTTGAAGCAGGTGGGGTTGTCTCCGGAATTGCTGCACCGCAATGTGGAATCTCTGTCGGGGGGGCAGAAGCAGCGGGTCAATCTGGCCAGGACCCTGGCCCTCAACCCCGATATCATCCTCATGGATGAACCCACATCCTCCCTGGATCCCGCCGCCACCAGGACCATTGAGAACCTGATTCAGGAGCTCAATGCCCAGGGACGCACCTTTATTGTGGTCAGCCACAGCCTGGAGCAGATTGAACGGCTGGCTTCGGCCTGCGTCGTGCTGGACGCGGGGCGGAAGGTCTTTGCCGGCTCCACCCGGGAACTGTTTGCCGCCCGGGAGATTACCAACCTGCTGATCAACGGAAAGGAGGATGGAGATGACTGAGATTTCCACTTTTCAGGTGCTGTTGTCCCTGGTATTTGTAGCGGGGGCGCTGTACTTTTCCCGTCTCTTTAAGGTCAAGATGGGCAAGGATATCGTGGTTTCGGCGGTGCGCGCCTTTGTCCAGCTGCTGGCCATCGGGTACGTGCTGGATTTTGTCTTTGGCCTGGACTCGCCTTTGTGGGTGGTGCTGATGATAGCCATAATGGCCGGTGTGGCTGCATACAACTCCGGCAAGCGGGGGGCTAAAGTCAAAAACTCATACCTCATCAGCTCCATCGCCATCTTCTTTACCACCTTTGTCACCATTCTGGTGTTGTCCGGCTTTGGCATCATTCCCTTTGAGGCCCAGTATATCATCCCCGTTTCGGGGATGGTCATTGGCAACGTAATGAACGGGGCGTCGCTGGCCCTGATGCGCCTGGACGACGAGCTGAAAAGCAACCGGGTCAGGGTGGAGGCTGCCCTTTCCCTGGGCGCCGCGCCCATTCAGGCTGCAGCCCCGGCTCTGAAGAAAGCCGTGGTCACCTCCATGGTTCCGGTGGTAGACCGGGCCAAGGTGGTGGGGATTGTCAGCCTGCCGGGAGGCATGAGCGGCATGATTCTGGCCGGGGCATCGCCGCTGGCCGCCGTCAAGTTCCAGATCGTCATCATGTACATGCTGTTGGGCAGCCCTTTCCTGACGGTGGCCATTGTCAACCTGCTGGCATACCGGCAATACTTCAACCGCCAGCGCCAGCTGGTGCTGGGACCGGGCAATTAATTGGAAATGCGCGCAAAAACCGGGATTTCCCCGGTTTTTCTATTAAACCAAAAGCAGGAAATTTCTGGATACGGGTCAAATATTTGCACAGGAGGTGGAGACAATGGCGCGGATTGTGCCCGAACTGGTTGCAGAGCAATTCGAAGACGAGGGGGAGGCCCGCCTGTACCGGGCGGTGCAAAACCTGCCCGAGGATTATACCGTCGTTTACAAATACCAGTTTTGCGACGCCGTAACGGGAGCGGTTGTCTGGCAGGCGGATTTGGTCATCATCCATCCCCTGCGGGGCTACGTTGTCTTCAAGGTGCACCTGGGCGAGGTGGGGTTTTTCAACGGGCGCTGGCATGAATACAGCCAGGGCGCGTACCGGGAAATGGCCCGGGACCCTTTGGCGCAGGCCCGTTCCGCTGCCTATGCCATCGCCCGCCTCTACAGGGAGAAAACGGGCTGGAATTTCCCCCTGAGCTTTGATATTGGCCTGTGCTTTCCCAACTGCACAAAGTTTCAGGGCCTGGCGCCGGCCTTTGTCAAGCCCGGCAACCTCATTCTGGGCAAGGACCTGGACGGCCTTGCCGTCAGAGTGGCGGAGATCTTCGCCGCCCTGCCCCGGGCGGGGCGCGACGCCGGGGCCATAGGACGGCTGACCGACATTCTCACCGCCAGTTTTAAACTCTACAACACTTTGGAAGCGCAAATCCGGTCATTTGCTCACCGGGCAGAGCATAAATTTACCCAGGAGCAGGAGCGGATTTTGGAAGAAACGGAGCTGAACAAGCGCATGGTGTTTTACGGCGCGGCAGGTACCGGCAAGACAATGCTGGCGGTGGAGAAGGCCCGGCGCCTGGCCGAGGCGGGGAAGAAAGTGGCGCTGACCTGTATCAACAAGCATCTGGCGGGGCAGTTTCCCGCCGACATGGAAAACCTCACCGCCCGCCATTTCCATGGCCTGCTGGAGATGTTTACCGGCAGCAAGCCGCCGGCCGACCCCCGGGCCCAGCACAGGTACTTTGAGGACGAGCTGCCCCGCCGCGGACTGGAGTACTTTTCCGGGCTGCCCCAGGAGCAAAAATTCGACGCCCTCATCGTCGACGAAGGACAGGACTTCCGGCCCCATTGGTTTCAGTGCCTGGCGGCCATGATAAAGGAAGACGGCGAGTTTTATGTCTTCGCCGATCCCAGCCAAAACATCTTCAACGTCGACCCTGCTGGCCTGGAAGCGTTGCCGGCTTCCCGGTTCCGCCTCACCGTCAACCTGCGCAATTCCGCCTCGGTGTGCCAGCGCTGGATTCAGCCATTGAGCGCCGCCCGGGTGCGCCTCGGCCTCAAGGACTGTGGCGAAGTGCATTTCCACTCCTGGTCCACCGACAGCCAGCAGCGGCGCATGCTGGAGCGGGAAATCCGCCGCCTGCTGGAAAGGGGGATTCAGCCCCGGCGCATCACCATCCTCTCGCCCCACCGCCGGGAGAACAGCTGCCTGGCGGGAGTGGACAGCCTGGCGGGCTGTCCGCTGGCCGAGGTAGGGGACCCCAGGCCCGACGCCCTGCGCTTCAGCACCATCCGGGCCTTTAAGGGCCTGGAATCCGATGTGGTGCTGCTCATCGGCGTCAGGCCCGACAGCCCGGTGTGCAGCCGGCCCGACCTGTACGTGGGCGGCTCCCGGGCCCGGTACATGCTGCAGATCTTCCACCGGGATGACTGGCGCCTGCAGGGGGATGAATAACCCGGATATTTCGGGGAAAAGCTATTTTATCCCAGCGGTTTTTGGGAGGTGTGACTTTATGCATATGCGGAAAGCGCTGAGCCTGCTCGTTGCCGCAGGGCTGGTTTTGTCCGCCGGCGGGTGTTCTTCTCCCCGGGAAGGCGGCCAGCTCAATGTGGCGGTGGTGGGCAACCCCGGCTGCCTGAATCCTGTCCTGGCCGCTGACTCTGCCGCAGAGGCGATTTCCGGGTATATCTACCAGGGCCTGGTCACCTTCAACGACAAGATGGAGGCCGTGGGCCAGCTGGCCCGGGACTGGGAAGTTTCCGCCGACAACCTGCAGTGGACCTTCCACTTGCGCCGGGATGTTACCTGGCATGACGGGCAACCCTTTACCGCCGCCGACGTGGAGTTTACCTATACTACCCTGGCTTTTGCCCCGGATTTTCCCGGGCCCAGGGCGGCCGGCTTGGATATGCTGGAAAGGGTGGAAGCGGTGGACGAGTATACCGTCCGGTTTACCCTGTCCGCTCCCTGGGGCGGCCTGTTGGGCCTTGTGGCTCAAGGGGTTTTGCCCAAACACGTCTTTGCCGGTGCGTCGGGAGAAGACCTGGCCGGGCATCCCGCCAACTGGCAGCCTGTGGGGACGGGGCCCTTTGTCTTCGCAGAATGGGCGGACAACCGGTATGTGACCCTGACGCGCAACGAAAATTATTACGGGGGCAAACCCTATCTCGACGCCCTGAACTTTAAATTTTACCCCGACGCGGAAGGCGCCGTCGCCGCTCTGGAACGGGGGGAAGTGGACGTCGTCACCGCCGTCAGCCACACCCATGCCACGAGGCTGCAGGAGAAGGTGGGGGAAACCCACGCCTTTTACGCTGTTCAGGACATGGGGTATGAGTGCCTATGCTTCAACGTTCGCCCCGGCGCCTTTGGCTCCGACAAGACCAATCCCTGGCTGGACCACCGGGTGCGCAAGGCCGTTGCCTTCGCTTTGGACCGGGAGCGCTATGTCCAGGAGCTCCTGGACGGCTGGGGCGTGCTGATGAATTCGCCCTTTCCTCCGGCATCCTGGGCCTATTCCGCCCAGGACGTCACGGTGTACAATTACAATCCCCAAACTGCCGCCAGCCTCCTGAACGAGGCCGGCTGGCGGCCGGGCAGCGACGGCCTGCGCCGCAAATGGGGACAAATCCTGGCTTTCACCCTCACAGTGCGCTCTGACAATCCGCTGGAGAAGGCTTTGGCGGAGCTGGTGCAGGAGGACCTGGCCCGGCTGGGCATTCGAGTGGATTTGCAGCCCGTCACTTTGAGCGATATGTTGCTGAACCACATCTACACCGGCAAGTTCCACATGTTGCTCATGGGTTTGAGCGTCGGCGCTGACCCCGACATTTTCGATGCCTTCCACTCCGAGGGCCTGAACCTCAGCGGCTACAATAATCCCCAGCTGGACAGGGCGCTGCTGCTGGCCCGGCAGGCGGGGCAGCGGGGAACCCGTCAGGAACTGTACGGCGACGTCCAGGGCGTGCTGACCCGGGACCTGCCCTATGTCTTCCTCTTTTCCCGCCAGTTGGTGACGGTGGCGCCCAAAGACCTTGGCGGTTTCGAAGTTACGCCCCTGGGCCTCAGCCACCCTGAACGGTGGCATTTCAAAGAAAAAAAGTAAAACTCCCGGCAGGGAGTTTTATTGCGAACACCAGTTTGCTATAATGGGTCCAGGGGGTGAAAAGGTGGAAACGCCCATCATTCACGTGGACATGGATGCTTTTTTTGCTGCCGTGGAAATGCGGGACAATCCCCAGTACCGGGGCAAACCCGTCATCATCGGGGGGGACCCGCGCAGGGATGTGCGGGCGGTGGTTTCCACCGCCAGTTATGAGGCGAGAAAGTACGGGATCCGCTCGGCCATGCCCCTGGTGCAGGCCTGGCGCCTGTGTCCCCACGGCATTTTTTTGCGGGGGAATATGCGCAAGTACGCAGAGGTTTCCCGCCAGATCATGGCAATCTTTTCCCGGTATACGCCGCTGGTGGAACCCCTTTCCATCGACGAGGCCTTCCTGGACGTAACGGGCTGCGAGAAGCTCTTCGGCCCTCCCCGGCAAATTGCCGCTGCCATTCAGGAAGACATCCGCCGCGAGCTCAACCTGTCCTGCTCGGTGGGGGTGGCCCCCAACAAATTCCTGGCCAAAATTGCCTCAGACCTGCACAAGCCCGGCGGCCTCACCGTCATCGCCCCCGGGGATATCGAGCGGGTGCTGCATCCCCTGCCGATAGAAAAATTGTGGGGGGTAGGGGAAAAGACGGCCAGCAAACTGCGGGACATGGGCATAGACACCATCGGCCAGCTGGCCCGCCTGCCTGAGAGCCTTTTGACCGCCGCCTTCGGCAAGATGGGCGCCGGCCTCTGGCGCCTGGCCCGGGGCGAGGACGGGCGGATGGTGACCACCAGCCGGGAGGCCAAGTCCATCAGCCGGGAGGTCACTTTCCCCCGGGACATTTCCGACCCCGAGCAGGTGCGGGCGGTGCTGCTGGAACTGGCTGACGACGTCGCCCTGTCCCTGCGCCGGCATGGTTACCTGGCCACCAAGGTGACCCTGAAGGTGCGTTACGGCAACTTTGATACCGTCACCCGGCAGGGAACGCTGCCCGCGCCGGCCTGCCTGACCATGCCCATCTATACCAGAGTCCTGGACCTGCTGGCCCGGGTCGACCTGCGGGGCCGGGGCATCCGCCTGCTGGGCGTGGGCAGCGGCGGCCTGGTGGATCAGACCGGTTGCCGCCAGCTCAGCTTTTTTGAGAACTCCGGCCTGGTGCGGGAAGAAAAAATTACCCAGGCCATCGACAAGGTGGAGGCCCGGTACGGGCGGGGGGCGGTAAAGCGGGCGACATTGCTGATCCGGAAGGACCCTTGATTTTCTTTCTTTCCCCCGGCCGCTATAGTAAAATAGAGGCATAAAGGGGTGTTGACCAATGAAGAAAAGCGTAATGTTGATAGATGCCAACAGCTTGCTGTACAGGGCTTTTTTTGCCCTGCCGCCGCTGGAAAACAGCAAGGGGCAGCCCACCGGGGCGGTGTACGGATTTATCAATATGCTGATGAAATTGCTGGAGGAGTACCCGGTGGACTATGCCGTAGCGGCCTTTGACCTGCCCGGACCCACCAGGCGGGCCCAGGAATACCAGGAGTACAAGGCCAACCGTCCCCCCACGCCCGATGACCTGCGCAGCCAGATGGAGATCGCCCGGGATGTGCTCAGGGCCATGGGCATAAACCTGGTGGAACTGGAGGGCTACGAGGCCGACGACCTGGTGGGAACCCTGGCGCGCATGGCCAAGGCCAACGGCTGTTTTGCCTGGATCGTCAGCGGCGACCGGGACATCCTCCAGGTGGTGGACGACAACACCAAGGTCATCCTCACCCACACTTACAGAGGGGCCAGCCAGACGACCGTTTACGACGCCGCTGCGGTGGCGGAACGTTACCAGGTGACCCCGCCCAAACTTGTAGACATCAAGGGGCTGGCAGGCGACAGTTCCGACAACATTCCCGGGGTGCCGGGCATAGGCGAAAAGACGGCCATCAAGCTCATTGCCCAGTTTGGCAGCGTCGAAGGGGTATACGAAAACCTGGGGGCCCTCAGGGGCAAAATCAGGGAGAATTTGGAAACCCACCGGGAACAGGCTTTTCTCAGCCGCAAACTGGCGGAGATCGACACCGCCGCCCCGCTGCCCCTGCAGTGGCCGCCGGCCCCTCTGGTCAGGGACGACCAACAGCTGTACAAGCTCTTCAAAGAGCTGGAATTTAACTCTCTTCTCCAGCGCCTGGAGCTGGCGGAGAGCCCAGCTGCCCGGCCGGCGACGGTGACCCGGCCCTCCTCGACTGCGCTCTTTGCCCGTTCGGAACTGGCGGTGTTGCTCCTGGATGGCGCCGTTGCCGCAGGGACGGAGGAAGAAAGCGCCCTTTTCGACGGCGACAGTTTCGCCGCTGCCAGAGAAGGTTTGCTCCAGGCCCTGGGCCGGGAGGATTGTACAATTATAACCGACGACGCCAAGGCCGTTTTCCGCCTGGCCCTGGACGCCGAAACCGGGGTCAAGGCCCGGGTGCACAGCTGCCAGCTGGCGGCGTACCTGTTGCGGCCCGGCAGCAGCATGGAGATACCCGCTCTGGTCCGGGCCTGGACCGGCGCCGTTCTGGACCAGGGCGACCTGTCCCGGACAGAATACATCGCCGCCCATGTTGCGCTGCTGCCCGGCCTGTGGCGGGAGCTGCAGGCCCGGCTCCGCGAGGCCGACGCCTGGCGCCTGTACAGCGACATTGAACTGCCGCTGAGCAAGGTGCTGGCCCGCATGGAGCGGACGGGGATTGCAGTGGACGTCGGCGAGCTGGACGCCATGGGCCGCGAGCTGGACGAGAAAATTGCCCAACTGCAGCAGCGGATTTACGCCGCGGTGGGGTACGAGTTCAATATCAATTCGCCCAAACAACTGGGAGAAGTGCTTTTTGAACGCCTCAACATTCCCCCGGTGCGCAAGACCAAGACGGGGTACTCCACCGACGCCGCAGTGCTGGAGACCATAATGGACCGCCACCAAGCGGTGCCCATGATTCTGGAATACCGGCAGCTGATGAAGCTCAAGACCACCTATATCGACGGGCTCAAAGGGGTGTGGCAGGAGGAGACGGGCAGGATCTATACCACTTTCAACCAAATGGTCACTGCCACCGGGCGCCTGAGCAGCACCGAACCCAATTTGCAGAACATCCCCATTCGCATGGAAGAGGGACGCCGCATCCGCAAGGCCTTTGTGCCCGGCGGCGGTTACCAGTGGCTGTTGGCTGCCGACTACTCCCAGATTGAATTGCGGGTTTTGGCCCACATTGCCCGGGACGAGACGCTGATGGAGGCCTTTCGGGAGGGACAGGATATTCACCGCCGCACCGCCGCCGAGATCTTCGGCGTAAGCCTGGATCAGGTTACTCCTGCGCAGCGGCGGGCTGCCAAGGCGGTGAACTTTGGCCTGGTCTACGGCCAGACCGATTTCGGGCTGGCCAGATCCCTGGGCATTTCCCGGGCGGAAGCTGCCGGGTACATCGAGGCGTACTTTAAGCGCTATCCCGGGGTCAAAGAGTACATGGAACGGGTTGTGGCCGAAGCACGCCAGCGCGGGTACGTCACCACCCTCTTTAACCGCCGCCGCTACCTGCCCGAGATCAACAGCCGCAATTTCCAGCGCCGTTCCTTTGCCGAGCGCACTGCCATAAATACGCCCATCCAGGGCTCCGCCGCCGACATCATCAAACTGGCCATGGTGGAAGTGGAAAAGCGCCTGGAAGCCGAGGGCCTGGTGACGCGCATGCTGCTCCAGATTCACGACGAGCTGGTGCTGGAAACCACCACCGAGGAAAAGAAGCGGGTGGCCCGCCTGGTGCGCCAGGCCATGGAAGAAGTGGTGCAACTGGACGTGCCTTTGGTGGTGGACGTCAAAGCGGGGCCCGACCTGTTCACCATGGAGCCCCTGAAGGAATGATGTGATGCCGGAATTGCCTGAAGTGGAGACCATTGTTCGCGACCTCGCCCCTTTTTTGCTCAACCGGCGCATTGTCCGGGTCCAGGTCTGGGACCCCCTGCTGGTGCGCTATCCCGGCCGCCAGGATTTTAACCGCCGGCTTACCGGCAGGATCATCCTGGGCTGGGGCCGGCGGGGCAAGTACATCGTGGGCAGGCTCAGCGGCGGCCTTACCCTGCTCATCCACCTGCGCATGACGGGGAGGCTGTTGCTCAACCTGGCCCCGGGCGAAAAATACCAGCGGGCCGCCCTGGATCTGGACGACGGCGCGCGCCTGTGGTACTGCGACCTGCGCCGTTTCGGCGACATGTGGGCATACTGGCCGGGGGAAGAGGAGCATCTGGGCGGTTTCAATGCACTGGGGCCTGAGCCCCTTTCTCCGGATTTTAACTCCCGCTGGCTGGCGCAGAGGCTGGCAGGCAGGAAAGCACCCATCAAGGCTTTGCTGCTGGACCAGAGCCTGGTGGCCGGCCTGGGCAATATATACGTCGATGAGGCCCTCTTTTTGGCCGGCATTTTTCCCGGCCGGCCCGGGGGAAGCCTCGGTCCCCGGGAGCTGGACGCGCTGGCCGCGTCTGTCAAGGAGGTGCTCACCCGCGCCATTGAGGGCCGGGGCACCACCTTTCGCGATTACCGCCGGGGTCTGGGCACGCCCGGCGAATTCCAGCACCAGTTGCAGGTGTACGGCCGCAGCGGCCAGCCCTGCCTGCGCTGCGGGGAGATGCTGGCCAGGATGCGTGCCGGCGGGCGGACGACGGTTTACTGCCCCCGTTGCCAGCAATAAACTTTCACACCGGCCTTTGTCCCTCAATACTATGGAAGAGAACGTCCATGGTAGGGAGGGTTTTTCTTTGTCTATTGCTGCAGCGGTTCTCCTGGCAGTTGCAGTTTCTCTGGATGGTTTGGGGGCCGGCCTGGCCTGCGGGGCGGGGCGGGTCCGCATTCCGCTGCCCTCCGTCCTCCTGATGGGTGCGGCGGCGGGAGGCGCCGTCTTTGTCTCCATGAGTGCCGGCGCCCTGGCGGGCAATTTGTTTTCCGCCGCCCTGACCAGGCGGCTGGGGGGCGGGCTGCTGATTTTCTTCGGCCTGTGGCTGCTGGGCCAGGCCGGGAGGGAGGACAAAGGGGGACTGCTGGGCATGCTCCGGGATCCGGCCCGGGCCGATGCCGACCGTTCAGGGAGCATCAGCATGGGCGAGGCGGCAGTGCTGGGACTGGCCCTGGCCCTGGACGGCTTTGGCGCGGGCTTTGGCGCCGCCATGGCCGGTTATTCGCCCCTGGTCACCGGGTTGTTGGTGGCGCTGGTCAAGGTCGCCTTTGTCAGCCTGGGGCAGCGCGCGGGGCGGCGGCTGACCGCTTTTGCGCTGACCCGGCATTTGCAAGTCCTGCCCGGCCTGATCATACTTGCCCTGGGGCTGATGAAATTTATTTTGCTCTAGTTCTGTTTTTGGGCGCATATTTGTTATAATACAAAGAAAACAATGCGGGGGAGGGCGAGTATGGAACCAGTGGTTATCGGTTTGACAGGCGGAATTGCCTGCGGCAAAAGCACTGTCGCCAAAATACTCAAAAGGTTGGGAGCGGCTGTAATCGACGCTGACCGGGAAGCCAAGCGCCTTCTCACCCCCCACGGTCCTGTCTGGAAAAAACTGGTCGAGCAGTTCGGCGCCGAAATTCTCAATCCCGATCAAAGTATTAACCGGCGCCGTTTGGGCAATATGGTATTTGGCAATGCGCAGTTGTTGGCCAAGCTCAACGCCATTACCCATCCCGGCGTCATGGAGCTCATTGCCCGGAAAATACAGCGATACAAGGAAGGCGGGCGCTGGCCGGCCATTGTCCTGGACGCGCCGCTGCTGTACGAGGCGGGGGCGGATAAGCTGGCCGACGTGGTGTGGGTGGTGGCGGTGGACCGCAAGACCCAAATCGACCGGCTGATGAAGCGGGACAATATCGGGTACGAGCAGGCCCTGCAAAGGATTGAGGCCCAGATGCCGCTGGAAGAAAAGATCGCCCGGGCCGATGCAGTGATATACAACAACGGCACCCGGCGCCAAACCAGGGAAACTGTGCTGCAGTTGTGGCAGCAATACGTGGAAAACTCTGCCGGCAAGGATGAGAATATAAATTGAAAGTGCTGACCCGGATAACGGCACTGCTGGTGCTGGCTGTGCTGGTCTTTTTGGTGTTGGAGCTCCCCGTCTTTTGGCAGCCCTTTTATCCCGTCAAGTACGAGGAATTTATCGCCCGGCAGGCAAGGGCCAACAATCTGGATCCTGCCCTGGTAGCGGCGGTAATTAAGGTGGAGAGCAATTTCCGCCACGATGCAGTATCCCGGGCCGATGCCCGGGGACTGATGCAGATCCGCCCCGACACCGCCCGGGAAGTGGCCAGGGAACTGGGCCACGTCATTGACGAGGACGTCTTTGAAGAGTTGCTCTTCGACCCGGAATACAACATAACCCTGGGCACGCGTTACCTGGCCAAGATGCTTCAGGAATTCGGCGGCAACGAGGCCATGGCTTTGGCGGCGTATAACGCCGGGCCGGCCAGGCTGCGCAGCTGGCTGGAAAAGGGTATTTGGGACGGCACCTGGAAAAACCGGACGCAGATTCCCTACCCCGAGACCAGGAATTACCTGCGCAAGGTGGAGCTGGCCAGGGAAAGATATGCCAGATTGTATAATTTTAAATAAATGGCAAAAAAAGCTGCCGGCGCCAAAGCCTTGACTTATGTGCGCAATCCGCTTATAATATTCTCTGTCAGCGAGAGTGGCGGAACTGGCAGACGCGCACGTTTGAGGGGCGTGTGACGAACGTCGTGTGGGTTCAAGTCCCACCTCTCGCACCAAAGTCATTTTAGTGCAAATACTAAAAGTATTGCACTTTTTTATTGCAATATTTGCGCCGGCCCGAAATACATTCATTCACCTTCGCGCGCCCGCCGCAGTAGACTGTCTAGTGGAGGTGGGCGAATATGCACGCTGCTTTGGAAGAAATGCGCAGCCAGGTCTTTGCCCTGGCCGGCAAATACTCCCACGGGCGCAGGCGCGAAGAGTTGGAGCGGGTATTTGCGTTGCTGGAGCAGGAACTGGACGCCGGTTATGTGCAGAGCCAACGCGTGATGGCATTGTTGCGGGCCGTCATCAACGCGCAACCCGGCAGCACGCAGATTGTCAACCGGTTTTTGCGCAATCCCCGGGTTGCTCAGGCTTTGCAGGCCGGCGGCAGTTACAATTTATGACTTTAAAAATTGCATGCAAATTATACCCGCTTGACGGTAATTGGGCGGCTGTGTATAATAAGTAGTGCTGGAGCTGTAGTGTAGTGGTCCAACATGCCTGCCTGTCACGCAGGAGATCGCGGGTTCGAGTCCCGTCAGCTCCGCCATTCTTTGCCGCGGTAGCTCAGTTGGTAGAGCAGTGGACTGAAAATCCACGTGTCGGCAGTTCGATTCTGCCCTGCGGCACCATATGCATGCGGAAGTGGCTCAGGGGTAGAGCATCGCCTTGCCAAGGCGAGGGTCGCGGGTTCAAATCCCGTCTTCCGCTCCATACGAGGCGGCATAGCCAAGTGGTAAGGCAGAGGACTGCAAATCCTTTATCCCCAGTTCAAATCTGGGTGCCGCCTCCAATTTTTTTTGCCGGGGTGGCGGAACTGGCAGACGCAAGGGACTTAAAATCCCTCGGGCCCCCAAGGCCCGTACCGGTTCGATTCCGGTCCTCGGCACCATGATATTTAAGGCGTGCAGCCTTTTCAGCAATGCGTAACCGTCCCCAAAAGGGACGGTTTTTTGTTTTGGCGCTGCGGCTCGGGGCAAATCGCCCGGCACCTATCCCCGGAAGACAACGTATCCTGAACTGAAGCCGAAGAGAGGAGGGAGGCGGGTGGAGCTTCGGGAGCTCACTGCCGTTCTGGAGGTCACTGCCTATACCGCAGGCTATGAGTCTACCGGCAAGCGCCCTGGCGACCCGGGGTACGGAATTACGTACAGCGGAACCCGGGCACAGCAGTGGCGCACCGTGGCCGCCGGCCCGGATATCCCCATCGGCACCCGGGTCTTCATTCCCGCGCTGGGTCACATGCCCAACGGCGGCATTTTTGTCGTCGAAGACCGGGGCGGCGCCATTTCCAACGCCCACCTGGATATCTACATGGACAATCTCCGCGACGCCCGGAACTGGGGCAGAAGGCATCTGGAAGCGGTGTTCTTCTTGCCGGCGGACCTGATTCCGGTCATCGCCGCCAAAATCCAGCGGGACCGGTACAAGTGGAAGGACAAAAAGGCCCTCAAAGAACTGTTCTCCTGAGCAGTTCTTTTTCTTTATGTTTAACCGGGGCCAGCGCGGGGCACATTAAAATGAAGCCATATTTTCTGGGGGTACATATGCTGGGGAAAATACTTGACAAGCTGAGACGCAAACCGGATCGGCAACCGAAGAAAACCGGCCCTTCTGTCCCGTTTACCGGCAACATCCAAAAGGACGAAAAGATATTGCGGGATATTTTTCGGGACTGCGACGATGTCAAGTTCAGGAAATTGTCTGTTCCCGCCATGGGCAACCGCAAGGCCCTCATCGTCTTTGTAGAGGGCCTGGTCAACGTCAACGCCCTGCACCGGGACATCATCGGCAAGATGCTGTCTTCCCGCCAGCGGCCCGCCAGGGACGTTACCGAGCTGGTTTCGGCGGGGGAGACTGAAAGGGACCGTTGCGCCAGGGATACGTCGACCAAGATCTTGCTGGGCAAGGTGGCCATTGTCGTCGACACAATCCCCGAGGCGGTGGTGGTGGAGTCCAAGGAGTGGCCGATGCGGGCCATCGAGGAGCCTTTGCAGGAGCGCCTGATTCGGGGGCCCCGGGAGGGCTTTACCGAAATCATCCAGATTAATGCGGCCTTGATCCGGCGCCGCCTCCCCGACCCCAACCTCAAAATTGTCATGACCGAAGCTGGCCGCAGGAGCAGGACCAAAGTGGCCATCTTGTACATAGAGGATGTATGCGATCTCAATATCGTTAATGAAGTTAAGGAAAGGATTAATGCCCTGGACATCGACGGAATTATGGAACCCGGGGAACTGGCGGAATTGATTACCGAGCGCACCGTTACCCCCTTTCCCCTGATTCTGAGCACCGAGCGGCCCGATAAAGTAATGGGGGGAC
>JAAYIH010000013.1 GCA_012523545.1 Bacillota bacterium
CAGCATCGAGAGCATTGGGTCTTCTTCTGACATGAATTGCAATAGCATTTTCTCGAAGTTTCCAGTAGAATAAGAGTAAGCCATCGGTAACAACTCCTTTTGGTTTGCTCGTCACTTACCATTTCGGAGTTGCCGATGGTTTTTCCTTTTTACTTTTGCGAACTTAATTGTACACTATCGACCCGGGCAGGGTCTCAACAGCTTTATTGCAACAGATTTGCCAAAAACTCAATAACATAGCCGCGCTTAAGGACATCGTGGCAGTATTGGTTACCGTAGTTGCGCAAGCAGCCGTAACAACTGGTATCCGCCCGTTCTCCGCCGCAATCGCACCGGCTGACAATCTCCAGAGTCCGCTCTAACGCCGCCAACAGGTTGGCTTCCTCGGCAATGTTCCGGACGTGGCCTGCCCCGCCGGGGAGGTCACTAAAGCTCGTCCGCAACGGATTATAGAACTTCCCTTGCGTTTATAGATTACCTGGGTCCAATACTAGCTTTTGTCATCGCCAAAAATCCTTCCCGAATAGTTATTGTACCCACGGTATATTCAGCTCTATCAGCATGTTGCTCAGATACATCTTCAAAGCTAAGTTGGAATAAAAACCGCTATATTCACCCTAAACTTACATTAGATTTTGATATTTATTTTACTCATCATATGTAGCCGCAACCTTTGACGACGAGTAGTCACTTAAAGTAGTTTCAACTGCTTCCTGTATCTTTTTAAGTGGTCTATGTGGAAGGTTTGCCACTGCATTAAGAAAACCCATACGCACCTTATCAATACTTCTACCAGTTAGGTTAGACCATTCATGAAAAATGTCATGCTTATCTCTTAACGACTTAAGTTTATCTAAATACTCTCTAATCTCTTGTATAGGCAGCTTAAAAAAATCTGATAGGGATTCCCAACCTTCATGACAATTTGTGACTTTAATACACCACTCTTCTGGAGGTAGCCCTCCTGGCAAGACAACATAATTACATCCCTGAATACCTGAAGTGCTAATCCATCGCTTTGCTTTTTCATCAGTGACTTCTCCGTCCATAATTAGCATGAGGTTAAGTTCCTCCCTCTCCTCGCTGATCGATTTCCAAGCCATATACTCCCGAATTGTTTGTTCCAAATCCCGCAGCCTGTCTCTATCTGGAACCAGGAATATTAATGTATTTCTATACATCCTGAGTCCTGCACCTCGGTTAAGGAGGATATCCTCAGCCTGCTTTCTGGCCAAGCTTTCAGCATCCCTTAGAGCGTGCGGATATTCCGGTCCCAAAATGACTAAGCGTGCGAACATCTCATCGGGAACATCATTGCTGCTGTCGGGTACAATATGAACTCCCATAATCCATGTTGGTTGCATCTAATACTCATCTAGAACAACCAGCTTTGATGACCGACCGCTGTTTGTCGTTGCGCAGTCCAGCTTATAACAGCTCACTGATGCACTTATTTTCATACTCTCTTTGAACCATGTCTGAATTTGTCGGGAGAATTGTTGACTGTGGGTCAGGATAAACAGCTGTGCCACATCTGCCACCCTGTCCTTTAAGAAGTTAAACGCATAAAGCATAGACCTTTCATCCAGGCCGACCACCGGGTCATCGATTACCACAATTCCCCGGCTGCGATCAAAATCTTTGTCATCCAAAGTCTTTAAGAAGTAGAGAAAAGCTATGGCTGCCTTTTCGCCCTGGCTGAGATCTGTTGCCACTTCATCTTTGCGCATTATCTTGTATCCAGATTCCATTGCCTCCAGCCTAAGGAAATCGTGTCCCAGGAATTGTTGGAGGTCCAGATTCAATTCCTCGGCAGGTCGGCGATGGCTTATGACCGCAATTTCTATCTTGTCAATTCTACCCCGCAGGTTACGAATAGTTGACTCACATTCACTCAGCTTTGCTTTGGCGGCAGAAAGATTACGCTTCCGGGTAAGATAGGATTCAATGGATTCTGCCACCATAGCCTTTTCCAGCTTACTCCGGGCTTCGTTAACTACAGACTGGAAATCTCCTGTCTCCTGGTTGTGTCGCAGAATAATTTCGTTAATCTTGGCGATAGGGTCAGAATGTGGGCTGTAGCCTATTGGGCGGGGTTGATACTTTTCAAATACTCTGCCTTTTTTTTCATTCAAATCACTGAGCAATTCTCGCAAAACAGCCTTGGTCCTTTCTATTTCGGAATCCAGTTCCTTAATTGCATCGATATATGCCTGGACCAAGTGGTCATTGAGGGCGGCCTTATCCGGCAGTTTGACGTTATCCAGCTCATCAATTTGGTGTTGGATTAACTCCATGAGCTTGTCTATTTCCACAATGAAATCGGTATACTGGTGGTTAAAGTGAGCTTCCAGGCGGCGCAACCGCTCCGGCGGCAATGGCTGACCGCAGAACAGGCAGGCGGATGAATTCTTTTTCTTGTGCTGTTCCATCCCCTCCTGCACCCACTCGGCCAAAGCGGGGTCATTCTTCAGTTCAAAAATAAACTGAGCCAAAACTGATTTCCCAAGAATTCTAGCGGTCTGCTCCGTAAAAAAGCCCAGGTCCGGCAGCTTAAACCTTAAGGGAGATACCCTGTCCTTGGGTGTTCCGGCAATTATCTTCATCAGTCTTTCCTTTTCGGATTCATCGAGAAGGAAGGAGGAGTATGTTCCATTGGCAGCCAATTCCTCTGCAGTTTTTATGAAGTTCCTTCTGGTATATGAATTATAGGGGTTTTTCCCACTGGAACTGAGAAGCAACTTGATTTTCCTGCCCGCTTCTGTACAGAATTCTTCCAGGCTGTCCTCCCGGATTTCCACATCTTTTTTCAGTCTGACCTGCTCTTCCAGCTTGTCCCTGAGCTGATTTTTCAGCTCTTCCGCTTGCCTCTGGGCTTCAATGCTCTTCTCACCAATGACGAAGATGGGAGAGACTGAGCCGCTCAAGGTAAAGACATTTTCGTTGATAAAACCTTCATTGAATACACGGATGGGAGGCAGGGGTTCCGCCGTCAGGTCTTTACTGGAAATGCTGCGGCCGGCGATACTGACAGTGAATTCCCCTTCATGGATTTCTTCTCTTTTTTCCAGAACCCTAAACAGGTTGGCCAAGGTAGTCTTGCCTGTCGCATTTCCGCCATAGATTAGATTGTATTTGGAGAAACTGCCCAGGTCCGAAGTCCAGCGGAAATTCTGGAACACTCTATGATTTTTGATGGATTCGAAGCGGGATATCATGGTCTCTCCCCCTATACAGAAAATGCAATGCCCCCCCGGGCAGTTGCTATTAGATAACACTAAATAACATTTTTCCACATAAATCGTGTTTTTCCTCTGTATTAGCGCCAAGTTTTGTTAATATCCAGATTAAAGTTCGCCACCAAGGGTCATGGTCACTAAACTCCCTTACCCGCCGCCAGCTTCCCGTCAAGTCGCTCCTGGCATGGTGATTGGTCTGAACAAGCCTTCTGATGTATTGCAGTGTGCAGTTATCCAACCTGAAATACTCAATCTTGTCAAGAACATGCCCTCATTACAATGCGGTAAGCCCTTATAGCAAACAAAACTGTGTTATTGTCTTTCTTTGTTGACCAACACCTGCAACAGGGCGATAATCTCAGCAAGGGCCAGAAAGATTATCCCGCTCAGCAGTGCAAACACCCAATAACCTATAGCTATCGCCCAATCAAAACCGTAGTTATACAGGCTGGCTAATATCAACCCGGCCAAAAAGCCTCCAACTAAAATGACCCAACCAATGACCTTCAATACAACTGCCACAAGATTGGTCCTTCTTGGTTCCTTTTCGCCCTCCTTAACATACGAACAAATAAGAGCATATTCTTCATCGGTGACGTCTATGGGGACCAGCTTACAATATTTTTGTTTTGTTGAATCCCAATGTGGATAATCACGATGCCAGCTATCAGAGTATACCTTTTCAACCAAGCCAAGATTGATCAGGTGTTGTTCTCTTCTCTTGACTTTTTCCCGCTCCTGGCGTTCAACGAATTGCTTAACCTTTTCGTGCAAATTGCTCCCTCCCAATTTAAATTGCAAAGGTGTTATATACAGCCTGTCCCATAATGAGATGCGCCTGTCCTCCGAACGGAACAGCAACTGTCCAGGGGAGTCGCCATATTCGTTTCACAGCGTTGCCCAAAGGAAGCCGGATAAATTAAGAAACCAATGAATTAAAATACATGCTCCCCTCTTGCAAAATTCTCTCTAAGCCAGTTCTGTCGACAAGTATTACCCCGCTGGCTTGCGCAGTTTTGATGGCATTTTCGGTATATGATGAGTTGGTGATAACCATGGCAACATCGCATTTATAGTATATTTTTGCTGAGACGACCTCTTGTACAGCTTTGTTGCCGACTGTGCCCTGATAGTTCTTTGCCTGTATCACTATTCTTTTTGCGCCTTTGCTAATAATTAAATCCGCTCCGTAATCATTGCTGTAGGGCAAATCTTCTACGGAATAGCCATAACTGATAAATAAGTCCTTGAGAAAATCCTCAAACTCGAGCCCACTCAACGAATCCACATATTTAATATCTTTCTTGCTTGAGTCTTTGCTGAACAGGTGATTCTCCAGCAGTTGCAACCTTTGTTGCTCTTTTATCCTGGTGTATTCTGCCTCAACAGCCGCTCGCATTTCACTGAAATCTTCTTGAGCGAGCTCGCTTAACACTTGTAAATTAGCTGGATGTAAACCTTTGGCTCCATAATAATCCAAGTAGTCTTTTACGAGATCTTCAATGGTTTCGTACTTCTTCACGTCGATAACTTTTTCCATTTCCCTGACGTAGACTTCTTTTTTTACCTTTCTATTTGCGCCATAATTAAATTTTTGTTGTACTCCCAAGGCTTCTTTCGCCAATATGAATGGGTTTTTTCATCAATGGATGCTTTTATCGATGGTTCTGCTTTCAGAAAAAAATATTGCAGCAAAAGCCCCAATGAATGGTCGTATTCTGTCGCACTGATTTCATGTAAATCAAATCTTCTGGTGTGTTGCAGAATGAAATCGTACAACTTGGTTTTCATTTCCTCTTCCTGGAAAAGCTGGCCCATAACGCCGTCTATCGCCTCGTCTTTTTCTCTCTGTTTCCTTTTTGAAAGGCCCGCTAAAATCCTATAGACAATAAAAGCCGGTACGAGAAAAAGGAATATTTTGATCTGTATAGCCAGAACGGAACAAATACCAGCTATCACAGCTATTTGCAATACTAATAGCACTTTTTTAGTGTCTTTTCGCAAAACATGCCCAACCGTTAACCAAACCAGAGAAACTATAGTTGCGAGCACTGATAAAAACAGCAATATAAATATCAATCCTTCGAGCATCAATATCCCCCCATGCTATTTTTTCAAGAAAAAGAGCTTCTATCTTCCTGTTGTTAAAGCGCCGGCAAGGTTTATATGAATTATAACCTGCTGAGGTGACAAAACTGTCACTCCTGGCTCTTGTCATAACTGCTGGGGAAGAATACGGCTCTGTAGGTCTCGCCCAGGGTCTGGTGGCGGATTTGGGTGGCGTCAAATTTCAGCAGTCTAAACACTATCTGGACGCAAACGCCTATCAGCAGGGCGGATATCACTGTGCCGATGCCGACCATCCCGCCCAGGCGCCAGCCGAAGAACAATGCGGTCAGCTCTATTGCCGCGCGGCATGCCCCTATGGGCAGGCCGGTCTTTCTGGTCAGGGCAACCATGAGGCTGTCCCGGGGTCCGGCGCCGAAGGCGGAACTGATGCTGAAGTATGCGCCAAAGGCAATAATAAACAAACCTGCTGCCAACAGGAGGAGTCCGGGAAGAAAACGGGTTGCCGCGGGTATGATGTTGAGCCAAAGGATTAAGTCCAGGAAGGCGCCCACCAGCAACATGTTGGCTATGCTGCCTAAGCCGATTTTCTCCTTTAACAGCATGACGGCAATTAATATCAGGACACCGACGGCGATGGTGGCGGAGCCAATGCTTATTCCTGTCGTCCTGGCAATGCCGGCATGGAAAACGTCCCAGGGCGCATAACCCAGCTGGGCTTTTAATGTGCAGGCTATTCCCAATGCATAAAGGAAAAGCCCGGTGAGTAAACGGGCCAAGCGAATAGAATAGTCTCTCAGTTGCATGTCCTGCCCCTCTCGTGCATTGATTGTTCTCTTGTCATCATACTCTGTTTCCCGGGTTGGTGTCTGCCCGTTTAGATAAATATCAGCAAGCTGACGGCCATTACCGCCATGCCGGCGACCAGGCCGTAGATGGACAGGTGGTGTTCGCCATACTCCCGGGCGGAGGGGAGCAGTTCGTCCAGGGCCAGGAAGACCATAATGCCGGCTACCAGGGCGAAGACTATACCAATCAGCAGGTCGCTCATAAAGGGCAACAGGACGAGGTAGCCGACTACGGCGCCCAGGGGTTCGGAGAACCCGGATAAAAACGAATAGAGAAAGGCCTTCTTTTTGCTGCCGGTGGCATAGAAGATGGGAACGGATACCGCTATGCCTTCAGGAATGTTGTGCAGGGCAATGGCCACGACAATGGGAATGGCCACTTTGGGTTCCTGCAAAGCGGCGACAAAGGTGGCCAGGCCTTCGGGGAAGTTGTGGATGGCGATGGCCAGAGCGGTAAAGAGGCCCATGCGCAAAAGCTTCTGCTCTTTTTCGGCCGCTTCCCATTTCCGGACCTGTTCCATGTGGTGGCTTTCTTCGGGGCAGTCAGCGCACATTTCTTCAACGGAGTGCATCTCGTGGGGGTTTTCGGAACTGGGGAGCAGGCGGTCAATTAACCCGATAAACAGCATGCCGGCAAAAAAGGCGATTACCGTCACCCACCGGCCCTTTTCGGGGCCCAGTTCGGTAACCAGACTGGCCTGGGCTTTGAAAAATATCTCAATCATGGATACGTAGATCATGACGCCTGCGGAAAACCCCAGGCTGATGGCCAAAAACTTGGTGTTGCTTTTTTGGGTAAAAAACGCCAGTACGCTGCCTATGCCTGTGCTCAGGCCGGCTATGACAGTCAGTGCCAGGGCAAACCAAAAATTGTTCATTTTCCGGTCCCGTCCTTTTTGCTGATGTGAACTGATGCTTTGTTATTTAGCTTTCTCTCTTCAACACGCCGATGACTGTGCCCATAATCCTGGCCTGGCCGTCGGCCAGCTGGATGGGCTCGTACTTGGGGTTTTCCGGCACCAGCAATATTTTGTCGCCCATGCGCATGAAGCGCTTGAGGGTAGCTTCGTCTTCCAGGGCCACGGCGACGATATCCCGGTTTTGGGCGACGGACTGCTGCTGAACCAGGACATAGTCCTGGTCGTCTATGCCCGCCTCAATCATGCTGTCGCCTTTTACTTTGAGCAGGTAACAGTCTTCCCTGCCCCGCAGCCATTGGGCGGGCAGGTAAAACCGGGTCTCGCTCTTTTCCTGCATGAATACCGGTAGGCCGGCGGCAATCCCCTCGTAAGCGGGGATGGGCACAAGCCTGTCGCCGGTGCAGACTTCGCTGCCGGCGGCGGTCTCCACCACAGCCTCCCGGGGCTGATTGCCATCCCGGAGCAGCGTATACTCCTGCTTGCTGGTCAGGCAATGGTAGCGGTATTTTTCTACGGAGCCGGGCAGCATGAAATGGTTAAATTCGGGGATGTCGGCGACGGGGTTGAAGTCGGCGTCGATGATAACCATCTCCTGCCCGTCGGTGGCCAGGCCGTAGCGGCAATGCCTGGCATTGCTCATATAGCTTTTGAGCTGGTCCAGGGCATGCTGGACACCGCTGCCCGGGGCCTTGACTTCACAAAAGATAAAGGGTTCCAGGCGGCCGTTTTTGTTGGCCTGGACGCACACGTCCACCGAACCGATGCGGGACATGTTGTTTACTCTGTACTCCACTGCCAGCAGGTTGAGGGGGTAGTGGTATTTGTCCTGCAGTTCCCGGAGCAGCCACTGCCGGACCTTTTCTTCCTTGCTGTAGATGTCCAGAATCCGGTCGGCAAACAGGTATTCATCAGGTCGGATGTTGTACATGTGGCTGAACCTGGTGTCGCCGGACAGGCGCAAGTACCGGGGAGAAATGTTGCCAATAAAGCGCGAAGGCCTGGCGCTGGAACTCAGGTACAAGCGCTCGGAGGCGCGGGTCATCCCCACGTACAGCAACTTGCGCTCGGTGACCTCCTGCATGTCCTCGCCGATTTCGGCATAGGCGGCGGTATAGGGAATGACGGAATCGTTGAGGCCTATGATGAATACCACTTTAAACTCCAGGCCCTTAATGGAGTGGATGGTCAGGAGTTTAATGCAGTCGTCGTCAAAATCCACGTCGTCGCTCTTAAGGACCTGGCAGGCCAGGCCCTGCTCCTCCAGGCGCGACTGGATAATTTCCAGCTGCTTGTTGAGCCGGGCAATGACGATTATCTCGCCGGGCTGGTATGTGTCCAGCAGCCGGCGTATTTCCCGGGCAACGTATTCCGCTTCTTCTTTTTCGGAAGCAAAGTGCCTGTATACGGGATACTCTCCCTGTTTATCCAGGAGGGCCGGTTCCACGTAGTACTCGTCCTCGACGATATCGGGGTTGTCTTCAATGAGGCTGTATGCCGCCTGGGCAATCTGGGTTGTGGTGCGGTAGTTTTTGTTCAGTACGCTGCTGCGGCCGGTCAAATCCAGGCCCAGGCTGGTAAAATTCCTGCCCCGGACCAGCCAGGAATGGGGATAGATGCTCTGGGCGGTGTCGGCCACGAAGAGCAGGCTGGAATATTCTTTGGGCTTGTACAACAGCTTGAGGAACTCCAGTTGCACACGGGTCAGGTCCTGGCTCTCATCGACGATGATGTGAGTGTACTTGGGTTCGGGGCTTTGCCGGAACTTTTTCAGCACCAGCAGGTCGCGGGTCTTGGGGTCGATGAGGCCTTCTTCCTCCAGGCGGGCGTCAAAGGCCAGCATCAGTTCGTAAATGGCCTGGCGGGTTTCGGAGTTCTTGCGCAACCGCTGGGGCCCCTGGGCTTGCTGGTAGCTCTGGCGGCCCAGACGGTCGACATTTTGATATTCGGACAACTCCATGTAATTGCAGGAGCGGATCCAATCAATCTCATCCAGGAGGAATACGGCATTCTGGGGGTCGAGAATATTGGTGTGCTTAAATTTTTTGGCCAGCTCGGCAATGCAGCTGTTGATAACCTGGTACTTCTTGCCGGAATTGCCAAACAGCAATTCTCTGCGCTGGGAGGGTTCGAACAGGCTGCAGTAATAGCGGTAGAAGAGGCTGTCGATGGTCATGATGTCCACCTGGGACTGGCTGGGTCCAAAGAGGCTGATGTACCCCTCTTCCTCCACATTGACCTTGTCATGCAGGTAGCGCAGGTACTTGACCAGAGTGCGGTTGTAAGTTACCAGCAGAATGCGGTCGGACTCGTCGAGGCAATAATTGTTGAGGAGATAGCCAGCGCGGTGGACGGCTACAGTGGTTTTGCCGGAGCCGGCAACCCCGCGGACAAGCATGGCGCCCCCGTTGGGGACGGCGGTGACCAGTTTTCTCTGCTCGATGTTGAGTTGCATAAGGATCCTCCCTGAATCAGCGGTAATGACAATATTCTACAATTGCCAGCAAATCCCTGCTTATTGTCTGTATTGCCGGAAGTGGACTTAAATTTACTGGAAAATCAGGTCGGCAAACAGCTCGCCGACGTCGACGGCGAGGCCGGCAAAGGCCCGGGAGCTGGCGGACCGGCCTTTCTCGAATACCCGCAACGTTTCGATTTCATGGTTGGCAAAGCTGTAGATTATGACGGCTTGCTGCCTGGGGTCGACAATCCAGTATTCCTTAACCGTGGACAGCATGTAGGCGTTGAGCTTGTCGATCATGTCCTTGTTGCGGGTGCTGTCGGACAGGATTTCGACAACCAGGTCGGGAGTCCCCGTGTAGCGCCCGGTCTCGGTAACATTGCCTGCCAGGTCACAGACCACCAGCAAATCGGGCTGGACGACATCAGGGGTCTTTATGTCCTTCTTTTTGAGGTGCACGTCGAAGGGGGCCAGAAATACCCTGCACTCTTTGCCCTTGAAGTAATGGTGAAACATCAGATGCAAACGCCCCAGTATTTCCTGATGCTCAATGCCGGGCGAGGAAAGCAGGTGGATTTCGCCGTTGATGAATTCCATACGCAGGGTGCTCCTGGCGCTGATCTCCAGAAATTCCTCATACGACACCTTCTTGCCGCCGTACTGGTAATCCAGGGCCCTGTCCCGGACCAGAAAATACTGCTCGATGTCGGTGATGTAAGGGGTAAGCCGGGCGATTTTGACGCCGTTTTTGGTAATCACCACTTCATTCTGCTGTTCCACGTAATCCAGGTACTTGCCCAGATTCTGTTTGAGCTCGGTGGCGGTTATGACGTCTTTTGGCACCTTGCAACACCTCCCGGCCCAGAATACCATAATGTACAAAATGGGGCAACTGGGATGTGCGCCCCGGTCCAGGTTATCGTGCGCTTCATCGCACATCCTGGTGTACGGTATCACGATTTAATGCAAAGGAAAAAGCGCTTCGCCAAATGCTTGGGAAGCGCTTGATGCTTTCTCAATTAATCGGCTGCGTTAGACATCATTGCGAGAGCGGTACGACGCTATGCCGATGAATCCCAGGACGGAGCCGACGACCATGCAGCCGTTGGCCAGGAAAGACAGCAACCAACCGGGCTGCAAAACCCTGATCACCATGAGAAATGGTACGACGGCTCCAGCCACGACCAAGACTGATCCCAGGATTAGTAATTTACGTGGCGATGTCATACTACTTGTAGAGCCAGCACTCGACGAAGTGGCCGGGGCGCGGCTCAAACGCAGGCGGCTCTTCTACATCGCAGAGCCCTTCAATGAAGCGGTGGCACCGGGGATGGAACCGGCATCCGGTCGGCGGATTGATCAAGCTGGGCGGCTCTCCCGGCGGCACCTCTTTGAAACGATGGACGTTGTCCGGATCGGGGTCGGGAATGGCGTTGAGCAACACTTGGGTGTAGGGGTGAAGCGGGTTTTTGACCACGCTTTCCACGTCTGTCTTCTCGACCAACTTCGCCGCATACATGATGAAGACATATTCGGAGAAGTAACGCACCGACGAGAGGTCGTGGGTAATATAGATGACGCTCATGCCGTGGTCTTCCTGAATCTTGCGCATCAGCTCAAGGATCTCCACACGCATGGAGGCGTCGAGCATGGATACGGGTTCATCGGCCACGATGAGCTTGGGATTGAGGACTATGGCCCGGGCGATAACCACCCGCTGCTGCTGTCCACCGGAAAGCATGTGGGGATATTTGTTGAGGAAATCGTCCACCGGCAACAGCCGGACCTCTTCCAACACTTCCCGCACCCGTCTCTCCTGCTCTTCCTTGGGCACCCCGTTGATAATCATGGGTTCCCGGAGGATTTGCCTGATTGTCATAAAGGGAGGCAGGGCGCCGTAGGGGTCCTGCTGGACAAAGCCCACCTGGCGGTGCAACCAGGACAAATCCTTGCGCTTGTCAATTTTCTTGCCGGCAAAAATCATTTCGCCGCCGGTAGACTGAGCCAGTCCCAGGATAGTCCGCAACAATGTGGTCTTTCCGGAACCGCTCTCGCCCACAACGGTGATGGTATCGCCGTACTTCAGGTTAAAGGAAACCCCGTCCAACGCTTTGACGTAGCCGGCGTGGAAAAGCCCAAACCTCTTCAGTTCAAACCAGGTGCGGAGATTGGAAACCTGCAACAAGTACTCTTCTTGCTTTTCTGCAGCTTGGGGTTGTTCTTCGACTAGTTGCTTTACGCTTTGCATTTCCTCAACTCCTCTCGTAGAGCCAGCACCTGACCAGATCTTCCCCGACAGCAAAGAGAGGAGGTTCTTCGTCGCAGCGCTCGAACCGCTTATGGCAACGCTCGGCGAAGCGGCAACCCTTGGGGGGATTGAACAGGCTAGGCGGCTGGCCTGTGATGAAATCCGGTTGTTTTTCCTCGCGCAGCGAGGGGACGCTGGCCATCAGCTTCTGGGCGTACGGGTGCAAGGGCTCGCGGTAGAATCTGTAAGCACTGCTGTGCTCCACAACCTGGCCAGCATACATGCACAGCACCTCGTCGGCCAGCTCGCTGGAGATGGCAATGTCGTGAGTGATGAGGATATAGGTCAGTTGCAGGTCCTGCTTGATTTTTTTCAGAGCGTTCATAATGTTGGCCTGGGTCAAAACGTCCAGAGCCGAGGTCGGTTCGTCGAGGACGATGAGAACCGGGTTTGCAACCAATGCCATGGCGATGATGGCGCGCTGGCGCATACCGCCGGAAAGCTCGAAGGGATAGCGGTCCAGGAAAGCCTCGGGAATTCCGACAATCCTGAAAACTTCCTTGGCGCGCTCCATTGCCTCCTCTTTGGTGGCCTGGTCATGGATCAACAGAGGCTCGATGACCTGCTGACCAACCTTGACCACTGGGTTAAGGGAGTTCAGCGCCGCCTGGGGAACCAGGGACATGTTAATCCAACGAATTTGCTTGCGGAATTGCTCGTCGCTGAGCTGCATAACGTCCAGGCCATTGAGGTATACGCGGCCGGTGAACTTGCTTACGTTCTGGGGCAAAAGCCTGAGAATGCCGCGTGTAAGCGAAGTCTTGCCGCAGCCGGACTCGCCGATAATGGCCAAAGAACGTCCCGGGGCCAGTTCAAAGCTTACCCCTTCAACCGCCCGGACCTGACCAAAGGAGGTGCCGAAGTACAAATGGAGGTCTTCGACTTTGAGCAGCGGACGATTAGCTGCGACGGCATCGGGAGTGCTGGTTGCAGTTGCGTTGGCTGTTGAATCCTTAGTCATATTGCTCAACCTCCTTCTTAGAGTCTCCTCAGCCTCGGGTTGAAGATGCGGTCAAGAGTGAATCCTACCAAGGCGAAGCTGAATCCGATTAAGATCAGGATTACTGAGGGAATGAGCACCCAGTAATAGTCGCCCATGTAAAGGGCCTCATTAGCCTGGGCGCTGTGGATAATTTTGCCCCATGTGGGAAGCACCGGGTCGCCCAACCCGAGCACCGCCAGCGTTGCTTCCAGGAACACAAAGCTCGGGATAATGGTCACAAAGGAAGGAAGCAAAACGGGAACGAGCCGCGGCAGGAGATACCGGAAGATGATGCGGAAGTTTCCTGCCCCATATGCCTGGGCGGCTTCAATGTACGGGGCTTCCTTGGCCTGCAGGAACATGGCCCGGTACGTCTTCATGCCGCTGCCAAAGATGCTGAGGAGGATAACCGCACCCAGTATGACCCAGATGCTGCGAGAGAAGAAGTGTCAGACCATAATCAGGACCACCAGCAAG
>JAAYIH010000014.1 GCA_012523545.1 Bacillota bacterium
GACGAATACCAGGTGTTAATCGTCGCCGAGAAATACCAGACCGGCTACGACGAACCCTTGTTGCACACCATGTTCGTGGACAAACCCCTCGCCGGCCTCAAAGCGGTGCAGACCCTGTCCCGGCTGAACAGGACCCATAAGGACAAGAAAGATACCTTCATCCTGGACTTTGTCAACAAGGCCGAGGACATCCAGGCGGCCTTCAAGCCCTACTACGAAACCGCTTTTATCGAGGAAGTGACCGATCCCAACAGCCTGTACGACCTGGAAGCCAGGCTGGATGCCGCCGGGGTGTATTACAGGGAGGAAGTGGATCAATTTACCCGGGTCTATTATGGCGAGAAGACTTCCGATTACAACGCCCGGATCAACAAGCTCGTGGACAAAGCAGTGGAGCGCTACCGGTCTGTTGCCGAGGACGTTCAGGAAGAGTTTGCCGACGGCGCCAAAAAATTTACCCGGCTCTATTCCTTCATCACTCAGATTACGCCCTTTGAGGATGCGGATCTGCACAAACTCTATACCTACCTGTCCTTCCTGATTAAAAAACTCCCCAGGGGGCCGGCGGGAACCATCGACCTCTCCGACGAGATTTCCCTGGATTACTATGCCAACAAGAAGATTTTCGAGGGCAGTCTCTCTCTGGCCGGACGCGTCCGCGATCCCCTGCCTTCGGGCCCGGGCGGCGGGTATGGTGCCAGGGAGGATGAAGTGGAAGAACTGTCCCTGATTATTGAGCGCCTCAACCAAAGGTTCGGCACCGACTTTGACGAGTCCCACAGGCTGTTCCTCCAGCAGCTGGAAGAGGATTTCGTCAAGGACGAAATGATGAAAACCAGCGCCAGGGCCAACCCCGTCGAAGATTTTCAGTACCCCTTTAAGAAAGCATTCGTCGCCAAAGTTGCCGAGAGAATGGCTGAAAACGAGCGGTTCGCCGCGCGGATTATAGACGATGAAGAGTTCAGGAACGCTGTCATGGAACTCATGCTGCAGAAAGTGTACAAGGCCTTGCAGGGAGCATAAGGTTAACCAATTGGAGCAGGTCCCCGGGATTTTGTCACATTTCTTCCCCCGGAAACATATGCTAGTAAATAAGTAAAATTGGGGGAATATATGGGTGGTACCTGCTCTTCTGCTTGCCATTGCCGGTGCGGTTAGGGATTTGGCGCTGCTGGTTTCCCACATCAAGAACAACTCCTTTCCCCGGCCTCTGGAGCCAGAGGAGGAAAGGAAGTGGCTGGACAGGCTGGCCCAGGGCGACGAGGAGGCGCGCAGGATCCTCATCGAGCACAACCTGCGCCTGGTGGCGCATATCGTCAAGAAATTCGACAACACGCGTTTGGAGAACGACGACCTCATCTCCATCGGCACCGTAGGGCTCATTAAGGCTATCAACACCTATGACCAGGCCAAAGGGGTAAAGCTGGCCACCTACGCTGCCCGGTGTATAGAAAATGAAATTCTCATGCAGCTGCGCGCCCTCAAAAAATCCCGGGATGACCTGTCTCTGGAAGAACCCCTGGGCGTGGATCAGGAGGGCAACGAGCTTTCTCTCATGGACATCCTGGGCAGCCAGTCGGACCTCTTTGACCGGGTCAGCCAGAAGATTGAGGTGTCCCGGCTGATGGAGTGCATGCTGCGCCTGCCCAGGCGGGAGCGCTATGTGCTGGAGCGCCGCTTTGCCCTGGCTGACGGGCGCAGCTGGCCCCAGCGGGAAATCGCCGCCAAACTGGGCATTTCCCGGTCCTATGTATCGAGAATTGAAAAGAGAGCGCTGCGCCTGCTCAACAGTTACCTGAGACGACGGCCCAATTAGCAGGAAAAGCCATTGCCGGCAGCGAACTTTTTAGGCGGCAACAGAGGAGGTGGCAGCTGTGCTGAAGAAACTGACTCCGGATCTGTACGTAAAAGACATCTTCCACATCGACTTGGATGAGTTGTCCGCCCGGGGTATACGGGCCATCATCACCGATTTGGACAACACCCTGGTGGCCTGGGACGACCCCCTGCCCAACCAAAAGCTCCATTTGTGGCTTAAGGAAGTGCGCGACAAGGGGTTTTCGGTATATATAGTGTCCAACAATTCCCAGGAACGGGTGCAAAAGTTCGCCAAGGCCCTGGGTGTGCCTGCCATTTCCAAAGCCGTCAAGCCCCGGCGGGGCGCCTTTCGCACTGCCTGCGATGCCCTGGGGGTTAAGCCCGAGGAGGCGGCAGTGGTTGGCGACCAGGTCTTTACCGACGTCCTGGGAGGCAACCGTTTGGGCCTGTATACCATACTGGTGGTGCCTGTGGGCACTAAGGAGTTTATCGGCACCAAGTTCATGCGTATGCTGGAGCGTTTCGTGTTGCGCAAACTGAAAATGCGCGGGCTGACAGACAGCCCCGACGATTAGGCCGGGAAGCCGGAAGGCTCCCGGCCTTTTTCTGTCGGCAAAAATCAATTGCAGGAATTAATAATTTTCCAGCGAATTAATTCGGTGAAAGGGGAATGTTTATGCACCTCAACCTCTCTCACCTTTTGACGGCAATGGCAATAGTGGCAGTATTAACTGTTGCGGTAAACGCCTGGTCCGTTGCCGCCGATTCCCGGCTGAAACTGCAGCAGGCGGCGTACACGCTGGCCCAGGACCTGCAGGCGGCCCGGCAGCTGGCGGAGGCGCAAAACGTTACGGTCCAGGTGTATTTCGAGTGGTCCCGGCGTTCCTATGTCATTTGCCGGCCGGGCATGTCGGCGCAGCGGGTTGAGCTGCCCCGGGGCGTCCAGTGGACCTGCCCCTTTGACTACATATTTTTTTACGGCAACGGCCGGTGCAGCCACAACGGCACCTTTACCCTGTACCTGGAAGAGGGGGCGCGGATGCAGGTAATCGTTGCACCCAGGACGGGGCGCGTCCGCGTCCGGGAGGGGAGCTGAGATGCCGGAGCAGCTGCTGGAACGGGCGGTGTCCCTGCGGGCAACGGATATCCACCTGGAGCCGGTGCAGGAAGGGGTGCGCATACGCCTGCGGGTGGACGGGGTCCTGCTCCCCGGGGGTGTTGTGGACCGTGAGGAAGGCCGGCAGTTGTGCAGCCGCATCAAGGTCAGGGCGGGCATGGACATCGCCCAGCGCATGTTGCCCCAGGACGGCAGTTTTCGCGCCGGCCTGGCGGGGCGGGACTGGGATGTTCGCGTGTCGTCCCAGCCCACAATTTGCGGCGAGAAACTGGTACTGCGCCTGTTGCCCGGAGAACCGGTGCGCCGGGAGCTGACGGCCCTGGGGATGACGGCGGAGACCGCCGCGGAATTTGCCCGGCTGCTGGGGCGGAGGCAGGGCCTTGTGCTGGTCACCGGCCCCACCGGCTGCGGCAAGACCACTACGCTTTACGCCGGCCTCAACCTGCTGGACGTTGCCCATCTCAACATCATGACTCTGGAAGATCCGGTGGAATACCGCATGCCGGACATTATCCAGACCCAGGTCAATTACCGCGGGGGGCTGGACTTTGCCGCGGGGTTGAAGGGGGCGCTGCGCCAGGACCCCGACGTCATCCTGGTGGGGGAAATCCGGGACAGGGAGACTGCCGCCATCAGCGTGCGGGCGGCTTTGACGGGACACCTGGTGCTGGCCACCCTGCACACCCTGGATTCCCGGGCCGCCGTGGCCCGCCTGGTGGAAATGGGCTGTGCCCCGTACCAGGTGGCGGCTGCCCTCAACGGCGTGCTGGCCCAGCGCCTGGTGCGCAGCCCCTGTTCCTGTCAAGGGGGGTGCCAGCGCTGCCTGTACAGCGGTTACTACGGGCGCACCGGCGTCTTTGAACTGCTGGTGCTGACCCCCGCCCACCGCAGCGCCATTTTGCGGGGAGAACCGCTGCCGGCGCCGCCGGTCTCCCTGCTGGAGGACTGCCGGGCCAAGCTGGAGCAGGGCTTGACCGATGCCGAAGAGATGCGCCGGCTGGCCCTGTCCCTGGAGGGAGGAGAATGAAGTCCCTGGCGCTGTTTACCCGCCAATTGGCGGCCATGCTCCGGGGCGGCCTGCCCCTGGTGGTTGCCCTGGAACAACTGGCCGCGGCTTTCCCCGTCAAGCGGTTTTCCCGGGCGGCAAGGGAAATGGCTGCCGGCCTCAACCGGGGTTACAGCCTGCACCGGCTGCTGGCAGGCCGGCGCCGTTTGTTTCCCCTTTTTTACGTGCGGATGGTGGAAGCGGGGGAAGAAGGGGACAGTCTGCTGCCGACTCTGAACGCCCTGGCCGAGTACTACGGCGAGCGGGAAAAGATAAACAGGCGCCTGTTGCGGATCCTCTTCTACCCCCTTTTGCTGCTGGGCGTGGCCCTGGCCAGCGGCCTCTTCGCCCTGTGGCACGTGGTGCCCACCTTTGCCGGGCTCTATGCCGCCCTGGGCGCCGACATCCCCCCGGCCACCGGCCGGGTATTTGCCGCCGCGGCGTATCTGACGCCGGGACGCCTGCTCCTGTTTCTGGGCAGCTTCGGGTTGCTGGCCCTGGCGGCGGGGCGGGTTGTCAGGATGCTGCAGTGGCCGCTGGCGGCGCGGTTGCCCCTGGCGGGGACCATTGCCTGTTACTGGTTCTGCCGCATTTGTGCCATGGTGACGGCCGCCGGCCACACCCTGGAGACGGCCCTGGGCATGGCCGCTGCGGTGTCGCCGCGCGGCCCTGCCCCCGCTGCCCTGGCGCGGCTGCGGTCCGGTTACGGGTTGTATGAAGCGTTGGCGGGCAGCCCGGGGGTGCTCCGGGCCTTTGTCGCCCAGGGAGAGGCCACGGGACAGCTGCCGGAAGCGCTGGCCCGGGCTGCCGATTACTACCGGGGCCGGGTGGAAGAGGCCCTGGACGATTTTCAGCGCTGCCTGGAACCCGTGGCGGTGCTGGCGGTGGGCACGGCAGTGGGCCTGATGCTGATTGCCCTGATGCTGCCCATGCTCCAGCTGGCCCGGGCTTTCTGAGCGCTGGTACAAGGAGGAGGAAATATGGTAAGAAATGTCGGGGGATTTACCCTGATGGAGATTCTGGTGGTGGTGACCATCATCGGCATTCTGGCCGCCATCGCCGTCCCCAGTTACATCCACGCCGTGGAGAAGGGCAAGGAAGACGCCTGCGCCGCCAACGTCCAAATTCTCCTCACCCAGGTGGAAAGATACCGCCTGGAACACGGGGTGCCCATTGAACTGAAGGCAAACCAGACGCTGGTGGAATTTCTCCGGGAAAAGGGCTACTTGCAGGGTCAGGACATACAGTGTCCCTTTGCGGCGGGAGATAACCGCCATCACTACGTGCTGGTCACGGAGGGGGACAGGCAGGTTGTCCAGTGCACCCACACCAGGGGGGATTAGCGTGGCGGAAGGGTTTTTCCGGGGCAGGAAGGGCTACTTTCTCCTGGAAGTTACTGCCGCCGCTGCCGTCATTGCCCTGGCGGCGACGGCCCTGCTGGGCGCCCTGCTCGCCGCTGAGCAGATTGCGCTGACGGCCAGGGCGGTGACCCGGGGCAGGCTGCTGGCCAAGGCGCACCTGGAAATGGCTCGGGCGGGAAAAGCCCCGGCGGTGCTGCACCAGGACGGCCTGACCAGCACGCTGACGGTTTTGGACTGGGGCGGCAGCGAGCTGTGGCAGGTGGAAGTGGAGGGGGACCACCTCTTCAGGAACCTGACGGTGGTGAGCGGACCGTGAACCGGCGCGGAACGGCAGCCCTGGAGGCAGTCATCGCTTCCGGTCTCACCCTGATGCTGCTGCTGGTTACCGTCAGCCTGTTCACGGCGGTGCACGTGCAGTGGAAGGAGATCAGCCAGGCCCAGCTGCAGCGCCAGTGGGCGGCGCTGGCCTTTACATACCTGGATGCCGACATGGCGGAGGCGCAGGCAGTTTCCATTACCCCTTTGGAGCTGAGGGTTACTTTGCCCGACGGGCAGTGGGTGTACCGGGTCAGCGCCGAAAATTCCTTTTACCGGGGGCGGGGCTACGATTATTACGCCCTGGCCATGGTGGATTCCGCCCGGTGGTGGCGGGAGGGTGATTTGTTGTGGGTGGAGTTAAGTTTTCCCGGCGGCAAGTACCGGTGTTGCTGGCTGGCGCCCGGGGACCAGTCCTGAACCGGCGGGGCGCCGCCATGCTGCTGGCCCTGGTGGTGACCATGGCGCTGCTGCCCGGCGCTGCAGCCATGGCCGCCATGGCCCGCGCCGACCTGGCGGCGGCTTTGGACGACTACCATCGCTTTAAGGCCCAGTGCGCAGCCCGGGGAGCGCTGGCCCTGGCTGCGGCAGATCTGCGGCGGGGCGGAGACGGGCAGGTGGCCTGGCCCGACCCCGACGTGACGCTGGAAATCAGCATAGCCGAAACCGGAGCCGGCTGGCAGATAACCGTGGCAGCCCGATGCGGCCGGGCTACGGGCAGTTGCAGCGGGGAAGTGCCCAGAGAACCGGCGGCGGGGATGAGGGAGCGGGCGCCGCAGCCGTCCGGAGGTACTTGACACTGGCGGCAGTTTGTGGGAAAATGTTACCATCAAAAAGGCCCCGGGGTGCAGTGGGGAGCAGCGCTCTTCCGGCGGCGCGGCCCAAAAGCGCCGCGGAGACAAAGTGCAAATCTTAAGTTTTCGTTTGCTACCCACAGGAATTGGGTGTTTTTTTCGCATTATCTAACAGGCAAAAAACGGCAAAATTCGTTGCTTTACCATTATGCCAGATAAAAGTATGCCTGTATTAAAAAGGAATTTTGGTTTTTTTGTAGAATACTGGATATTAATGGACACTAACAATTTCGAAAACGGGACCTGCTTGCGGGGGAGAGAAGACGATGTTCAGATCACTGGAGGAACTTTTGCTGGAAACGGGGATGGCCACTCAGGAGCAGATCAACGAGGCGCGCAAATCCGGAAAGGGCAGCAATATCGCCGAGGCCCTTACCGAAATTGGTGTGCTGACCCAACAGCAGTACATAGAAATAATGGAATTCCACCTGGGCGTTCCTCACGTGACTTTGGACAATTACCAGCTGAAGCCGGAAGTGCTGAAGATTCTCGATCCTGAGCTGGTCAAGAGATACAAGGCCGTTCCGTTGGACAAGTCCGGCGATCGCCTGACGGTAGCCATGGCCGACCCCAAAAACGTGGTGGCCATCGACGACATCGCCATGGCCACGGGATGCCAGGTTATTCCGGTAATCGCCGCCAAGTCGGATTTGGACAGGGTTATCCGGCAGCACTACACGCTGAAAGAATCTGTGGAGCGGGTGGTCCAGGAGACCGAACCAGAAGAGGACATCGATCCTGAAGAACTGGCCCTGATGGTGGACGATGCCCCCATCGTGCGGCTTGTGGACAATATGATTGAGCAGGCCGTCAACGAGGGCGCCAGCGACATTCACATCGAGCCCCGGGAATCCGAGCTGGTAGTGCGCTTTCGCATCGACGGCATTCTCCACGAGCGCATGTCGCCGCCCAAGAGCACCCACCCCCTGGTGGTTTCCCGGCTCAAAATCATGGCCAATCTGGACATAGCCGAGCGCCGCATTCCCCAGGACGGCCGGATTAAGTTCAGGCTCAACGACAATGCCACCGTAGATTTACGCATGAACACGCTGCCCACCATCTACGGCGAAAAAGTAGTGTTGCGGATTCTCAATCCCGAGTCCATTATGCTCAAGCTCTCCGACCTGGGATTCAGCAGCCACAATTATGAGAAGTTCAAGGACATCATCACCCGGTCGTACGGGATTGTCCTGGTTACCGGTCCCACCGGCAGCGGCAAGACCACTACGCTGTATTCCGCCCTTAACTACATCAATTCGCCCCATTACAACATTTCGACGGTGGAGGACCCGGTGGAATACCGGTTGGAAGGCATCAACCAGGTCAACGTACACAGCAAAATCGGCATGACCTTTAACGTAGGGCTCCGTGCCCTGTTGCGTCAAGACCCCGACGTCATTATGATCGGGGAGATCCGGGACACCGAGACGCTGGAAACGGCCGTCCGGGCCGCCTTGACGGGGCACCTGGTCCTTTCCACAATTCACACCAACGACGCTCCTTCCACCCTGACCCGGATGATCGAGATGGGGTTGCCTCCTTTCCTGGTGGTGGCTGCCACCAACGGCATCGTCGCTCAGCGCCTGGTGCGCCGGTTGTGCAGGAACTGCCAGGGCGAAGGCTGCAGCACCTGCAACCGCACGGGGTTCAAAGGCAGGCTGGCGGTGCACGAGGTTTTGACCTTTACCGATACACTGCGCCAGGCGGTGCTGGAAGGCATGAGCGCCAGCAGACTGCGCAAGCTGGCCCGGGAAGAGGGCATGGTGACCATGTACGAGGACGGCATGGAAAAAGTGAAAATGGGCCTAACCACCCGGGAAGAAGTAGTCCGGGTCGTTGGCCTGGACTATGTATAAAGATATTCGCTAAGGGAGGACAAGCATGGATTTACTGTCTGTCATCGAACTGGCCAGGGAACGGCGCGCCTCGGATATCCACTACACCAACAAGCGACCCCCACTGATCAGGGTCGACGGCCAACTGATTCCCGCAGGCGATGTGGAGATGAATCCCCAGTCCCTGGAGGAGGTGGCCAGGCAACTGGCCCAGGAGCGCTATGACGAGTTTCTGGAGCGGAGGGAAATCGACTTTACCTTCCAGGCTCCCCACAACCGGCTGCGGGTCAATATTTACCGGCAGCGGGGGGTTCCCGCCGCCGCCCTGCGCCTCATCCCCGAACGCATTCCCAAGTTTGAAGAGCTGGGTATTCCCCAGGCAGTGCGCGACTTTGCCGACCTGCACCAGGGCCTGGTGCTGTTTACCGGCCCCACCGGCAGCGGCAAGTCCACCACCATGGCGGCCCTCATCAACGAAATTAACCACACCCGGGCCTGCCACATCCTGACCCTGGAGGATCCCATCGAATACATCCACCACCACCAAAAGGCCATTGTCAACCAGCGGGAAATTGGTCAGGACAGCTATTCCTTTGCCAACGCCCTCCGGGCTGCCCTGCGTCAGGACCCCGATGTCATCCTGGTGGGAGAGATGCGGGATCTGGAGACCATTTCCACGGCGGTGACTGCGGCGGAAACCGGCCACCTGGTGCTGGCGACGTTGCACACCCCCAGCGCCGCAGCGGCGGTGGACAGGATTATCGACGTCTTCCCCGCCCACCAGCAGCAACAAATCCGGGTGCAGCTGGCCGATACCCTGCGGGGCGTGGTGGCCCAGCGGCTGTTGCCCAAGAAGGGCGAGAGCGGCCGGGTCATGGCCTGTGAAATCCTCATCGGCACCCCGGCGGTGAAGAACCTGATCCGGGAGGGCAAGCTCCATCAGATTCCCATCGCCATGGAGACCGGTTCCAAGTTTGGCATGCAGACCTTTGACCAGTCGCTCCAGCGCCTGGTGGACATGGGCCTGATTGATCCGGTCAAATTCTAGTGCAACCGGGCAAAAGGGGGGAAGTCAATGCCCAACGTTTACAGTTACCGGGCCCGGGATATGAGCGGCAAAGTTGTCAGGGGGCAAATTCAGGCCGATGACATGAACCGCGCCGCCGAGCTCATCCGCAGCAGGAGAATGGTCATTCTGGAGCTGGCTCCGGGCCGGACACGGAAGAAAGAATTTCCTCTCTTTAAAAAGAAGACCATTCCCCTTAAGGAATTTGCAGTTTTTTGCCGGCAGATGTCCACCATGACCAACGCCGGCGTCACCATCATGTCTTCGATTTCCGCCATTGCCGCCCAGGCCGAAAACCCCTTGCTGGCCGAAGTGCTTACCGATGTGGGCAAGGAGCTGGAGTCGGGCAAGACCTTCAGCGAGGCCTGCGCCAAGCACAAGGATTTCTTCCCCAATATATTTATCAGCATGGTGGAGGCCGGCGAAGCTTCCGGCGCTCTGGACGACGTCCTGGGACGGATGGCTGAGTATTTTGAAAACCAGAGCGAGATACGGGAAAAAGTCAAATCCGCCACCACCTACCCTACTTTTATCGGCGTAGCGGCCGTGGCGGTGGTAATAGTGCTCATGACCACCGTAATTCCCGGTTTCGCCAGCATGTTTGCCGAAGGCGGTCAGGATTTGCCGGGAATCACGGTGGCGATGATGGCGGCCAGCAACTTCATGCAGAAGTACTTTTACATCATCGTCCCCGCCTTAATTGTCGCCGCCATCGCTTTCAAACAGTGGTCGGCAACCACCAAGGGACGCCATACCCTTCAGCGCCTTTCCATCCGCCTGCCCAAATTTGGCACCATCTTCCGGAACTCGGCCATCGGCAGGTTTTGCCGCTCCCTGAGCATCCTGGTGGACAGCGGGGTGCCCATGATCCAGGCATTGGAGATTGTCGCCCGGGTGGTCAACAACGTGGAGTACTCCAGCGCCATTCTCCACGCCCGCAAGGGCGTGTCCGAGGGCATGACCCTCAGCCAGGGTCTCAGCAACTCGCCCCATTTTACTCCTTTGGTGCTGCACATGCTCAAGGTGGGGGAGGAGGCCGGCGCCCTGGACGACATGCTCGCCAAGGTGGCCGACTTTTACGAGGCCGAGGTCAAGTACACCGTGGACAGGCTCAGTTCCATTATAGAGCCCATCATGATTCTGGGCCTGGCCGTCATTGTCGGCATTATGCTGGCCTCGGTGATGTTGCCGATGTTCGACATGGGCAGCATGGTGCAGTAAAGGCATCCAACTGTCTATGGCAGTTAGGAGATAGATTAACAAAATGCGCACAGACAGAGATATATTGAGGGGGTGATTTGCTCAGGCGTAAGCGCACTTGTTTCACCGCGGAGGTACTAAATAATTAATTTTGTAGGAGGTAGTGAGATGATCAAGTTTCTCAACAACAGGAAAGGCTTCACCCTGATTGAAGTGCTGGTTGTTGTGGCCATCATCGGCATCCTGATTGCCCTGGCCGCACCCCGGGTCATCCGGCGTATTGAAGACGCGCGGATCAACAGCGACCGGGCAACCGCCAAGGTGCTCAACGACGCCATCGTCACCATCGAGCTGGACTACACCGTCAACCCCGACCAGTACGACGAAGGCTGGACCACCGCCGACATTACCTGGGAAGAGTTGAAGGAGTACTTGGAAGACGGTGCTGTTATCGCCAATGAGCCTGGTGAGGAGGCCACAGTGGGCGGCGACGGCGGGATGGTAATCAAGGGCCGCAGCCGTGATTACATCATCAAGGCCTATGCCCCCGGCCAAGGCCCCAACGGCACTGAGGTGTGGAAGTTCTACCTCTACAATGAAAAAGACGACGAAATTCAGGATCCCGGCGGAGGATCTGGAGACTAATTTCAGCTTGCCGGACAGGGCATGGCCCTGTCCGGCAACCTCCATCTTTTTTCCCGTCACATTACCTGCACAGCCGCTGAGAAGGAGGACTGACCATGGCCAGGTACTCGAAAAAGTACAAATTGGGGCTGGATATAGGCAGCTCCTTGATTAAAGTTTGCCTGCCCCGCAGGCCCGGACGCCCCGAGGTGCTGCGTATACCCACCCCCGAAGGAACGGTGAGCAAGGGCGTGCTCCAGGACCCCGAAGGGATTTCCGACCACCTGCGGCAGTGGATGCGCAAGAACCAGCTGGACCACTACTACGTGGTGGCCACCTTGCCCGCCAGTACCCTGGTCCTCCGCCACGTCCAGCTGCCGCGGATGAAGCCCAGGGATTTGGCTGAAGCCATCGAGTGGGAGGCGCGGCGGGTGTTGCCTTTTCCTTTGGAAGAGGCCCAGCTGGACTGGGTGGTTCAGGATACGGTCGTCAGCGAAGAAGGGGAAATGCAAAACATCCTCCTGGTGGCGGTGCGGGATACCATTGTCGAGCGCTATGTCCAGGCCATTGTGGGAGCAGGTTTGAAGGTGGCGGCCCTGGACATTTCCCCCTTGGCCCTGGGGCGGTGGCTGCTTAAGAATGCCCAGGGCTCATCCCTGATCATCGACATCGGCGCCGAATCCACCCAGGTCCACTTCTTCCAGGATGTCAAGCTGATGTTCTCCCGCAGCTTTTCGGTTGGCGGCGCCGAGGCCACGTGGGCCATCGCCACCGCCGCCAATGTCTCCTTTGCCGAAGCAGAAGAGATGAAGCTGCGCGGCAAGTACAGGGAAGACTGGCTGGATTCGTGGTACCGGGAACTGGGCCGGGAAGTGCAGCGCTCTTTGGAATACTACCGCAGCAATTTCAGCAATAATGCCGAGGAGCCTTTTGAAAGAGTCATTCTTTCGGGAGGCGCCGCCATGACCCGCGGCGTGGATACTTTTATCGGCGAAGTTACCGGGGTCGAGCCCGGGTTTGCCGAGTTTTACAGCAAAGATCGTCGCCCCCGGCGGGACAAAATCATGTACAATGTCGCCCTGGGCGCAGGAATGTGGGGGAGAAAATAGGTGCAAATGCAGATTAACCTGTTACCCGTCCATTATCGGCCCAAGCCGCCGGTGCGCCTGTGGCCCGTAATCATTACCATTGCCCTCGTGGTCAACCTGTTACTGATCAGCGTGTACTGGCTGACATTGTACCTGGATTTAACCGAGACCCAGACCAACCTGCGTACGACGGAGCAGGAGGTCGCCAATCTGCAGCGCCAGGTCGACGAAGCCCAGTGGAAGGCGGATTTGGAGCTGGCCGTCAAAAAGAAAGGCGATTACATACAGGGCGCCGTTGATGAACACTTCATCTGGCACCCGGTGGTGGCCGCTCTGGAAAGAGCCATGGTGCCCGGCGTCAGGCTGGATACCGTTCAGTTCCTGGCTTCGGGCGACGTCAACATTACCGGCAGGACCGACACAGTCAAGCTGGCCGCCGACTTCTGGGGCAGCATCCAGGCCGAAACCGGCCTGAAGATCGTGCGTCTGACCACCGTCCAGGCCGAGAGTTCCTTTAACATGATCCTGCGCGGATCTGATGGCTGGCCGCTGGAACAGGAAGAGGAACCGGAGGAAGAAACGGAGGAAGAAACGGAGCAGGGGGAAGACACCGAGCCGGAAGAAGAAGGGGAACCGGAGGAAGAAAAGGATGAAGACTAAGCTTACCACCCAGCAGAAGTGGATACTGGCCATCATCGGCGTTATTTTGGTCAACGTCGCCGTGTGGATGTACGGCTTGTCTCCTGCCATTGGCAAGGTGGAGGCCGCCCGGGAAGCCCTGAGCCGGCGCGAAGAAGAAGCCAGGCGCCTGCAACAGCGCCTGGAACAGTTGAACGCCATCGATACCGAGGCCCTGGAAGAGCAAATGGCCCAGTACGACGTCCAGATCCCCCAGCAGGGACTGTTGCGGGAGTTCATCACCGAACTGGAGGCCATGGCCGCAAGCCGCCGCCTGGAACTGGGCAGGATAAACATTTCCGAGCCCTCTCCCCGGAACCCGTACCTGGCTGTATTTATTACCTTTAGTTTGAAAGGGAATTATTTTAACGTTATGGATTACATTATCGCCCTGGAGAACCATCCCCGCCTGCTCTTTATTGATACATTCAGGCTGAGCCGGCAACAGTCCGGCGTGGAATGCAGTATCGACCTGGTCATCTATGCCGAGGACTTCGACCCCATTACGCCCCACGATGCGCCGGGCAGGGCGAATCCCTTTGAGTGATATGATGACGGCGCTGAATACCGGATTGCTTTTTCTCCTGGGCGCCGTGCTGGGCAGTTTCGCCAATGTCTGCATTTGGCGCCTGCCCCGGCGGGAATCGATTGTCTGGCCTCCTTCCCATTGCCCCCTGTGCCGGGAAAAACTGAAGCCCTGGCATATGGTGCCCATTTTCAGCTGGTTTCTGCTCCGGGGCAAATGCGCATACTGCGGCGGCGGCATTTCGCTGCGCTATCCCCTGGTGGAAGCGGCGACGGCGGCTGTATTTGCCGCCATCGGCTATGCGTGGGGCCTGTCGGCGTTGTCCCTGCAATATTGCATCTTGTCCCTGGCTCTGATTATATCCATCGGCACTGATTTGAGTCACCGGGAGATTCCCGACCAGGTCAGCCTGGGCGCATCCGCCGTGCTGGCCTTCCTCGCCCTCATCCTGGGCCGGTGGGGAAATCTCCTGGGCGGGGTTCTGCTCTTTGGCATCTTGTTTTTAATTGCAGTCCTCAGCAAAGGAGGTATGGGCGGCGGAGACATTAAGCTGGCTCTGGCTATTGGGTTGGGCCTGGGCTGGCGCCTGGGCCTGCTGGCTCTGGCCCTGGCCGTTTTGACCGGTGGGGTGGTGTCGGTAGTTATGTTGCTCATGGGGCAGCGCAAAAAAGCGTTACCCTTTGCTCCCTTCCTGGCCGCCGGCGCCTGGCTGGCCATGTTTCTGGGCGAGCGGTTGCTTGACTTGTATATTTCTGTTGTATTTATGTTAAGTACATGGTAAAATTTTCCTGAAGGCGAAATTTTTCCCGACTTATCCAAGGCGCTGAATATTGATTTTCGTGAAAGGTGGTGTGCATCTTGTTAGGCAATCAGAGAGGGTCGATACTGGTCACTGTCATTGTTATCATGGTATGTCTTCTTTTGCTGGGTACGGCCATGGCCAGCATGAGCATCCACGACCAGAGACAGACTGTGCGCCAGCAAAAGAACGCCGAGGCGATGTATATCGCCCGGGGCGGCGCTGAAGCCGTAGCCGCTTACCTGCTGCAAAACCCCGAAGCGGTCCCCGAGCTGCTGAGCAAAGGGCAGGATGAGGTAATACTGCCCAACGGGGGCAAGTGTATCGTGGAAGTGACTGAGGATGAGGACGGAACAATATATATTGCTTCCACCGGTTACTCAGGGGAGCATTCAGAGAGGCTGACCTTTACCCTGGAGCCCGAGCCGGTGCTGGTCTACCCCACTCCCGATCCCAAACTCTATTTCCCCACTCTGGATATGGCCATTTTCGCCGAGGGACGCATTGAGCTGGGGAACTCTGCCACCGTCATCGGCGACATCGGGACTCACTCGGTGAAAAACCAGGATGTTTACCTCAGCAACGCCGCCCGCGTGCTGAAAAAGCACGGCAATTACGGCAATGTTAAAGTGGGGGTAGGCGGCAATCCCAACAAAGTGGTCCACTTGAAAAATGCCGCCTGGATTGAGGGCACCATTTCCAATTTGGAAGAAGAACGCCGTTACCCGTTGCCCATTTTCCCCGAATTCCCCGAATTGCCCAACCGCGGCAACTTGACCGCCAGCACTTCCACGGCTACCATCAGCGAGAGCGGTTGGTACAACAAGATTACCGTCACCAACTCCGGAAAACTCATCATCAATGCTCCCTCCGGCGAGACCATCAGGATCAGGGCCAAGAGTCTGGAGCTCAACAACAGTTCCGAGGTAATTATCAACGGCGACGGAAAAGTGGTTTTTTACATCGAGGAAACCTTTGAATTCAGCAACAGCAGCACCTTAAACAAATCCGGCAGCCCGGACAAAGTGATGCTGTATTACGCCGGCGCCAGCAACAAACTCAAGTTGCGCAACAGCACCATCTTTAACGGTTCTATCTATGCAAAAACAGCCGACATCGACCTGGCCAACGGCGGTCAAATTTGGGGCAACATTATCACCGGCGGCGTAGACGTCAAGCTGTCCAACGCCAGCAAGGCTGTCGTCCAGGCCATCTATGCCCCCAACGCCCTGGTGACGGTGCACAATGCAGCTTATGTCAAGGGCGCCATAGTCTGCAAGCAATATGAATCCAAAAACTCCTGTGTCGTGGAATATGCTCCCGAGATAACGGGCATATGGGACCTGATTCCGGATATCGAATTTGAGACCGAAGACCCCGAGCCCATTGTAGTCATGAAGTACATCAAGGGTTCCTGGAGCAAATAAGCTGACGGGAGGTGCACACTGTTGAAGCATCTCAGGAAACAGTCCGGTTACACGCTAATCGAGCTGATGGCCGCTTCGCTGATCCTGGTGGTTGGCATTTTGGCTGTCAGCGGGATTCTGATGCGCGGTTACAAGGCAATGACCACAGCCGAGACCAGAAGTGATGCCCTCCACTCCACCCAGAAAGACATTGAGGCTGTTATTCAAAGAGAAGACCCCGACGCAGAAGTAATTGTGGATGAGCAGTATCCCTACTATCTGCAGTTCGACAACTTTGGCATTCAAGTCCGGGGCAGGCTCATCACCGTGAAGAAGATTGCGCCGGGGTTGCCCGAGGGCCAGGTAATCTATCAGACCTTTGTCCCCGATGAAGGCGTGGATGAGTAAAGCAATGCTGCGCAGCCAACAGGGTTTTACCATGGTTGAGATGCTGGCGGTGGTGGTCATTTTCCTGCTGTTGATGTTTTCCATTTCCACCGTGTTCATGGCCAGCCTGAGACTTTACCACGCCGGCATGCAACAGGCGGGCTTGCACAGCGATCTGCGCCTGGCGGCGGAAAAAATTATCCGCGAACTGCGTTTTGCCTATTATCTGGAGTTACTGGATGAGAGCGTCTGGGACATTGATGCCATCGATACCAGCGAATACAGGTACATTTACCTCGACCGCGAGACCAACACCATCATTCAGTTGGATGAGACCGGGAGCCACCCCCTGTCCAACGAGGTAATTGCCGGCGTATCCTTCGTCGGCAATGTCAGCACCCTGCTCTTTACTCTGCACGGGGAAAGCGGAGGCCAGAGCTATTCGCTGGATTCTTCGGTGCGCCTGCTGAATTACCGGTGCAACTTTCACAACCCGGACAATCCCATTGCCCTGCGTTACAGTTTGGATCCAAATTTCGTTCCCGAATCCTGATTAAGGGTAAGCGTAAGCTTAGCCTTTTTTTTTGGGTCATGCCGGTTTTTGCGAGGTGGGTTATGCGAAAACGTCATTACGGCTATGCCGTTCTCCTCATCATCACCCTGATCTGGGGCACCACTTTCACCGTGACCAAGTGGGCTTTGGCCGCGGTGCCGCCTCTGTATTATTTGGCGTGGCGATTTTCCCTGGCCGCCCTGGGCTTGCTGTTGCTCAGCAGCAGACAACTGCCGACCATTACCCGGGTGGAGCTGACCGGGGGCACAGTCATCGGCTTTTTTCTTGCCTGGGCTACATTGCCCAGACGGCGGGGATGGTGCACTCCACAGCCGCCAAGGCCGGGTTTATTACGGGGCTGGCGGTGGTATTGGTGCCCGTCCTGGGGGCGGTATTTTTCGGGCGCCGCCCGCACTTCGCCGTGTACATATTTGCCGGTGTGGCCGCTGCCGGCCTGGGTTTTCTCAGCCTTGACCTGAGCGCCGGGTTGCGCCTGCATCCGGGCGACGGTTTGCTGCTGGTCTGCGCCGTTGCCTTTGCCTTCAACATTTTGCTCATGGCCCGGTATGCCCCGCGCTGCCGGGTGCTTGTGCTGACCTTGGTCCAGGTGGTTGTGACGGCTTTGTCCTGCTGGGTCTCAGCTATCCTGCTGGAAAAGCCCGTCCCCCTTTCCGGCTCTGTCTGGGCCGGACTCCTGTACCTGGCCCTGTTTGCCACCATTTTGACTCTGGCGGGTCAGGCCTGGGGCCAGCGCCTGGTCGGCCCCGAGCGGGCGGCGCTGATCTACACCCTGGAGCCGGTCTTTGCGGCACTTCTGGCCCGGCTGTTCCTGGGCGAAAGGCTGCTCCCGGCGGGGATTTTGGGCAGTGCGCTGATCATGGCGGGAATAATCGGCGCAGAAATTGCTCCCCGGAAGGGTAAACGCAGGGAAATGGCGTAATATAATAAAGCAGCTGTACTTTGGGGTAATTCAGGAAGTCAGAGGTCAGAAGTCAGATGTACCCGGTCCATCGTTGGCGTCGACACGCCAGCCAGACACGCTGCCATCTTCCGACATCTGACATCTGACATCCGGCATCTGTTTTTTGGCATCCGACATTCCATTTCCGACTTCCGACCTCTAATTCCTATTATCTGACTTCTGATTTCCGACTTCTGACTTCTAATTTGGGGGGATAACTGTGAAAGTTGCTGTGCTGATGGGCGGCCGTTCGGGAGAGCACCAGGTTTCCCTGCGTTCAGCCCGGTTTATCATGGATTCCCTGGCCGAGGCCGGTCATGAAGTGGTGCCGGTGGGCATCACCAATGACGGCCGCTGGCTGTATCACCCTGATATCCACGCCATGCTGGTGGAGGGGCGCGATTTGGACCAGGCGACCCCCGTTTATCTGGAGCTTGACTTCAACGGCCGGGGTTTGCTGGCCGGCGACCGGCCCCTGGACGTGGACATCGTTTTTCCGGTGCTCCACGGTCCCTTCGGCGAGGACGGCACCATCCAGGGCGCCCTGGAAGTGGCCGGGATTCCGTATGTAGGTTCGGGAATTTTGGGTTCTGCCCTGGGCATGGACAAGGTGCAGATGAAGGCGGCCTTTCGGGCGCGCAACCTCCCGGTGGGGTCGTACATTTCCTTTGCCGAATGGGAATGGCAGGGCCGCCGGGCGGAAATTACCGAGCAGATTACCCGCCGGCTGGGCCTGCCGGTCTTTGTCAAGCCGGCCAATCTCGGCTCCAGCGTCGGCATCACCAAGGTCAAGTCCGGCCGGGAACTGGCGCCGGCGGTGGAAGAGGCATTGCAGTACGATTTCAAGATCATTGTGGAAAAGGCCATTGTGGGCCGGGAAATTGAGGTCAGCGTTTTGGGCAATGAAAACCCCCGGGCTTCGCTGCCGGGAGAAATCATCCCCGCCGCAGATTACTACGATTACAATGCCAAGTACATAGATAACCGGTCCCGGCTCATCATCCCGGCCCAGCTCAGCGACGCCCTGACGGCGGAAATTCGCACCCTGGCGATCCAGGCCTTCCGGGCCGTCGACGCCGTGGGTTTGGCCCGGGTGGACATGTTTGTAACCCCGGAAGGCAAGGTAATTCTGAATGAGATCAACACCATGCCCGGCTTTACCGCCATCAGCATGTACCCCAAGCTGTGGGAGAAAAGCGGGCTCAGCGGCGCCAGTCTCGCCAATATGCTGGTGGAATTGGGTATGGCCTGGCATCAGCGGCGCCGCAAGTTACGGTACAAGTACGAGGAGGACAAATAGTGGCTCAACTGTGGATAATCCGGCACGGCGAGACCCAGTGGAACCGGGAGAACCGTTTTCAGGGCATTCTCGACGTGCCCCTCAGCGAAACGGGCCGGGCCCAGGCCCGCCGGCTTGCCGCCTATTTGGCGGACAAGCATTTTGACGCCGTTTATTCCAGTCCCCTGAGCCGGGCTTTGGACACCGCCAGGATTGTCGCTGCCGAACACGGCCTGGAAGTGGAGACGGTGACCGATTTGCAGGAGATCGACGTGGGGGAGTGGGCCGGCAAGACCTGGGCAGATATCCGCCGCATGTGGCCGCAGCTGGAAAAAACGTGGCGCGCCAATCCCCTGGCCTCCGACCCGCCCCCCGGCGGCGAGCACTATGCCGAGTTTCGCCGCCGCTGCCTGGCCGCCCTGGAAGCCATTGCCGCCCGTCACGGCGAAGAGCAGCGGGTGGCGGTAATCAGCCATGGCGGCGTCATCAGGGCGGTGCTGACAGCCCTCCTGGAGATTCCCTGGCAGACCAGGGGCCGGCTGTACTCCCTCAATTGCAGCATAACCAAACTGCGCTGGCAGCCCGGCGGGCCGGTGATTATCGATGCCATCAACGAAGCCTGCCATCTGGAGCAAGCCACACTGGACAGGTGGCGGGACGAAAGCAGCAAATAGATCTGCGGGCAAAAAAAACGAGTGAGGTGGAAACGATGTTGATAAAACTAACAGTGCAGGAATTTGCCCAGCGCCTGGCCGACGGCAATCCGACTCCCGGCGGAGGCAGCGCCGCCGCCCTGGCCGGAGCGCTGGGGGCGGGCCTGGTTTCCATGTTTTGCGAAATCACCGCCGGGCGGAAGAAGTATGCCGAGGTCAAGGCGGAAATGGAAGAAACGGCCCGGTTTGCCCGCCAGTGGCAGGCCCGGTTGCTGGAGTTGGTGGATTTGGACAGCGCCGCCTATGACAAAGTCCTGGCGGCGTACCGGTTGCCCAAGGAGACCGACCCGGAAAAGGAGGCGCGGCGCCAGGCCATCGATGCCGCCAACCTGGAGGCCACCCGGACGCCATTGGAAACGGCTTCCTGTTGCGTACAGGTCCTGGGGCGGATAGCGCCCCTGGCTGCCAAGGGCAACCCCAACGCCATCAGCGACCTCAAGGTGGGGCTGGAATTGCTGGCCACCGCCTTTGCCGGCGCCAGGGCCAACGTGGAGATCAACCTGCCCTGGTTGCCTGAAGAAGCCGGCGCGGAAATACGCAGGCAAATAGAGACCCTGGGCGCAAAGGCGCACAGGGCGGCTGAGGAAGGCAGACAGGCCATCGCCCGGGTGCAAGCATAAATCACCCCCCTGTCACATATTTGTTGGCAGGGGGTGGATTCATGCTGGTGGTGCGGATGAACAAGGAAATGCTGGCAACCCTGCGGCTGCCGGAACTGGAAATCGAGGCCCGGGCGTTAATTACTCCCCAGGGTGAGGTGGAAATCAGCTTAATGCCCAGGTCGCAGTGGAACATGTCCTGGCAGACCTTTGAGCAGTTGGTGGAAGATCTCAACATTCTCAAGGCCCAGATTAAGCTGTGCGTCGAAAACCAGAGTCGGGAGCAAATGGCGCCGCCCCAGGGTTGGCGGCATGGAAAGTAATATTTTTCACTTTCCTCCTCTTTGCAGGATTTTTCGCCCCGGGGCGAGAAAAATATGGTGACAAATGCATAGCGGCGTATGACGGGCAATGGGAGAGACTCCGGCAGGAGCGCCGAAGAAGCAAACCCCGTGGGCCGACCGGGGTGAAACTTTCAGGCAAAAAGACCGTTGCCCTGACGCAACTCTGGAGAGCGCGGACGGCGCACCAAAGGGGATTAAATCTCTCGGGTAACAGGACAGAGAAGGGCATGATGCTTTTTCTGTTCTTTTTGTTTAAACTAGTATGGAGGTGGGAGCAGTGGAAGATTTAAAGAAAACCCCGCTGTACCAGGAGCACTTGGAGCTGAACGGCAAGATGGTGGACTTTGGCGGCTGGGCCCTGCCGGTACAGTATTCCGGAATCCTGGAAGAAGTGGAGGCGGTGCGCAAACGCGCCGGCATTTTTGACGTTTCCCATATGGGCGAAATAATGGTGCGGGGCGAAGGCGCCATGGATTGGCTGAACTCCATGGTCACCAACGACGTGACCCGGCTGGCCGACGGCCAGGTTATGTACGCCCTCATGTGCTATCCCGACGGCGGCGTGGTGGACGACCTTTTGATTTACCGTTTCAGCGGCCGGGAATTTCTCCTGGTGGTCAACGCCGCCAATACCGACAAGGACTGGCAGTGGCTCAATGAGCACAAGGGCGAAGGGGTGGAGCTGGAAAATATATCCGCCCAGGTTGCCCAGCTGGCCGTGCAGGGACCTTTGGCCCAGAAGGTCATCCAGGGGCTTACGGATGAGAATCTGGACGCAATCAGGTTTTTCTGTTTTGCCCGGGATGTAAAAGTGGCCGGCGTCAATTGCCTGATTTCCCGCACCGGTTATACCGGCGAAGACGGCTTTGAGCTGTATTGCGCGCCTGCCGAGGCCGGGAAACTGTGGCGGGAGCTGCTGGCGGCGGGCAGGGCAGACGGCCTGTTGCCCTGCGGCCTGGGCGCCCGGGACACCCTGCGCTTTGAGGCCGGCTTGCCGTTATACGGCCACGAAATTTCCCGGGACATAAGTCCCCTGGAAGGCGGCCTCGGTTTCTTTGTCAAGTTTAAAAAGGCGGATTACCTCGGCAAGGAAGCCCTCCTGGCCCAGAAAGAGGGAGGGCTGAAGCGGCGCCTGGTGGGCCTGACCATGGTGGACAAGGGCGTTCCCCGGGCCCAGTACCCGGTCCTCGACGCCGAGGGCAACCAGGTGGGCTTTGTCACTTCGGGTTCTTTCTCGCCCACCGTCAACGCCAACGTAGCCAACGCCCTGGTGGACAGTGCCTACACCGAAGCAGGCACTGCCCTTTGGGTGGAAGTGCGCAAGCGCCGCCTGGAGGCCAGGGTTACAAAACTACCATTTTATAAAAGGGAGGCTAAAAAATGAACATTCCTCAGGATCTTAAGTACACTAAAGAACACGAATGGATTAGGGTGGAAGGCAACAGGGTTACCGTAGGCATTACCGACTATGCCCAGGATCAGTTGGGCGACATCGTCTTTGTGGAACTGCCTGCCGTGGGCGATGAAGTGGAGAGCGGCGACGGCTTTGCCGTTCTGGAATCCGTCAAGGCGGCCGCCGACGTATACGCCCCCGTGTCAGGGACGGTAGTGGAGGTCAATGAAGACCTGGAAGACGACCCGGCCCTGGTAAATACCGATCCTTACGGCCAGGGCTGGCTGGCAGTGTTTGAACTGGCTGAAGGAGAAGACCTTTCCGAACTGATGACTGCGGAAGAGTACCAGCAATTTTTAGCCGAGCAGGAGTAAAGATATGAATAACCAGTACCTGCCCAACACGCCGGAACAGCGGAGGCAGATGCTGGAGGCCATTGGGGTCGGCAGCGTAGAAGAGCTTTTCAGCTATATACCTGAAAAGCTCCGTCTCAACCGGCCCCTTAACCTCCCCCACCCCATGGCCGAGGCCAGGTTAATGGCGCATATGGAAGAACTGGCCGGACGCAACGAGGTGGGCGCCGTCAGTTTCCTGGGCGGCGGCATCTACGACCATTTTTCTCCTGCAGCCATCGACCACATTCTCACCCGTTCCGAGTTTTACACTGCCTATACTCCTTACCAGCCTGAAGTCAGTCAGGGCACCCTGCAGGCAATTTTCGAGTACCAGACCATGATTTGCGAGCTTACCGGCGCCGACGTGGCCAACGCTTCGCTGTACGACGGGGCAACAGCCCTGGCCGAAGCAGCCATCATCGCCCTCAACACTACGCGCAACAGCAAAATATTGCTGGCGGGTACCATGCATCCCTGGTACCGCAAGGTCCTGGACACCTATATGGCGGACCTGGACGCCCAGGTGGCGGAAATCCCCGCCGTTGATGGCCGCCTGGATCTGGACGCCCTTGCCGGCATGGTGGACAAGGACACCGCCGCCATCCTGGTGCAGTCGCCCAACTTCTTTGGCATCATCGAGGACCTGCCCGGAATCGGCAAGATGCTGGAAGGGCACAAAGGCCTGTTCGTGGTGTGCACCGACCCCATTTCCCTGGGCATCCTGGAAGCGCCTGCCAGGCTGGGCGCAGACATCGTCGTCGGTGAGGGACAGAGCCTGGGCCTTGCCCAGAGCTTCGGCGGTCCGCTTCTGGGCTTTATGGGCGTCACCGAAAAGCTCACCCGCCGCATTCCCGGCCGCGTGGTCGGCGAAACCAGGGACACCCAGGGCCGCCGCGGCTTTGTGCTCACCCTGCAGACCAGGGAACAGCACATCCGCCGGGAAAAGGCCACGTCCAACATTTGCTCCAACCAGGCCCTGTGCGCACTGGCCGCTTCCGTATACCTCAGCCTCATGGGCCCCGGCGGCCTCAGGGAGGTCGCCCGTCAATCGCTGCTTAAGGCTGCCTATGCCCGGGAGCAGCTGGCGCAAATTCCCGGCGTCGAAGTTCCCCATGCCGGGCCCTGGTTTAAGGAGTTTGCCCTCAAGTTGCCCAGGCCTGCAGCCGCGGTCATCGACGCCATGGTGGACAGGGGCTACTACGCCGGCATAGACCTTGGCCGTTTCTACCCCGGGATGGAAGACTGCCTGCTGGTGGCGGTAACCGAAAAGCGCACCCGGGAAGAAATCGACGGCTTCCGGGCCGCCCTCCAGGAGGTGTTAAAGTAATGGGACACCCAATCCCTTTGATTTTTGAACGCAGCGTTCCCGGCCGAACAGGCTATTCCCTGCCTGAGTGCGATGTGCCCGAAGTGCCGGTGCAACAGCTGTTGCCGGCCGGGCAAATACGCCAGGAGGCGCCCCGGCTGCCCCAGGTCAGCGAGGGCGACGTCATCCGCCACTACGTAAACCTCTCTTCCCTCAACCACAGCGTGGATACCGGCTTCTATCCCCTGGGCTCCTGTACCATGAAGTACAATCCCAAGGTTAATGAAACCGCCACTCGTTTGCCGGGCTTTGCCCGCCTCCATCCCCTGGTTCCCGAGCGCTGCGCCCAGGGCGCCCTGGAGCTGATGTACAACCTGGAGCAATACCTGGCTGAAATTACCGGCATGGACGCCGTATCTTTGCAGCCTGTGGCCGGCGCCCACGGCGAGTACACCGGGCTGAAAATAATTGCAGCCTACCACAAGGCCCGGGGCGACCACAAGCGCACCACCGTCCTGGTTCCCGATTCCGCCCACGGCACCAACCCCGCCAGCGCGGCCATGGTGGGCATGAAGATTGTGGAAGTCAAGTCGGACTGCCATGGCTGCGTCTGCCTGGAGGACCTTAAGGCCAAGGTCGACGATACCGTGGCCGCCTTGATGCTGACCAACCCCAACACCCTGGGGCTCTTTGACATCAACATCGCCGAAATCGCCGAAATCGTCCATAATGCCGGCGGGCTGCTTTACTACGACGGCGCCAATGCCAACGCCATTCTGGGCAAGGTGCGCCCCGGCGACACCGGCTTTGACGTGGTGCACCTTAACCTGCACAAAACCTTTTCCACTCCCCACGGCGGCGGCGGGCCCGGTTCCGGCCCTGTCGGCGTAAAGGCCCAACTCATTCCTTACCTGCCGGCGCCCCGGGTGGTCAAGGAAGGCGACCAGTACCGCCTGGACTACAACCTGCCGGATTCCATCGGCAAGGTGCACAGCTTCTACGGCAACTTCGGCGTCAACGTGCGGGCCTACACCTATATCCGCATGATGGGCGGCGAAGGCCTGGAGCGGGTCAGCGAAGACGCCGTCCTCAATGCCAACTACCTCCAGGCCAGGCTCAAGGGCCATTACCACCTGGAGTACGACCGGCTGTGCATGCACGAATTCGTCCTTTCGGGCAAACTGCAAAAGGCCCACGGCGTGCGCACCCTGGACATCGCCAAACGGTTGCTGGACTTCGGCGTCCACCCGCCGACCATTTACTTCCCCCTCATCATCGATGAAGCCATCATGATCGAGCCCACCGAAACCGAGGGCAAGGAGACGCTGGATTACTTCATCGATGTCATGCTCCAGATTGCCCGGGAAGCCAAGGAAGACCCGGAGAATGTCACCCAGGCGCCCCACACCACGCCGGTGTCCCGCCTGGACGAAGTGGGCGCCGCCCGGAATCCTGTCCTGCGCTGGCAGCCCTGAGCTGCCGGGGCGTACGACTGTCTCATATTTCCCCGCCGCCGGCGGCAGGTTGCGGGGAACCGGCACCGGGAGCAGTGAGCGCTCCCGGCTGCAGTTGTACCATCTGAAAATCAAGTACACGCAAAGCAGGGGGCTGGGGTTCAGAGAGCGGCCCAAATTCCCGTTTCTGACCTCGCCCCCTGCTTCTGAACTAATGAGGTGAGATAATGTACGACATCGTCATCATCGGCGGCGGCCCAGGAGGCTATGTGGCCGCCATTCGCGCCGCCCAGCTGGGCGCCAGAGTCCTGCTGGCGGAAGAGCGGGAACTGGGCGGCACCTGCCTCAACCGGGGTTGCATTCCCACCAAAGCCATGGTGCATTGTGCCCATATTTACAGTGAAGCCATGCGGGGCGCAGATATTGGCCTCAGCTTTTCCGACCTTAAGCTGGATTTTGCCGGCGTGGTCAGGCACAGGGACAAGGTGGTCAGCACTTTGGTCCAGGGCGTTGCCGGCCTGCTGAAGGGCAACGGCATCGAAGCAGTACGGGGCAAGGCGCAGATTCCGGCTCCCGGCAAGGTCCAAATCGGCGAACGGACGGTGGAGACCAGGCATATCATCATTGCCACCGGTTCGGTGCAGGGCAAGCCGCCCATCCCCGGCATCGACAGTCCCGGGGTGGTGGATACCGACGCAATCCTGCAAGCGGATACCCTGCCCCAGAGCATACTGGTCCTGGGGGGAGGGGTGGTCGGCGTCGAATTCGCCTCCATCATGGCCGCTTTTGGCGTCGACGTCACCCTGGTGGAAATGTTGCCGGGGTTGCTGTCCACCCTGGACAGCGAGCTGGGCAAGCGCCTGGCCATTTGCCTGCGCAAGGCCGGCGTAAAAATCCATACCGGAACCAGGGTCTGCTCCATTGCGCAGGGGCCCGGCGGGCTCGACGTCGAGCTGGAAGGCAAGAAGGGCAATCAACAGGTAACGGTGCAGCAGGTGCTGCTGGCGGCCGGGCGCATGCCTCATTTCGGCGGCCTGGATTTGGACGCACTGGGCGTCGCGTATGACCGGCGTACGGGGATTAAAGTGGATGAGACCATGGCCACCAACGTCCCGGGTATATGGGCCATCGGCGACTGCGTCGGCAATTTGATGCTGGCCCACGTTGCTTCCCACGAGGGGATTGTCGCCGTGGAAAACATCATGGGCAACGGAGCCAGGATGGACTACCGGGCGGTTCCCTCCTGCGTTTTCACCAACCCCGAGGTGGCCAGCGTCGGCCTCAGCGAAGACGAAGCCAGGGAGCAGGGCCTGGACTATAAGGTCGCCAAGTTCCCCTTTATGGCCAACGGCAAGGCTTTGGCCCAAAATGCCACCGACGGCCTGGTCAAGATTGTCGCCGCCGCCGACGGGGAGATCCTGGGGGTGCACATCCTGGGCGCCCACGCCTCGGACTTAATCGCCGAGGCGACGGTGGCGGTGCACCAGCGGCTGAAGGCAGAAGAACTGGTCGGCATCATCCACGCTCATCCCACTCTGGCCGAAACGGTGGCGGAAGCCGCCCACGGTTTGGCCGGCGGTTACCTGCACTATTTGGGCAGATAAGCACACAGACCTTGGCGGGAACTGTTCCCGGCCAAGGTCTGTGTTTTTTATTCCTGAACGCTGCCTCGGCCTGCCGCCGTTTTCTTTTCTGCTATTTTGCTCCTGTCAGCTCCCAGTCAGCTGAAGGAGCGCGGGGTGCAGTTTCCGGCAACGGCCCGGGCTGTGCGCGGCAAGCCATAACCCGCTGCCAGTCGCGCTGGCTGAGGGGTTTGTCGAAACTGCGCAAGTCGGCGACCCGAAAACCGTGCTTTGCCGCCAGGCTGCGGACCAGGGCCAGGGTCTCCAGGGAAATGGCGCTGCCCAGGC
>JAAYIH010000015.1 GCA_012523545.1 Bacillota bacterium
AAACCGTCAAATAAGATAATGCTTGATAAAATCGAAACAGCAACAATGCCTACACTTATTATTTTAGGGAACAGCCCATTTTCTTTTGTCATCCAAGTGAAATATGAAAAGATTGGAGAAAACAGCGAAAATACAATCCAACCGATTATAAAATTGGTGCTGTAAACACCCTTTGTCAGTATTGCAACCGCATAATATGTAATTAGCATACCTATGCAAAACAGAAAAATATTTATCATAGCCTTACTTTTGGAATTGCTATAAATAGAAATAACCACTCCAAACAGAATCCATATTGACATTTGAGAGAAAACATTGCCTAAATTTTGAGTGTAAATATCCAGCAATCTTGATAGAATTCCAAGCAATAGTCCTATAATGAACATACTAATCGGATTTAACAATCTATTCTTCAAACAAACACCTCCATAAATTTAAGTTTGTCTATCTCTCGTCAGCAATACCACGCACTCCACATGATAAGTCTGCGGGAACATATCCACGGGCTGGACTGCCCGGGTCAGGTATCCCCGTCCTTCCAGGATTTTCAGGTCCCTGGCCAGGGTGGCCGGGTTGCAGCTGACATAGACTATCCGCTCGGGGCTGACTCTTGCCACCGCCTCCAGCAGGTCGGCGGCGCAGCCCTTGCGGGGCGGGTCCAGGATGACCACATCAGCTTTCAGCCCGGCCGCTATTTTGGGCAGAACTTCCTCGGCCCTGCCCAGGTGGAATTCGGCATTGGCAATGCCGTTGAGGCGGGCGTTGTCCCGGGCATCCCGGACGGCGCTGGGGTTGCTTTCGATGCCGATGACCTTGCGCGCCTGGCCGGCCAGGTACAGGCCAATGCTGCCGGCGCCGCAGTAGATGTCCAGCACAACTTCCCTGCCGGTCAGCTGAGCAAAATCCTTCACCACAGCATATATCTTCTCGGTCCCTTCCGGGTTCACCTGCCAAAAAGAACGGGAAGAAATCTTAAACTGCAGGCCCCCGATGGTGTCGGTTATATAGCCCGGTCCCCAGATTACCTCTTCCCTGTCCCCCAGGATGACATTGGTGGGGCGGGGATTTTCGTTTAACACCAGGCTGTGGACGTGCGGGATTTCTTCCCTCAGGCTGGCCAAAAATTCCTGCCGGCGGGGGAAGTCCAGTTTGCTCACCACCAAAGTGACCAGGGTTTGGTTTGTGTGTTCAGAGTGCCGCACCACCACGTGGCGCAGGGTCCCCTGCAAGGTTTCTTCATTCCAGGGGGCTATGCCCGTCTCCCGGGCTACCCGGGCGACTGCTCCGGAAACTGCACTGTTGAGCTGATGCTGGATGGGGCAATCGCCGACGGGAACCAGGTCATGGCTGCGGGGCTTGTACATGCCCACAACCAGTTGTCCGCCGTGCAGCCCCGCCGGCGCCTGCAGCTTGTTGCGGTAATTCCAGGCCCGGGTCGGCAGCATGGGAGCCACCAGGGCAGGGTCAATACCCCCGATTCGCTTTAACGTGCCCTTCACCGCTTCGGTCTTTACCTGCAGCTGGTCGGTGTAGTCCAGGTGCTGCAGATGACAGCCGCCGCATTCCCCGTGCCACGGGCACCTGGGTTCCGTCCGCCGCCCCGGGGCAAATATTTCTTTAATGAGGGCGCGGGCGTAATCCTTTTTGGCGCTGATTATCTCCGCCAGCACCACATCCCCCGGTGCGGCATAGGGCACAAAGACGGTATAGCCGTCCAGTTTTGCCGCCCCTTCCCCCTGGTGGGTTATGCCTTCGATGCTGAGGCGAACCAGCTGACCCGTTTGCACTGGCAATTTTGGCATTATTCTCCCCCCTTGGCATGCATATCCCCGGCGTTGCGCCGGGCTGCCCTTGATACTGTAATTCCCTTGCCTTAGCATAGTATTCGCCATGCCCGGCGACCTCCGATATGTTACAATATAGTATCCCGATTAGAAAGGATGACAATCGTGCAGGACCATATAGTGAAAGCGGTTACTGCCGCCGGCACCCTGCGGGCAGCGGCGGCCTTGACAACTTCCGTCGTCCAGGAAGCCCGGGACCGCCACGATCTGTATCCGGTGCCCACCGCCGCCCTGGGCCGCCTGCTGACCGGCGGTCTGCTGCTGGCAGCGGACTTTAAAGAAAATGAACGAATCAATCTGCGCATTGACGGCGACGGCCCCCTGGGCCACATGCTGGTCGACGCCGGATATGGCGAGGCCCGCGGTTATGTAAGCAACCCCGAGGCCCACCTCCCCCTCTCCAGCCAGGGCAAACTGGATGTAGGCGGAGCTGTGGGCAAAGGGATATTATATGTAGTTAAAGATATGGGGCTGAAGGAACCCTGGCAAAGCAGCGTCGACCTGATTTCCGGGGAAATAGCCGAAGACCTGACATACTACCTTACCCACTCGGAGCAGATACCCTCGGCCATGGCCCTGGGCGTTTTGGTAAACCCCGGCGCCCAGGTGGAAATTGCCGGTGGGTTGCTGGTCCAGGTGTTGCCCGGCTGCCCCGAAGAGCACCTGGCCAAAGCCGAGGCCAAAGTGGCCAGGATAAGCAGCGTCACCCAACTCCTCAAAGAAATGCAACCCAAGGCCTTGGTGGAATGGTTGCTGGAAGGCCTGGAGCCCGTGACCTTTGCCCCCATTCCCGTCCGGTACTCCTGCAAATGCTCCCGGGACGGAATGGTCCGGGCCCTGATCAGCCTGGGCAGGAACGATTTGGAAGAACTGGCCGGGGATCCCGACGGGTTTGAAATCGTCTGCCGGTTTTGCAATGAAAAGTATACCTTCCGGCAGGAGGAAATAAAAGACATCATCGCCAACTTGTGAACCGCAGCAAATGCTGCGGCTTTTGCTTATTAAGTTAAAAAGCGGGACTTTACGTCCCGCTCGCTGTGTTGACCAAAAGATTTACTTTGTCACCCAGGTATTTTTGCATCAGTTTTTGGGCCATTGCGGCGCCTGCATCGGTAAGGAAAACAGATTGGGATTTATTGCTGTTGACAATGAAGCCGTCCTTTTCCAGCTGGCTCAGGGCAGCCAGACTGTAGTCCTTCCGGCTGCGCTTGTGGACGCCAAAAAGGGGCACTTCTTCCTCCCATGCTGTCAGATACAGCAATAGCAGGGTGAGTTCTTCTATTGGTCTGTTCAACTGGAACTCCCCCTTCCCGCTTGTTGATGTATATTTCGCCGCGAGAGGGGGCATTTCCTGCAAGTTATCAATTTAACGTATGCCGGTTTATTTTTCCTTGACGGGATGGCGAATAATGGTTTTAAGCCTGGCCGGAGCAGTCTTGCGCGGGTCGCTGAGGTAAATTTCATGGTGATGCCTGGCGTCGCTGAGGTCGATCATGTATCCCTGGGAACTTGCATACTGGTGCATCAGTTCCACCGTGACCGGCTCGTCCTCATAGGGTCCGACGTGCAGGCACTGGACGCACAGGCCCTCGACATAGGTCATGAATTCGACCCGGGAAAAGTCCTTTTTCTTCTTTCTGGTCGCCTCCTGGACGGCCCACGCCACGTCTTCTTCCCTGACAAAGTCGGGAAGGCGCAGGGCGGAAATCCAGCGGAACAAGTCCTTGCGGCTGTAATCCACGCCTTTCATCCCTTCCATCCACCAGAACCCTTCCAAAGGCGGGACCACGTAGTCAAAGAAACCTTCGATACGGTAGCCGCTTTTGGGGCTCATCTTAAGGGTATAGGCGACGGCGTAGAGCAGGCCCACCGCCGTTTCATATTCTCCCCCCGGGATGTTGGGATCGCCCTGCCCCCTGACGGCGATAAAATTCATGGGCGGGACGTCGACAATTGCCGGTTTGCTGCCGGGGGCATAGAGTTCCTTAAACTCCTTTTTAAAATCAAAGGCCATCATCAGCACCTCTTTGCTCAGTTTTATTTGCGCTGCCCCAGGCCCGGTTTACAGCCGTTCCGCATCCGCTATGGCCTGGAGCACCAGCTCGCGCAGCAATTGGGGATTGGCCCTGCCCCGGCTCAGCTTCATGGCCTTGCCCAGCAGGAAGCGCAGGGCCCGGTCCTTGCCGGACCGGTAGTCCCGAACCGCGTCGGGGTTTTCCGCCACCGCCTGCCTGGCCACCTCGGCCAGTTGCTCCCGGTCGCTGACCTGGGCCAGACCCAGGCTGTGCACAATCTGTTCCGGGTCGCCGCCCCTTTCGGCGAGCACGGCCAGCACCTTTTTGGCGCCGGCGACGCTGACCGCTCCCCGCTCCGTCATGTCAATGAGGCGGGCGAGGTCGGCAGGAGTAAAGGGCAAGTGCCGGGTTTCCTTGCGCAGCCGCGCCACTTCCCCCAGTACCCAGTTGGCCGCCGGCCGGGGCCGGGCGCCGGCCGCCACGGCAGCTTCAAACCAGTCGGCCAGCATTCTGTCCCCAATGAGGATAAGGGCGTCGGCCTCGGACAGGCCATAGGCGCCAATAAATCTGGCTTTTCGGGCCAGGGGCAGTTCCGGCAGGCGACAAGCCCTGGCAATGGCCGCTTCGTCCAGGATCAGAGGCGGCAGGTCCGGTTCAGGCAAGTACCGGTAGCCGCCGGCTTCCTCCTTGCTGCGCATGACGACGGTGCGGTTAGCCGCCTCGTCCCAGCGCAGAGTCTGGGCGGCGACGGCCTTTCCCTGTGCCAGCAGCCGGCTCTGGCGCCGGATTTCATAGGCCAAAGCCCGTTCCATGGCCCGGAAAGAGTTGAGGTTCTTTATCTCGACGACGGCGGTGCTGCCGCCCGGACCGCGCAGAGAAATATTGGCATCGCAGCGCAGGCTGCCCTCCTCCATCTTGCAGTCAGAAATGCCGGCGTATTCCATAATAAGCCTGAGGTGCTCCAGAAACTCCCTGGCCTGGGCGGGAGTTCTGAGGCAGGGCTCGGTGACGATCTCGATGAGGGGGATTCCGCTGCGGTTATAGTCCACCAGGGTGCACTCCGGGGTGTGGATGGACTTGCCGGCATCCTCTTCGAGATGGAGCCGGGCGATGTTCACCTGGAAAGCACCCAGGTCCACCCTGCCCCCCTCGGCCAGGGGCCGGGTCTGGGTAATCTGGTAGCCCTTGGGCTGGTCGGGGTAGAAGTAATGCTTGCGGGCAAAGGTGCTGATGCGGTTAATGCGGCAGTTGAGGGCGGCGGCCGCTTTGAGGGCCTGGTCCACCGCTTCGCCGTTGAGGACCGGCAGGGCGCCGGGCAGCCCCAGACAGACGGGACACACCTGGGAATTGGGCGGCGCTCCGAACCGGGTGGAACACCGGCAAAAGAGCTTGGTCCGGGTCAGCAGTTCCACATGGACTTCAAGGCCGATTACCGCTTCGTACATCTAATTCACCTCCCGGGGCCAGCGCTGATGCCAGTCCGTCAAACACTGCCAGGTATGTCCCACGCGCAGGAGCAAGTCTTCCCTGAACCGGGGGGCCATGAGCTGCATGCCGACGGGCAGCCCGCTGCTCAAACCGCAGGGCACCGAGACCGCCGGCAGCCCGGCCAGATTGGCGGGGATGGTAAGGATATCATTGTAATATGAGGCCAAAGGATCCTGTTCCCCGTCCAGAGTAAAAGCTACGGTGGGCGCAGTAGGCAGGAGCAGGACATCGCATTGCCGGAAGAGGCTGTCCAGGTGCCGGGCAATGGCCCTGCCCAGCCGGAGGCCCTGCTCGTAGCAGGCGGGGCAGTCCTCCCCGCTGAGGGCAAAGGTGCCCAGCATCAGGCGCCGGCGCACCGTGGCGCCGAAAATGCGGCTTGATGTATACAGCTCGTCCAGCGTCTGCCCTTGTCCCCGGTACCCGTATTTGACGCCGTCAAACCGGGCCAGGTTGGAAGCTGCTTCTGCCGTGGCGATGAGCAAGTAAGCCGTCACCACCTCATCCCGATAGGGCATGGACACCCAGTGGACGGTGGCCCCGGCCAGCTCCAGTTGCCGGGCCGCCTCCTCCACGGCGCCGGCGACCTCCTCGTCGCAGCAGGCGAAGTTCTCCCGGGGCAGGCCCAGGCGCAACCCGCGCACATCGGCTTGCAAACACGCCCTGAAATCCGGGACCTCCTGCCGGGCCGAAGTGGCGTCGGCGGGGTCATGGCCGCAAATAGCCTGGAGCACCAGGGCGCAATCGGCAATGGAACGGGCCAGGGGCCCGATTTGGTCCAGCGAAGAGGCAAAGGCCACCAGACCGCGGCGGGAGACGCGGCCGTAGGTGGGTTTAAAGCCGGTTACCCCGCAAAAGGCGGCGGGCTGGCGGATGGACCCGCCGGTGTCCGAACCCAGGCTGAAGGGAGCGCAGCCGGCAGCCACCACGGCGGCAGAACCGCCGCTGGACCCGCCGGGAACGCGCTGCAAGTCCCAGGGGTTGCGCACGGGACCGAAGGCCGAAGTCTTGTTGTCGGCGCCCATGGCAAACTCGTCTAAATTCACCTTGCCCAGCAACGGGTTCAGGGACAGCTTTTCCACCACTGCGGCATCAAAGGGCGAGACGTAGTTCTCCAGCACCCGGGAAGCGCAGGTGGTGGGCGCGCCCCGGGCAACGATGTTGTCCTTGACGGCCACGGGGATCCCCGCCAGGAGAGGCAGCTCTTCCCGGGTTCGCAGCTCATCAGCCCGACGGGCCGTAGCCAGGGCCAGATCCTCGGTTATGGTAATGTACCCGTTGATGTCCTTTTGGTACTTGCGGCTGCGCTCCAGGTAGTAGCTGGTCAGTTCGACGCTGCTCAGTTTGCGGGCGGCCAGGAGTTCTGACAGCTCCGCCAGGGAAAGGGATTTGAGCTCATTCATGGTCCATCACCCGGGGAACCCTGATAAATCCCCGCTCCGCAGCCGGCGCCAGGGCCACAACTTCCTCCTGCCTCAGCCCCGGCTGCGGCCGGGAAAAGGGCGCCGGCGCCGCCGCGGCCTCGCCAGGCTCAGCCGTACTGGCCTCTTCCTCGGGCAGGGAGATCCCGGCGCTGCGCGCAACCAGCTCCCGGAGCAACCGGTGCAAGGATTCGATTTCCTCATCGCTTAAACGCAGTTTGGCCATGGCCGCCGTTTTTTTAACCTGTTCCTGTGTAATTTCCATTCCATCAGCCTCCAAGCAGGTATATTATACCATCACGGTCGTGAAAAATCTTTGTCGCCATTGCCGCAATCCTGCCGTTGCCAGGACGCGGGTTTTGTGCTAATATTACCGTGAACTTAATATGAAGGACCTTCAGGGCGGGGTGAAAGTCCCCACCGGCGGTGAAAGCCCGCGAGCCCCTTCGGGGCCGACTTGGTGAAATTCCAAGGCCGACAGTTACAGTCTGGATGGGAGAAGGGCCTTTGCGCCGGCCGTTTTGGCCTGCCCCTCCTCCTGAAGTATCCTTCAGGATATTTTTTTGAGGAGGTTTTATTATGGAGAAAAGAGTATTTGCCACCACTTACCTGGTCAAGGTCGGACTGCTTGCCGCCCTGTCCTACATGCTGATGTACCTTGATGACATCTTCCTGCCCCTGACCCGGCTGATCTTTCCCGAATTCCTCAAACTGGACTTTGCCGACGTTCCGGCCCTCATCGGCGGCTTCGCCCTTGGGCCCCTGGCTGGTACCCTGGTGGCACTGATCCGCAATATCATTTATTTCCTCACCAAGAGCTCCACCGCCGGGGTGGGCTCGGCGGCCAATTTTGTCACCGCCGTCTCCCTGGTCATTCCCGCCAGCCTGATATACCAGAGGCTGCACACCAGAAAAGGCGCCTTGATCGGCATGCTGGCAGGGACGCTCTCCATGACCGCCGTCATGGCCGTCACCAACTATTACATCTTCCTTCCCCTGTTCGCCAGGGTAATGGAGATTCCCCTTAACGTGGTGGTACAGGCGGGGGCCAAGGTCAATCCCTGGATTGTCGACCTGCGCACCTTCGTCCTTTTTGCCACGGCGCCCTTTAATCTCCTCAAAGGAATCCTGGTGTCCCTGGTGACCCTGGCCGTATACAAGCACATATCCCGGCTGTTCAAGCACTTTTAAGCGAAAACAAGGACCGTCTCTCCACAGGGACGGTCCTTTATTTGCCCCGGGCCAGCAGAAAAGCGGTTCCCGTAAGCAGCACCGACGCCAGCAGGTAACTGGCCGCCATTACGCCCAGGGTGGCGGGCAGCAGGCTGAGCAGGGGCAGGGCCAAAAAGGCCCTGAACACCACAGCCGCTGTCACCAGCCCCGTTGCCGCTGCGACAGCCGCCCCCACCCACAGCTTGACCGCCCAGCTGAGCAGGGCGCAGCCTTTCCTGGAAGCGGCAATGCCCACGGCCCCGTACACCGTAAAGGGGGCCGCAAGCAACATTAGCCAGAAAAAGTAACTGCGGTCGCCGAACCTTTCGACAAAGGCCGGAACCGGGGCCGGGCCCAGGGTCTCCAGCCTGGATGCCCCAGCAGGCACTCCCTTCCCCACCAGGACCAGCCAGTCATCGCCCAGCTGCGGATGGAAGGGGTGCCACACACCGGCCACCGGCACCGTCAGGGGCTCGCCCTCCCGGAGGACGGTGATGGCGTCGCCCGGGCGCAGGCGCTGTTTGCGCCAGATGCCGTGGCCCACCAGGGCAAAGACCTGCTCTGCCGCCGCCTCCTCGTCGAACCGCCACAGGCGCTGGGGAGAAAAGCCCGCCAGGCGCAGTTCCTCCCAGTCGGCGGCGTAGATGGCCAGGCTGCCGGGCACATCCCCGACGGCGCCCAGTACCTGCACTTCCTCCTGGCAGCCCGGCGCCCACCGGCGCACATTGTAATCGTAGGAATAAGCCGGCATGTAAGCGGCGGCGGCAATCACGCCGCTGCCCACTCCCGCCAGCACAGAAAACAACAGCACATTGGCCAGGGAACGCCTCCGTTTATGGACCAAGGGCAACAATCCTCTCATATTGTGTTTGAGTATAGTATTTCACCGGCCTGGCGTATTTTTCATGCCGGCTATTCCGCCCAGGCCCGGGCCCGCTCCACCGCCTTGCGCCAGCCGCGGTACAGCTTGTCCCTTTCAGCGGCGGCCATCCGGGGTTCAAACCGGCGGTCCAGCAGCCAGTTGGCGGCAACATCCTCCTGGCCTGACCAGAAGCCCGCGGCCAGTCCCGCCAGATAAGCCGCCCCCAGGGCGGTGGTTTCAACGGTTTGGGGGCGCTCCACCGGCACATCCAGGATATCGGCCTGGAACTGCATGAGGAAATCGTTGGCCGCCGCGCCACCGTCCACCTTGAGGAGCCGGAGTTTGAGGCCGGCGTCTTGCTGCATGGCTTCCAGCACATCCCGGGTCTGGTAGGCGATGGCCTCCAGGGTGGCGCGCACTATGTGCTCGGCCCTGGCGCCCCGGGTGAGGCCGACAATGGCGCCCCGGGCGTACATATCCCAATAGGGCGCCCCCAGGCCGACGAAAGCGGGAACGACGTAAACCCCGTTGCTGTCGGGAACCTTTTCCGCCAGCTCCCGGGTCTCCCCGGCCGACTTGACGATGCGCAGCTCATCCCGCAGCCACTGCACCGCCGCCCCGGCAATGAAAATGCTCCCCTCCAGAGCATACTCCACTCTGCCGCCGATACCCCAGGCGATGGTGGTCAGCAAGCCGTTATTGGAAGGCACAGGCTTTTGTCCGGTGTGCATCAGCATAAAACAGCCCGTGCCGTAGGTGTTCTTGGCCATCCCCGACTGGAAGCAGGTCTGGCCGAAGAGAGCGGCCTGCTGGTCGCCGGCGGCGCCGGCGATGGGCAGCTCAGCGCCCAGGATGTCCGGGGCGGTGTAACCGTACACTGCGCTGGAAGGGCGCACTTCCGGCAACATGCTGCGGGGAATTTCCAGCCGGGCCAGGATTTTTTCGTCCCAGTCCAGGGTGTGGATGTTAAAGAGCATGGTCCGGGAAGCGTTGGAATAATCGGTGACGTGCACCTTGCCCCCGGTCAGGTTCCAGATCAGCCAGGTATCCACCGTGCCGAAAAGGAGGTCGCCGGCCTCAGCCCTGGCCCGGGCCCCCTCCACGTTGTCCAGTATCCACTTGAGCTTGGTGGCGGAAAA
>JAAYIH010000016.1 GCA_012523545.1 Bacillota bacterium
CCAGCAAAGGCAGAATCATGTTGACCTCGGTAAGGCGGTGGAAGATGGCGTCCACTTTGCCGCCGAACCAGGCGCCAATTCCGGCCAGGATAAATGTGGTGATAGTGGAACCGACGGCTGCCAGTACGCCGAACATAAGGCCGATAGGCGCACCCCAGCGCAGGGCGACGGTCAGATCCCGCCGCAGGTGGTCGGTGCCCGCCCAGCCGTGGACCTGTCCGTATACTACCAGCTCTGCCGAACGCAGCTCATTGGTCGCATCCATTTCTCCCACCATCACTACCTCATACTGGCCCTTGACAGGCTTGCCGGGGTTGCGGCCCATTCTTTCGCCAAAAAGGCCGATATGGGGCAGGGTCTCATTGAGGCGATAGCGCAAATCCTGGTCCTGGGAGATGCGGTAAATGTCGTTGGCGCGCAAATCTTTGCCTTCGGTCAGAGTAATGGTATCCCCGTGGGGACGGCGCATGTAAGCCGCAATGGTCACCTTTTCAGCCATCTCTGTGAAAAGGCTGATTTCCTTGGGGAAGGTGTCGTAAGTGAACTCAAAGGGGAAGACCACTTCCACCCTGTTCCGCCCGTCGCCCAGGGGCACTACGGTCATATGCGCGTCTTCAAGAGGAACCTTGATGGTGCGGGCAAGTTTGTCTTTGGTAAACCAGTCGTACCACACCGGTTTGGCCCGCCGCGGAAGGTCGTCCCATACGCCAGGCCCGCCCTTCCACAACCTGATGGCTTCCTGATAAGGGAAGGTTAATACGGTGTGGACGGAAAACAACACGAAAACGATGAGAATGATCGACCCTATAACTGCCGACGGGTAACGGCCCAGCTCTTTCAATCTTTTCAGCATTACCTAGCACCTCCGGAAGACAACCGCACGCGGGGATCGAGAGCGGCGTAGACGAAATCAAGCAGCAGTACTGACAGGGCCAGCAAGTACCCGAAGATGACAACAGTGCCGACAATTACCGGCGTGTCGCTGAGGTTGATGGCTTCATAGAACAGCCTGCCGACGCCGGGCCAGCGGAACACCGTTTCCAGCACGGTGGCGCCCATCCACATGCTGATCAGAATCAGAATAAACTGGGTGACGATGGGCGGGAGAGTCGGCCTTAGGATGTAGCGTCTCTCCAGTGCCCGCGGGGAAAGTCCTTTCGCCCTGGCCAAATCGATGTAGTCTTCATTGGAATATATCAGGAAGAAAGTCCTCCGCGCGTATACACTGGCAAACAGGGTGCTGATCAACATGGCCAGGGTGGGGAGAATCATGTGCTTCATCACACTGAGAGCATAGCTCAGTTTATCCGCCGGCGGCGGGGCATCCACCATGCCGCCCCACGGAAGCCACTTCAGAACGGCGGCAAAGAGCAGGATTAAAAATATGCCATACAACCACGCCGGCGCAGAGGATATCGGCGCCAGGGCAACTGTGAGCTTGTCCATCAAGCTTCCGTAACGGCGGGACAATACAAGGCCCAAATATAATGACAGGAAAAAGTTAATCAACATAGTCGTCCCGATTAACAGCAAGGTCGTGGGAACGCGCTCCAGCAGAACATCCTTCACTTGCCGGGAGCCGGAATCACTGCTCATGTGCTCACTGCGCCCCAGGTTTAGGGTCATGGCGTTGCCCAGGTAAATAAAGCTGCGGACAAGAAACGGCTTGTCCAAACCCAGGCGTTTGATCTCCTGCTCGTATCTGGCTTGAATCAGCTTATTCACTTCTTCACGGGGCATTGCCTGGTAAACAGGGTTGTCCGTAAATTGCATTGTAACAGCAAACAGAATGTTGTTCCTGCGCGCTTCGTCCAGCTGGCCGCCCCAGTTGGCGAGAAATACAGTGAGGTATACGGCTATGGTTACGGTAATGAGAAGCGATACTGACCTTGTCAGCAAAAACCTTACCAGCTTCAGTACAGTTTTCATCGTGAACTCTCCTCACTCTAGAATCCGTCTTTTCCTCAATCGCTGCTCAGTATGCTAACAAAAAGGGACCGAAGGTCGAACCCTCGGTCCCCTTCTGTTGCGTGTATTGGCTAGTAACTGGTGTAGTGAATGCTCTGTTTACTCGGCGGCGAGTTCTTCGAGGAGGAAGAACCACTGATCCACGGGATCGGGATAGGCTTCGAACGCTTCCATAACCACTACTTTTTCAATGGCGTGCACGGACTTGAGGATGTAAGGCCCAGAGCCTACCCAGATGTGTCCGTACTTCTCGTAGAAGTTCTGGAGGTTCTGCCAGCGCTCAGCGGCTTCCTCTTCGGTGATGTACTCGCCGAGAGTCGGAGCGTAGGGGATATAATTCGTTTCAGCTGCTCTGTCCAGGTGCTTCTTGAGGATCGGCAAGCTTTCGCCCTTGGTGTAGTCCATCTGGTCTACGCTGAGCTCGTCAGCCTTGACCTTGGAGAAGGCCAGCTCCTGAGCTTCCTCGGCCAGGCAGCCGACAGCAATCATGTGCCAGTAGCCGCCCCAGGCATAACCGCCGTACTCAGGCCACCAGGTAGAGACGTTGTACTCGGCATCCATGTACCAGGTGTCGCTGTAGGTTTCAATGGTCAGCGGATTGGTGCTGGTGATCTTGAAACCTTTCAGCGCGAGGAGGCTAGCTGCAACGGTAGCTTCTTCGCTCGGGTCAAAGATCGGGCTGTCGGGCTTGCCCCGGTCGATGTTGACGATCATCGCCATGACGAAGTCGCCGACGGAGAGCTTGCTGCCGTCATGGAGCGGACGATCGAAGATATCGTCGGGATATACCACGACGGACTTGCGCTTGGCGGTTACGCCATCGGGATACTTTTCGCCAACGGTGATGAACCGCTGTTCCTTGGCATCCCAGTCTGCCCAGAAATCTTCGGGCACTTTAATCTCGTCGGCAAACTCGAGGGTTACCCAGTCGTGGGTCTTTCCAACCGGCAGACCTTTTTCCATGACGACGTGGGCACTCTTAATCCGCTTGGCGTGATAGAGTCCGTCACGCGGGTCGGGCAGGATGCCGGCGTCGCCCAAAGCCTTGCGGGTAATCAGCATGTCGTAGGTGTAAGAAGACCCGGAGACAGGGTTATAAGGCTCGAGGATCAGGTTGGGAGCGCCAAAGTTGATGTTGGCACCCATGACGATATTGTTGTTCTCGTCAACGCGGTGGGTGGTGAATACCCAGGAAGGATCGCCGATACCGCCGGCCAGGTCGACGGCAGTCCTAATGTTAGAGCGGAAGGGGTTGGCGCCGCCCTTGTCGCAAATCCAGATCTGGTTGGACATCTTCATGGATTCCCAAAGAGCGGTTTTAAACAGCTCTTCGCGCTCTTCCAGAGTGCTGAACAGCTTCTGGCGCAACCTGTTGGAAGCTTCGTCCAGTTCGGGGAAATCTTTTTCAAGAATGTCTTGCAGGGTGGTGAAAACGGCGTAAGGCATTACCCGGTGGGTGTAGAACTGGTCGAAGGTGTGGGCGGAATCCCGCGGAATGGACGGGGAAGACCAGCCGCCGGTGTAGAAGCTCCACTGACCGTCCTTGGGATGAGTCCCGGTCCAGATCGGGTTGGCTTCGCTACCGGGGAGCTCCTTGATTTCAACGGTAAAGCCAAGGTCTTCCAGCAGACCGCTGAAGTAGTGTCCAGCTTGGGGATACGGAGGCAGGTCGGCGCGAACCAGGCCGATGAGGGTGACCGGCTGGCCGTCATAGTACCACTTGCCGTCTTTCAGCTCCGCACCCAGGGCTCCCATGCGCTCGGTGACTACTTCCTTGGCCTTTTCAGGATTGTGGGCATAGTGCTCTTCGATTTCTGCAATGATGTGCGGGTAGCGGATGGCGGAGTCGGGGAACTTCTTGCCCAGGAAAGTCCACTTGGGCTCGCCCAGACCGCCAAGGTATTCATCGACGATGTACTTCCGGTCCACCAGCCAGTTCATGGCCTCGCGGATCTGATGGTCGTGGAACGGGTTAAACCGTCCGTCCTCAAAGGTCGGGCCCCAGTGGTTGAACCGGATTTCGCTGTATGAACCGTAGGAGATACGGAAATCGAGCCTGTCGTCTTCGATGAGGGTTTCGTAGAGAGTCTGGTCGGTAATGTTGAAAGCCCAGATGTCGATGGTGCCATCCTGCAGTTGCAGAACAGCCTCAGCGGGCTTATCAACAATCTTAAAGGTTATTTGGCCCAGAGCTGCTCCGCTCGGCGCAGGCTGGTCGTCTTTCTTGCAGCCGGTAATGACCAGCGCGGAGACCATAGCGAGGACCAGTAAGACAAATAAACTCTTCTTCCTCAACACGCTAGTTAATCCTCCCTTCTTTTATTGAACGGCATAATTATTTGTGCAAACTCCAGCTTGCCCAACAATCACCTCCTTAAGGGTGAGTGGTACAAGGGTGCGTTTCAGTGCAGGATTTATGCCTGATTTAATTGCTTGGTCACATCTCAATGAACATATATTCACTATAAATTCCTAAAATCCTTCAAAACAATATTCGTAAAATATAATCTTTTTGGCGCAATAGGCCCGGCCGACAACCATTAGGCACACTTATTTTAATTGTCTGAAAGGGCAACTGCTCTGTGTATATTATACGTCCCCCGGTTTATTAGTCAAGGAGTTGTGCCGGTAAAAATCTTCCTTTGATATACGGTTATATACATATTTACAGCCGCCCGGCTCAGCAGGACAGTTTATCCGGGCCCGGGGCCGGGTGAAATTGCCATTATGGTTATAACAAAGTTATAAAAAACATTCTCCATAAATGCCGATTTTCCTGCCGCACCCTGGCTCACCCTCAAAACAGGCGGGCAAATGGCGAATATTGTAAGTGGGAGGCGATATATAATGATGGGATTTTTTCGGTTGGGCATTATTGCGCTCCTGATCATGGCGATGTCTGTGCTGCCGGCCCTGGCCGCGCCGCCGGCGGAGGACGGGCACGGAGATGACGAGCCGGGCACCACCGGCGCCGCTCCGGATGTCGACGAAACCGGCAGCGGTTCCCTCCGGCATTTACCCTGGCATTTCTTCCGGCGCTTTTTCAGGAGGTTTTGCTTTACCGGGGAAATGGAACGGGAACTGTCGCCCAGGCTTCCTTACCGCATCTTTGTCCTGGAAGCGGAAGCCGGCGAGCACGAACTGAAAGTCGTCTGCAAGGCCTGGGGAGCCTGGGGCAAAGCCAGGGTGACAATCCAAAACGATGGCAAAGAAATCAGGCTGACGGGCTGGCGGGCCGTGGAATACTTAAAACCCATTTTCGCCGCACTGGAACTGGACGCAACCATGGCGGAGGAAGACATCGCCGCAAAGGTGCTGTCTGCCTTTGCCTGGGATCATGGCTATACCGAATTCAAACTGACGGTAAAATTCCACGACGGCTCTGTTATTATTGTAGCCCTCGAACGGGACGAAAATGACCCGGCCGAGCCCGCTCCCGCGCCGGACACAACGGTGCGCTGTCTGGAGCTGGAAATTGAAGGCGAACAGGCGGAACTGGAAGCGGAATACGAGCATGAGCAAGGCAGCACCCGGGCCGAAGTCAAGCGCCGGGAAAAGGGCGAAAAGGTTGAGCTGGAAGGCAGCGAAGCCGTGGAATACCTGACCTCCGTTCTGGCCGCACTGAACCTGGCGGAGGCCATGACCGAAGACGAGATTATCGAAGCCGTGCTGGCTGCCTTCAACTGGGAGCAGCCCTGGAAAAAGCTCAAAATCAATATCGATTTTGCCGACGGGCAGAAAATCCGCATCCAACGGCAGAAAAAGGACTCCCCCAAACCGGCGCCGGAACCTGCCCTCCCCTTCCGCTCCCTGGAAGTGGAAATCGAGGGGCGGGGCAGGGAGCTGGAAGTAAAAATTAGGCGCAGCAACGGCAAAGTGGAAGCCAAGGTGGAGCGCAAGGATAAAATGGGCCGCGATTTTGAGCTGAAAGGAAACCTGGCCCTGGAGTACCTGGCGCCGCGGCTGGAGAAACTGCGCTTTAGCCCGGCCATGTCCAGGCGGGAAATCGCCGACGCCGTCCTCACAGCCTTTGACTGGGAAGGAAGCTGGGAGGAACTGGAGATAAAGATTCTCTTTAACGACGGAACGTGGCTGAAAATCGAATACGGCGATTAAATGCGCTTGCCGTGCCTGCGGGCACGGCTTTTTGCAATCCCCTGCGCCGCTGCAAACCGGGCGCGGGGGCTTCACCCCCGGGGGTTTATGTATTATAATAGGACGAGATGTAATTATATTCTTTCAATACCACCGCCGGAAAGGAGGCCCGGCCGGGACTTTTTCCCGTCAAGTACCACGGTATATTTTTTACCCTCAGGTCTGGGGAGCCTGGGGGACGAAGGAGGAATAATATGTCCCTTTTCCAGAAGTGCGAGAACTTTACCGAGGTCAAGGAAGTACAAGCTATGGGGCTTTACCCCTACTTCCACGAGCTCCAGTCCCATCAGGATGTGGAAGTAATCATGGAAGGCAAACGCCGCATCATGCTGGGATCCAACAACTACCTGGGCCTGACCTCCCACGAAGAAGTTAAACAGGCCGCTATCGACGCCATTAAGCAATTCGGCAGCGGCTGTTCGGGATCCCGTTTTCTCAACGGCACCCTGAGCCTCCACACCGCTCTGGAGCGGGAGCTGGCCAGCTTTCTGCGCAAAGAAGCCGTCATCGTCTTTTCCACCGGCTTCCAGACCAATTTGGGCATCATCAGCGCGGTATGCGGCCACAGGGATTACATCATCTCCGACAGAGAAAATCACGCCAGCATTTACGACGGCTGCCGGCTCAGCTTCGCCAAGCACCTGCGCTTCCGGCACTCGGACATGGACGATCTGGAACGGGTGCTTGCCAGCATCCCGTACGACGCCGGCAAACTTATCGTCACCGACGGCGTCTTCAGCATGAGCGGCGATATCTGCCGCCTGCCGGACATCGTCGAGCTGAAGAAAAAATACAACGCCAGGGTTATGGTGGACGACGCCCACGGCCTGGGCGTGCTGGGCGAAGGCGGCCGGGGCACCGCCTCCCACTTCAACCTGGAAGACGAAGTGGACATCATCATGGGCACCTTTTCCAAGTCCCTGGCCAGCCTGGGCGGGTACATGGCCGCCTCCCGCACGGTGGCGGAATACGTGCGCCACAAATCGCGCCCCTTTATCTTCTCGGCCTCCATTCCCCCCGCCAGCTGCGCCGCCGCAGCCAAGGCCCTGGAAATCCTGCGCAACCAGCCCGAACGGGTGGAAAGGCTGGCCGAGCTGTCCCGGTACATGAAAAAAGCCCTGCGGGACAGGAAGGTAAGCATCAAGGATACCCCTACCCCCATCATCCCCATCTACACCCGGGATGCCCTTACTACCCTGCAGGTCAACAAGCAGCTCTTCGACGCCGGGGTTTACGTCAATCCCGTGCTGCCGCCGGCCACGCCGCCCAACGAATGCCTGTTGCGCCTGAGCATAATGGCCACCCACACCGAAGAACTGCTGGATGAAGCAGCCGACATCATTCAAGCCGTGCTCACGGAGGCCGGCCTGATATGAGCGGCGCCAGAGTAGCTGCCGTCACCGGCGCCTCCCGGGGCATCGGACTGGCCATAGCCAGGCTGCTGGCCAGCAAAGGCTGGGTGGTCTACAACCTCAGCCGCCGGCCGGCGGAGACGGACGGGATCAGGGACATCGCCACCGACGTCACCGACGAAGAGGCGGTGGCCAGGGCCATGGCGCAAATTGAGGCGGAATGCCGGCGCCTGGACCTGCTGGTCAACAACGCCGGTTTCGGTATTGCCGGAGCGGCGGAATTTACGAAGCTGGAAGATGCCAGACGCCAGTTCGACGTCAACTTCTTCGGCGTCCTGGCCTGCATCAAGGCGGCCCTGCCCCTGCTCAAGACCACCCGGGGCAGGATTATCAACATTTCCTCGGCGGCGGCGGTGTTCGCCATCCCCTTCCAGTCCTTTTACTCGGCCACCAAAGCTTCCGTCAACATACTGACCAACGCCCTGGCCAATGAACTGAAACCTTTCGGCGTCAGCATCTGCGCCCTGCAGCTGGGAGATGTCAGGACAGAATTTACCTCGGCCCGGGTCACCTCTCTGGAGGGCAACGAAGTCTATGGCGGCGCCATCAGCCGCAGCATAGCCGTCATGGAGCGGGACGAACAAAACGGCATGACGCCGGAGTACATCGCCGCCCAGGTGTACAAAATCGCGCGCAAGAAACGGGTCAAGCCCCTGTACACCATAGGCCTTAAGTACAAGCTGTTCGTATTCCTGAACAAACTGCTGCCCAACAGCTTTGTCAATTACGTGGTGGGCAAAATGTACGTTAAGTAAACCGGGAAACCCGGTTGGGAAACGGGGGACCGCCTGGTCCCCCTCCTTTTTTGCTCAACTGTACGGGAGGGATTGCTGTGAAAACAGCGGCAGGCGTTTTGTCTCTTGTGCTGGGCGTGCTGGTGTTGCTGCAGGCGTCGGCTCTGAGCTGCAGCGGCGCTTACCTGGGCGAAGAGTCGCTGGAACACGGCGGCAACACCGGCATCTGGGTGGGGTTGCTGTTCCTCGCCGCAGGCTCCTTTGCCTTCTCCCTGCCCAGGGTTTCGCTGTGGTTCCTGATCTTGGCGGGCCTGCTGAGCTTCAGCGCCGGCATCGGCACCCAGTACAAAGACCTGCTGGTGTGGGGCGTTCTCAGCCTGGGCGCCGCCGCCATGTGCTGGCGGGCGGCCCGGCAAGAAAAAAAGGCGCAGAACGCGCGCCCCAAAAAGCAGTATCGGAAAAAGAAACGGTAAAGACAGTGCCGGCGCCTACTCCAGCACTTCCACTTTGACCTTGCCGATGCCGTCGGCGTAGAGCCCGATGGCCTTGGCAGCAGCGGCGGAGAGGTCGATGATGCGGCCGGGCACGTGGGGTCCGCGGTCGTTAATTTCCACCACCACCGACTTGCCCGTCTTGAGGTAGGTCACCCGCACCATTGTCCCGAACTCCAGGGTCAGATGGGCTGCCGTCATGGCGTTCATGTCAAAGGGAACGCCGCTGGCCGTCCTGCGCCCGTGGAACTGGGCGCCGTAGTAGGAGGCGGTGCCCTCCTGGACGCTGAGCACGCCGCGGGAAGCGGCAGCCCTGGTCCCCCGTAAAATGACGCCGTCGACGGGCGGGACCAGCACTTCTTCTGCCACCGCTTGCCGGGACACCTCTTCTCCGTCATGGTACACAATTTCATAGGTTACCCGCTTGACTCCGTCCCGAGCCTTTTTGTGCACAACCTCCTTGCCCAAGGGCAGGGAGTTGTCTTTTTTTACCGCAGTCTGGGCCGGGATGGGCTCCTCCCGCACCAGCAGTTCCCGCTCCACCCGGATAACGGTTATCTCGTGGCCGGACTTGATGCTCTGCAACAGGGGCGGGTCCACCAGGTCGCCCTCGACGCTTAGCCCTTGTTCCTGCAACAGTTCGGCCACCGTCCTGGCCCAGGTCACCGCCTGCCATTCGCGGCCGTCGGCCCGGATGACCACCTCGGCCGCCCGGTCGATGAAGATCAGGGGCAAGTCCAGCTCCGCCTCGACGGAGGGGATTGCCCGCTCTCTTTGCGGATCGAGGGTTATGCCTGCCTCGGCCAGGATATCACCCACTATGCGGCTGCGCGTGCTGACCTCGACGACGTCGCCCCCGATATAAATGGCGACGGGCCTGGCCCGGCATGACCAGGGAGAAACAAACCAAAGGGTCAGAACCACCGCCGCGCCGAGCAGCGCCGCGGTAATTTTCTTAACCACGGTATCACCCCATGCCAGTCGTTAAGCAGTTTAGAGTACCAATATATACTCCAATTATACTGTAAAAATAATGGTTCGGGACGCGAAAAACCGTGGTAATTACTGGAAAGGCAAAGAGCCTAGTCAGCTTCGGCCTGCTGCCGGCGCCGGCCGGGTTTGCGGGGCAGCAATATCCAGCCCGCCGCCAGCAACAGCGCCGCTGCCGCCAGGGCCAGGACGGCATTCCACGGCGGCCGGCCGGTATCCAACACCCGCTGCACGCGCAGGTATGCTTCAGGGTAAAACAGCGACAGCACGCCCACGGCGTTGTTGAGGAAGTGCATGAGGACGGGGACCCAGAGGGAACCCGTTCCGTACGCCGCCAAAGCCAGGGCCACGCCGAGAATGAAGGTGGCGGGCATGCGCGCCGGCTGCAGGTGAAAAAGGGCAAACATCAGGCTGGACACCGCAATGGCCGACCAGGGCTTATCCGCCCCCCGCAGGGCCGAGAAGATGAAGCCCCGGAAAAACGCCTCTTCGCAGACGGCGGGCAGCAGGGCCACCACCGCCAGGGTCAGCGGCAAGTTGTCTCCCTTCAGCACCCGGGTCAGCCCTTCGAACACGCTCCTGCTGTGGGGGAAAAGGCGCATCATCAGCTCGCCGGCCAGCAGGGCGGCAAGCAGGGCCCCCAGCCACAAGCATACCCCCGCCGCCACGCCCCGCATCCGGGGCAGGTACCAGCGAAAGACCCGGGCCATATCCGCTTTGAGGTACAGGGCCAGCAACACCGGCATGGCCAGGATCAGGCCCTGGGTGGCAGCGAGGCCGGCAAAACCCCATTTAAGCTGCCAGGCCGAACCTAGGTAAAACAGGGCCAGCAGGCCGAGGATAAACAGCACCACGCCGTCGCCGGGGGTCAGGGAGCTGCCCTTGATGAGCAAGCTCCGGCGCTCCAGCAGGCGCAACTCCCCCTGGCCAAAGAGGATGTTCTCGGAGTTGAAAATACGGGACAGGAGGATGACGCCCAGCACGGCATAGGCGACGTTGCTGGCCAGGACGATAGCCGTTTCGGGACCGCAGGTCCGGCTGACCAGCACGTCGCGGATGAGCAGGGCGATGTTGACGGCGGGAATGGCCGCCGTCACGGGGGTGAGCTCAAATTCCGGGATAACGGCCAGCAGCGGCGGCAGGGAGAAGATCAGCAGCAACGGGGTGACGTAGTTGTTGGCCTCTTTAAAGCTGCGGGCAAAGGAAGTGATGCACAGCACCGCAGCGCTGACAAAGAGCGAAAACACCACTATGCACAGCAATGTGACTGCGAAAGGCAGCGCCATGGCCCCCCAGGCAAAGGACAGGAACTCTCCGCCCGCAGTGGCGGCTAAGGTGCCGGCGATGTAATTGCCCACCAGAGCCAGGGACAGAAAGTTGAGCAGCGCCGCCGCCACCGCCATGCAGGCCACGGCCAGAAACTTGCCACCCATCAGTTCGGCATTGCTGACGGGCAGGGTAAGCAGGGTCTCCATGGTGCCCCTCTCCTTCTCCCCCGCAGTGACGTCGATGGCAGGGTAGATGGCGCCGGTGACGACCCCCACCACCAGCATAAAGGGCAGGATGGCGCCCAGAAACAGGCCCGTCCTCTCTTCGTCGGCGGTTACATCCTGGAATTCGTACCGGAAGGGCGTCAAAACAGCTTCGGGGTCGAGGCCGGCCTCTTCCAGGCTGGCGCGGCTGAGCCGCTGCTGGTAATCCTTGAGCAAGCTGCCAAGGCGATTCGCCGCCTCGCGGCTGCCCGGCTCGGAAGATTTAAAGTGGATGTGGTAGACGGGGCCGGGCTGGCGGGTAACGTAAGCGGCGATGTGCTGTTGGTCCAGGGCCAGGGCGGCATCGTTGACGCCCTGCACGCTGAGCTTGTAATGGTCCGCTTCCTCCAGCACCATTTGCGCCAGGCCGGCGTCCATGGAGAAGGCAAAGGCCACCGGCAACACCTGCTCCTCCCGGGATTCCAGCACCAGCAAGGTGACTTGCGATGTGATGAGGATGAGCAGGGGGTAGAGAAACAGGGGAATGAGGATCATGGCGGCCAGGGTCCGCTTGTCCCGGAGGACGTCGATGATTTCCTTTCTAAAGACGGCGCGCAGGGCCGAAAACCTAAAACTGGTCAATGCACTCACCCCTCTCCCTCAGCAAAGCTATAAAGGCCTGGCGGATGTTGGCGGCGCCGGTGGCCCGCCGCAGCTCTTCGGGACTGCCCTGGGCAATGACCGAACCCTTGTGGATGAGAATTATACGGGTACAAATGTCTTCGGCTTCCTCCATGTAATGGGTGGAATACACCACGCCCTTGCCCCTGGCGCCCTCGGACTGCATGAACCGGATGATGGCATAGCTGCTGAGGACGTCCAGGCCCAGGGTGGGCTCGTCAAATATGTACACCTCCGGTGCGTGGATGAGACAGCGGGCAATGGACACACGCTGGGTCTGCCCGGTGGACAGGGTCTCGATGCGGTTGTGGGCAAATTCGGCAATTTGCAAAGCCCGGATAATTTCCTCGGTTCGGGCCCGGGCAACGGGGCGGGGAATGCCGTACAGGTCGGCGAAAATGAAGAGCAGTTCCCAGGGGGTCAGGCGCCCGTACAGCTTGGTATTGCCGGAGAGATAGCCGATGGCGCGCCGGTAGGCGTTGGGGTCCTGGGCAAAAGTCCGCCCCAGCAAAGTTACCGTACCCGCAGTGGGAGTCATGATTCCCCCCAGCATGCGCAGCAACGTAGTCTTGCCGGCGCCGTTGGGCCCGATGATGCCCAGAATCTCGCCGGGCTTGAGGTCAAAACTTACGTCGTCGACGGCAAAGAATTCCTCCCGCCGTTTTTTCCTGCCGCCCTTTACCGGCACTGTGCGCGTAAATTTCTTGCTCAGTCCCGCGACCTGTAACACAGCCAAACCTCCCTTGCCCATTGGCGCCAGACGCCAATTCAGGCAATTTTTTCAATATCTGGTTATTATTCAAGACCGTTCCCTCTTTTCCCTGCTTTGCCGCCGGCGCCAAGGCCGGAAGAATGGCGAAAAACAAGGCGAAAATAGCAGGATTAGGGGGTTCTTTGTCGAAGTAAAAAATGAAAACGCGCAAGGGATGGTGGTCATTTGAAAAAAGCAACTTCGGTACTGTTGGCGTTCTCATTGGCACTCAACTTTCTCATCGGCGGTTTTTTGATGTACCAATACCTCGGCCTGCCGCAGGCAAAGGCCAGCAACATAATAGCCGACCCCGGCACTTACGGCCCGCCGGCCATGGAAATAATCGATGACAATACCACCATCATTACTTCCGGCGTCACCCTGCAAAACACCCTGGTCACCGGCGACCTCATCCTCAGCGAGGAGATCGGCCAGGGGACAGTTACCCTGGACCGGGTGGAAGTCCAGGGAGACCTGATTATCCGCGGCGGCAGTTACAAACTCTTACTGGTCGACTGCACCGCGGGCAGGATTTTGGTTCAACAACATGACGGCGCCCTCACCATTGTCGCCCGGGGGCGAACCGGCATCGGCCTGACCCTGCTGGAAGGACAAGCCCAGCTCCAGGAAGACGGCCTTGACCCCGGCGCGCCCGGCTTTAAAGATGTCCGCATCAAAACCGAAAAGCGGGTGTTGCTGCTGGGCGACTTCGACGCCGTTGACATCGAAGCCAAAGCAGACGTCAAGGTCACCCGGGGCCACATCCAGGCCGTCAGCATCGCCGTTCCCGGCGCCGTGCTGGACCTGGCCCAGGACGCAGGCGTCGAAACCCTGACCGCCAATGCCAAGTTTCAACTGACGGGCGCCGGCAGCGTGCACGCCCTGGACCTCAATTGCCCCGGCCTGTTCCCCCTCCAGGGCCAGCTGGGGGACGTGACCTGCCGCTCCGACGGTATTTTCCTGGAACTGCACGCCGGCAGCATCGCCCGGCTGCTGATTCCCCCGCTGGAGACTGCCGTCAGCGTCGCCCTGGCTGATGGCGCCTCTGTGGAATACGCGGAAATCAACGCCCGGGCAGGCTTCACCGGCCTGGGCCAGATTGACAAGGCGGTCATCAACCACGACGGCGTCACCATGGACAGGCGTCCCGCCGACATCGTCACCAAGGAAGGCCTGACAGTCACCATTGCCGGCGAGGAGTACACCAGGGAGCCCGACCCGGTTCCCCTGCCCCAGGTGGGCCTGAACAGCCTGACCAACATCAGCCTGTTGCCGGGCGAAGCGGGTTCCAAGACCCTCCGGCCCGAGCCCGACGACGCCAAACTCACCGCCTGGTCCGGCAACACCGACGTGGCCACGGGTTCGCTGTCGGGCAACCAGCTGACGGTGACGGCCAAGAAACCGGGCAAAGCCGTCATTACCGTGGAAGCCAGCAAGGAGGGCTATGCCATGCGGACCAGGACCTTCACCGTTACGGTGCATGCCTTGAGTGAGGTCAAGACGTTTAAAATCGATACCGAACCGGATAATCCAGCTCCACCAGGATATGAACTAGTCTATGTTTACCTGTATGACCCGAACCCCAGCGGGTACACCGTCCAAATTGGCGACATAGAGTTTTATTACCATTCCGGTAAAAAAGCTTTTTGGGGTGTAGTTCCTAAAGACCTGGCCAAAAAGAGCAATGTCAAGGTCAGCAAGAAGTAAGCCCACCGGCAAAACGCACACAGGGGGTGATGGCCATTAGAAAACTTAAACCCACCAAAATTATCTGCTCGTTGCTGGCGGCCGCGCTCACCCTGGCGCTGCCCGGGCTGGCCGAGGCCAAAATAGTCGGATATGTCACTTCCGACGGCAGCGACCTGTACGAATTTGACTTTGACCTCCTCATTGCAGCCTACGTCGACAAAGCCTTGGGCGGCAAATCCATCCTCTTTGACGAATACATGAAACACCCGGTCCAGTTATACCTGGACGATAAGAATGGCTATATCGACTTCATGGCGGCCCTGAATGCATATGTCGACGCTTACCTCTCGGGCAAAAAGTTCGACATCCACGAATACACCGCCGGTCCCAAGGCGGTGGTGGTGGACGTGGAAAGGGTGCGGGTGGTGACGGTGGAAAAGGGCAAGCTCAAGTTCACCGATAAAATCATCGGCGA